>NHFF02000036.1 GCA_002172535.2 Gammaproteobacteria bacterium TMED104 | reverse complement strand
TTTTTGAAAACTTTAATAGTTTTTCATCATACTGCTTTAAAGCCTCCATTATGAAAGCTTGCCCGCTACCCACAACAGCAGTAAATTCGTGAAGATCCTTTTCTGATGATAGCTCAATTGTAGAGCCCATTTTATTTAGGAGAGGAATTAATTTTTTTGTTTGTTTTTTTTGTTCTTCTTCCATGAAAATAGCAGTAATGCTTTTGCCAAATTCTGAACTGGTAGTCGGCATAATTCTTATAACCTTGTCCGAATTTGCGAATATTTTTAGCTTCTGAGATGAAATTCCTGCAACTACAGAAACAAGGTTAGCATTACCCCAATTAATTGCAGACCCTTCAATGGCATCTTTAGCATCTGCAGGCTTTACGCATAAAAAAATAAAGTCAAATTTAGTTGAATTTGCCTTATTTACTGCAAGTCTTTTAATTGAGTTTTTTTTATAAAACTTTTTCTTTTTTTGGTTTCTAGTTAGTACGGTAATTGAGCTAGGACTTAATCCGCTATCTAGCAAACCCACAATCATAGCTTGCGCAATATTCCCACAACCTAAGAAACCAATATTCATTCTCTTTTACCAAAAATATTTTCGCCTACTCTTATCAGATTAGAGCCATATTTTAATGCAATTGGATAATCATGCGATGTACCAAATGAAAAAGTATCAAAATTGTTAAAGTCNGAGCTGATGGCNTCGATTGCGTGTTTTATTCTCTCCATNGACTCATTCTTTTCATTTTCAGACTTAGTTANGCTTGGCATAAACATCAGNCCGCGAAGTCTCAAATTAGAACAATGCTCCTCAATAAANTTTGCNAGGGGATGANCATCGCCTATTTGCACGCCGGATTTAGAAATTTCANCATCGATATTCACTTGGATNAGAACATTTATAGANTTATTNAAATCAAAACAATGNTTGTTTAACCTTTCTGCAATTTTAATTCTTNCAANNGAGTGCACCCANGTTGCAAAAGAGGCNATNGTCTTTGTTTTATTGCTNTGAATTGGNCCAATAAAGTGCCAAANAGCATTGGCATTAATANATTNNGCTTTTTCTGCAAGCTCAGCGGCATANTTTTCTCCAAAATTNTTTATTCCNTGATTTAATGCAGCCAAAATGTGATCTACAGATTTCTTTTTTGAGACNGCAACAATCATTGGCTCTGATTTAGTTGCAGATGAAATATTAGCCTTAAGGCTTTNAACATTATTTTTTATTAATTCTTCGAGCATCTTTGTCGAATCAATGGCGATCTTCCTGACTTTATGAGAATTTCTCTAGCATTGTTTACAGCAGATTTATTCTCATATGGGCCAGACATTAACCTAAAATAAGCCTTGCCGGGCTCTTTGGAGCTAAAATAATTATCAATATAAGGTTGCAAGCCTAGTTTCAGAATATTGGTGAGCTCTTCCTGTGCATAAATTTTTCTCCCATATGTCTCTATCTGTAATATGTAGTTACATTCCTCATTTGATCTATCTAGGTCTTCTGTATAAATCCAGTCTTCTGTAAGGCCAACCGGATAGGAGAATTCAATATTAGAGGTTATATCAAGCCCCACCATTTTCTTTACATCAGTATTCATGCCATTAATAAGAACAAATGCACCAATCGCTGAGATGATTACAAGGGTAAGACCTGTTTTTAAGCTAAAGGGATTTTTAAATGATTTTTTTGTAATAAATCTTTGATTGACTGATTTATTTTTTTTTGAACTCTTTTTGCTATTTATTCGCTTGGCAAAATCCTTCATATTACATTTTGTCCATTGCACTAATTCCAAGTAAATCTAGGGATTTTGAAAAAATCTTTTTNACATTACTCAAGACAAACATAATGTCATTTTGGGTTTTTNCATCAGATTTTAAAATATTATGGTCATTATAGAATTGATGAAANTGATGNGCTAAGTCNTTTAAATAAAAAATNATNAGGTGAGGCTGTAAGTTTTCAACAGCACTATCNATAATCTCATCAAATTTAAGCGATTTGAGTATTAATTTATCGCAAAGAGAGAACTCGCTTGATATCAACTCTGAAGGGAGGCCATCATTATTTAATAGGTACTTTTGTTCCAAAGAAGAAATTCTTGCATGCGCATACTGAATGTAAAAATAGATATTTTCTTTATTTTCTTCTGTTGCCAGCGACAAATCAAAATCAAGATGTTGATCAGCCTGTTTAGACAAATAATAAAACCTCGAAACATCCGTACCCAGCTTTTCAATCAAATCCGATAGCTTATAAAACTCTCCAGATCTGGTAGACATTTTTACCTTTTTTCCATTTTCAAAAAGATTAGCAAATTGAACTAATTGAACTCTTAATCTTTCTTTTGAGTAACCCATAGATTCAATGGATGACTCTATTCTTTTNATATANCCATGATGGTCTGAGCCCCAAACATTAACNATAACATCAAAGTTTCTNTCAAGTTTATTTTTATGATATGCAACGTCNGATGCTAAATATGTACCTCGCCCATCTTCTCTNACNAAGACNCTATCTTTGTCATCACCATGATTNGTCGATTGAAGCCATAATGCNCCATCTTTNTCATANCCATTGTTCTCTTTTACAGTTTCTATGGCTTTTCCTAGNAGAGATTCTTTGTCTTCAATGTNNCCAAGGCTAGATTCATAAAACCAATGTTCATGGATGACATTAAATTTTTGNANATCATCTTTAATTGATTCAATCACATAAGCCAACCCAATTTCNCTTGATTCAGCCCATAGATCNGNACTCTCTTTTTTAAAAACTGCAATCAGGTNATCAATTTGCTTTTCAGGATCATTTGGACTTTGTCCTAATTNANCAATACTGAAATTTTCAAAGAATTCAGGATTAATTTTNGCTGCAATATCATTNATATATTCTGCCTTGTATGCAGATTCTGGAAAGTNGTCATCATTGAATAAGTTCTTTCCTCTGAGGATTATGCTGCAAGTTANAATATCAATTTGTCTGCCAGCATCATTTACATAATACTCACCTGTAGCATCATGACCTTTNAAATTAAGCAATCTTATNATTGCATCTCCATAAGCAGCNCCNCGTCCNTGCCCAACATGGAGNGGCCCAGTAGGATTTGCTGAAACNAATTCAACCTGAATTTTTTGTTTTTCTTTTTCTGAAACTTGATTTGAGAATTGAACGCATTCANATAANAGGTCTAAAAATATTTCTTGTTCAAGGAAGATATTGATNAAGCCTGGTNCAGCAATTTCAATTTTATTAATGGATNGATCTTCTAAAAGACTTTTTTTGATAAATTCAGCAATCTCTNTAGGATTCTTTTTTGCAANTCCTGCACNNACCATTGCAATATTTGTTGTTAAGTGACCCTTGTCTAGATTATCCGAAAATGAAAGCTTCGAATTTTTAATAATTTGATTTGTTGATTGCTCCTCTAGCCCTAAATCAGATAATCTCTCATTAATAAGTGCACTAATCTTTGCAATCATTATTTTCTTCCNGCGTATTCACTGGTTCTTGTGTCAACCTTNATAGTTTCTCCNTCCTCAACAAAAAGAGGGACCTGAATTGAAACTCCAGTCTCCAGTGTCGCAGGCTTTGTAGCTCCTGATACGGTGTCCCCTTTAACCCCNGGCTCTGAACTGGTAATTTTTAATTCTACAAATGGAGGNACTTCAATACTNATAGGCGATCCATTCCAACTAATTACCTCACAAGCCTCTTGGCCAATTAACCATTGTTTTGCATCAGACATAATGTCTTCATTGATGCTAATTTGATCGAAGCTCTCTTGATCCATGAAGTGCCAATTCTCACCATCTGAATATAGATATGTCATCTCTTTTGCAATCACATCTGCTTGATCAACACTTTCACCAGATTTAAAGGTTTTATCGATCACTTTGCCAGTTAATAGGTTTCTATATTTAACTCTCATAACAGCTTGACCCTTCCCAGGCTTATGAAACTCGTGATCAAGTATTGAGCAAGGCGCACCATTAAGTATAATCTTTAGTCCGTTTTTGAATTGATTAGTCGAGATTTTAGTCATATCTATGCGGTTTAATTAAATAAGGGTTTTATCATGAAGAGATTTTATACGTTTTTAGCAAGTTTATTACTAATTGTATCTTGCTCAGATACAAATTCATCCACTTATACAGAAGCTGATGCATTAGAGTTTTTGGAACGAATTGAGAAAGAGGATGAGACGCTTGGACCCATAGCGAGTTCAGCTTATTGGATCGGCTCTAATTTTATTACCTACGACTCACAAAAAATAGTTTCCGACTTCGGCATGAGATTGCAACTTTTATCCCTGGAAAGGGCAAGGGAAGCAGCCCTATTTAATAATTCCGAATTATCTGACTCAACCAGNAGGAAGCTGGATTTAATAAAAGGCTCATTTGTAATGCCATCACCTTATGATAGTGAGCTTGCCAAAGAATTATCAAATATATCAACTGAACTAGAAGCAATGTATGGGACTGGCTCACATTGCTNTGAGGATGGANAGTGTTATGACCTTGAGGCCTTTGAAAATGTGATTGATAACTCNAGNGACACAGATGATTTATTGAGAGCTTGGACTGGCTGGAGAGAAATTGGCAAACCTATGAAAGAAAAATACCTCAGAATGGTAGAAATAGGNAATCAAGGTGCAGAAGATTTAGGATACTCCGGCCTNCTTGATTTATGGTTTAGTAAATATGATATGCCGGTTGAAGANTTTNAGAATGAGACCGAGAGGGTATGGCAAGAATTAAAGCCCTTATATGANTCACTTCAGTGCCATGTNAAAAACAAGCTTACTGAATATTATGGTCCTGAAANAATGCCAGGCGATGGAACCATTCCAGCTCACATTTTAGGAAATATGTGGGGTCAATCATGGATAAATATTTATGATCTTGTCTATNAGCCTGCAGGNGAGCAATCTGNCNTTGATTTAACTGCCATCATAAATGAANGAAACCTTGATGAGATAGAGATGGTAGAAATAGCTGAAAACTTTTTCTTATCATTGGGGTTTGATNAGCTTTCAGATACTTTTTGGGACAGATCCCTTTTTNTAAAACCACAGGATCGCGATGTTGTATGTCATGCATCAGCTTGGAATCTTGACTCCAATGAAGATCTAAGGATTAAGATGTGNATTGAGAAAAATGCAGAAGANTTCACGACAATTCACCATGAATTAGGACATATATTTTATTATCAAGCNTACAATCATCTTCCTAGCGTATTTGAAGGTGGNGCNAATGATGGCTTCCATGAAGCAGTTGGAGACTTNCTAGCTCTTTCGATAACACCAGATTATCTTGAAAGGATTGGCTTCATTTCAAAAGAAGAAGCTGATGCNGCAAANAGCGATCCCATAGCATTATTAATGCAGCAAGCTTTAGATGGCGTCGTAGGAGTTCCATGGACATTAATGCTTGATAGATGGAGGGGAGGTGTTTTTGAAGGAATAACCAGTAATCAAGAACTTAATTCTAGCTGGTGGGACCTTAGAAGNGAGTACCAAGGAATAACATCTNCAGCTCAAAGANCCNTNGATGCATTCGATCCAGGNGCTAAATATCANATTCCTGGNAATACNCCNTACACAAGATATTATCTTGCTAGGATCATGCAATATCAGTTTCATGAAGCTNTATGTAAAAANATTGGATTTCAGGGACCACTTCATGAGTGNTCTATATANAACAGTAAAATTGCTGGGGAAAGCTTAAGAGATATGCTTAGCNTNGGACAAAGTGTTCCTTGGCAAGATGCATTTGAAAAAATAACAGGANCAAGGTCTTTAAGCGGAACCTCAATGCTAAACTACTACATGCCACTAAANGAATGGCTNGATGAGCAAAATGATGGNCTNGAATGTGGCTGGGAGTAAATTNTGATTNANATANTAATAACNCTTGGGGTTGTAATNTTTGCACTGCTATTTTCATGGATGATTTCTGGAGNGTCATTGATTTTTAATGACCATCCAGCTTTGATTTTACTTTTTGGNNTGTCATTCCTNATCCANTGGNNAGCATATATNCCATCTGTAATTTTAAAAACAGAAAAGTTTTATGANCTTACAGGCAGTATCACATATNTAACTNTAATGCTNATATCTATTTACTTAGCNTCATTATTTAANGTTNTNTCGATAACAAAAATTATTATCGCCGGNGCAATAACCATTTGGGCTNTNAGGCTTGGCTCATTTTTATTCATGAGAATTCATAAAGCTGGAGAGGATAAAAGATTTGCTGATATCAAAGTTAATCCACCTCGATTACTAATGACATGGACTTTGCAAGGCTTATGGGTATGCATATGCTCTGCATCTGCACTGGTTGCCTTAACAAGCTCTATGATGCTTGATATCTCGACTATTTTTATAGCGGGTTTGGCTTTATTTATTATTGGGTTTTTTTTAGAGGTAATCGCTGATAACCAAAAAACTAAATTTAATTCCTTGCCTGAAAACAAAGATAAATTTATAAACGTTGGCTTATGGTCAAGATCTAGACATCCAAACTACTTTGGTGAGTTTTTGGTTTGGGCAGGAATTAGCATAATGTCCGTCGAATACATGTCGGGACTCTCTTATGCAGCTCTAATATCGCCTGTTTTTTCTTATTTGCTTATTAACTATGTAAGCGGGGTAAGAATGCTCGAAAACAAAGCAAAGAAGAAGTGGGGGCATTTAGACTCATACAAGGAATATTTAGCAAAAACTCCAAAATTTATGCCAAAGTTGTTTTAGAATATAACTAAACAATAAAATTAAAAAAAAATATAGGATTAAGAGTAGGTAAAGCAGTTGAAATTATATTTTGTCATTACAATGTCTTCTGTTAGTATTAATTTTCTCGAATCACAAGGGGTCTAATATGTTACGTAATAAATTAGTAATTGCTGGGATCTTGTGCGCATCGCTCACCGCTTCAGAAATGGAGTTGGTTTTAGATGTAGGCAAGGATAACACCAATTTATCAGCACAATCTCAAGCTAAAATTGATTCCACTGAAAGCGATACAGACAAGATTGTTAATGAATATAAGGTTGTCTCAAAGCAAGTTGAAGGCTTAAAGCTATACAACGCTCAGAAGAGAATTCAAATTCAAGCGCAGCTTGATCTAATGGACAAATATGATGAGCAACTTGTTCAGGTTGTAATCATGCAAAGACAAATACCACCACTAGCTCAAAGAATGCTAGAAGGTTTAGAGAAGTACGTAAACTTAGATACGCCCTTTCATATCGAGGAAAGAAGACAGAGAATCGACTTGGTAAGAAGCTCACTTTCTAACCCCAAGGTGACAGCTTCAGAGCAAGTTAGACAGATCTTGGAAGCCTTTAACATCGAGGCTGAATACGGTAGAAAGCTTGATGCTTATGAAGAAACAATAGTATTAGACAATCAAGAAATTGTTGTGAATATTCTTAGAGTGGGTAGATTAGGCATGTTCTATCAAACTAAAGATGGAAGAGATACTGGTTATTGGGATCCAGAACTAGGTTCATGGGAGTCATTACCAGGAGGTTACCGAACTCAAGTAAGAGACGGAATTAGAATGGCCAAGAAAGAAGCTCCTATCGACATGCTGGTGTTGCCAGTAAAAATGGGAGGTAATTCCTAATGAAAAATTTATATTTAATACCGTTTTTAATAGCATTTTTCCTATCTATACCTTTTATAGCACAAGAAACAGATGCTGAGGGCGAACCAACTACAATTCAAGGTTTGCTCCAGTTAGTCCAAGAGGGCAGAACAACTGAGCAAAATGAAAATACAAAGCGTGAGCAGACATTCCTTGCCGAAAAGAGCAAACAAGCATCTATTCTAGCTGCAGAAAAAAGAGAGCTAGCTAGGCAAGAGAGGATAGCTGATCAATTAGAAGCTGAGTACAAGAAAAATGAAGAAATCTTAAAGGTAAAAGAAGAAGCATATAAAAAAGAGCTGGGTTCTTTGGTTGAGCTTTTTGGACACCTTCAAAGTACAGCTGGTGAGGCAAGTTCATTATTCTCTGAATCTTTAACTGCTGCTGAGTACGGAAGAGAGAGGGAAACGTTCTTAAATGAGCTGGCCAAGAAAATGTCTGATGCTACTGAGCTTCCAACTATTACAGAGCTTGAAAGACTTTGGTTTGAGTTGCAAAGAGAAATGGTTGCTGGATCAGAGGTTACTAGATTTACTACTAGTGTTATTGGTCTCGATGGAGAAAGCACTACTTGTGATGTAGTAAGGGTGGGACTCTACAATGCAATCTGTGATGGAAAATATTTAGAATATGTTGCATCAAAAGGCCAATATGCCTTTCTTCCAAAACAACCTGAAAGAAAGTATAGAGGCGGTGCTGGTGATATTTCTGATGCATTAGCGGGTGAAATCATTAAATTTGGTGTTGACCCAACAGGGCCTGCAGGCGGGAGTTTATTGGCTAACTTGATTCTTGCTCCGAGCTTACTTGAGAGAATTAATCAGGGTAGAGAGGTCGGATATATCATTATCTTTGTAGGTTTCTTTGGTGTAGTTATTGCTCTTTGGAAACTCTATCAACTTTATATGATGGGAAGAGCTGTTAAAGCTCAATCATCTGCTAAGAAACCTAATGCTAACAACCCATTAGGTAGAGTTATGAAAGTGGGCAATGATAATCTTGATAAGGATATTGAAACACTAGAACTCAAGCTTGCAGAAGCAATTATGTCTGAAAGGCCAGCAATTGAGAGAGGCATCAATGTTGTAAAAATCATATCAGTTGTAGCTCCATTGGCAGGACTGTTAGGTACTGTTACAGGTATGATTGTTACTTTCCAACAAATTACTTTATTTGGAACCGGTGACCCTAAGATCATGGCAGGAGGTATATCACAAGCACTAGTTACTACTGTTCTTGGTCTTGTTGTTGCAATACCAACAACCTTACTCCATTCATTTGCTAACTCCTCTGCAAGAGGAATTATCAATGTGCTAGAGGAGCAAAGTACTGGGATTGTTGCAGATCATTCTG
>NHFF02000003.1 GCA_002172535.2 Gammaproteobacteria bacterium TMED104 | reverse complement strand
AAAGCCAATTATAAATGGGCTAAAAAAGAAGCAAATCAAGCTTTTGGATAGAGATTTCTTCCAAGACAAATTTATTTTCTTTAACGGGGAAAATAAAAATGATTTCTTTTATGACTCAGTAATTTATTTATGTGAGCATAATCAAGATGGGGCTTTTGGTTTTATTGTCAATAAACCGAGTGCGATTTCAGAGTCGCAATTACTTAGCAAGCTAAATCTTAAAAAACCAAAACAACTTGAATCTATTTTTAGAGTAATGATTGGTGGACCAGTTGCAATGGATAGTATTTATACACTCCATGATGAAGAATTAATAAAAGATGAGTCAAACTTATTAAGGAAGGGATTATGGCTTTCAACATCCCAAAAAGTGCTCAATAAAATTGATACACAAGATACTGCAAATCATAAAATTTTCTTAGGTTATTCTGGATGGGGTCCTGAGCAATTAGAAAAGGAGATTCGAGACGGCGCATGGCACGTTTGTAATGTTGATTATGAGCTTATTTTTAATGACAAACCATCCTCTATTATTGAGGAGCTTTCAAAGAAGGTCGGATATAATATCAAGTCAATTATCAATCAGAATAAAGTTCAATAATTCATGAAAAGATTTACAAACAAAAATGTTTTTCTTACAGGAGCTGCATCTGGAATTGGAAAAGCAACTGCACGCAGACTTGCAAATGAGGGAGCTAAATTAATTATTGCTGATGTAAATCAAAAGCTACTTGATGAAACATCCAGGGAGCTCAAGGATTCTGTATTAGGGACTTATACTTTAGATATATCCAATGTAAATGATGTTGCTAAAATTTTTGAAGAAGTTAGATCAAGATTTAAAACGCTTCAGGCGCTGGTTAATGTTGCAGGAATATTAAGATTTGATCACTCTAAAGATGTTGAGCTAAAAGATTGGCAAAATATCCTCGATGTAAATTTAACAGGAACATTTTTTATGTGCAGATATGCTCTGCCTTTAATAATTGAATCAAATGGTTCGATTGTAAATGTTTCATCTACAGCCGCTCTTGGTTCGCATGCTTGGACAGCTGCATACAGTGCCTCAAAGGGTGGCATCAGTGCATTCTCTAAAACTTTAGCAGTTGAGTATGGTGTGCGGGGTGTTAATGTGAATTGTGTATGTCCTGCATCAATTGAAACCAATATGTCAACGCAAACACCTTTACCGAGCAACATAGATAAAAGGCTCTTAAAAAAAATTATGCCAGTAGATGGTGTTAATAGAACTCCACAGGATATTGCATCAGCAATAGTTTTTCTTGCATCCGAGGATGCTGTTCATATTAATGGAATTGATTTAAGAGTTGATGGAGGCCTCTTAACATGAGAAACCATCATTTTTTAAGTATTTTTTGGTTATCAATTTCTCTTTCTGCAAATCCTCCCGTCCTTAATAAGGTGTCAATTACTCATCCTGAAGTCGGACTGGAAGGCATGGTGGTTACACAACATTATTTAGCCTCAGAGGTTGGTGAAGCAATTCTAAGCAAAGGTGGGAATGCTTATGATGCAACTATTGGAGTTGCATTTGCTTTGGCTGTGGTATTGCCTAGAGCAGGCAACATAGGTGGAGGGGGTTTTACAGTCCTATACAACTCATCGGACGAATCATTTCAAAGTTTAGATTATCGAGAAAAAGCTCCCTTAGCTGCATCAAAAAACATGTATCTTGATAATAATGGAGACGTTATCAGCAACCTCTCAACACTAGGATATAAGGCCATCGCGGTACCAGGTACTGTTGATGGAATGTGGGAGTTACATAAAAGATATGGTTCTATGGATTGGAAAGAGTTAATACTTCCTTCCATCAAGCTTGCAAAAGAAGGGTTTAGAGTTTCGCCTTTAATGGCTGATACGTTAAATAGAAATTATGAATCACTAAGTAAATTCAGTGAAACAAAGAAAATATTCTTTCAAGACAATCCAGTTAAATTTAATTCTTTATTGATTCAAAAAGATTTAGCAAAGACTCTAGAAAAAATATCAAATAATGGAAGAAATGGTTTCTATCAAGGTGATGTTGCGCGAAAAATTGTTGCTGACATGAAAAGAAATGATGGCTTAATTACCTTAGATGATCTTGAAAATTACAAATCAAAATGGAGGAAACCTTTAATAAATAAATATAAAAACTTTGAAATTATCACAATGCCACCACCCTCTTCTGGTGGACTTCACTTGATTCAAATGTTGAATATATTAGAGAGCTTCGATATAAAATCTTTGAAGCACAACTCCCCTAGTTATGTACTGCTGCTAAATGAGGTGATGAAATATGCTTACGCAGATCGTTCCCAATACCTGGGTGATCCAGATTATGTTGATGTTCCAGTTAAGAAATTAATTTCAAAAAATTATGCTGAAAACATTTCAAAAAAAATAACTATTGATCGCGTCACTCAATCAGATGATATTAAAGCTGGCATGTATATCGATCTTGAAAGTGATGAAACAACCCACTTTTCGATTGCTGATAAATTTGGAAATTTGGTTTCAACCACTTATACCCTGAATTCATCTTTTGGATCAAAAGTTGTGATCGCTAAAACTGGAATTCTCATGAACAACGAAATGGATGATTTTTCATCAGCTCCTGGTGTACCTAATCAGTTTGGTTTGTTGGGTGAAAAGTTTAATGAGATACAGCCAAGCAAGAGACCGCTCAGCTCAATGACACCTACCATTGTATTTAAAAATAATAGTCCCTTTTTGATTATGGGTTCACCAGGTGGATCAAGAATTATTACTGCTGTTTTACAAAATTTTTTGAACATAGCTGAATTTGAGATGAATTTAGCTGATTCAATTAATAAGCCTAGGGTTCATCAGCAGTGGTACCCTGATCTACTTTTTTTAGAAAAAGGTTTTGATGAATTGCATGCTAAAAAAATAACTGAACTTGGTCAAGAAATTTACTTCATGGATCCAGGAACAGCACTGGAATCAATCATGATCAAAAATAATTATTTTTATGGGTACGGTGATACACGAAGACCAGACTCAAAAGCTATTGGAGTAAATGGTGATTGATAAACTAGCTATAATAAGTTTGTATGCTATTCCAACAACGATCTTGTTGATTGTTTGTTACCGTCTTACAAAAAAGTAATTTGAATAGTCTTGAGCTAATTTTTTGCATTTTAGTTGGAATGTGTCTTGGAAGCTTTGCTTCAGTTTTAATCTACAGGATTCCAAGAGATATTAATTTACTGTTGCCTGCATCCCATTGCTCACACTGCAAAAAAAGTCTCAGACCTTTGCATTTAATACCTGTTCTTAGTTATGTCTTTTTGCGAGGTAAGTGTCATTTTTGCAATCATAAGATTAGTAGGCTTTATCTCTTAAATGAAATCTTTATTACAACACTTGCTGTATTAACAATATATCTCACTGGAATTTATTCCATTCATGGATGGTTGGTTATTGGATTAATCTTATGTCTATATGTTCAGGCAGTAATTGATTTAAGAATTTTGTTTTTATCAACTTACCTTAGTGGAATAATTTGCTTCCTAGGAATTGTCCTGAATTATTTAAACTTTTATACAACCATAATTGACAGTTTTCTTGGAATTATTTTAGGCTTTAGTAGCTTATGGCTAATAAATTATATTTATAAAAAAATAAAAGGATTTGATGGCATCGGTTCAGGTGATTTTTTATTACTTGGGGCAGTTGGAGGAGTTTTTGGATCCAGCTCATTAGGAGTTATTTTATTAGCAAGCTCGATTCTATCTCTTGGGCTATATATTTTTACCAAAAATCTTCACGGTGAAAGGATTCCACTAGGTACTGGAATAGCCTCATCAAGTATTATCTTTTTATTTTTAATAATTTTGAACTTATAAGAAGATACTTAGTCAAAGTTATGTTGTGAATATTCCTCAAGTTATGATCCCCCTCGCAACAATTTAAAAAGCGGACTTGGTTCGCTTTTTTTATGGAATAAACTAAATGGAGCGGGTGACGGGATTCGAACCCGTACCAATAGCTTGGAAGGCTATTGTGCTAGCCGTTAACACCACACCCGCGTCTAAAAGACTCGAATTTTAACACCTTAATAATAATCTTTACATAACAATGAGGCTTTTAGATGATTGTCTAAATGTACTAAACTAGATTAATGAAATTGATATGTGGTCTTTTTGGATTGGAGAATCTTTATGGTGGTGAAATAAGTTCATACATAGAAATATCTAAAATGGCTGAAAACCATGGTTTTGATTCAGTAAGTCTTACTGATCATTTAGTAATGGGGAAAAACCTTCAAAATTATCCTTTTGGCACCTTCCCTCTTCCATCGGATTCTAATTGGTTTGAGCCCCTAACAACTCTGACAATGATTGCAAGCCATACGTCAAGCATCAAATTGGCAACTGCAATAATTATTGCGCCTTTGCGAAATCCTGCTGTGTTGGCTAAAACGCTAAGTACACTCGATGCTATTTCCAATGGAAGGTTAGAACTTGGAGTAGGTCTAGGATGGCAGAAAGAGGAATATGATGTCGCAGGCATCTCCTTTGACGAAAAGGAAGATAGGTTTTGGGAAACTCTAGATGTAATAAAGTTATTGCATGGCCCTAATCCTGTTTCATTTAAAGGTAAGTTTTTTGAATTTAGTGATATTTGGTGTAAACCTGAAGTTAAACAAAAAGAAATCCCAATTCTGTTTGGTGTAAAGATGACTGATAAGAATGCAAATAAAATTTCTGCTGTTGGGGATGGCTGGATACCCATCAAAACATCACCTGATTTTATAAAAAATGGTTCAGAGCTCTTACATGATGCCTTTAGGAAAGCTGATCGATCAGAAACACCAAGAATAAGAGGTCAATTACCGACGCAGCTTAACGAAGATAATATTCCTGACCTCAGCAAAACTCTTGATTGTTTGCAGCTCTCAATGGATGTAGGATTGAATGAAGTGGAGTTCTTCCCAATTAATTTTTGCCAATCACCAGATCAATTGGATCTTGTGCTAGGAGAAATAAGTAAGGTAGTTAAATGAAGAAACTTAAATTAATCTTAGTTCTTTTAATCTCAATATCAGTTGGAATCATTCATGCAAAGGATGCACAAAACATCAATGATCAGGCAGAGGAAATCATCTATCTGTATGCAGAAATTATTGATTCAAAGAATTTTTCTGAACTCAAATCAATAATGCAAACTAACTTCAAGATGACAGGCTTATATGAAATTAATTCCTTGGAAGAGTTTATGTTTGCAATGCAAGAGCTTGATAAAAGCTTTACACAGACAATGCACTTTATTGGGAACATCAATGGAGAATGGATTGATGATACTTATAGCGGAAAAACCTATTGCATTGCGAGTCATATTTTCAAAGACGGTGAGCAAACAAAAAAACTAGATATGGGAATCATTTATACAGATGTTATAAAGCTAGACAATAACAAAGCTAAGTTTGTTTCAAGAGATTTTAAATTAATCTGGAGTAATACTATTGACGTTTTGTAGGAAACTTAATTAGGTTTCCTTTCTTTTTTGATTCTTTTTCCTTCAGGATTTTTTTTAGCAACTCCTTAAACTTTTCAACGCGCCTTATATTACTCATTACTGTTATATAATAGCAGTATGTTTTTTGACATACATCACCTTAAGAACTCAAAAATAGGCTTCCTATCTCATTCAATAAGAGTTCTGAGATTGTCCGTTATCTTAATTATTCTTGGATTAGTAGGAATTATTCATGCAATTTTACCATTTATTTTTACAAAAACTGTGAGTAACGGTATTAAAAAGCTATATGCTCAAGTAAAGGATTTCTAGGCAGATTTAAGCTTTTTGTTCTTACAGAAGATTAACTCTTGAATCCAATTTTTATTGTTGATTGCATGCATATTCGATTTTTTAGATGCCAAAATAATTCTACCCCCATCCATATCTATTCGAATCGAATCTGTTTGAATCTTTGTTCCATCATCAAGATAAACCTCCCCAATGATTTCTCCGGATGTATCTTCAGGATGAAGAGCTTTAAATACCTCAACTAATTCTTGTTTATTCATGATTAAATAATCTAATAACTTAATAGGTGATAACGTTGTCAATTATAAAGCCATTAGACGAGCTAAGCGATATAAAAACGAAAAAATTAGCAGAATTTTTTAATGAGACATTAGGTTTTTGTCCTAACTCAGTTCTTACAATGCAAAAAAAACCAAATCTTGCTGCTGCATTTATTAACTTAAATAAAGCAGTAATGGATAACAATGGAGCTTTAACGCCAGAGTTTAAACGGTTAATTGCATTTATTTCGAGTAGTGCTGCTGGATGTCGATACTGTCAAGCCCATACGAGTCTTGCAGCAAAAAGATACGGATCATCTGATAAACGGCTAAAAGCTGTATGGGATTATGAAAATAGTGACTTATTTTCTAAGAAAGAAAAAATTGCTTTGAAATTCACTCATTTAAGTAGCATCAACCCAATACAAGAGGATGATCAGCTTAGAAAGATGTTGCTTGATGAATGGTCAGAGAATGACGTTATTGAAATTATAGGTGTAATTGCATTGTTTGGATTTTTAAATCGTTGGAATGACATAATGGGAACAAAACTAGAAGACGGTGCCATTGAGCACTCAAGGAATTACCTATCTGACTTTGATTGGGAGATTGGAAAACATCATTAGGGAGNGAGCTAGGCTCNCTACCCTAAGCAAGAATTAGTTATAANTAACTTCTCTTAAGACCACCAAGTCAACTATTTCTCTCATATCATCATAACCAGAAGCAATATTTCGTTGCTCTTTTTCTGAGAGAACTTTTCTCCACTCTTTAATAAATGCCTCGTATCTACCTTTATTAGGTTCTCTCGCTGCAGCATTTTTATATCGAACTGTTAGAAACACATTGGGAGTGGTCCCTGCAGTTTCAGCCGTCCATACGTTATAACTGATAACGTGGCCAAGCTTCTTTTGAACTTCAAGAGAGTCAACCCATGTTGATTTGAGATTTACAAGATAATCATCAACATAGTTTGCCTTAACCTTAACCACAGTCATCTCAACAATCTCTTCACTTGGAGAGTAGTCCTTCCAAATTTCAGCAGAAATATTCAATGAGATTGCTGCTAAAAAACCTAATACATAATTTAATTTCATAAGAGCTCCTTTTTTTCTTATATAAGTNATTATTTTACATAAGTTNAATTGATATCAAACNCAAATTNAGTTTACTCATCTGCATTTTTTTTATCGAAATTGCATTCCATCTTGCCTATTACNGTTCCCTCCACTTTAAGGTTTAACTTAGACCTACCCTCCATGGTNCCAGNAACCTGACATTTTTCAATNGAGTCTTCGACTATTTCAGAGACTAAATTTTTAAGCTCCTCTACTGACAAGTCAGAGACTTTTCTGTCTGTATCAGCATTGAGCATTATTGGTATTAGTAAAAATAAAAAATATTTGCGCATAATTAAATCCTATANGTTTGANATAAGTTCGANGAATAGCAATTAGCTTTAGATGTGAACCCTGTAAATATAATATTACTATTCTCAACTAAATTAAATTCCTCAAAAAAATTTTTGTANTCTTGAATGCTTTNAAATTGATTTATCCATACAAACTCACCTTGTAAATCACCNTCCTGATAATAGGCCTTATAAGTNTGATCTTTTGGAAAAAAATATTCTAAATCCTGAATNGCAAAATTAAGCGTTGGAAAAGAATTGCCATCAATGTAATTACAATACATAACTTCAGNAATGTAGGAATCCTCAAGTGTTTGATTNGGATCAAAATTTATTACAGCAAAGCCAAAATTGGTACTCGTATCACGAACATTACAATTAGCTACCTCATTAATGATATCAATGTTAGTTTCATTGTTTGACTTTGGATCGCTCCTTAACCATACATAAAATGATTTTGTNTCTACTTGATCATTGACGAATCTAAATGCCACTGTCATAGATATTTCTTCAGGAAGTACTACTTTAATTCTTGGAATAAGTCTTTCTAGGCTAGCTAAGTTATTTGAAGATCTAAACTGACATTGCATCTCAACAAAGCGGTATTCAAAATTAGGTTTTAGTAATTGGTTTAAATTCTGGGACTCAACACTTGTATTATCACTACAACTAACAAGAACAANAAGACATAGAATTATTTTTTTCATATTTAGTGAAGAATATATCAGTTATATAATAAGTGTTAATGCCAGCCATCAAATTTTTATCACCTTTTTTAATATTTATATTTTTTACTCTNAATGTAAGTGCAGATACAAAAATTGGTTTTGGGTCATGTTTAGATCAAAGGTATCCTCAAAAAATTTGGAAATCAATTGCGGACGAAAACATTAATAAGTTTATTTTCTTGGGGGATAACGTTTATGGCGATGTTCCATCTGGAGAAACTAAGAATTTGGTTAAAGCATATAAACTTCAAGCCAGGAGATTCCCAAGATGGTTAAATGATCTAGAAAAGTTAGCTATTTGGGATGATCATGACTACGGTAAGAATGATGGTGGTTCAGAGTATAAACATAAANGATTAACTCAGAAGATTTTTATGGATTTCTGGGATGTGNCTGCCAATGATCCAAGAAGAAATAGAGAGGGAACGTATTTTTCCAAAGACTACATTATTGAGAATAATAAAATTAAAGTTATTGGTCTAGATACTAGATATTTTAGATCAAATTTATTNGGTTCAAGAACAAATCGGCAACCTAATAATGANCTTAATTCTTCAATCTTGGGAAAGTCCCAGTGGTCTTGGCTTGAAAATGAATTAAATGATCCTAACACTGAGATGTTTATAATTCTTTCGTCAATACAGGTTCTTGCTACTGAGCATGGGTATGAAAAATGGGCTAACTTTCCTCATGAAAGAGATAAATTAATCAATTTGATNCAACGAAAAAAAAATGTGCTTATTCTCTCAGGAGATAGGCATCGTGGTGCAATTTATAGGCACAATGCAATTATTGAAATAACTGCCTCAAGCATGAATAANCCAGGAAGCAGTGACAATGANACTGATAAATTAATGCAGGGCAGGATTCATAAGGATATTAATTATGGGATTCTAGTCATCGAAGAAGATGCTTTGAAAATTCAACTTAAGAATAATGATGGCGCCATCCTTGAAAGCGCCATCATCAGTTTATAGCTTTATCTNAGAACTAATAACTTACCTTTAAAAAGGCTATCGCATTGTCCTTCATATAAATTAGCCAATCTGGTGTTGCTAATTTGATTTAAATAGGCAACTTTTACCTGGCAAGTTCTGAATTCATCTATTACCCTTGAATCAGCATACTGCAAGTAATCAGAATATAATCCCAACAAAACAACATCGTGATGTNTAGTTGGAATATTTTCGCTTAATATAATCTTTCCGCCATTTGCAGAACTAAAACACCCTATTGATCCTACTGGGCAAGTAGATNCAAGATTTGAATTNCTGTATTCAACTTTAATCAAAGGTTTATCAATTGATAATAATTCCTTTGCTGATGCAAAAATATTAGCATCAGAGTAAGATAAAGGTGATAAGAGTAATGCACATAACAATAAAGATAGATTTATTTTTAATTGTGTCATTTGTTACTCCTTTGTGACATTTATGTGAACTATATATTACAAAAATGTGAAGTGTCAAGAATTATGGAGCTATATATATGAATATTTTTAATAGAATCGTCTTTTTTTTAGTTCTTTCGGTTCAATTTTTCTATCTAAACGGCGATGTTTTAATCCATGCTGGGAATCTAATTGATGTCGAAACAGGTAACATAGAATCTAGAAAATCTATTGTTATTAAAAATAGCTTNATNACATCTATTTCTGATGGCTATATTAATAGGTCTGATTTCNAAGAATATTACGATTTAAAGNACAGTTATGTTCTACCNGGATTGATGGATGCTCATGTCCATTTAGCGCAGGAATATGTTCCAAAAGCAGAAAGAGATTTAAAAGTAGAGCCTGAATTTAATGCAATTTTTGCTGCGGCTAATGCGATTAAGACTTTAAATGCAGGATTTACAACGGTAAGAAATNTTGGTGATGGTGGAATGGAAACAATTTCTCTTAGAAATGCCATCAACAAGGGAATTGTACCTGGGCCAAGGATACTTACCTCAGGAAAAACCATTGCTACAACTGGTGGTCATGGGGATCCAACAAATGGTTTGCCTACTGATCTATATGNNCCCCCTACCCCCGAAGAAGGAGTTGTTGATAGNTTTGAGGATATAAAGAAGGCTGTTCGNCAAAGATACAAAGATGGCACTGATGGCATAAAAATTACAGCTACTGGTGGCGTTCTGAGTGTTGCTAAATCAGGCGAGAATCCTCAATTTACTAACAGCGAGTTAGAAGCGTTAATCTCTATTGCAAAAGATTATGGTCTTTGGGTTGCTGCTCATGCACATGGAAAAGAGGGAATGTTAAGAGCAGTAGAAGCTGGGGTTACTTCTATTGAACATGGAACCTTTATGGANAGTGAAGTAATGGAAGCCATGAAGAAAAATGGAACCTACTACGTTCCAACCATACTTGCAGGCGAATGGGTTGCTGAAAAATCGAAAATTNATAANTTTTTTCCTGAGCTNGTTAGGCCAAAAGCTGCAAAAATTGGACCTCAGATTCTTGATACATTCACTAAAGCACATAAATATGGTGTAAAAATCGCCTTTGGAACAGATTCAGGCGTTTCAGCACATGGTGATAATTGGCAAGAATTTNTGCTAATGGTTAAGGGCGGAATGTCACCNCTAGAAACNATTCAAAGTGCTACCTTAGAAACTGCAAAACTTTTTAAGCTTGAAAATGAAATAGGAAAAATTAAAACTGGTTTTAGTGCAGATATCATTGCTCTCANAAATAACCCACTTGAAAATATAGAGTCATTAAAAGATATTTCATTTGTTATGAAAGAAGGTACTCGATACAAATAAATTGTCAGCTACTATCCTCATAGGTTCCGGAATTAGTGCTTCAGCCTTTTCACATCACTTCAAAGGTGATGTAGAAATTGTTGAAAAGGCATCAAGGGTTGGGGGCAGGCTCTGTGCTCGAAACTATAAGGAATTCATCATTCAATTTGGTGCTCAGTATGCAACATCCTCCAACTCAATCTTTAATGATTATTTAAGTAAAACTGGGGCAAAAAACTTTACTGCTTCTATATACATTGAAGAAAAAAATACATATGAAGATAAAAATATCTGGACTCACGAAAAGGGAATGCAGTTTATTGCTGATTATGGTTTTCTAAACAGAAAAATAAGCTTTAATTCTGAGGTAATAAAAATAAATCAAAAAAATAATAAAATTCACTTCAGTGATGGAACAATAGTTGATTACAACAAATTAATTTTAAGTATTCCGCACCCTCAAGCCCTTAATTTACTCGGAGAGCTTGATTATGAATGCAGCTTTGANCCTTGCTTGGCTATAGGATTATGTCTTGAAAAAGANTCTTCATTTGAACTAAATGCAATAAAGCCAGATAACANAGCAATTAGTTGGATAGCATCATCAAGATTGTTTAATAAGCAAATCCCTGAATCAGTCCTNATTCACCTAAGTCCTGAAAGCAGCAAGGAAATGTATGATAAAAATAAAGAAACAATAATTAATTTTGCCAAAGAGAACATACATAATTTTAGCTCAAGCAATCTCAATATAATTCATGCTGATATTTTTAAATGGAAATATGCCNTNACAAATAAAAAGATNAANCAAGAAAGATATATTAAATATAGTGACTCAATTTACTTGATTGGTGACTGGATTANAGGCCCNAGAATTGAGAANGCTTTTCTATCAGGCTATTCTTTAGCNATGANTTTAAATCGTTAGTTATGAAGACACTTGGTTTAATTTTTCCTGATCAACTCTCTAAAAATAATCCTATATTTGATTCAACAAAGAGAGATATTCAGGTCCTATATTTTGAGCCATTNGACATTTATTTTGATCAAAATCATCATAAGCAAAAACTCGCATTTCTTTTTTCTTCCCTTAGACATTTTATTAAAGAGCTTAACTTAAAAAATTCAGATCATGTCCCGATTACTAAGGGTCAAAAGAATGGAATGACAGATTTATTGTCTGATTATATTCGTTTAAATAATTATGAAGTNTTAGAGGTTGTTCATCCAAGNGATCATAAGACCCTGACTCANCTAACCCTTCTNACTTCAAAATTAGGAATAGCCTTAAAAGTCCATGATGACCCTAAGTTTATAAGCAGCGCTGACGAATTTAAGAACTGGGCTGAAGGCAAGAAATCTCTTGTTCAAGAATTTTTTTATAGATGGCTTAGAAAAAAATACAACATTCTTATCGAAGATGATAAACCTGTTGGAGGTGAATGGAATTTTGATTCAAANAATAGAGTGAGTATNAGTAAGCTTAAAGAAGATNCACCTGAGAGAGAAAAAATAAAGCCTGATGCATTGTCCGTTGACGTGATGGTTGATGTTGAAAACATATTTGGGAATAACTTTGGAGATCTTGAAAATTTTAACTGGTCGGTAACAAGAGAGGGTGCTGAAAAAAAGGNAAACGAATTTTTTAATTCATTAATTGATAACTTTGGCCCATTTCAAGATGCCATGGATTTAGGTAATCCAACATTATTTCACTCNCTCTTATCACCTTATATAAATGTTGGTTTATTAGATCCAATGAAAATTATTGTTGCAGCTGAAAAAAAATATTATGAGGGTGNTCCACTTAATTCNGTAGAGGGCTTTATAAGACAAATACTTGGATGGCGAGAATTTATTCGAGGTATCTACTGGTTGAAAATGCCAGAATATAAATCCTTAAATTTTTTTGAAAATACTCGCAAACTCCCAGAATTCTTCTGGACAGGCGAAACCCGAATGCAGTGTGTTGGTAAGGCAGTGGAAAGCACTAAAGAACTTGGTTATTCGCATCATATCCATCGATTAATGGTTACTGGTAACTTTGCCCTTTTGTCTGAAATTGATCCTCGATATGTATGCGAATGGTATCTTGGAGTCTATCTTGATGCACATGAGTGGGTTGAATTGCCTAATACACTAGGAATGGCGCTATTTGCAGACGGTGGTATCGTTGGAACCAAACCATACGCTGCTAGCGGTGCTTACATAAATAGAATGTCTAATTATTGCAAGTCATGTCATTACAACGTGAAAGAAACCACCTCTAACGATGCATGCCCTTTTAATTATCTTTATTGGAATTTTTTGAACAATCAAAGGATAAAACTAGAAAATAATCCAAGAATGAAGTTGGTCTACAGAAATCTAAATAATAAAGATGATGAGTTTATCAAAGCTGTAAACATAAATAGTGAAGACTTCTTTGCGAGGATAAAAAAAGGCAGTGACTAGCACTGCCTTGCATCTGCATTATCAACGCAGGGGAAGCATGAAACTTTTAGATGCAAAAATAATATTAATTGTGTGATGTGAAATCAAAACCACGTTAATGTGACTTTATGTGAATTAATTATCTTTTATTTCCAAGGAAAGATTCCTGATAGCTCTGAATTCATTTCCCTCATACCAATTAGGCCACATGTTATTATTCGATAAGCTCAAAGATATATCATAAATAGAATCAATTGATTGAATGAGGCCATCTAAATCCCAATCCTCAGAATATTCATCTGCTACATTGTGATAAGCATTTTTTCTATAATTTTCCTCAAGAATTAAACCTGCAGCCTTGCCACCGTTTACAAGATCTGAGCCGCCATCTGCATAAAGCATTGGGACACCTCTCTTTGCAAAGCTAATATGATCAGATCTGTAGAAGTAACCTTTTTCAGGGTTTGGATCTGGGTTTATATATCTACCTTCTTTTGATAATTGCTCTTCCAGAAGGTCTTCAAGTTCTGATGCTCCATAACCAATGACTACAACATCATTAGTTTTTCCGGTGGGGATAATTCCATCAAAATTAAAACCAGCAACAATATTATTTAATTTTATCGGTGGGTACTCAGCAAAATACTCAGATCCTAAAAGGCCTGATTCTTCCAATGTAACGAACAAAAATAGCTGAGATCTTTCAGTATCTGTCCTTGCAAACCGACTAGCTAGATCCAATAGTGCAGAAATCCCGGTTGCATTATCAATAGCACCATTTGCAATAATGTCGTCTGATCCAAGATTTTCTAAAATACCGAGATGGTCCCAGTGGGCTGTATATAAAATATATTCATCCGGCCTGGTTGAGCCAACATGCAAACCAGCAATGTTGTGGGAAGTAAGATAATCTACATTGTTAAAAATTTCAGTGGATAGCTTCATCCCTCTAAGCTCAAATGCACGAAACGTATCTGATAAAGCTATCTCCTTTAAACTATCGTAATTAAAGCCTGTAAAGTCTATTAAATTAGAAAATACATCATGAGGAATCCAAGCCTCAACTAATGCTCTGCTTAAACCAAGATCCTCTCTAGTCAGATCAAGCTGAGGCCCCTGCCATGAGTTTTCAACTGTAGACCATGGATATGCAGCTGCATCTTCTTCATGAAGAATAATTACACCAGCAGCACCCTGTCTTGCAGCTTCCTCAAATTTATAAGTCCATCTTCCGTANTAAGTCATTGATTTACCATTAAAAAGTCTTAATTTTCCNGTATCAAATCCGGGGTCGTTTATAAGCATCACAACAGTTTTTCCTCGAACATCAATTCCCTCGTAGTCATTCCAGTTATACTCAGGTGCANNAATCCCATAACCNACAAAAACAAGCTGACTATCTCTTAATTTTCGGTATTCTTTTGCATGTTTTGTCCAAAANACAATTTCTTTTCCAGTATTTAATTTCCTGTCTTGACCTCTAAAACTNAGAGTCACGTATGATTGATTCTTCAAGGTAATTTGTGTTGCGGGAACCTNAACAAAATAGCTATTTCCTAATGGTTCAATNTTTAATTTCTTTAGTTGATCTGCAATATAATTTTTTGTAAGTTGACCTCCATTGGTTCCAGGCTTTCTACCCTCGAACTCNTCCGATGATANAGTGCTAATCCATTCGCGTAATTGNCCTTCNGTGTCNGTTACTTCATTTGAGCAGCCATAGCAAAGCAGAATAGCTGCACATACGCATGCAATATTATTTAATTTATACATAAGAATATTTTAACTTAAGCGAATAGAAAATTTTCAATTCTTATTAGAAACACTATAATTGTTGATCGTTTTTTATTTCATCCAATTTATGGGGTTTATATGCTTAAAAAATTATCTACTTATTTCATAGGTTTCTTCTTATCTGTAAGTATCATCGCTTATACATCAGATATTGAAAATTCTATACCTGAGATTAATTATTCGAAATTTACACTTGATAACGGTTTAACCGTAATTGTCCATGAAGATAGAAAAGTTCCAATGGTAGCAGTTAACATTTGGTATCACGTTGGTTCAAAAAATGAAAAAGAAGGTAAAACGGGGTTTGCTCATTTATTTGAACACTTAATGTTTAATGGAACTGAAAACTATAACTCGGAATATTTTGAGCCATTTGAAAAAATAGGTTCAACTGATCAAAACGGCACAACAAATTCTGATAGAACGAATTATTTTCAGAATGTTCCAACCAATGCCCTTGATCTTGCTTTATGGATGGAGTCTGATCGAATGGGTCACCTGCTTGGTGTAGTGGATCAAGAAAAACTGGATGAGCAACGAGGTGTTGTTCAAAATGAGAAAAGACAAGGTGAGAATAGACCTTACGGAAAATCTTTTGATCGCATTTCAAATGGTGCCTATCCCAAAGGCCATCCTTATTCATGGACAACAATCGGTTCAATGGAGGACCTTGATGCAGCATCATTAGATGATGTTAAAGAATGGTTTAAAACTTACTATGGTCCAAATAATGCAGTTCTTGTTCTGGCTGGAGATATTGATTTAGAAACTGCTAAAGTTAAAGCTCAAGAGTATTTTGGTGATATCCCTCCCGGACCACCATTAACTAAACCAAGTAAATGGATAGGGAAAAGATCTGAGGAAAAAAGAGAGATCATGCTTGATAACGTTCCTCAAACAGTCATTTATAAAGTATGGAATACACCGCCCGCCAATACCATNGAGGAAGTTCATTTGGATTTAGCTGCCAGTGTTTTTAGTGATCAAAAAAATTCTCCCTTATATAAAGACTTGGTTTATGACCAACAAGTTTCCACCGGTGTTTCAGCTTTTTACTTTGGTAGAGAGATATCAGGTTTATTCTATATTGCTGCTGATGTTGCGCCTGGGGTAGATCCAGATGTTGTCGAGGAAGCATTAGATGAATCGATAGCAAATTANTTAAAAAAAGGTCCTGATAAAGATCTTCTAGAAGCTGAAAAAACTAAAACTTATGCAGGCTACATCAGAGGCTTACAAAGAATTGGTGGCTTTGGAGGAAAATCGGATATTTTAGCAACGTGCGAAACATANACTGGTGAACCTGACTGTTATAAAACATACCTTGAAAATCTTCTCGATACATCATCCAAAGATATTAAAACCACTCTTAGCAATTGGATTGACGACACAGCNTATGTTCTTACCATCATGCCTGAACAAAAATTATCAGCTAATAAAAATGGAGTTGATAGATCAAAAGGNATACCCTACCCAACCTCAAGCGTNAGCTATCAATTNCCAGATATTGAATCAGCTACTCTCTCNAATGGTTCAAAAATCTATCTTGCTCAAAGGGATGGTTTACCCCTAGTGCAAATGACAATCCTGCTTTCAANCGGATNTGCTGAGGAAGATCTAAGTGAGCTNGGTTATACAAATTTTATGATGGATATGCTTAATGAGGGGACAAAAAATTATTCTGCACTAGAATTTGATGCTGCACTNAATGCAATNGGATCAANCATAAGCTATGGATCAGGGTTNGANTCATCNTATGTTGGAGTTTCATCGCTTAAAGGCAGTNTCTCTGATACTTTGGACTTGGTTGTTGAGTCCCTCGAGAATCCNCTGTTTGAAGATTCAGAAATTTCACGCTTACAAAAACAAAGGCTTGCGGGAATTAAACAAGAAGAAAATCAACCTAGAGCAATTGCTTACAGGAAAATTGGAAAGATTCTTTACGGTGAGAATCATCCATATGGAAAACCTCTTACAGGTACTGGTACCACAGAAACAATAGAGAATCTTTCAAGAGATGCCCTAGTTGAGGTTTATAAGCGCGTAATAAATTCAAATAATGCTTCCTACTTGATCGTTGGCAACATCAATCTTGAAGAGGCAAAAGGTATGCTTGAAAGTAAATTTGGTAAATGGGAAAGTGAAGCACCACAACAAAAACTCAGTTTATTCAATGTTGATTTACCAAAATCAAGAAAGGTCTATCTCATAGATAAACCTAATGCAATTCAATCGTATATTGTTGCAGGTCAATTACTTCCGCCTACTGGTTCGGATGATGAAATTCTTATGGAATACATGAATTATGCCATTGGTGGTTCATTTACCTCGAGACTGAATATGAACCTTAGAGAAGACAAAAGTTGGTCATATGGNGTCAGGAATAGATTGGCAGATGCTAAAGGTCAAAGATCAATACTGGTTAATGCACCGGTTCAGACTGATAAAACTGCAGATTCCATTAAAGAAATCATCAAAGAGTTTGATTATTATCTTGGTGATCAGCCTATAAGGTACGATGAACTTGAAAAAGCAAAGTCATCCAAAACATTAAGACTTCCAGGAAGGTTTGAAACATTGGGTTCTTTATTGGGCGGAATGACAAATATTGTTCAGTATGACAGAAGTCTAAATTATCTGGATGAACTTTCTAGTCTTTATAGTGAACCAACTCTTGAGGAGGTTCAAAACACTGCNAGAAAATATTTAAAGCCCAATCAATGGTCTTGGCTAATAGTTGGAGATCTAAATGAAATTGAATCTGAAGTAAGAGCCTTAAATCTAGGTGAAGTAGAAATTATTTCAAATTAAGCAAGCAAAGATGACCGTATCAATCTCAAACGAAGTTATAAAGACTATTATTAACAAGCCGGCTTATGAAGAGACATTTAATCATAATATCTCTCAGCCATTAACTGACCTTCAATTATTTACTAAAGGTCAGCCCTTTGAAATATTTGATGAATACAGACTTCATGCTCCTGTCCATTTTCATGAACCTGCTGAATATGATACTGATCCAGGCTTTTGGTCACTTACAAGATACGAAGATATTCAATATGTCTCAATGAATCCTAAAATTTTTTCATCCCAAATTTGCACAGGAACTTTGATGACACTTGGTCAAGAGGATAGACGCCATCCTAAACTTTGGAGAAGCTCAATAGATCATATGCTTAACCTAGATGGTGACTTACACATCAACCTCAGAAAAGANCATATGCCNTTCTTTAAACCTGGTTATGTAGAAGAATTNCATAANAAAGTTTCATCAAANATCTCAGAACTTTTAGATAATATAGCTCCAATGGGAAAATGTAACTTGGTGCATGAGTTNTCTCAGCAATTNCCNATCTATACNCTTTCTGAAATTCTTGGAATCCCTGAATCTGANAGNCAAAAATTAGTTACTTGGATGGAGTTTCTTGAATTAGCNCAACATCTTCAGGCTGAATCATANAGAAAAGAATTAGAAGGNGAATCAATGGATAGTCCCGATCAAAATATGATCGACATGTTTAACGCTATGGTTGATGAGATGTTTGAATATGGCAGAGATATTTTAAATAAAAAGAGACAATTTCCNGAAAATGATNTGTTGTCAGCTATNGCAAATGCAGAATTAGAAGGAGAAAAACTNAGTGATGANTTTTTAGATGGATCATGGTTNTTGATTATCTTTGCTGGGAACGATACCACTAGAAATACACTCAGTGGNGCAATAAAACTTCTTACTGAAAATCCNAGGCAAAAAGAAAAACTTCTTAANAACTTTGATCTTTTANCTAATTTTGTTCAAGAATCCATAAGAATGATNAGTCCAGTTATNCACATGAGAAGAACCACTAAGGTGGATNCTCAGGTAGGNGAGCAAAAAATGGGAGCCGGAGAAAAAATNATAATGTGGTATGGTGCTGCAAACAGNGANCCAAGCATCTTTNAAAACCCAAATGAATTTAATATTGAAAGACCCAACGCNGATAAGCATCTTGCTTTTGGGATTGGNAGACATACCTGCCTTGGNAAACCTATTGCTNTAATGCAANTACAAGAAGCNTANAAGCANATTTTACAAAGATTTCCAGACATGAGGTATGACGGAGAATGGAAAATTGCACCGAATAACTTTGTTCATGCTATACAGGAAATGCCTGTCACTTTTACTCCANAATCTAATTAAGATCTAAAGCAAAANTCTGCANAATATCTAAATCTATAACACTAAGAGCTTCTTGATGAGTTCTTCTNAGNTAGAGTTTTGGTGCTGATGNGTGTTGGTANGCTTCNAACCANCGCATACTGCATAANCACCATGCATCACCTTCGNTTAAACCAGGAAAATTGAATTCAGGTCTTGGGGTTGATAAATCATTNCCTTTNNATTTAGAAAATTCTAAAAAATCCTTTGTCATCAGCGCACANACTAAATGAAGTCCGTGATCTAAAGGNTGATGGCTGCAAAAACCATCTCTTGTAAATCCAGTGATTGGATTGGTNCAACATTCACTGATTTCCTCACCAAATATATTNAANTGCGACATTTNCACATTATAGGTTTTGTTACATAGATTTGAAAAAANATTTATTAACCATACATANAANNTATGGANGTAAATAAATTTACTGAATCTGCAAGAAATTGNGTAATGCGNGCGCAAGGNAAAGCTGTTGCCTATGATCATAATATTATNAAGCCCTTACATNTNCTTAGCGCTCTNAGNGAAGAGCAGATGATAAAAGAAATNTTAAGTTCAAATAAAATTGAATCTGAGGGTCTNATTAGNTCTATCGAAAGCAATTTAAAGGATTTACCCTCCTCTAACTCATCCCANCTNCAAGGAATCGATAGAGATTCTTTAAAAATATTTCAAGAATCNGAAAAATTTATGTCTAGANTGGGAGATCAATTTGTCTCAATTGATAATTTATTTCTACAAACNCTAAAATCAGGTTCATCTGAAATNGANAATGTTAATAANAAAAACTCCATNAATGTTCAAGCCATAGAACAATACATNATTAAAAATAGAAGTGGGCAAAAGGTTGAATCAGANACGGGAGAGAATACATTAAATTCACTTGATAAATTTACTATAGACATAACTGNGCTTGCTCAATTNGGAAAGCTTGATCCAGTAATTGGTCGAAATGAAGAGATTAGACGTGCTATGCAAGTCTTGTCTCGAAGAACTAAAAATAATCCNGTCCTGATTGGAGAGCCAGGAGTTGGAAAAACTGCAATTGTTGAAGGCATCGCNCAAAGAATNATTGATCATGATGTCCCTGAGGGNCTTAAAAATAAACGTTTACTTTCTCTNGATATGGCNGGTCTNCTTGCAGGGTCAAAATANCGTGGTGANTTTGAAGAAAGACTNAAATCNGTTCTTGATCAAATAAAGAAAATGCAGGGTGAGGTNATTTTGTTTCTTGATGAGCTACATACGCTTGTAGGTGCTGGTAAAACGGATGGAGCAATGGATGCNTCTAATATGCTTAAACCAGCTTTAGCCAGAGGCGAACTTCACATGATAGGTGCNACNACCCTCGATGAATATAGGCAATACATTGAAAAAGATGCTGCATTGGCAAGAAGATACCAAACAGTANTAATTGATGAGCCNACCATGGATGATGCNGTATCAATTTTAAGAGGNCTTAAAGAGAAGTATGAGATGCATCANGGNGTNCAAATTAAAGATGAGTCCNTAGTTTCAGCAGTCAATCTTTCNTCAAGATATATCAATGATAGATTTTTGCCCGACAAAGCTATTGANCTTATTGATGANGCAGCNTCNTTAATCCGTATGCAAGCAGATAGCAAGCCTGAAGATCTTGAACTAATTGANAGAAAAATAATGCAATTAAAAATAGAAAAAGAAGCTCTTATCAAAAGAAACAAGTAAAAAATCAAAAAAAAGATTAGAAGAGATAANTGATCAANTNGNAAAACTTGAATCAGAATCATTAGATTTATCAAGNAGATGGAACTCTCAAAAAGAAAAAATTAACTCCGTNCAAAAANTACGTGANGANCTTGATAAAGCAAAGCTNGATCTTTTNACTGCTGAACGAAATCAGGATTGGACTCGTGCAGGAGAAATNAAATATGGAACCATACCTAATNTAGAGGAAGCTATTNTTAATTCTGAAAAACTATCCAAGGATGCANTGATNAATGAAATGGTTACTGANGGAGATGTAGCTCAAGTTGTTCANCGATGGACNGGTATCCCGGTTTCAAATTTACTNGAGGAAGAAAAAGATCGACTGTTACAAATTGAAGAATATTTAAANAANAAANTTATAGGTCAAAAAGAACCNATTGAATCAATAGCNAATGCTATCAGAAGAACCAGAGCTGGNCTTCANTCANCAAANAGACCNATAGGTTCATTTNTGTTCTTAGGGCCNACAGGAGTNGGAAAAACTGANCTTTCAAANGCTCTNGCTAANTATCTTTTNAATGATAANGCATCCATGACTAGAATAGACATGTCNGAATATATGGAAAAACANTCAGTNTCTCGCATGATNGGTTCNCCTCCTGGATATGTTGGTTANGAACAAGGAGGCNCNTTAACTGAAAGCATTAGAAGAAAGCCNTACCAAATAATCTTGCTGGATGAAATTGAAAAAGCCCATCCTGATATNTTNAACATCCTTCTTCAAGTCNTAGACGATGGNAGNCTTACAGATGGNCANGGCCGAACAGTTGATTTTTCNAANACCCTTCTNATNATGACCTCNAATNTAGGAGCNGAACACTACCCTAGTGATAAGCCNGTTTCAGATTCAATTAAAANTAAAATNAATGATGANGTTGATAAATCTTTTAGGCCAGAATTNTTAAATAGAATTGATGATATTCTAATCTTTAACTCATTAAACCAAGATCNTTTAAAAGAAATTNTTGAACTGCANATTGAAGAAATGAATGATTTGTTGGTNTCTCAAGANTTNGTATTAAAAATTNATGACAAAGCTAANNAATGGTTANTAAAAAAAGGTTTTGATAGTAAATTTGGAGCTCGGCCAATGAGAAGNACATTAGAAAAATATATACAAAATCCTTTATCNGAAATGATAATTCAAGAAAAAATAAAAAATGGTGNCANCATTTCNGTTTCGGCAAATGATTTTGGNCTAGAATTCAAAANTTAACTCAATTAATTCTCCNGGCNTAACAGTTACAAAATCTAGATTTNCTTTTTTGNTNCTNTTTTTTAGCCACTCTTTTGGTTCAAGAATAGGNTCATCGGATAAGATAAAAGTTCCCCANTGCATNCCTATGCTTTTNGTTGCNTNTAANTCTATAGCAATTTGAATTGCTTCATCTGGTGTTACATGTGAATANCCTTCAAACCAATATGGAGANTAAGCNCCAATTGGTATCAATGCCAGATCAATCTTCCCAAGNCGTTTTTTTATNANTTTGAAGTCATCTGAGTAACCNGTATCTCCAGCATGAAATAGACTTAAATTCTNATTTTCNANATGCCAGCTNCCCCACAAACTTCTACTCTCATCAAATAANCCTCTAGCAGACCAATGTTTTGCNGGTGTAAATGTAAATGTAGTTCCATATAACTGGAANTTATCCCACCACTTAAATTCAAAAGTATTTTTTATGTTTTCATTNNCTAGTAGTTTTTTATCACCCTCAGGAACTAAGAATATAGTTTCNTNNTTTATGTTTGATAGTTTNCTTAAAGATGCGATATCTAAATGATCATAATGATTGTGNCTAATTAAAACGATNTCNATTTTNGGNAATTGATTTATNTCAATTGCCGGTGGAATCATGCGTTTAGGGCCNANAAACGAAAACGGAGAAACTCTCTCTGAAAAAACAGGATCNATGAGNATNTTTATCTCACCATTGTTNATNANAAACGTTGAATGGCCAATCCAAATAGCNGCTTNAGTAATATNAACTTTAACATCANTTATTTCAAGNAACTCTATTTCTANTGNNGCCGGTAANTCTCTTTCAACTAACCACCTAACCGTTTCAAAAATTGATTTTTTGTNCTGNGTTCCATCAGAATTNTGNTAGGTTTTATTGGAGCAAGANCTAAATAGAAATATTAAAAATAAAAGACTAAATNCTCTTAACCATTTAATAAGTGAATTGGAGATGACCATGCTCTTTCTTGAATTGTTTTTTGCATATCAGGTCTAGGTGATACGCCCTCTCTAATTGCATCCCANGTGGACCACCTNCAAGTNGGATTTTCTAATACTCGNACATAATAAAATGCTCTNNTATCTTTATCAAAATCAGGNTCTGACCAAAAAGAAGAAAGNTCATTTGCACCATTATNTGAAANAGAGCATGTTTCAATATCAACTTTAGCGCCATTATCTGGACANCTATTTGTAANCGGATCTACTTTTAANCCATCTGANCAGACAACATCATAAACTTTTTCTTTAAGTTGATTATTCTCTATCCAACCCTTNACGATTTGAATCCTTTGCAAGGCAGCGCTNTCAAGGTCTCTAATTGCCCANACAAAGAAAGTGGGNTCNGTAGTTTCAGAATGNCTTAAATCACTACCCATNGNAACACCATTTGAGTAAAGATATTCAATCAAATCTTTANTTTCAGCTTTTGTNTTATCTAAGTCATAACCAGCAAAGAATCTGACTTTNATTCGTGGTCCTGAAGTTGCAAAAGTTTCCTTNCGTCTNAAAGCTGAAAATATTGAATCNCGNGTATTTTCTTCTGCCCAAACTCCAGCTAAGCCAGCTGCNCCCCAATAAATACTAGAAGAATTAAAATAATCCTCTCCACCNANATTAATAATNAGCCCATCATCACCGTCGGTATTTNGNTGTTCATCTCTATGCTCAANTAGTTCAGGNGAGGAAATTGGAACTGATCCTCTAAGNTCACTTGAACTATCCAATAANCCTATTTTNGAAAAAAAATTATATTCTTCTTGAGATGANGCAGCAGTATGAGTNTCACTAGANCCAATAAANCCAAATTTATAAGGATTGTATCCNTTTGCCTCTTCNATTTTTATTCCNTTCAATAAAGCCTCTCTAACATAACTGCCTTTTATTTTTGANGGTTCAGTNGTNGCAACCTTAAATGGCATAATCTCAAAATCAGCCCATTCATCATTTTTTGANAAAGCNGGATGAGTATCAGAGGTACCTTTTACTTGNGTGATTTCAACAATAGGTTCATTTCTCATTCTTTGTGATGCATAANNANTATNAAATCTACCGCCTTCAGTTTTTTNAAGTGCAAACATAGCGCCATCNGAACCATTTGAATTATGNGGAATAGCAATACTATCAATTCCATCNTCTCTAATTAAATCCATCCACTCCCAGAGGGCTTCNGGATTATTATTNTTTGCTCTTGAGAATGGTAAAGCAGGAACTTTATTCCCNTTGCCTCTAAAAATNACNTTTCTGTGNAGGTTTCCCATATTATTNGTAGANGCTGTATATTCATAACCAAGNAATGTNGTGAATTTACCAGGATCATTGTGTCTTTCTGCAGCCTCAATAGTATCCAACCATGCATTTCTTGAAACTTCATTTACNTAATCTATGTCCAANTCACCAGAAACTAGTGAAGTNACTGCNTTNAGAAGGAAGGCCCCAAAGGCATCCCTGCGTTGCTCAAAGGTAGATGCATTTCTATTNCCNTCTGCATTAATATCTCTTACTGCTNTTGATGCTTNNCTNAGATAATATTCNGTTCCAGGAGTAGCTGCTTCAGCAACCTGTCCAATAAATGTNCCATGATCTGTAACNGAATAGAAATCTAATGGTTTNTTTAAACCGACTTTAAATCCTGCAGGATGNTCAATTACTTTTCCNTTNGCAAATTCATATGCATCATCTGGAGTNGCNATTGTTCCAAAAATGTAGGCATCAAAGGAATACCGGGTATGAACATGAAGATCACCGAATAGAGCAACNNTTTGAGAGCTTTGTTTTGGATCAGGATTGATATATGGATCAATTANTTGNCCATTCCAATCTCTTGGAGTTTGNGAATTTAAGGCAATTCTTGCACCNGCAATNTTAATAAAATTATCTTGATCAGCATCTTCAGANAGGNNGTNATTATCNGAACAATTAACTAAAAAAGAAAAAATAAATCCGCAGATAAAAAANTTTTTTATCATAAATNCCCCAANTNATGNTTAATATATTGACATCATTNATGTCATTAAACAAGCTCAAAAATAATGATTATTTTGCACTTAANTAGTNATAAATTTTNTCNTTTATTNNNTTCTCAATNACNTTTAAACCTTTNTAGATTTTAATGCTTTCAGGCATTACTTTAATTGCNCTCATCANAGATTCTGGTGCACCTTTAATTTNCANAACNTCCATCANTGGATAGTTGTGCACTCCAATAGTAAACATAATTGCACTTGAGTCATTNAGCTTNCTAAATGTTTGTCTTTCTACTCNAAGAAATAATTCATTAGTTTNGTTNATNNANTCNGGATATCTTGGATGAAAAAATAATTTTTNTGANGGNTAAATTGACCAGTTAAATCTTTCAAAAATTCTAGATGNAGGAAGCCTATTNAAAAAACTATTCACTTTAGTGCTTAANGTTTTNTCATAACCAGGNACTGGTTCGTGGATAATATCTAATGNTTTATTAATTTTNGATTTTAGATCCCAATTTGAAGGTGAAAAAACTGCTGCGCTTCTTAAAATATAATTTTCACTTTCCGGAACAAGNATAAGAATATCCTCNGGTATTAANCTNGACATTAACTCAAGGTCTGTTTTTTTNCTTGNGTTAATTTGNCTAGAAAAATCATCTAAATAGATATCAATAGACTNNTTCTTAAATNTATATTCATCTNCATAATANGNGCTTAGATAAGTTTTNAGTNCTTCAAANAANTTNATGTTGGCTGATTNAAATTCGTNATTCTCAAATAAAATTTCATGAGAAAANTTTTCTNGAAGCTCGATCTTATTCNTAAAAGAATTCNTTAANGATTTNATCTCAAGCCAAGACTCNTCCCTNACCTCGTTAAGACCCATATGAAGNACATCNNGATTGGATAAAAATGGTAAATGCATACGATTTAATCTNGACATATCCATCATAGACATATTAAAGTNNTTTTTAAAACAAAATNTATTCAGATGNTANGNAAGATTTCTTTTGATCAAGTNNTAAATGCGTGCTNGCAAAATGGACTCAGGTTTACATCTTCNAGACANGAAATTATGTCTGTCCTGATTAATTCAAGNANACCNAAAAGTGCTTATCAGATCCTTGAAAAAATTCNAAAAAATTCTCCATCAGCAAAACCAGCTACTGTNTACAGAGGACTAGACTTTCTCTGCAAGCATGGATTTGCTCATAGAATTGAATCAAATAATGCATATGTAGCATGCGCAAGTTCCAGTGACTGTGATTCAGCTCAATTTTTAATTTGTGAGTCTTGCGATAAAACTTTTGAATTTCACTCTCACAAATTTTCTAACGAAATTTTTGACCATGCTAAAAAAGAGAATTTTACCATCACCCATAAGATGCTTGAAATTAAAGGAATATGTAGGGAGTGTAGATAATTGAGATTAAAAAATAAGGTCTCCATCATAACTGGAGCTGCAAGTGGTATCGGCAAAGAGAGTGTTCTTAAGTTCCTCGATGAGGGATCTAAAGTTGTTGCAGCAGATTTAAATACTGAAGCCCTAAATAATCTTAAAAACGAAATTGATTATTCTGATGAAGTATTTGAAACCTTTGAGTGTGATGTATCTTCAGAAGAAGCAATTAAAGACCTTGTAGGTTTTGCTGTTAAAAAATTTAATAAGCTAGATGTTATTTTTAATAATGCTGGCATTGGAGGCGCATTTGGTCCTATTACTGAGATTAACCTTAATGATTGGCAGCGAACAACATCAATTTTATTAGACTCTGTATTCTTGGGTATTAAATACGCAGCAAAAGAAATGCAAAAAAATTCTTCAGGTGGATCAATTATAAATACCTCATCTATAGCTGGTATGGCAGCTGGTTCAGGACCACAGGCTTATTCAGCAGCCAAGGCAGCGGTCATTAACTTAACTCAAACAACCGCACATGAATTAGGTGAAAATAACATTCGAGTAAATTCTATTTCGCCTGGGGTTATTTCAACTCCCCTTTTACAAACAGTACTTGGAGATGATAGAGATTCAAATAAAGCACTTCTTGATCAGCCACTTGAAGCGAAAGGCATGCCAATTGATATTGCAAATACTGCACTGTTTCTAGCTTCTAATGAATCTAAATTTATAACTGGAATTAATATTTGTGTTGATGGCGGATTAACATTGGATAGAAGTGGTCTCATGAAACAGGCTGCCGAAGAATACGATAAGTTAGATATGGGTCCAGTAACAGGACTAAATATGGGATCTACTGGTCAAGAAAGTACCATTGAACCTATTGATGACAAAGATTAGCTAATATCTCCTATTTGTTCCTTATATTCTTTTAACTCTTTCTTTACTAAAGGCGCTAGTAAATACAATCCGATGATATTTGGTATTGCCACAATAAAGATTATGGCATCTGATATTTTTAATACACTATCAAGATTTATCATGCAGCCTAAAACAATAAAAATGCAAAAAATTACTTTAAATATATTCTCAATAAAGGGTGAATTTCCAAATAAATAAGTCCAGCCTTTCATTCCATAGTAAGACCATGCAAGCATTGTAGAGAATGCAAACAATATAGCGATAAAGGATAGCGGTAAACTTGAGCCTGGGATTGTAGAATCAAATGCCTTGGATGTTAGCGCAACTCCTTCAATATTAGATGAACTTAATGAAGGATCGTAAACCGTAACCAATATTACCAATGAGGTCATGGTGCAAATTATGATTGTATCGATGAGTGGTTCTAGTAATGCAACATAACCTTCTGTTATTGGTTGATTTGTCTTAACTGCAGAATGTGCAATTGCTGAGGATCCCAGACCGGCTTCATTTGAAAAAACTGCCCGCTGAAATCCAATTATCATTACCCCAATCATTCCACCTGCTACTGATGATTTACTAAAGGCCTCACGAAAAATTGATTGTATTGCTGATGGAAGTTCATCTAGATTAAATAAAATTATGATTAAACAAGCAATCACATAGAAGATTGCCATAAATGGCACTAAAGTAGATGTCACTTTAGCAATACTTTTTATTCCTCCTAGAATAACAATAGCTACCATGCCTGAAATAGCTAAACCAAATAACCAACCCTTATCAGCAAAAAAACTATTCTCGTAACCAGTTAGAAAAACAAATTGCTCAAAAGCTTGATTAGATTGAAACATATTCCCAATTCCAAGACATCCAATAGTAATTGCAGCTGCATAAAAAATTCCCAATCCCCTGCCTAAATTTTTAAATCCATGCTTTTTAAATCCATGTTCTAAGTAATGCATCGGGCCACCTGATATAGATCCATTCTCATGAACACGTCTAAATAAGACACCAGCCGTGCATTCAATAAATTTTGTAGTCATGCCAAGAAAACCAGCAACAATTAACCAAAAAGTTGCACCAGGTCCTCCAATTGAAATTGCTATTGCCACTCCGCCAATGTTGCCGATGCCTACAGTACCAGATACTGCAGTCGATAAAGCTTGAAAGTGAGAAACTTCACCCTCAGCTTTGGAATTAAATTTTCCTGTAACTAGATCAATGGCATGCTTTAAACCAAAAAGATTAATGAATCTAAAATAAAAGGTAAAAAATATACCCGCAAAGATTAGCCACAAAACAATCAGGGGGAAGTCTTGATCAAAAATTTTAATCTCATAAAAAATAAAGCTTGATAATAATTCAGCAAAAGGCTCAAAGAATTTNTCTATGGCTCTATCAATGTTCATGAACAATTAATTTTTATTGATTGGTTTTTTGATGTATAAAATATATTTAGTTCATATCATAATTAAATTGTATTTATTAACCAATTCTAAGATGCTTCAAGAATGCTAAGGGTTGCCATTCTCAACTGTGACTTCATAAAAAAAGAATTTGCTGAGACTTATGGTCAGTATCCTGAAATGTTTAGGAATATCATTAAGAAATCTGGATTAAACTTTGTTTACGAGTCCTTCAACATTCTCGACTTTGATTACCCAACTAGCCTTAATGATTTTGATTTATATCTAATCACAGGAAGTAAGGCTAGCGTATACGATGATGAAGAATGGATTCTAAATCTTTTTGAGTTTGTTAGATCATTAGATAACGCAAAAAAAAATATATTAGGTTTTTGTTTTGGCCATCAAGTTATTGCCCAAGCATTAGGTGGTCATGTTCAAAAGCATCCTCAAGGGTGGCATGTTGGTGCCAATGAATTAATAANATCTGATCCTGCATTTAATACTTCTTATCAACTTCTTTTCAGTCATCAGGATCAAGTTATTGAATTACCAAATAGAGCAAATCTCATAGGGAGTGCCAAAGAATGTAAATTCTGTTTGATGAAAATAGACAATCATATTTTATCTACTCAAGCGCATATTGAACTAAGTAATGAATATGCAAGCGAACTTTACGAATCAAGAAAAGAGCTCATTGGAAATGAAAAATATAGTGCTGCTATGAATAGCATGAATCAAGAATTAGATACTCAGCAATTTACCAACGACGTTTTTACTTTCTTTCTTAATCAATAAGGTGTATCGCCATCAACAGTAATTCTCTCCAAAAGCCTATGCGCTGGGAAATAATCATTGATAGGTTTGTGTTGGGTGCATCTGTTATCCCAAATAGCGATAGCATTTGGTGTCCATGAGAACCTGCAAGTAAATTCAGGAGTAATTGAATGCTCATGCAAAAACTTTAAGAGTGCATCGCTCTCTTGTTTAGATAGCTCATTGATTTTAGTTGTAAAGAGAGGGTTCACAAAAATAGATTTTTTTCCTGTTTGGGGATGAGTTCGTATAACTGGATGACAGACTGGAGGATTTTCTTCGATAGCATTCTTTAGCCTTTCACGACCTCCTGGCTCCGCAATACTTTCCTTGAAGCCATATGAAAAGTCATGCTCTGCAGTCTTATCGCTGAGAAAATACTGCATTGCTGGTGACAGGTTTTCATATGCGCCATTCATGCTCGACCAAATAGTATCTCCACCTTTTGGAGGACATATTTTTGATCTAAGAATTGAGAATAAAGGTGGGCTTTTTAGATAAGTCATGTCAGTGTGCCATGACTCAATTTTTGTTGGTTTTTCAGATGTGCTTTCAAGAATAGTTATTTCAGGGTAGTCATCAGGAGAGTTATAAGCTGGATGAGATTGGAGAGATCCAAAGTGTTCAGCAATTTCTTTATGTTGTTGCCAAGAAATATCTTGATCCCTAAAGAAAATTACTTCATGTTCTAATAGTAAATTCTCAATTTCATCCAATACTGATTTATCTAGATCGCTAGTTAAATCAACCCCACTGAGCTCTGCACCAATACATCCAGATAGTTTTTTTACCGAAAACATGTATAGATTTTATAAATACAATGGCTGGAGAACAATAATTTTTTTATCTAACTTATAATAAACATAATTGCGCCCGTAGCTCAGCTGGATAGAGCACTTGGCTTCGAACCAAGGTGTCGGGAGTTCGAATCTCTCCGGGCGTGCCATTTACTTGAATATGTAACAATATGATTAAAGTAACTATATATTTAATTTTATTAACAATGACTACTGTGATTCATGGATATGACAGGTTAACAGGTGAGCCTTTTGCCAGTAGATCAGAAGTTATTAGTCAAAATGGCATGGTGGCAACCAGCCACCCACTGGCTACTCAGATTGGACTTGATATTCTTAAAAATGGAGGTAATGCAATTGATGCAGCTATTGCAGCTAATATTGCATTGGGCCTCATGGAGCCAACCGGAAATGGAATTGGTGGAGANTTATTTGCAATTGTCTGGAGTGCAAAAGATAAAAAGCTGTATGGGTTGAATGCATCTGGTCCAGCACCACAAGATATATCTATTGACTATATTAAATCCAAGGGATTGAAAAAAATCCCCTCTTTTGGGCCGTTACCAGTTTCAGTTCCTGGAGCTGTTGATGGGTGGATCAAGCTCCACGAAAGATTTGGAAATATTGATTTTGAAAATCTTTTTGAACCAACGATTGAGTATGCTCTAGAGGGTTTTCCAGTTACAGAAACAATTGCTTATTATTTTGAGAGATCAAAATCTAGATATTTAGACTTTCCAAATTTTAAAGAAACCTGGATGCAATCTGGGGATACTCCAAAAAAAGGGGAGGTTTTTAAAAACTTAGATCTAGCTAAAACTCTTGAAGAAATTTCAAAAACAAAGCGCAAAAGCTTTTATGAAGGCAGGTTGGCTAAGGAGATTGCAAGATTTATAAAAGAACAAGGCGGTTTTCTTTCATTCGAAGATATGTCTAACTATCAGTCTGAATGGGTTGAACCTGTTAGCTCAAATTACCGAGGATACGATGTTTGGGAGCTGCCACCAAACGGCCAAGGTATAGCTGCACTACAAATTTTAAATATACTGGAAGGTTTTGACCTCAAAGCTATGGGTCTTAATTCGGCTGAGTATGTTCATCATTTTGTGGAGGCTAAGAAGATTGCATTTGCAGATAGAGCTAAATATTATGCTGATCCAAAATTTAATAACATTGATATCGAGTACCTCATCTCAAAAGAGTATGCGGAACTCAGAAGAAAAGAAATTAATTCATCAAAAGCCTCACAAACTGATTTAGCCGGTATTTTAAAAAATGGAGATACTATTTACCTGACCACTGCAGATAAGGATGGAAATATGGTGTCTCTAATCCAAAGTAATTACAGGGGTATGGGTTCAGGGATGATCCCAAATAATCTTGGTTTCATGTTGCAGGATAGAGGTGAGCTCTTCAGCTTAAACCCAGATCATGCGAACTCACTCATGGGTGGCAAAAGACCATTTCATACAATTATTCCAGCATTTGTAACTAAGGATGGTGAGCCATTTTTAAGTTTTGGCGTTATGGGTGGAGCTACTCAACCTCAGGCTCATGCTCAAATAATGATTAACCTAATTGACTTTGAAATGAACCTTCAAGAAGCTGGTGATGCTCCCAGAATCGTTCATTCAGGTTCATCTCAGCCAACTGATGAACAAATGGTTGATGGTGGCTACATAAGTTTGGAGAGTGGGTTCAAAGATACAGTTATAAATGAATTAGAGAAAATGGGTCATACAATCAAATACGATAAAGGAGTATTTGGAGGATACCAGGCTATCATGAAGATAAACAATGTTTATTTCGGCGCCTCTGAAAGCAGAAAAGACGGTCAAGCCTCAGGATATTAATTTTCTTTAGCTGAAGAGTTTGAAAAGTAGATTCCTAATAAAATCAAAATAAATCCTATTGAAATAATAAGTGTGATTTGTTCATCTAAAAAAATACTGCCCCATAAAATACCAAAGGCTGGTATTAAATAAGTGACGGTAGAAGTACGAACAGCCCCTATTCTTTCTATTAATCTCACATATCCCAAATATGCAACTCCNGTTGANATGATNCCTAACCATAATAATGAAAGTATTGTTTCAGTNTTTGGAAAACTANTGGGAACATTAAAAAAAGCAAAAGGTGTTATTAANAAAGCACCNAAAAACATTGACCAGCCAATCATCACAAATGCATTCAAATTAGATGCATATCGNTGGATNTANCAACCACAAAAAGAATAACAAAANGCTCCAACCAAGCATGCAATGCTAGAAACGAATGTAGTTGANGCATTAGCAGGATTCATAAGAACTAANATTCCNAAAAAACCAAGTAAAAGNCCNGNGGCTTGNAAATAACTTACCNTGTTCTTGAGCCAAAAATAAGCAAGNACTGTTGTCATTAATGCNGTAGTNCCATTTAATATTGCCAGCATATTTGAATTNGCCCCTAAAGATGCATAGGCAAACATNGTAAATGGAAGAGCATTATTCATAATCGCTAGAATAAAAATAGAGTTNAAGTGACTCTTAAAAAGNTTGAGNTATTTNTTTTGTAGNAAGAAAGGNAGAAATAATAAGCCAGCNAAATAAAGTCTTACGGTCACTAACATCACAGGACCAAGNTCAGGNGCAGCTATTTTTATAAACATAAANGCGCTCCCCCAAACTGCTGCAAGGAGAATAAGTGTAATCCAGTCTTTNATGTGCATTGAGATAAAAAGAAGCCTCCCTAAGGAGGCTTCAGCTGTTAAAAAATTATGATTAACAGTCGGAAATTAAATCTTACCTTGTGTCAAAAGGCAGACCTCCAATTTCCTAGTTCTAAATAAATACTAATAGGACCACCTCCTTCATCAGGGTATTGACACTAGCGCAGCATAATCCCCTTTTAACTATACTGAGCGACTACCTANGAAAATTATAGCNTACTAATTAAAAAATTAAATAAGTTCTGGTTGATAGTATTGANTATTCGATTGNTTGANCATTAATGNGTTTGGCAAATCTTTTTCAGCACTATCAATATAATTTTCTGAAAGATAATTATGAGCCNCTATGCGATCACCTTTGAAATATTTNAAGGCAATAGTATTTAAAGCAGCCGTCTTATCAATTGCTTGGTTATATTCTTCCCTAATAGGATCTGTAAAATTAATTGTTATTAAATTATTCATAATACTGTATATTTATACAGTATTTAACTATGAACTAAATTCCTTGTCAATAAGCACTGCTAAAAATAGGCATGGGGCGTCACTTTCGACTGACCAAGCATGGCTGGTGCCNTGTTGGATCACAACNTCATACGGGTTCAGTGAAACCTCATCATTGTCAAGAATTAATCTTGCCTTCCCTTCCAATAAGACTATGTAATCAACTGTCTTTGTAAGGTGCATGCCAGGNTGTTTTGCAGTATCAGTGCGTTCATGCGAAGCTCCAATAATCTCGAATGCAGCGGCAAAAAAAGCCTCCATTTCCTCGGGTGAATAATTATCATTCTTTGGTGGAAGCTGAAAATATCTAAATTTAGTTCCGCCTGTGGGTGGTGATAATTTAATTCCCTCCCTATTTCTGGCCTTTTGGTCAGTACGATCTAGGTCTTGATTATCTGTTTCCCAGAGCTCTGTAAATGCTGAGCCCTCTAGATCAATGCTTGGCTCTAAGATGTCATCTGAAAGGATAATTGATTTGTTGTTACCATCAACGCCTGTAACAATTCTTTTAGGTCTAATTTTCATTATTTTGATGTTAATCTANTTNATTAATATCTGAAAGGGCTGAACAAATTAACGGNATGGATACGATATCTTATTTAGAAAATTTAGAAGAAATTAAAAGATTAAAATATTCTTATTTTCAAGCATGCGATATTAATAATCTTCATCAAATAAAGAACACCTTTGCCACAAAAGGTCTTAATATTGATTTTGAAAACTTTGGTTGCTTTGNTGNCATAGATTCCTTTTTGGAACATTACAAAAAACAATCAATTAAACAACATCAAGTAGAATGCCATTACGGCAAAAATCCTATTTTNAAAAAAATAGACAATTCAATTTTGGGTATTTGGGCCCTNGACTATTATCTTTTCCAAACAAAAAAACAATTAATGACCAATATTACTGGCTCTTATGAAGACCTATATACTTTAGAAAATGGTNGCTGGGTAATAAAAANGTCAAAATTTAGAAGAAATTCTACGAAGATTTTTGATGTATCTANTGGAGTAAATTTAAAGAAAATTAATTAAGACTTAAATAAATTATCTATATTTTTAAATGCTTTAACCTCAATAAAGTTTCCTGAAGGATCTTTTAGAAAAAAAGTGGATTGCTCGCCATCAGTATTTTTAAACCTTGTCCTTGGATCTANGTAGTAATTAATTTTTGAAGCTTCAACATTCTTNGTGACTGAGTAAAACTCATCAACCGATAGAANAATTCCAAAATGTGGAAATGGAACATTATCTCCATCAACATNATTAAACCCTTCATTGGCTTGATAATCTTTTTGCATATGAAGCACAAGCTGATGACCATAAAAGTTTAGATCGATCCAGTTCTCTGCGGATCTACCAAAGCTTATTGGAAAAATTGATTTATAAAACGTAATCGATTCCTCCAGATCATGAACAGGTATAGCTAAATGAAAAGGTTTCATATTCATTGATAAATTTTTTTTTCTAGTATAATTGANNGTAAATTAAAGTACTTTCTTGGGGTCATTATGAAAACGTTTTTTAAATATNTTGGTACAGCATTTGGGATAGCATTTTTAGTATGCTCAATATATGTTGTAAATCTNTTTTCATCAAANCCATTTTCTCTAGACCATTACTTGGCAAAAGAATTAATGGTTTCACTATTTGATTCTCCTGAATACTTAACTTACATAGGAGCCTTTGATTTCTTAAATCCCATAATAAAACACAACAGCAAACTTTCTAATGATAGCTTGGAAGATGCAGANGAGAATCATATTGATANGCTCAAGCATTTACAAATNTTAAATTCTTATTCAGATGGTGAATTAACAGAAAATCAAGTCATCACAAAAAAAATAGCTATCTTTGATACTGAAAATGATATTAATGGATTTGAAAATTTTAGATTTCATAGCTATCCAATCAATCAAATAAGTGGAGCTCATTTAAATGCAATTGAGTTTATGACTGATATTCACCCTATTCGCAATAAAAGAGAGGCCAATGATTATCTTAAACGTGTGAGCCAGATAGGAGCATCAATGGACAATCTATTGCTCTGGTTTGATGAGCAATCAAAAACCGGCATCTATCCTCCAACATTTGTTTATGAGCATGTAATAAATCAATTNTCTGAAATGCTTAGCAATCCATCTAATCCCCTTCTAGAGGTTTTTGGAAGGAAAGTAAGGGAGCTTGGTTTATCAGATTCTNAAGTTAATTCACTTGAGGCAGAACTTTCTAATATTATTNAAGAAAGCTTCAATCCAGCATATCGAAGACTTCTAGATAGAATGATTNCAGATAAATCCAATTCGAATTTAAATCATGGCGTTTGGTCTTTACCTAATGGCGATGAATTTTATAAGTTAAGAATCCGAACTTATACAACTACCGATTACAGTCCCCAAGAAATTCATGACATAGGTCTGAGTGAAGTTAAGAGAATAAGTAAGCGCATAGNAGAAATATTTAAAGAATTNGGATATGACAAAGAAAANCCAGTTGGTACTTTGCTCAATGAATTAAANGANAATCCANATTTTTTATATGCTGACACTCCANATCGAAAAGAAATAGTGATTAGAGACTACACAGAAATGGTTGCAGAAGCTGCAAAAAAAGTGGAGCCCTNCTTTGAGAGAATGCCTAAAGCAAGTGTNGAGGTTAGGCCTGTACCTGAATATTCTGAGCAAACAGCTGCGGGTGGATATTANCAAGGGCCCAGCCTTGATGGCAAGAGACCAGGTGTCTTTTACGCTAATCTGTATGATATTAAGCAGACTCCGACTTACAGTATGATGGCACTNACTCTCCATGAGGCCATCCCAGGTCATCANATGCAAATTGCATTAAATCAAGAAAATGAAAATCTTACACTTTACAGAAAACAAGGTTATGGCACATCTGCTTTTAGTGAGGGATGGGCGTTGTATGCAGAAAAATTATCTATGGAAGTTGGCGTAGGAAGGGATTTATACGATGANCTTGGAATCTTACAAAGTGAGATATTTAGGGCGGTAAGATTAGTGGTTGATACTGGTGTGCATTATAANAGATGGACAAGAGAGGAAGNNATGAAATANATGAAGGAAAAGACTGGGATGTCTGATACCGAAGTCCGAACTGAAATTGAAAGATATATTGTTTGGCCTGGNCAGGCTCTCAGTTATAAAGTTGGGATGCTTAAAATTCTTGAATTAAGAGAAAGAGCAAAAAATGCTCTAGGTGAAAAGTTTGATATTAAAAAATTCCATACAATTGTGCTTGATAACGGTAATCCTCCTTTATTCNTTTTAGAAGAACTTATAGATGACTGGATTGAAGCAAGTGCTTAATTAAGAAAATTTAATTAACGATTCTCTTTTATCTGTTGGTGATTGCTCTAAAGATATAACATTCTTTGCAGTTAACTTCTTTATTGTCTTATAAACCGTTGATCTAGACATACCACTAACNTCNACTACATCNGTAATGTTGCATATGTTATTTTTANTCTTAAGCTCAACCATGGTGTGCACAACTTTTTTTTCATTTGGCGAGAGTGTATNAACTTTGAGATGCTTTTCAATCTCGTCAAGCTTTCTNAAAAAATAACTAAATTCAGAAATTANGGATGTCATTATATGTATTATGATAATACATAAATTTAAATAACTGAAATAATTTTAGTTAATTTTACNTTAAGGTGAAGAGATTTAAATTGATATAATGTAGCAATGAAAAATAAACTCAATCTAATTGAAGACCTTATTCTGTCAGAATTAAGAGTCTTTAATATGATGCAGTTTTTTAGAGGTTTTATTACTGATACGGAATCAAGACTTATTGTCTATGAAGTTTATTGTAGGGATAGAGATAATGCAGAACCTATTAATGTTAAATGGGTTGAGCAGCAATTGGAGGTTTCGTTTCCCACCGCCTTTAAAATCATTGAGAAATTAATAAATGAAGGTTTTTTAAAGAAATCAAGAGGTGCGAAAGATAAGAGATCNTNCACACTTCACCCAACAAATGCTCTTAAAGAAGGAATCAAGACATACACAATGATGTGGTTAGANAANGCNATTGAGCTTGANTTNATNNANATGNNNGATNAGGAAAAAAANGANCTNTANAAANNTNTAAANATACAANNTAGNTGCTNNNAAAGTTTGATGANNTTNCTCAGGANCTTCANNCAAAACTCCATAANGATTTAATTANTCTNAACGACTGATTGGCGGAGAGACGGGGATTCGAACCCCGGATACGGTTGCCCGTATACTGCCTTTCCAAGGCAGCGCATTCGACCACTCTGCCATCTCTCCTTTTATTNGACTAATAGAATCTCTAGGTTATCTGCCTTTTCNATAAGAGNATCGATNGGTAGNGANGAGGCATTATCTCTTTTTGTCTTTAGCAAATCTACTTTTTCTTGNCCGGTAATNAGTAAAANCATTTTCTTAGATTTTAAAATTTCNTTNAGTGAGAGNGTAATTCTTGNAACNTCTGGATATCCAGAATCTACTCTGATAACNGGATCAGTNGAATCAATTGCCTCNTCAAGATTAGACATNAATGGAAATATAGATGCAAAATGTCCGTCTGTTCCCATTCCNANAATGGCAAGATCATGNGATGACAATTTCATTTAGTTTTNAAGGTAAAGATAANTCATGNANGCTTAAAATTTGATCTTGATTATANGTATTGAGGTATTTTCTTATCATTCCTTCATTAGAAAGNGNATCAGCNACGGGNACCCTNCTCTCATCAGAAGGTATAAAAGTGCATAACTTACTTTGCTGNGGAAGAGANCCAANNGANNANTAAATTTGTTTTGGNGTGCTNCCNCCCGANAATANGATGCTTGCTTTAGGATTATCATTAATCGTTTGNAGTAATAAATCTAAGACAAACTGATTTAACGATTCAACAGAATGAAAGTTTTTACTATTGGAANGTGTCATGAATATTCTTTTTAGGATATTTCTTTGTAAGGGATCTAATTGGATTAATGTCTATTCCACCTCTTCTCATAAATCTGCCAATTACAGTTAGTGATTTAAGATTGAATGTGAGGCTGAGATGCGAACATATGTTTTCAATGCAACGCTCATGAAATTCGCCTTTAGTTCTGTATGTCAANAAATGATCNATGATCTCCTTACTTGGAGTTACTTCACTTTTNTGTTGAATGTAGATTGTTGCANAATCTGGTTGAGAGGTAACCGGACATAAAGATCTAAAACCATCGAATCTTAATAAGTTGCCATTATTTTTTTGGACTTTAACATACCGCAAACTCTTTGATTTAACAGAGTAATCTTTTCTGATCATTGCCTTAACAATCACATTTGATTTGGTGATATTCGATAAGTCTTTTGCAATCTTGGNAATGACNATATTTTGNGTTGATATAAAGTCACTGTATGAATTTANATAAAGCTTAAGTGATTTTGACTCAACAGTTNTTNNTGANNTTGCTGGTATTCTAATTTCTAATGGTAATAAAAGAGGTTGATTNCTTTTTGATAAGAAATTAAATTCATAGGCNTTCCAGATATCNTCTCCNAACATTNCTTTTGAGNGCACTCTATTGATTGCATCAAGTATGTTCTCGCTGGGAGATTTAAAGGTTNTGTTTTTTTTACCTAAGAATTTAGGTTTCACTGTCTTATGCCCGTGCCTTTCTTAAGAAGANGAAGTGCGAAAGCGCCAAAAAGGATAATAAAAAATACCTGCATGATAAGAGAAAATGAAACTGAAATATCACTCACACCAAGCATGCCCTGCCTGAAAGTATTTACAACATAAAGCATTGGATTTGCTAGAGAAACCTTTTGCCAAAATTCTGGCAAAATTGTAATNGAATAAAAGACCCCTCCCAAATAAATTAGAGGTGTTAATACAAAGGTTGGGACCACTGAGATATCATCAAAAGTATCGGCATAAATTGCGTTTAAAAATCCCATTAATGAAAACAATATTGCCGTGAGGATAAGCACCGAGACAGTTAGCAAAGGATCTACGATGGTAAAGTCTGGATAGAAAAATAAGCTAACTAAAAATACTATGATGCCAACCATCACCCCTCTTGTAACGCCCCCAATTATAAAACCAGTTAGAATTACAATGTTTGGCATTGGGGATATCATTAATTCCTCAATAGATCTTTGAAATTTAACTCCAAAAAAAGAGGATACAACATTGGCATAGGAGCTTGTTATAACTGATAGCATCACTAAGCCGGGGATCATAAACTGAATATAATCTAGCCCATTCATCTCTCCAATTCTAGGGCCAATTAAAGAGCCAAAAATCACGAAATAAAGCGACATTGTGACCGCGGGAGGAACTAGCGTTTGGACCCAAATTCTTAAAAATCTTCTTACTTCTCTTACAGTAAGTGTGATCAAAGAATTTAATATCTCTTTATTTCTAGTCATTTGATTTAACTATTTCCATAAATAATTCTTCCAGTCTATTGGATTCATTCCGCATAGACTTAACTGAAATTCCTAATTTGGATAGTTCTGAAAAGAATACATTTATTGATTTATCTTTTTCAATTGCAACAACTAAGGTACTCGGATCTGAAAGTGTCATTGTGTATCCCGCTATACTTGGTAAATTATTCAGGGGTTGGGTTAAATCAAGAACAAAGCTTTGCACATCAAGTTTTGAGAGAAGCTCTTTCATGGATGTATTTTCTACGATTTTTCCCTTGTCAATAATTGCTATGTTTTTGCATAGTTGTTCAGCCTCTTCAAGATAATGAGTGGTAAGGATAATGGTTGTGCCTTGATTATTTATTTCAGAGATAAAATCCCACATTCCTCTTCTTAACTCAATATCTACACCAGCAGTAGGCTCATCCAAAATTAACAATTCAGGATCATGAATTAATGCCTTAGCAATCATAAGTCTTCTCTTGAGGCCCCCTGATAGATTTCTTGCTTGTTCAGATCTCTTTTCCCAAAGGCCAAGTCTCTTAAGTGTGGTTTCAGTTTTTGGTTTGGCTTGTGATGCAGAGATACCGTAAAATCCTGCTTGAGTAATTACTATGTCTTCTACTTTTTCGAAAGGTGAGAAATTAATTTCTTGAGCAACTACACCCAGCTTTCGTTTTGCTTCATTAAAATCCTCATCAATATCAATATCAAAAATTTTTACGCTTCCTGATGTCTTGGTTACAAGGGAAGAAATAATTCCAATTGTTGATGATTTGCCTGCTCCATTTGGACCAAGCAAGGCAAAGAAATCACCCTTTTTTACCTCAAGATCTATCCCATCTAGTGCTTTAACACCTGATGCATATATCTTTTCTAAAGACGAAATTTTTAATGCGCGATCAGTCATTTATGCTTCAGCATCTCTTTCATAACCATCAACCAATAATGACAAAATGATCCCAACAACCAAACCAATCCAAGCACTATAAAAAGTTATAAAGAATGCTATCAATAAAGCTGTAGCCATCTCAGAATCTTTTTTTGGAATTGACATTGCAATGTAAGCACAAGCGAATCCTGTTAGGATTAGGGTTAATGTTAGTGCCATCACCATGAGTGGCTGCATTAAAGTTACAAAAGGTAATGTAAAGTATAAAAAAGGTATGCCCATCAAATAATATGACCCTATGCCATCAAATATTGAAGGCATTGCTTTAGGGCCTTGTTTCCACCTCTCTGCTACAACTACATGAACACCGGTCCATAAAGCACCTTGAGTTGGGAAAAATGGATTGATGAATATACCCAGCAGGTTTCTTATTCCCACTGATAGATGAGATCTGTTTAAATCGATTGGTAAAGTTTGATCAGGTCTACTTTTTTGGGCATCTTTAAGCACCTCAGTTCCAGTTACAAGATCTCCAAATAAAAGCATATAACCAATTAAAACTAGTGGAATGGCATCAACGTACATATTAAAATCTGGAAAACCAAGATAAAGAGGTGACGTCTTCTCAATCAAGCTAAGAACAGCTGGAATTTTAAATCCCCATTCAATATTAAACTGTACTTCATTTAGAAAATAAGCAACCAAACCGGCTATTACGAATCCAGGTAGTAATCCCAATGATCCGAGTACAGAGAATACTCTTGATTTTGTTGCTAATCTTTTAAATGGATTTGAAAATGTAGTAATTACACACAAAACGATAGCAGTTGTCATTGATATTGGCTGTGCCATATAGGCATCAAAA
>NHFF02000031.1 GCA_002172535.2 Gammaproteobacteria bacterium TMED104 | reverse complement strand
GCCGGCCATTGCTTCATCAATGCTATTATCTAGAACTTCAAAGATCATATGATGAAGGCCAGTCCCGTCATCTGTATCACCTATATACATTCCTGGCCTTTTTTTAACAGCCTCAAGACCTTTTAAAACTTGGATATTTGATGAGTCGTATTTGGGATCTTTCTTAGATTTTTTTGGCATTAAGTTTAATGTTCCACGTGGAACTTTTTAATATTAAAGTTCTGATCTATTTTACTATTAAACAAGTCAGATATGTTTGAAAAAATGAATTGATTTGGTGCTTTTTTAATTATTGCTAACAAAGTTTCAAGGTGTGTTTCATCAATCTCAGAAGAGAGATCATCTAAAACTGTTACGTTATCAGTACCGAGATTAATTAACGTCATAGAAATAGCAAGCCCCCAGATTATAGAAAAGGCCTTCTCTTCTCCTCTTGAAAATAAATCTTTTGCCATAGATGAATCAAAATCAAAAACTAAGTCGGCTTTATGGGGGCCACATTGGGTGGTCTTTTTAAAGAGATCTTGTGCTAATGAAGCTTCCAGATCATCAAGCAAAACCTCATTACTAAATCCTTTTTCTAAGTTAATGTTCATTGTTGATAGCCTTTCTACAAAACCATCGTCAAGTTGATCTTTAACAAGATTGAAGAAATTCTCTTTGATTTTATCTAGAAAGTAACTCCTCTCATTTTGTATTACTGATGCAGCATCCGACAAAGGCATATTCCAAGAAATTACCTCTTGTGGAGAATTTCGTTTAAGTGATGAGTTTCTTTGTCTTAAAGCTGAATAATATGAAAACCAAGATTTTTGATATGTGTTACTAACTAAAAATAATGAGCGGTCTAAACTTTTTCTTCTGTAGTCTGGAGCAGATGATAAATAAAAAAACATTTTAGAGTCTATTGCATTTATCGGAAGCAAACTTACCAACTCTCTTTTGATTTTATTCTTTTCATTAACCTTAATTGATAAATTTTCAGATTTTGTTTTAAAGATTGTTATCTTTTGTCCAGAGCCGCCAATTTCTGCAGAGATCTTGAAGCTATCGGATCCCAGCTTAATAAGGTTATTTGATTTTGTTGTTCTGAAAGAGTTGCCTGATCCTAAAATATAAACTGCTTCCAATATAGAGGTTTTACCTGCCCCATTAGTTCCGTGGAAAAAATTCAACCCATCACACAAATCGTATGATGTGTTTTGAAAACATCTAAAATTTTTTAAAGAAAGCTTTTTTATTGCCACCTAGATAAGAAGTGGCATTACAACATATTTTGGAAAATCAGCATCAGGCGGAAGCATTAAACAGCTTTTATCAGATCCAAAGAATTTTATATTACAAACATTTCCTTCTTGGTGGCTCAATATTTCTTGCAAATAATTAACATTAAATGCTATGTCAATATTTTCACCAGAATAATTAACACTCAAGGTTTCCTCTCCAGCCTCTTCCTCGGGATTATTTGCGGAGACCATTAAGCTTCCATCAGATACATTCAGCCTAATCCCCCTATATTTATCACTTGATAAAACACTAACCCTGCTTAAGCTTTCAGAAAGCTCTTTAACATCAACCTCAAGAACAAAACTATCGCCTGATGGAATGACTTGATTGAAATCAGGGTAGTTTCCATCAATCAACTTGCTTTTAAAGGTTATATTTCCTGTATTAAGCTCAATTGAGGAATCTGTTATTAATAATGATACTTCCCCATCTGCATCAGCTAGAAATTTTGTCATCTCATTTACAGACTTTCTGGGTACTATTCCAGAAAAAGAGCTTCCCGCAGACACTTCAAATGTGTTTATTGCTAATCTATGCGCATCTGTTGCCACTGCGGTTAAAAAATCATCTTTGAGTTCCAAGTAGAGTCCATTTAAGTAATGTCTCCAATCTTGATTTCCCATAGCAAAAGATGTTGTTGAAAAGATTTTTCTCAGATCTTTTGAGTTAATTTTTAATTGTTCTCCACTTTCTTGACTCTCAAATATAGGAAAGTCATCGCTTGGGAGTGTTGCTAGTGAATACTTTCCTGAGGGTGTTTTAAGTTGAATTTTATCTCCCGAAAGTTTAATTTCTATACTTGATCCGTCGGGTATTAATCGACATAGATCATTTAATTTTTTAGCGGAAGTTGTAGTTCTACCTTCACTGGAAACACTCTCTAGTGGGCCGCTTGTTCTTACTTCTGACTCTAAGTCTGTAGCGGTTAAATGAAAGCCTGATTCATTAACTTCGAGAAGTACGTTTGCTAAAATTGGAAGAGTTTGTTTTTTTTCAACAACGCCAAGGGTTACTCCAAGAGCTTTAGTAATGTCCTCTTTTTTAAATACTGCTTGCATTAATTTGTAAGTGTTCTGATGAGGTTTCTATAATCCTCCTCAAGTGAAGGTAGTTCTTTCCTNAGCTCGNTTATTTTTGAACATGCGTGAATTACAGTTGTGTGGTCACGACCGTTAAAAGACTCGCCTATTTCAGGTAAACTGTGGTTTGTAAGTTCCTTAGTTAGAGCCATAGCAAGTTGTCTTGGCCTGGTAATAGACCTACTTCTTCTTTTAGATAAGAGGTCTGAAAGTTTTATATTGTAATACTCTGCAACTGTTTTCTGGATGTTTTCTATTGATACCATTTTTGCAGAAATAACAAACAAATCCTTCAAAGACTCTTTAACAAAAGGAACATCAATTTCTGTATTAGAAAACCTTGCATTTGCAACCACTCTTTTTAGTGCCCCCTCCAACTCTCTAATGTTTGATCTAATTCTCTGCGCAATATAGATAGCGCAATCATTTGGCAGTTCAACACCCATAAGTTGTGCTTTTCTTAGCAACACAGCTGCTCTGGTTTCTAGCTCTGGCGGTTCAACAATAACAGGCAGGCCCCAGCCAAGTCTAGACTTTAGTCTTTCCTCTAAACCGTCAATTTCTTTTGGGTATTTATCACAAGTCATCACCATTTGTTGGTTTCTGTCCAACAAGGTGTTAAATGTATGAAAAAACTCTTCTTGTGATTGTTCTTTGCCAGCAAAAAACTGAATATCATCAATCAATAAGGCATCAGCGTTTCTGTAAAAAGATTTGAATTCGCTCATAGCCCCTAATTGCAGTGCCTTTACCATGTCAGCTACAAATTTTTCAGAATGCACATAAACAATTCTCTTTTTTGGGCTGTTTCTTAGAATTTCATTTCCTACAGCGTGCATTAAATGAGTTTTCCCAAGCCCAACACCTCCATATATAAAGAGTGGGTTATAGTCTCCTTTTGGGTTTTGGGCAACCTGTTTGGCGGCAGCCAGTGCCATATGGTTAGATTTGCCTTCAACAAAAGTACTAAATGTGAAAGCTTGAACTAAACCCGGATTTTTGTCCTCAGAAGAATCAAGTTTATCAACAAATGTTGACTTATCGAGTGTTTTAAAAATTATTTCCTTTTCTGGGTCAATACCATTAAGCGCATCATTAATTTCATCTAAAAAATTCTCTCTAACATGATTTAAGATAAAATCATTTGGCGCTTTTATCTCTAAAGAACTGTTTGTTGTTTCTGCAGATAATGGCTTGATCCAAGTATTGAAGTCTTCTGGTGAAAGCCTTGACTCAAGAAGGCCTGAACATTGTGTCCAAAGTTCCAATATATCTCTCCGGTTTTGAAACAAGTCTAGCAAAAATTAACAAGATATCTACAGCATAAACCAATGAATTTTTTGTGGATAACTTGTGGCTATCTTTATATTAAAATTCTTTTTTTATTTTATGGAAAAAAAAATACTTTACTATATAATTTTGCTCCTATTTAGAGTTAACCATGAAAAGAACCTTTCAACCCAGTAACATTAAAAGAAAAAGAACTCATGGCTTTAGAGCCAGAATGGCAACCAAAGCCGGCAGAGCTGTGCTTTCTAATAGAAGAAAAAAGGGTAGGAAAGTTCTATCAGCCTAGCTACGCCACGCTCATAGGGTGAGAGCTAATTTAAAAATTTTTTTTAAGAGGTCTTATTCCGTCAATCCGGGAACATTTATAGTGGTAAGAAAAAAAGACTATCCTAGAGCCGTGGATCGAAACAGGATAAAAAGACAAATAAAAAGTGCTCTTGCTCAAACCTATAAAGAGAATCGGTCTAAAGATCTTATTTGTGTTGTGGGTGGTGGTTTGTTGAGTGAGTCATATGTTGAAATAAAAAAGTTAGTCTCATTCGAGCTGTCTAANGTAAATGCGTAATATTGCGATACGTTTAGTTCGGGGCTACCAGTGGCTTATAAGCCCTTTAATTGGTAACAATTGTAGATTTCACCCCACCTGTTCAGAATATTGTGTAGAATCCATTCACAAACATGGGGTAATTATTGGTGGTTGGTATTCCTTGGTAAGAATATTAAGATGTGGTCCATGGTCTAAAGGTGGTATAGATGAGGTTAAGTGATGAGTTTTAGGTTGTTGTGGATCCTGATGGTGGGGTTGTTCGCATACCTTCTTTTTTGGGAGTGGTCACAAGAGTCTGCGGCAAAGGCAGAGCTTGTTGCAACCACGAGGGTTGATGAGGTTTCTTCTGGTGTTGATAGTGTTGATAGCTCAAATGCTTCAAAAATAAGTAATGGCTCTGTGACCCTTGTTATTGATAATTTAAGCGGCTCAATAATTAGTGTAGAGCTTAACGAGTATCCCGTGCTTCAGAAAGCGGGCTCTCCTAATGTTAGGTTGCTAGGATCAGAGGATGCGTTTAAGTTTTATGTCAAAAGTGGTTTTGGTATTGAGAGCCCTGTCTTTTCTCTAAAAAATAATAATGGCTCCAGTATCACGCTTGTTTCGGATGACGGTCTTTACAAAAAAGTTATATCAATTAAAGAGGGATATTTGGTTGATATTAATGATAGTTATCTGGGTGGGAACAAGCCCGGAGATCCTTTTGTAGCAATGTATCGAACTGACGGCAAACCTTTGGACGCTACAGGCTCATGGATTGATAACGCCTCATATGTTGGGGTAGCCTTTAATACTCCTGATGATCCCTATGATAGTTACAGACTGAGCTCTGTTGATGAAAGGCTGTTGTTTGATCAGGTTGGTGGTTGGGTTGGTTTTATTCAAAAGTATTTTTTAACCGCTTTGTTGGTTAACCCAAATGATGTGGTAACAATGTTTGCAAACCCCCCCAGCGTTCCTGGTGGTGTTTACTCGATGGGTTCCATTGTTAGAGAAAAAACAGTTTCTGATATTAACTCAGGCATTTCACATAGTTTGTTTTTTGGACCTAAGGTCAGGTCTGATCTTATGTTAATTGCCAAGGACTTAGAGCTGTCTATTGATATGGGGTGGTTTTGGTTTTTGGCCCAGCCCCTTGTAATGTTGCTTGTGGTGATAAATGGCCTTATTAATAACTGGGGTGTATCAATTTTGTTGTTGACTATTGTGGTTAAGTTGGTGCTTTGGCCGATCTCTGCGGCTGGTTTTAGGTCAATGGCAAAAATGCGTGTAGTACAGCCAAAGCTTCAGGAGATTCAGCAGCGCTACAAAGACGACAGACAAAAACTTGGTGTTGAGATGATGGCGTTGTACAAGAAAGAGAAGATTAATCCAGCTGGAGGCTGTTTTCCAATGTTGTTACAGTTTCCTGTTTTTATTGCTCTTTTNTTTGCTCTNAGAGAAATTGTTGAGCTTAGGCANGCCCCTTTCTTNTTTTGGTTACAGGATCTTTCGGCNCCNGANCCCTATTTTGTTTTACCGGTCNTAATGGGTGGGCTTATGTATTTAACTCAACANCTAAACCCAACNCCGCCNAACATGGATCCAATGCAGGTNCAGGTTATGAAGTACATGCCTGTTTTGTTCTCTGTGTTNTTTATTTTTCTACCNTCAGGNTTGGTTTTGTACTCNGTTGCNAANGCNTTATTTTCNCTNGTTCAACANCGNATGATGTATCGAAAATATGGTGCTAGTTCNTTNAGNAGCCCTGGTGGCTAGGTNTCAGANCANTGATTTTTGCCCTTGCNACNCCNGTAGGTAAGTCAGCTATAGCNGTTATAAGNGTTGCTGGNGANGGNTGNNATAAAAAAATAAATNCTTCNNTAGACAANCCAATAANTGNTTTTGGTCNNNTTTNNCTNAGAGANTTAAGGTCTNANGANGGAGNTCTTGATAGTTGTATGTTGNTTTTTTATANAGGNCCAAAAAGCTACTGNGGTGAGGATATGGTNGAAATTTTTTCACATGGGGGGCTTGGTGTNGTNAAGGGTATTGTTGGTTTTTTGGAGCAGCTTGGTATGCGTGAGGCTGAGCCNGGNGANTTTACAANACTATCNGTGGNNAANAATAAAATGTCTCTNAATGANGCTGAAATGGTTTCGACTNTNATNGACTCNATTGATGANNATGAGGTTATGTTAAGTGTTGCTGCGATTTCTGGGGCNTTNTCTGAAAGGGTNGTCCGNGTTGGAGNTTTNATTGATTTNTTAAGAGTNGAATTAGAATCTCAAATTGATTTCTCAGATGAAGATGGGGTNNATGAAGAAAATATTGATCGGATGGGTNTNATGTGTAATGACATAATCAAACAGTTGGGTNACCTCAGAAATAATTCAAGNCTGGTGGATGNTGTNGGGGAGAAAAAAAGTGTTTTGTTGGTGGGTCCTCCCAACTCAGGAAAGTCCTCATTGTTTAATAGTATGTTGGGAAGAACGAGGTCCATCACGTCTGATATTGCAGGAACAACTCGCGACATGATTGAAAGTGAGATGGTTTTTAATTCAAATAAATTCAGTCTTTTTGATTCTGCTGGGATAAGAGATACGAACGATGAGATAGAATCTAGCGGTATATCATTGGTTTTACAGGAAGCAAAAAATCAATCATTGGTGCTGGTAGTGGTTGATAATACCTGTTTAGATTTTATAGCGGTTTCAAAAAAGATACTAAAAGATGTTCCACACATCATCATATTAAATAAATCTGACCTTGGTGNTTGTNNTTCTCACCCAGATGTGAATTTTACAGTCTCCGCAAAAACTGGTTTTGGTATANGTGGGTTNGTGANNGGGGTNGNTGAATTAATCNGTTCAGTCAACCAAGNTAAAGAGCGTCTTTTTCTTNTTAATANTAGGCAAGCAAAGCTTATTGATGAGGCAACNGTNTGTTGTGTANATTGCTTGGAAAAAATATCNATAGAGGATTTTGAGTTGGCTGCAGAAGAGCTTAAACAGTCACGCGCCCGTCTTGATGATTTTATTGGGTCCAAGTCTTCAGATGATTTGCTGGGTGACATATTTGCNAATTTNTGTATTGGGAAATGATGGGGGTATCTTGTTGGGNTTTTGGTATAAAAAATAATATGCACAGNTTATACATTCNCATGCCACAAAAGAGTNANAAAGCTTATCCNTGTTTATCAACANCNCNAAACTTATNCGCGGACNGNNTTACNGGNAGATACCAACAGAAAACACNCCCCTTAATAAAAACAACTAAAAATATATATTTATATTTATTATTATTCTTATATGTTTGATGTTTTAGTTGTTGGAGGTGGTCATGCAGGGGTTGAGGCAGCTCATGCATGTTATAGATTGGGATTAAAGTGCGGCCTCATAACCCATAAAAAAAATACCATCGGTCAGATGTCTTGTAATCCTGCAATTGGTGGGCTGGGAAAATCTCATATTGTAAAGGAGATTGATGCTATGGGCGGCATTATGGCTCAGGCAACCGACATGTCAGGCATACAGTTCAGAACACTCAATACACGCAAAGGACCAGCAGTCCAGGCACTAAGAGCGCAATGTGATAGAGATCTTTATAAACAATCCATTCAATCAATCATAAACAATTCAAACATTGAAGTTATGGAGGGCGAGGTTATCGACCTTATTGTTGAAAAAGACAATGTGATTGGCGTAATCACAGATTCTTCGGGAGCCATAGAAGCTAAAAAAACCATTTTAACAACAGGCACCTTTTTAAATGGTATCTTGTATACCGGGGATGAGAAAAAGTCAGGAGGGCGAGTCGGAGACAAACCATCCATCCCTCTATCTCAAAAACTTTATGATCTTAAGCTCCCAATGGGAAGACTTAAAACAGGCACCCCAGCAAGAATAAAAATGTCTTCACTGGATCTCGAGGCAATGGAGGAGCAGCCAGGCGACAGCCCTACACCCTTCATGAGCAGCCTTCAAGAAAAACACCCTCATCCAATACAACTTTCTTGCTACATAACCAGGACAACACCGGCAACCAAGAAAATTATCGAGGAAAACTTACACCTTTCTGCAATGTACTCTGGTCAAATATCAGGAATCGGGCCTCGCTACTGTCCATCTATCGAAGACAAGGTTTTTAAATTTAAAGACAAAGAGACCCACCAGGTATTTATTGAGCCCGAAGGCATTAATGTTGATCTGGTTTATCCCAACGGCATATCAAGCAGCCTACCCAAACAAACCCAAGAAAGATTTATTAGAACAATAACAGGCCTAGAAAATTGTGAGATAGATGAGTTTGGATACGCTGTTGAGTATGATTTTATAGACCCAAGAAACCTTAACGATACACTTGAGACAAAATTCTTCAACAACTTTTACCTTGCCGGACAAATTAACGGAACTACTGGGTATGAAGAGGCAGCAGCACAAGGGCTAATGGCCGGGGTTAATGCGTGCAAGTCTTTGTTAAAAGAAAAGCCTTTTATTCTAGAAAGACACGAATCTTATATCGGAGTATTAATTAATGATCTTATCTCTCATGGTGTTACAGAGCCCTATCGTATGTTTACCAGCAGAGCAGAACACAGGCTAATGTTGTCTCAAGATACTGCGAGAGAACGGCTCACAATTAAAGCGAATGGCATCGGGTTAATCAACCAAAAAGATTTTAAGTCTTTCAAAAAAGAAGAAGAGGAATATCAGGACTTTAAAAAACTTCTCGACAAGAAAAAACTTTCAAAACCCTTTGAGGGGGTAACAGCTCTTGAAGCTTTAAAGAGAACAGATGTAAGTACAGCAAAACTAAAAGAAGCCATTGGAAGAGAGCTTGCATCCCACCCCCAAATCGAACGAGCAATCATAGATCAGAGGTATAGTGGGTATATAAAAAAACAACTCAGAGAAATTGAAACAAACAAAAAACACTTTTCAACAAGAATACCTGCGGGGCTTGACTATTCATTGATACCTGGATTATCAAACGAGATTCAAGAAAAACTTTCAAACATTCGGCCACCAAGCATAGGGGTCGCATCCCAGCTTGAGGGGGTAACTCCAGCAAGTATTAACCTGCTAAGAATTTATCTTAGAAAACAACCAAATCAAAATGCTGAGAAAGAAACAGGTTGATGCCTACATCAAGGAAATCTTAAAGTACAACTCAGTTCACAACCTTATTAAAAGGTCATCAAAAGAACACATTTATAAAGATGACATTCTCGATACACTCTTGTTTTTACATCACTTTAAAGCAGCAAAAAACATTTTAGACATAGGAACGGGTGCAGGGATCCCGGGAATAGTTTTAGCAATTCATCTCCCAGAAACCCAAATTACCCTTGCAGAAAAAAACCAAAAAAAAGCTTATTTTTTAGAAAAAACAATCAAAAAACTTAACATTTCAAATGCCTCTGTGTTTAACGAAAGTATAAACAAACAAACCCAACTCAAAAGCTTTAGCCACATAACAGCAAGAGCCCTCAGCGAGATTGAGAAAATTATTAACATGTCATCACACCTTCTAAAAAAGAACGGAGAATACTTGCTATTTAAAGGCAAAAAGGAAATAGTCGAAAAGGAGATAGCAAGAATAAAGAAATACAAAACAGAGATTTTTAAAAGCGATCAAACAGACAAACAAAGACATCTTGTTAGAATAAGAATTAACACGCAATGAAAATCATATCAGTCGCAAATCAAAAGGGCGGGGTGGGCAAAACAACAACAGCCGTCAACTTAGCTGCAGTTTTAGCATCCACCAAAAGAAAGATTCTTTTAATTGANCTTGATTCCCAGGGAAACGCAACCAGTGCCTCAGGCCTAAAAAAAGAAAACACACTATTAGGGCTATTTGAAGGTAAGGACATTAACGAGATAGTTGTAAGCTCAAACAATGGCTATGATGTTATTCCTGGAGGAGAAGATCTTGTTGCTCTGGAGGCCCACATCAGAACAGAACCCAAAAAAGGATTCATTGAGGAAGCTCTATCAGGGCTAAAGTACGACTTTGTAATTATAGACACCCCCCCAGCCTTAAATTCACTTACGGTAGAGGCGTTAATTTCTTCTGTTGGTACGCTTGTGCCCCTTCAGTGCGAGTACTATTCCCTTGAAGGCATTTCCTCGCTGCTTAATACAATAACCTCCCTTAGAAATAGGGGCTTGAGCAGCAATAAAGTTGTTGGGATTATAAGAACAATGGTAGACATGAGGAACAACCTAGCAAAAAGCGTATCAGACGATCTTGAAAAACACTTCCCGGACCTATTATTTAACACGCTTATTCCAAGAAATGTTAAGCTAGCAGAAGCGCCAAGCCACGGACTATCTGGGACAAAATATATGCCAGAATCGCTTGGAGCAAAGGCATATATGGCATTAACTGGCGAGTTTTTAAGGAGGATAGAGGGTGCCTGAAAAACCAATACTTAATAAGGGTTTGGATGCTTTGCTAGGTGATGTAGAACAACCAAATGCCAACATAGTTAAAAACATACCAACCAACAAAATAGCCCCCAACAGGTACCAACCAAGAACTTCATTTAATGATGAGAAATTATCAGAGCTTGCAGACTCAATAAAACAACACGGCATTCTCTCACCAATTATAGTGAGAGAAGCTTCACTTGATCAGTATGAAATTATTGCTGGTGAGAGAAGGTTTAGGGCAGCAAAAAACTTAAAACTCAAAGAGGTGCCATGCCTCATTGAAAACACTGAAAACCAACAGTCTCTAGAAATAGCATTAATTGAGAATCTTCAGCGTGAAAACTTAAACCCTGTTGAAGAGGCTAGAGGTTACGACAGGCTCAAAAGGGAGTTTAACTTAACACAAGAAGAAATATCTGGTGTTACCGGAAAGGCAAGAAGCACAATCGCAAACGCAGTCAGACTTCTGTCTCTTAACCCCGAAGTTTTAAGTTTGCTTGAATCTGGAAAGATAGAGAGAGGCCATGCAAAAATTCTTCTTTCTCTTCCCGAAAAAGATGCTTTAAAGGCAGCCAAAAAAATAGCTGAAGAGGGCCTAACAGTAAAAGACCTAACCTCCAAAGTTAAAAAAACAAAACCACAAACAAAGAAAGACACCGATGTCGAGGACCTCTTTGAGTCATTGTCTGAGAGCGTTGGCCACAAAATCTCAATCCAGGAAAAATCCAAAAAAAAAGGCCAAATTACAATTCAGTATTTTTCAGCTGATGAGAGAGAGATCATCATAATGAAATTATCAAAATTAAGTTCCAAATAACCTTGTTTGAAGAGGACATAATTCCTATAATTCAGCCTGAAAATTTTTATTAGAAACATCAGAAACATAAAAGAAAGTTTTCCAGCAATTATTGCTCTCTTAACAATGTTGTTGTTTGACTCATTAATGAGT
>NHFF02000001.1 GCA_002172535.2 Gammaproteobacteria bacterium TMED104 | reverse complement strand
TGCTGTAAACAATGCTAGAGAAATTCTCATAAAGTCAGGAAGATCGCCATTGATTCGACAAAGATGCTCGAAGAATTAATAAAAAATAATGTTAAAAGCCTTAAGGCTAATATTTCATCTGCAACTAAATCAGAGCCAATGATTGTTGCGGTCTCAAAAAAGAAATCTGTAGATCACATTTTGGCTGCATTAAATCAAGGAATAAACAATTTTGGAGAAAACTATGCCTCTGAGCTTGCAGAAAAAGCTAAATCTATTAATGCCAATGCTGTTTGGCACTTTATTGGGCCAATTCAAAGCAATAAAACAAAGACTATCGCCTCTTTTGCAACCTGGGTGCACTCACTTGAAAGAATTAAAATTGCAGAAAGGTTAAACAAGCATTGTTTTGATTTGAATAAGTCTATAAATGTTCTGATCCAAGTGAATATCGATGGTGAAATTTCTAAATCCGGCGTGCAAATAGGCGATGCTCATCCCCTAGCAAAGTTTATTGAGGAGCATTGTTCTAATTTGAGACTTCGCGGGCTGATGTTTATGCCAAGCTTAACTAAGTCTGAAAATGAAAAGAATGAGTCTATGGAGAGAATAAAACACGCAATCGATGCCATCAGCTCAGACTTTAACAATTTTGATACTTTTTCATTTGGTACATCGCATGATTATCCAATTGCATTAAAATATGGCTCTAATCTGATAAGAGTAGGCGAAAATATTTTTGGTAAAAGAGAATGAATATTGGTTTCTTAGGTTGTGGGAATATTGCGCAAGCTATGATTGTGGGTTTGCTAGATAGCGGATTAAGTCCTAGCTCAATTACCGTACTAACTAGAAACCAAAAAAAGAAAAAGTTTTATAAAAAAAACTCAATTAAAAGACTTGCAGTAAATAAGGCAAATTCAACTAAATTTGACTTTATTTTTTTATGCGTAAAGCCTGCAGATGCTAAAGATGCCATTGAAGGGTCTGCAATTAATTGGGGTAATGCTAACCTTGTTTCTGTAGTTGCAGGAATTTCATCTCAGAAGCTAAAAATATTCGCAAATTCGGACAAGGTTATAAGAATTATGCCGACTACCAGTTCAGAATTTGGCAAAAGCATTACTGCTATTTTCATGGAAGAAGAACAAAAAAAACAAACAAAAAAATTAATTCCTCTCCTAAATAAAATGGGCTCTACAATTGAGCTATCATCAGAAAAGGATCTTCACGAATTTACTGCTGTTGTGGGTAGCGGGCAAGCTTTCATAATGGAGGCTTTAAAGCAGTATGATGAAAAACTATTAAAGTTTTCAAAAAATAAAAATGCTGCGTCAAAAAATTTAGCTATGTTTATATCTAGTATTGCTCAACATATTGAATTAAATAATGGCATTGAGCCGTCCATAAAAAAAATTATGTCACCAAAAGGCACTACTTACAGCGGATTAAAAGCTCTCAAGAAAAACAAAATTAGTAGCGTCTTTAAGTCTGCATTTAAGGCTGCTGAGAAAAGGTCAAAGGAAATACAAAATGAATATTGAATACAGCTTCTTTATTGTACTAATTACAATGTTTTTAAGTTACTTATTCCTGTTTTCATTCCTGTTTAGAATCACCAGAGTGGATTTTTACAATCCTGTTGTTAACTTTTTAGCAACAAAAGTAGAGCCTGTTTCAAGTTTAGTATTGCCATTAGGAAATCCTTTATTTTCAAGTTTGCTGTTTGCATTGGGCCTAAGAATAGTTGGCCTATTTGCTGCCTACTCAGATAGTTATTCTTTGATATTTATATCGATCCTTTCTTTTGTGGATATTGTAAATTTCCTATTTAGGATAATGTTTTACGCTGTAATTGGATCGGTCATCCTTAGTTGGATAGCGCCCATGAATCAACATCCCATTGCAGAGTTGGTTAATAGTCTTTCTGATGCGGTATTGAGTCCCATTAGAAAATATCTGCCATCAATGGGAGGCTTAGATTTCTCACCTATTATTGGTTTGTTACTCTTAAACTTGGTGAACTCAGTATTAATCAGTTTAATTAAAAGTCTGTCAGGTCCTCTGCTGTGAAAAAAAATAGTGCGGTCTTCAAATCCGATGTAAATTTTAAATTCGCTTGCAATAAAACGCTTCCCTCGATCGAACTCGTATACGAAACATATGGCGAAATTAATGCTGATAAAACTAATGCGGTTTTAGTTTGTCATGCCTTTTCTGGAAGCCATGAAGCAGCAGGTTTAACTAGTGATGGTAATAAAACCGGTTGGTGGGATGAAATTATTGGGCCTGGCAAAGCAATTGACACCGAAAAATATTTTGTGGTGTCGGTCAATAACTTGGGGAGTTGCTATGGATCTTCTGGGCCAAAGTCCATGATCATGGAAACAAATGAGCCCTATGGCTCAAAATTTCCTGATGTTTGTGTTTTGGATTGGGTTAATTCACAAAAACTTTTAATGGATGAATTAGAAATTGATTGTTGGGAAATGGTTGCGGGCGGAAGTTTAGGTGGCATGCAAGCCCTTCAGTGGGCGGTATCCTACCCAGAAAAAATTAAGAGATCAGCAATAATTGCAGCCACTGCACAAACTTCTCCTCAAAATATTGCGCTCAATGAGGTTGCACGCCAAATAATTAGAAAAGACTCTTCCTTTAACAATGGTGAATATATTTCACATAACACAACGCCAAAAGAAGGCTTAAAAACTGCGAGGATGCTGGGACATATTACTTACCTGTCAGAGACTAATATCCAAAGAAGGTTTGGAAGAAAAAAACAAGCACCTGGAACCAAGGTCGCCGAGGAAGTTAATTTCGAAATTGAAAATTACCTGCAATATAAAGGAGATCAGTTTTCTGAATTTTTTGACGCCAATTCCTACATTCTGATGACCAAGGCGATGGATGAATATAATTTAGCTGATCAATTTGACGGGAGTATGAGTGAGGCGTTGGAAAGAATTAAATCAAAACTGCTTATTATTAGTTTTACTTCTGACTGGTTATTCCCAAGCTGGCATAGCCGACGCTTGCAAAAAGATTGCATTCTTTATGATGTAGAAAGTTCCTTTATTGAGCTAGAAGGCTCTTATGGGCATGACAGTTTTTTGTTTGCTTCACCTGAGTATTCAAAAATACTAAAAACTTTTTTAGGCTCTTAATCATGGACTCTACTTATATAAATAATTGGATCAAGGATGAAAGCAAGGTTATTGATCTTGGCTGCGGTGATGGTTCATTGCTTAGAGATCTCATGAATACAAAAAGTGTTAATGGTTTCGGGGTTGAGAATGACTTAGAAAAAATAGAAAAATGCATTGAAAATAATGTTCCTGTAATTCAGCATGATTTGGATGATGGACTGAAAGATTTTAAACATCTTGGTTTTGATGCTGCCATAATGGCTAGCTCCATTCAATGCCTCAGAAACCCTAAAAGTGCTTTAATTGATTTNTTGGATGTCGCAACAACCTGTGTGGTTTCAATACCTAATTTTGGTTATTGGAAAATTAGACTATTAATGATGGCTGGAAGAATGCCCGTTTCTTCAAGATTGCCATCAAAATGGTATGAGACCAAAAATATCCACCTGTGTACTATCAAAGATTTTGAGGAGCTGTGTGCTGAGCTGAATTTAAAGATCTTAGAAAAAATTTATCTTGATGATCATGGAAGGCCTTTAAAAAAACTTAAAACAGGAAATCTGTTAGCTGCTGAGGGAGTTTATTTAATTGGGGCCTAACGATGTCTTTGTTATCGCATCAAATAACAAAGGTAAAATTAATGAATTTAAAACTCTGCTGTCCCCTGCAGAAATTATTCCCCAAAGTGAAATAGTCCAGTTAGAGGTTGATGAAACTGGCTCGACTTTTTTTGAAAATGCGCTCCTCAAGGCTAGAGGAGTTGCTGAATTCACAAATCATAGTGTTATAGCGGATGACTCTGGTCTGATAGTGCCTGGCCTTAATAATGAGCCTGGATTAAAGTCTTCAAGGTATGCATCTGATGATGCTTCAGATGATGAAAATAAAGAAAAACTTAAAGGTGAAATGCGTCGTCTAGGCTTCGAAGAAATGCCGGCTTATTTTGTGTGTGTGTTGGTGATGATTAACTCAAAAGATGATCCTCTTCCGCTGTATGTAGATGGAAAATCAAATGGCACAATCAAAACAAAATCAATTGGTGATCATGGCTTTGGCTATGATGATATGTTCTACCCTGATGGCTATAGCGAGTCCTTTGCCTCCATAAATGCCTCAACAAAATTAAAGCTAAGTCATCGAGGAATAGCATTTGCAGCGTTAAAAGAAAGATTAAAATAAATGGATAATTTGCCAGAGCTATCGCTGTATGTTCATCTGCCTTGGTGTGATAAAAAATGTCCCTACTGTGACTTTAATATTACGACTGATTCTTTGAATGAATCCGTTAAAGAGCTTTTTGGTGCACTTAAAAATGACCTTAGCGAATCAGAGCCATTAATTAATCAAAGGCCTTTTAAGTCAATCTATTTTGGTGGTGGTACTCCATCTAAGGTTTCAACAGCCTTCATAAAAGATTTTTTAGATTTCTTACATAGTAAATTTAAGGTTGTTTTGAATTGCGAGGTAAGTTTTGAAGCAAACCCCCTAGATCTCACTTCAGATTATATTGCCGAACTAAAAGATAGTGGCATCAATCGACTATCTGTTGGGATACAAAGCTTTGATGATAAGTACCTTAGCTCTTTGGGAAGAAATCATAATGCTTCTGATTCTTTAAAAGCTCTTGGGCTGCTTTCAGAGAGCGAGCTTGTTGGAACAATTGACTTAATATACGGAGGCCCGAATTCAAATTCTCTAACACTAAAAAATGATCTGGAGATATTCCTTGATGCAGGGATAAATCATCTTTCTTTGTACCAACTAAATATTGAGCCAAATACTATTTTTTACAAAAAAAGGCCTCTGCTGCCAGAAGAAAATGAAATTGAAGAAGCTGAAATAATTTCTTCAGATCTTTTAGTTAAAAATAATTTTAACCAGTATGAAATTTCATCCTGGTCAAAAGAAAATTCAAAATCCATTCATAATCAAAATTACTGGAAGTATGGAGATTATTTAGGAATCGGACCTGGCGCATCCAGCAAAATTTTTAAAGATAATTTCCATCATCGTTTTAGAAAACGTAATTCTATAAAGAGTTACATCAATGATACAAAACCCATCCATATGGAAAAATTAGAGGGCAAAGAATTGGACTTTGATTTAGCTATCAACATTTTAAGAAATAAATTAGGGATAGATGATAAAAACCTATCAATCAATCAAATTAAATTATCTGAGCGCTTTATTGAAAAATATAAAATTGGGGTTTATCTAGGATACTTTGAAAACGGACGGATTGGGACGACTGAGAAAGGCTTTAAGTTTTTGGATGATGCAGTCTCTTTATTTTCATAGTTTCGTAAATAAAAAACTGCTTATCTCCCTGCCCTCTTTTATTGCACGCTGATGAAAGCGCGTCTCAAATTCAAACTCAATATTTTGTGTTCTCTCTAATCTGAAATGAGAACTCATTACTTCAGCTAATTCGCTAATTTGTTCGGCATAGTCTTCCCAGTCAGTTCGAACAAAAATTTTTGCATTAGGCTTAATTAAAGGATGCAGCTGATACAAAAAGCCTTCACTGATGAGTCGTCTTTTGTGGTGTTTTGCCTTTTGCCAAGGATCAGGAAATAGAATGTTCACCGAATCTAAAAATTCCTTGGGCATTTGGTCCATTAATAGTCTTACATCTTCATCGAAGATGCTGATGTTTGAGATTTTATACTTATTAATTAAACCTATCAGGCTTCCTATTCCAGATAAATAGACNTCAGTTGCNATTANNTGTTTTTCTTGAAAAGCATTCGCATAAGCAGCAGTGTATTCNCCATTNCCAAAACCAATATCCANGACAACATTTTTGTTTTNTAAGTCCTTTATNTTTGTCTTNTAGAGATCTAAATCATTTAGATTTGCTTTTTGTGCAGCTGTAATTCTGCCCAACCGCTTCACAAAACTCGGAAGGTATTTTTTTTGTTTATTCAATTAGATTTGTTGTTGGCGATGATGGGGAGGCTGTTTCTCTTTTAGGCATTCTGCCTGCAAGAAAAGCTTTGCGACCTGACAGGACTGCTTCCTTCATCGCTTCAGCCATCAAGACAGGATTTTTAGCATGTGCGATTGCAGTATTCATCAAGATTCCATCGCAACCTAGTTCCATTGCAATTGCAGCATCTGAGGCTGTGCCAACACCAGCATCAACAATGATTGGCTTAGATGAATTTTCCAAGATAATTTCAATGTTATAAGGATTAATTATCCCTAAACCGGAGCCTATAGGTGATGCAAGCGGCATGACTGCTGCACAACCCATGTCATCGAGCTCCTGGCAAAAAATTGGATCATCAGAACAATAAACAAGGACCTCAAAGCCATCATCGATCAGCGTCTTTGCAGCCTTGATGGTTTGCGGCATATGAGGAAAAAGATTTTTTTTCTCGCCAAGAACCTCTAGTTTTACAAAGGCCTTTCCATCCAAAAGCTCTCTTGAGAGCTGGCACGTTCTGACTGCATCCTCAGCGTTAAAGCACCCAGCAGTATTTGGAAGGATGGTCCACTTATTTGGATCGATAAAGTCCAGCAGATTGGGCTCATCTTTGTTCTGACCCATATTGGTTCTGCGCAATGCAACCGTAACTACTTCCGCACCAGATGCAGTGATAGCACTTTTAGTCTCTTCAAAATCTTTATATTTGCCAGTTCCAACCATCAAACGAGATTGAAAAGAATGCGAGCCTATTTTTAGTGTTTTATCCATTATCCTCCACCTACTGCTTCAACGATTTCGATTCTATCATTCTCTGACAGCTCATAGGATGAATGTTTTGATCGTGGAATAATTTCTCTGTTTATTTCAACAGCATATCTTTTATTTTTTAGGTTTAAGGAATCTAAAAGATCTTCAAGTTTATTCGAAGCTAGTGTGGTGGATTCTCCGTTGAGAGTAATTGATAGTTTAGGCGGCATCTGACATTGCAGACTTCAACTTTTTCAATGCGCCATTTTCGATTTGTCTGACTCTTTCAGCAGAAATGCCATACTCATCTGCTAAATCATGAAGTGTAACCTTCTCATCAGAAAGAAATCTCCTGTTGATGATATTTTTACTTCTCTCGTCAAGATCTTTGAGTGCTGAAAAAAGCAGGTGTTTGTTATGTTGCTCAAAGTCATCTGCTTCAACAATATCTTCTGGGCTAAATCTTTTATCCTCAAGATACTGTGAAGGTGCCATAAAATCACTTTCATCGTCATGATCTGCTGGTCCGTCAAATGACGAATCATTTGAAGACAATCTATTTTCCATATGAAGGACATCTTTGACTCCAACATTTAAATCTTCAGCTATTTTCTCCGCCTCATCTTTGGTAAGCCAATCCAATGACTTCTTTTTGCTTCTAAGATTGAAGAACAATTTTCTTTGAGCTTTTGTGGTCGCTATTTTTACGAGCCTCCAATTCTTTAAAATGTACTCATGAATCTCTGCCTTAATCCAGTGAACAGCAAATGAGACCAGCCTTACACCTTTATTAGGGTCAAATCGATCAACCGCTTTCATTAAACCTACATTCCCTTCTTGAATAATATCTGCAAGTGGAAGTCCGTACCCTGAATAGGTTCTTGAGATATGAACCACAAAACGCAAATGCGCAAGGACTAGTTGTCTAGCCGCATCAAGATCGTCATTGTCATAAAGTTTTTGGGCTAATTCTCTTTCCTGAACAGGCGTTAGAATTGGAATTGAGTGCACAGATGAAAGATAAGACTCAATATCCTTTCCAGGAGTTGATAGCTCAATTGTCTGTAATTCTGTTCCCATTATAAAATATTAGTATAAGTATTTATAAGTTTTAATTATATAATATCATAATTATAGCAAGGTTTTATTAAACTCTTCTACTAATTTTAAAACCTCTATACTATTTATGTAAGGACTGATTGCTATAAAGCGAGGATTTAAGACAGAATCTTGTTTTCCATAAGCTAATTTTTGATGTGATTCTAAATCTACTAAAAGCCCCCCGGCACAACTAAGCACGGCATTTGCAGCAGCTATATCCCATTCACTTGTTGGGCCAAATCTTGGATAAATATCTACATCGCCGTCTGCTGCTAAACAGATCTTTAAAGAGCTCCCAAGTGGCATAGGTTGTGCGTCTACTCCCCTATCTTTAAGAAAATTTAAAAAGTTGCTGTCATCACTAGAGGAATGGCTGGCACTCGTGGCTACATTAATTTTGCGATCGTAAATTGACCCTTGAGTTTTTATGGTTTGATTTGATTTAGCCGATAGCCAAATCTTTTTCATCGCGGGCGCGCTTACCATTCCAAAAATTGATTCAGATTTATGAACCAAGGCAATATTTACCGTAAATTGATTCGTTTTTTTAATGAATTCTTTTGTGCCATCAAGAGGATCAACTAACCAAAATGTTTCTGGAATATTTTCTGGATACTTGAGCTCCTCTGAAAGCACTGGAATATGCGGAAAGCTACCATAAAGACTATTTTTAATTATTTCATTTGCAGCTAAGTCCGCAGCTGTAACAGGAGAGCCGTCTGATTTATTTTCTTGCAAAATTTCATTGGACTCATAAATATCAAGTATTTTTATTGAACATTCTTGCTCTATTTCACGCAATACTGATTGTGCTTCCAAAAAGAAATTATCATCTAGTTTCATTGATCCGCTGAGCAGCTTACCTCAGATGCAAGCTCTGTAATGATTTTATATATTTCTGTTTGATCAATCTTGCCTGAAAAATTTTCAGCGCCTGGACCGTAAGCAAAAACCCCAATGGGTGCGAGTGTGTGACTTCCGCTAGTCCAGCCTATGACAACATCATCACCGGACTGCTTAATGACATCAAGTCCTCCAGTCTCGTGATCTGAAGAAACGATCACTAAAGTGTCGTCTCTGGTTGCAGCATAATCCAATACATAATTAATCGTCTTATTAAAATCTTTTAATTCGACCAGCATTTCATCTGCTTGATTATCGTGAGACTCCCAATCAATCTGACTGCCCTCACTCATAAGAAAGAAATTATTACAGTCCTTTGCAGCAGAGGACAAAAACTTTAGTGCAGCTTTTGTCATTGCAATTTGAGATGGGCCTGTAGATCTTTCGATACCATCTTCGCCAAACAAGCCTATAACGCGACTGTCAGTGCTGATGTTTTTTAATTCATTTAGATCTTCGATAAAAAATAAATCTTGTTTATTTTCTTGTTCGAAAAACTCTGTTCCTCCACCTAAAGCTATTCGAATTTCAGATTCTACTAGTTGTTGAGCAATAAGCTCCTCTTTGTATCTACTATCTGTATGAGCATATTGAGCTGCTGGCGTCGCGTGTGTCACCGATGAGGTTGCTACTAAGCCAGAAATAAAACCAAAGTCTTTGATGGTTTCTGGAATATTTTTTTTTGGTTCTTTGTCAGCGGTCACTCCAACGAATCTATTTTTTGTTTTAAAGCCTGTGTTCCATGCGGTGGAGCTTGCCGCTGAATCAGTATACAAGTCATCAACTGAATGGGTGGTGACAATTCCAACTACTGGCATTCTATCCATTGCCATATTGAAGTCTGGGCCCCCGAATGCAATTCGACCTAAAAGTATATGATTAAGTCCCATCCCGTCTCCGATAAGAAGAATGATTTTTTTCGGAGGATCTTGATAGTCTCTTTGAGTAAGTTTTTCAGGGCTATCGGATGATCCAATCTTTATTTTTTCTTGATCATTGGATTGCAAAAAATAAATTGCAGATATTGTAAGCAAAGCTGCTAACACTAAGACTCTTTTCATCTGGCCTCATCCAACTTTTTATTTCTAATCTGAATGATTTCATGATTTGATCTATCAAAATTAAATTTATAAAGAGCACCTTCCCAATCACCGTAAGTAGGATTTTCAATCATGAACCAGTACTTGCCCCACATATCATTAAATTCGGTAACAACTTCAATACGCTTTTCAGGTGATTGATGACTCAGAGAAAGATCTACAAAATCACCAAGATTATCGCCGATTTGAAATATCACTCTGTGATTTTTAGCTATAAGTTCTCTTCTGGATGTTTTATTTGAGTCCCAATCATTTTCATATCGCATCAAGAGAGAGTCTTCATCACCCTCAATTGGAATACCAAATTTTTTAAAATTCTCAAGCGTTCCTTTTTCGTATTCATATTTCCTATTGGTCACGTAGAAAATCTTGACTCCCATTTGCTCTGCTTTTAAAAGAAATTCCAAAACACCCGGTAAAGGTTTTGCTTGTGATTCGTTGCACCAATCCCCCCATCCTGAAGGATAAGATTGTCCAGATTTAATAAGCCTCGCTTCATATGGAGAGTTATCCAATACCGTGTCATCAACATCTATGATTATTGCCGGAGCTAAATCTCGTTCCCTTGATGCAAGGTTTGGCAAGGCATTCCATGATGCATCCTCAATGGCTTCTGGCAATAGGTTGGTTGCTGTCTTAAAAGTTTGAAGCACAGAGGCGCGATGCTCCGCAGCTGTTTGCACATAAAGAGTTGAGAGCATGCGTTGCTCTTCATGATTAAAGTCCTCTGCAGAAAAATTAAATGCAAATAATAAAAAGAAAAGGTAAATTAAAGGTGCTTTCATTATGAGGTGCTATTATAATTTTTTGTCTAAACAAAGTATCTAATTATGTCAAAAGAGTTACAGGAAAAATTAAACGAGCTAGAAAAAGGGTTAAAGCTACTATCTAGAGATCGAAAAGTGGTTCTACCGCATCACAAAACCTTCGATCTAATTGATGAAATGTTAACAACTGTTAAAGAACTTAAGACAAAGGAGTCCAGTCAATGAATGACTATACATGCTTTAAAACTGAAGTATCTAACGGTGTTGCTCACATTATTATGTCTCGTGGTAATGAGCTTAACACCATGACACGACTATTCTGGAAGGAGCTTCCAGAAATTATCAAAACAATTGATAAAAATGCTGATGCAAGAGTAATTCTTCTTCGAGGCGAAGGTAAACACTTTAGTGCGGGCATGGATTTAGCTAATTTTGTTAACGACGGCTCTGGTAAGAAAAAAAAAGATCCTTCAAGGACAAGAGAGGCTTTTTATCATGAGTTATTAGAACTTCAAGGAGCATTTACTGCATTAGAAAAGTGCCGTATGCCAACAATTGCTGCAATCCAAGGTGCTTGTGTTGGAGGTGCCATTGATATGGCTGCTGCTTGTGATATGCGTTATTGCTCGACTGACGCTTTTTACAAAATTGCTGAAGTTGATATTGGTCTAGCAGCCGATGTAGGTACCCTGCAAAGACTGCCCACCCTAATGCCTTTGGGTGCAGTNAGAGAATTAGCCTANACCGGTAGAAAGTTTGACTCTGCTGANGCTCAACAACTTGGCTTTNTCGAAAAAGTTTATCAAGATCANGNNCANCTNTTGGANGAAACNACTAANCTNGCNGAAGAAATCGCATNNAAGTCTCCCTTAGTNACNAGCGTTATCAAAAAGCAAATCAATTATGCNCGTGANAATAGTGTTGATGANGCNCTTGATTATCATGCGATATGGAATTCAGCNTTGATTAGCTCTTCTGATATGGANNCAGCTATGAAAGCTTANATGGAAAANGTCTCTGGTGATTTTGAAGACCTNGAGCCCAAAAAATCTTTTTGGGAAAAGCAGGGTTTAATCTCTTAAAAAAACTGGCTCTGAGTCNGTCGAGAGTTTTTTNGAATAGTAATANCCCTNTTCATTAAAGTTTTTTAAGTCNNCNNCCTTCTTAACTCGGTTCTTNATTATCCAATTGGACATAAAGCCTCTAGCTTTTTTTGCNTAAAAGCTAATNAGTTTATATTCACCATTCTTAGCATCTTTAAAAACNGGAGAAACAACATTTACTTCTTTTGGAAAAGNACCAAGCACGGAAAAATATTCATTTGAGGCCAGGTTGATAACNAANTTAGATTTATTATCTTTTAATTCTTTAAGGATATTTTTCTGTATCTTNTCTCCCCANAACTGATANAGNTTATCNCCTCTCTCATTTTTATATTTTGTTCCCATTTCAAGTCGGTAAGGCTTGATTAAATCAAGAGGNNTTAANTCCCCATACAACCCTGAAAGGATTCGAAGNTGTTTCTGNGCAAAATTCACATCNCCTTTTGAAAAATCTTCTGCTTGNAGNCCCTGATAAACNTCCCCTTTAAAAACAAANANAGCGTGCTTNGNATCAGCACNAATTTTTTTTGCTGCTGACCANGACTGAAACCTCTCAAAATTAAGTGTTGCNAGCTTNTCACTCAANCTCATNAGGCTNGCTATATCTTTTGGCTCTTTAGATTTTAGTCCCTTCACTAACTTNGAAGAATCATTTAAAAAAGTNGGCACAGAAGGTTGGAAATTAAAGTCCTTACTGTAATCTANTGTTTTGGCAGGGGATAATAAAATAATCATNTTATGTATTTTACTGAAATCTTTGAAATTAAGACAATATGAATAAGCTTTTNGGAAAACTATTTGCGCTTCTAATACCTTTNCTTTTAATGCTTATGATTANGGTTGTAGTAAGCAGGTATTTTTTTGGNGTTGGGAGAACTGATCTTCAAGAGCTAGCTCTTTATGTTCATGGTCTAATATTTTTAGGATGTGCAGGCTGGGCTTACCTTGAAGATGAGCACGTNAGAGTTGATATTATNTATCGNAATGCATCNAACAATTACAAAAGAAAAATTGATACATTAGGAATCATCTTCTTTTTGATTCCATTNGTTATATTAATTGGNTACTTTTCAATAAATTTTGTTTCAAGCTCGTGGATGGTTCAAGAAGCATCAACTGANCCNGGTGGGCTGCCATTTGTNTATTTACAGAAGACCATAATCTTATTGTTGCCGATAGTTTTATTCTTTGCNNCNATTGAGAAACTNATAAAGCTATGGAAATAATCCCGCTTTTATTNATNGCTCTAATTTGTGGNGCTTTAATTTTGGGTTATCCNGTTGCATTTACGCTTGCAGGAGTNTCAATCTTGTNTGCTTTCCTAGNAATCCAATTNGGTTTTTTTGAGGAAAACCTTTTAAGAAATATCCCGATAAGAATCTTTGGGATCATGAATAATCAAACTTTGCTTGCGGTTCCNTTNTTTNTTCTGATGGGAGTTATTTTAGANCGCTCAGGAATAGCNGCAAAAATGCTACAAGACATGGCAGCTATCTTNAGAGGNACACCATCNGGTCTAAGTATTTCAATTATTGTNGTGGGTGCACTACTNGCNGCAAGTACTGGNATTGTTGGTGCAACTGTTGTAACAATGGGTTTGATGTCATTACCTGCTTTAATCAAGCAAGGNTATTCAAAAGAATTTTCATCTGGNTTAGTNGCCTCCACTGGAACATTGGGTCAAATCATCCCGCCATCCATTGCCCTAGTTTTACTTGGAGATGTGATGACNAATGCCTACCAAAGNGCTCAGAATAATTTGGGTATTTTTTCTCAAAAAACNGTTTCGGTAGGAGATCTTTTTGTAGGCGCAATNATTCCTGGANTNATGATAATAATTGGGTATCTTGCTTATGCAATTTATAAAAANAGNTCAAAGAAATTTATTCATAATGGTGANCCTAATCATGAGATCAACATATTAATAACACTGCTTCCNCCGATATTACTTATATTCGTGGTGCTTGGATCAATCATTGCAGGAATAGCGACCCCTACAGAAGCGGCTGGTGTTGGAGCCCTCGGAGCAATTTTAATTGCAATGCTGAATGGCAAGTTTGACTTGAAACTCCTAAAAGAAATGAGCTTTAAAGCAGCCACTGTAACCACAATGATTTTTAGTATTTTGATAGGAGCATCAATATTTTCTTTAATCTTTAGAGGTGTTGGGGGCGATGCATTGGTTGATGAAATTTTTAACTTAATGCCAGGAGGAAAATATACTGCCTTAATTTTTATTCTGGTAGCGATTTTTATTTTTGGATTTATCTTGGATTTTATCGAGATATGCTATGTCATCATTCCTTTAGTTGCCCCACCATTATTGATGATGGGATTTGATCCGGTCTGGCTGGGTATTCTTTTTGCCATCAATCTCCAAACATCGTTTCTGACACCCCCATTTGGATTTTCATTGTTTTATCTGAGAGGTGTGGCTGATAAAGACATTAGGACTCAAGAGATCTATAGAGGGGTTGTGCCCTTTATTTGCATTCAATTAACTGTACTCTTGATGATAATCTTGTTTCCGATTCTAATAATATAACTATGACAGCAAATACAGCGTTATTTATTTTGGGAGGTTTGGTATTCCTGGTGGCTTTTTCCTGGTTTAAGGCTGCGGCTCTAAAACTTTACTCAACTTCATTAGATGAGGGTGCCTATGAAAATAAAAATG
>NHFF02000035.1 GCA_002172535.2 Gammaproteobacteria bacterium TMED104 | reverse complement strand
ATCATAAATAATTTCATTTTAATTGACTACCTAAGTTTCTCTTTTCAACCATTGAACTTGCCATACATATNANAAAANAAAAATTNCAAAAAATAANANNTGNAAGCTAATCACCANTGGATCATCAAGANTNGTTGCNAAGGGNTCNCCAACNGGAAGTCTTCTNAGCGTATCTGTGATNGCAGGAATCATATGAAATAAGANAGTTGATGTATAACAAAGNGTAAAAAAATATTTTGAAAGTGAGCCCANCATGTANGTTTTTTCGACTATGGTNCCAGCNATCAAAGCAAGCAAAGTTAGGATGGCAAGAACGTGNGCAATCCTAAAGCCNCCNTGATTNTAAATAGCTAATGCNGTTGAAGCAGTAATTAANGTNAGAANTAAGTATATTTTCGCTGCNCGCTCAGAAAAGGAAATAACTTTNTATTTATTTAANGCGTAAGCACCNATCAAAATAGCAGCAATTCCGCACCCNGTATGTATCCATCCAAGAAAAGTTATTGGTGGCAACATTCTTATTTCNCCTCCAAGAAAGATACNATCATCTTACCAATTTTAGTTGGNTGGACAAAGGTAATATTATGNGTGCCNCCNTCNATAATTTTTAANTCNGTTGAGGGNATNACTTCCAANAATCTATTGCTNCCNNAAAAGGGTGTNACTTGATCATTGGTNCCCCANACTGCTAAAACNGGAATATTTAANNNATTAANNGACCTGTATTCATCTTCTGTATTAAACATATCAAAATNCCTTACNGTCGANAGCAANGATTCAATGAANCCTTTNTATTTGCCTTGCNCAGATAANAGNTCCATATACTCNANNGGCAATAATCCTCGNGGATCATTTACTTCATAAANTTGTTCNTCTACATAAAAGCTNCCCAANACATGCCAGAACCATTCNCCTATTAAAGGTTGAACTGCCCAGAAGTTTATNTCAGGTTCTTCNATCATTGTTCCAGCTGGAGCAATCAGGGAAACACTTTTNACCTTTTCGCCATATAAATNNGCAAAATGNGCAATNACCGCNCCTCCCATGGAGTAGCCTACAAGATGAACNGGGGTATCAATGGACTGAGATTCTAGAAGACCATTTAGGGCTCTAATGTAAAGGTTATGATCGTATTTGATTCTTGGTCTTTCTGAATAACCTCTACCAAAATGATCATAAGCTAAAACGCTNTACCCTGCATCGACAAGCAATTCAGTAATACCATCCCAAACAAATTGTGGGCTTGAGAATCCATGCACAAGAACCACAATATTCTCTTTTGAAGGCTCTTCGGGATAATGCCATGTAAAAAAGATATTCCCATCCTCAAGTTGAGCCCATTCNCCAGATTCNGGAATGTCCTCTATTGAAATATTTTTTANATAATATGTATTTAAATAAAANGGTATCCANAGCANTATGNNAATAATGACTGCGATACGNANNGATAATTTCATNAACTATTTAGCTACTCTTTTTCTGAAAATATCTCCGGTCAGCTTAATGATTCTATCTCTTGAGAGAATTCGAGGTAAGAAAGCAAATTTTTTGTTTCCTTTNCCNGTAATGAATGATGATTTNTTTTTTAGGAAAGCATCAAGNCCATCTCTTGCNACAAGCTCNCAACTNTCCCCAAGCTGACCCTTNTCTTTCAGCACTNGATTTAATGTCTTTAAAGCATCAGATGATTTTTCACTGGCAACCTCACTNAATTTAGATGCAGTNCCTCCAGGGCATAANGTCATNACTTGAATATTTNTATCTTGATATTCATANCGGATNGCATCTGAAAACATTAAAACAAATGCTTTNGAAGCNGAATANACGCTNGCAAATGGAACTGGCAGAAAAGAGGCAGTTGAACCNACATTAATTNCTCCGCCACCNCCTTTTTCAATCATCTGNGGAATAAACATATGNGTNAGTTCTATNAGAGAATTAATNTTTAAATGAAGCATTTTTGAGTAATCAGATCTTTCAAATTCAGTGAATTCACCCCATCTTCCATAACCGGCATTGTTTACAAGTAAATCNATCTTAATNCCCTCACTGAGANATTTTTTTAAAAAGNTCNTCNGCAGAACCNGNANCACTNAGGTCNGCNTCANAAANATTAGCCTTGCCACCCTCAGATCTTATTGAGCTTGCTAAAGCTTNCAANTTTTCACCTGATCTCGCAGTCAAAATTAGATGAGCTCCCCTGCTTGCTAAATCTTTTGCAATCGCAAAACCNATTCCATAAGACGCACCAGTAACTAATGCTACTTTATTTTCAAATGTGTTCATGAATTTCCCCTATAGAATTTAATTTAAATGATTTGAGATGAATATCAACTACTACGTTTTGCGATCTCTTCTTGAATCAACCATATTCGATCTTGACCCCAAACATAAAAGGGATTTCCGCCATTTTCATCGGTTAATTTGAAACTAGGTACTCCCCAACAGTTCCCTGCATACATTTCTTGAAGATTATGATTTAAATTTTTTTTCCATTGCTTGCTGTTGAGATGTTTTTTTACTTCACTCCAATCCAATTTCAATGAAGAAACTAAGCCTTCTAAATAAGTATCGTCGCCAATATTGATCTCATCCTGAAAAGAGGCAGTTAACAGTGCTTCAATATATTCAAAGCCTTTGCCCATTTCATCGATGACTGGAAACAATGAATAGGCTTTACGTGCTGGCTTTCCAATAGGTGAATAAATCTTTTTAATTTCATGTTGGTGTGTTCTGCCTTCTCGAGCTGCATCTGAAATGATGTATTTTGCCTTGAAAGTTGGGATGGTCATCATTCGCATTAACATTGGAAGTACAGGTTTGGTTATAAGGTGGATGGGATAATTTTCTTGGAGTTGTCTGACCCTTTTTGTGCTTACAAAAGTATATGGACTATTCAAAGAAGGATAATAGGTAAGATTAAACTGTTTTGAGGAANGCAATGTTGATGGGGCAACCAGTCTAGGCCTACAGGTAGGAGTGAATTCGTTAGCTCTNCCCAAGTTTAATTCTGACAGTCTTCTTTCCAAATAATGTAATCGATCAACCCCCCAGTAAAGTTCATTTTCATAATAGAAGGCTGATCCAAAGTAATAGTCTTTTTCATCCCTAATTGAGTTCCCATCTCTAATTTTCTGTTGAGCATCTTTTTCGCTAACGCTATATTCCTTTAATAATGCATCAAGACAAGCTTCATCAGCAGACCACAGTGCGGTACTTACCTCTTTTCCAACCTCACCAAAATTAGCATCTTGAACAGCAGACAAAATTCTATTGGCTTTAGTTGTAAGATCTTTTGAGGGATAAGAGTGAGCTGAAAAACTTACATCATAATAAGGAGCTATTCTTCTAACATCCTCAAGACAATAAATGTTATAGAGAGATGGTTCGTGAACAGTTTCAGGATTTTCTTCTCCAACTAAGATAGGTTTAAATTGAATCTTATATGAAGATCGAAAGCGATCAATAAATTGAATGGTTAAATGCGAGTAAGGGTCATCAACTTTATGAAAATATAAGATCTCATGAGGCCGATTTTCTGAGCTCCGTGCTTCCTCGCTCTTTTTTCGATTTTCTTTAAAGACTTCATAACTTGCAAAGTGATTCATGACTGCATTGCGAACCCTTGCACTAGCCGTGCGCCTGTTCATGAAATTTCTGAACCACTTAAGCATCGATTTAGTTTTTATTTAGAAATTACTTAGTCGCTTTGAAATAATCGCATCAGCTTCATCCATGATTGTGTCGATTAATTCTTTGACAGTAGGAATATCATTTACTAATCCGGCAACCATACCGCAAGACCATGCGCCTGCATCCATAGTTCCTTCATGCATAATCTTTGGATAAACACCAGCAACTTCATCAACAATATCAGCAAATGTTAACTGATCTCCAAGAGCTTTTTCTTTTTCCATTAAACGCTCAACAGCATCATTATTCATAACTCTTTCGGTATTTGTTAGAGATCTCATAATTAAACGGGTATCAAGCTCTGATGCTCCAACTATGGCTTCTTTAACATTCTGATGAACAGGAGCATCTTGTGTAGCTATAAACCTTGTGCCCATATTCATCCCTTCGGCTCCAAGTGCCATTGCTGCCACTAAACTTCTAGCGTCTGCCATGCCGCCTGATGCCACAAAAGGTATCTCAAGTTCATCTGCCGCTCTTGGTAAGAGAATAAAGTTAGGAATATCATCTTCACCAGGATGACCTCCACATTCAAAACCATCCACTGAGACAGCATCACAACCTATAGATTGAGCTTTGAGTGAGTGTCTCACTGAAGTGCATTTATGAATAATTTTAATTCCTGCATCTTTAAGTGCAGGTAAATACTCAGCAGGATTTCGTCCCGCAGTTTCGACAATTGGCACGCCTCCCTCAATGATTACATCGACTAGACCAGGATAATCAGGCGGGGTTAATGAAGGAAGAAATGTTAGATTGACTGCGAAAGGTTTATCAGTCATTTCTTTGCAACGTGCAATTTCATTAGCAAGCTTTTCAGGCGTTCCTTGAGTTAAGCCCGTTATCGTTCCAAGCCCTCCAGCATTTGATACTGCAGCAGCTAGCTCGGCAAACCCTACATGATGCATGCCGCCTTGAATAATTGGATGCTCGATTCCAAACAGTTCTGTAATTTTGGTTTTCATAGTTTTTCCTAATTTATTGAGGTAATTTTTATTTCATCTGAATTTAAAGGCAAAACAATCAATGTTCCATCTTTAGAGAAAGTCCATTTATCTTTTGATCTTACCTCATTGACTCCTCTCAAGTGTACTCTTTCCATAATTGATATTCTGGGATAAGGCACATGATGATAGAAGACTAAGTGATCAACATTAGCTTTGTTTGCAATATCTGCAGCCTCTGTTGGTGTTGTATGATAAGTCACAATATCTTTCATAACAGTGGCTGCTTGAGGTCGACCAGCATTCATCAAGGGCTTATTCATCATTTCTAAAATATGGTTTGCTTGGTTTTCATGAAAAAGCACATCGGCATTTTTAGCTCCATCAATAACCTTTTGGGAATACTTGGTATCCCCACTGATTACAATAGAACGGCCCTTGTAATCAAACTTGAAACCAACTGCTGGCACTGGATCATGCTCAACCTCAAAGGCAGTCACCTTTAAATCGTTTTTATTATAAATAACAGGTTTATCAAGGTTGATTGTATAAGGATCAAATCCAGCTACTTCGATGGGTGCAATCTCATTACCATGATGCTCATTTCTAAATTTATAATCCAATGCATAAGTAGCTTCGAATCCCTCAGTAACATTTGAAACACCCTCAGGACCATAAACTTTTAATTTGCTTTGTCTTGAAGCGGTTACCCAGTTCATGAGATGCAATTCAGCTAAATCAGCAATGTGATCAGAATGCAGGTGGGTTAAGAAAACAGCTTTGACTTTTTGTACGTCAATGCCCCAATTCATTAAATTGGCAGAGGCACCATCCCCTATATCAACGATAAAGTATTCATCGCCAGCCTTAATCAAAATGCATGACTGTGCAGCTCCTGGTGAAGTCAACGGAGGTCCCGAACCACAGACTAGTGCAGATAATGCATTATCAGGAAGCTCTACGGTGGCATTTACTGCATTGTTTAATGCGGACATCATAATTCTATCTTGCACCATGGGTAGTCGTGTTAAGACATTTATTACAATAAAAAGAATAAAGATAATTACAGCTAAATATTTTAAAAGTTTCATTGCTTAAGACTCCTTTGAAATTTTTGACCCAGCAAAGATTAAAAATAAACCTACAATTATTTCAATAGTAATTGAAGGAAGTGCAAATGCAGCTCCATGCACAACTGTTGAGAGAACTCTATACAATGCTGCCACAAGCAAGAGCATTGAAGGTGCATAAAGCCAATGGCGTTTCTGTTTGATTGCACCGATTAAAGTCATCGCGCCGATTGTGACAAAGAAACTTCCCACATCTCCAATTTGGGTACTTAATCCAGCCCCATCTAACAGAGGCATGCTCAGAGATGCAGCTGCTGAAGATGGGTCAATGATCCATCGCAAACCCATTAGTAAAAAAAAGGCTCCAAAAAAACCTGCTAATACCCTTAAAAAATTTTTCATTTTTTCCCTTTAGTTAGACCAATAAATATATTCATCCTGCTCTTCAATGGTTTGACCCTCATATTTATCTATTAAAACCGGTAATTCTGTACTTGAGGGGAACAATGGATCTTTTTGTTCCGAATTAAATTTTGCTAATAGGTTTTCTAGAAGCGTTCTTTCTTCAGGATTTCTGTCAATTAAATTATTTTTTTCTAATGGGTCTTGATCGGTATTAAATAACCATCTCATATTTTCTTTTTTGCTGATTAGGTATTTCCAATTTTTATGCAAGACTGCTTGATGATTTCCAGATCGCCAATAGAGAGTTTCATGGGGATTTGAAGATTTCTCCCTTTTGATAAATGGAAGTAAGTCTACTCCATCAATCTCCCTATCCGTTGGTATTGAAGCATTTGCAGCAGAAGCAATTGTCGAGAAAATATCAAAGTGATGGATTGGTTTTTCAAATTTTAAACCTGCATCAATTTGATCAGGCCAACTTAAGATAAATGGAACTCTAATACCACCCTCAAAGAAACTTATTTTCCAGCCACGAAATGGTTTATTAATATCATCTAATTCAACATAGTTTGCACCACCATTGTCACTGGTAAAAAAAATAAGAGTCCTGCCATAAATATTTAACTCTTTTAATTTCTTAACAATCTGTCCAACGCTTCTATCAAGCGCATTAATCATTCCCGAATAAACTTGTAAATTATGTCCAGATATATGATTCATTTGCTCTACATCACTTCTCAATGCTTGTAATGGATTATGAATTGCCCAATGGCTTAAATATAAGAAAAAAGGTCTATTTTTATTTTTTTCAATAACTTTGATTGCTTCGTCAGTATAGTAATCAGTGACATATTTTTCTGGAGCAAAAAGATCACCACCGTTAAAACTTGCGGCATATTGACTGCCTGACCAAACCATCTTATCAATTCTTCTATTTAATTTTGCATTAACAACGTTTGGATGGTCTTCTGGTAAATATGAAGTGCCTGCTAAAGTAAGAGAATCATCAAACCCTTGGTCAATCGGAGACATTCCGGAAGAGTGGCCTAAGTGCCACTTTCCTATATGAGCAGTGTAGTAACCTGCTGTTTTTAGGATTTCTGCAATAGTAATTTGATCTGAAGGCATACCCTGATCCATAAATGGAGGAAGATTCATAGCAATCTCATTATCGATTCTTGCCCTAAGGCTGCTATCATCCTCTTCAATAAGCCAACGAATAACCAAGTTACGAGAATCAGGTATTGGAGTGAACTCAAATCCAAATCTTGTGGCATACCTTCCGGTCAGAATTGATGCCCTTGATGGAGCACATGTTGCATTTGCGGCATAACCCTTTTCAAACCAAACGCCATTCTTTGCCAACAAATCAATATTTGGCGTCTTCAGGGAACCGTCTGCAGCGCCACCATTATGTAAAGAAATATCGTTATACCCAAGATCATCAGCCAAAATTAAAATAATATTTGGTCTAGTATCACTTTGATCTAATCTCTTTGAAGGTCCTTCAGACCAATCTGTGGGTATGTTATCTTGAATGGGATTTATAATATTGATAATTTTTGGTAAAACCCAAACAATTACGTTTACTTTATATTCCCAGAGCAACAATCCAGATATTAATATTATTAAAATAAAGGTGAAAAATTTCTTAAGCATTTTTTAGGTTTACGATAATTCCTTCGTTTGGATTAATATTTCCAGAAACTACTTTTTCGTATGTACTGATAAAGTTTTCTAAACCATCAATCTCTTTGATCTGCATCCAGTTCGTGCTTTGCAGCGCTCTTGCAGTCATAAATAAGTTTGTTTTCTCAGCATAACCTTCGTGCCCCCAATCTTTAATTCGTTTTTGAATGTGGGCTGGGGCAAAGAAGAATTCAGTTCTTTCTCTTAGCATTGCTTGCCCAAGAACATCTTCGGCAGTTGTTTCATTATCCCAATGAGTCATCCCAACCGTTAGGCACTTTTGCATATTATCTTCAAGCTTGCCATGAAGCGTTCCCAAAATCTCTCGATTCCCTGCCATATCTACCATTACAGTGCTTTGTGAATAATCAATTTTATCTAGTTGGTTATAGGAAATGACCTCATCGTAACAACCGAGATCCTCAACAAATTTTGAGTTGATTAGTGAAGTCAATCCAACAATTTTTGGAGAACTTTTTGAATCTTCAAGACCTTGAGCCAAGCCTATGGCTGTCTTGCTCGAAGCACTAATAATGATTATCTGTGATGCATCGAGATATTTATCCTCCTCTAACGCATCACACAAACAAAAGGCAGTAATATGAAGTGGAAATAAAAGCGATCTGATTGGATCCATGGACGGATCATAGCCTTCCTCCCCAGATAGTCTGACATAGTTGTTGTAGACAGGCGGTAAATCTTTTCTATGCTTTTTTCCGTCACTAAAGCTTTGATCAGAAATTTTGATTGGGTTTAATATCAGTGAATCTGCTGCTGGAAAATATCCAAATAATCTTTCACCAACATATAGATTCTGATTATTTGATTCGATTATTTCTGCAAAACCCCACATGGGAATGCACCCCCACTCATTGTTCTCATTTTTGGCAGCAGGGAAAAACTTCCAATACCCGATCGTATCTCCTGCAACACCATAAGTAACATTGTTTGAAGTAAATGCAAAACTCTCAATTTTAATTAGTATTTCACCTTCATTAATGGCTTCAAAATGTTCATTGATGATTCTTGATTTAGTTAAGTTTGACTTCAAAGTTTGAAATTGACTCATAACTAATGAAACACTCTAAAAATTAAATTCATTGCTATCTTTGATTTCGATATTAATTTGACCAGCTAAGCCGGCCTCCCGGTGCTTTTCACTTTCCATATATTCTTTATTCGTAGCCATTTTATACATTGCTTTTCTATTTGGATAACGAACAATTGCGATTACATCCCACAATTCGTCTACCTCTCCTAAAATTAATCTTTGCACATCGCCAGCAAGAATAGGTTCTGCGCCTACTTTCGCCAAATGACCAACGACTTCATCTGCATAGATAGCATAGGCTTCCTTTCCAGAAAGAGTGGTTTCTCTCCCGTCAGCATATTCTGCTTTATCTTTGAAGGTAAGAAGATTAACGGCTAAAAAAGGTTCATCATCTCCTAACGCAAAGCCAGCAATTTGAAACGCAGTTGGTCTTACCGCGTTAGTAAAAGATTTTGAATCCTCACCACCAAAATTATCCTTGGATATGAAGAATAAAAAACCTGCGATTACAAAGACACCTATCAAATAAAGTCGCCTCATAAGTCCCCGTCTTTGATTTCAATATTCAATTGACCTTCAAGTCCAGCCGATCGATGTTCCTCACTTTTTTGATAATCTGAATCGAGCATCATTTCAAGCATGGCTTTCCTGCTTGGATATTTTGCAAGTGCAAAACTATCCCATAATTCCTCAACCTCTCCGAGCATTAATCGATTCACTCTGCCTTGAAAGATTAGTTTAGCTCCCACTTTTTCTAGGTGTTCAATAACCTCTTGTCCATAGATTGAATAAGCTTCTTTGCCAGTTAGATTTGTTTCCCTACCGTCTTCATACTCAGCCTTTTCCTTGAATTTCAACAAATTTAACATTGTGATGGGTGAATCAACATCACCGTCAAGGAATCCATCCATTTGCGTTTTATGGGGTTTGAGATGATTTTTTACTTCCAAAACTACTCACCCAAGGTTATGGCTTTTTTAAAAGCAGGTCTAGCTTTTATCCTTTCAACGTAAGTCTTAATGTTACTCATCTCATCATCAACACATCCCAGTCTATTTGCCATAAAGCAAGAGTGTCCAAGCATGAGATCAGCAGCAGAAAATTTACCAATTAAATATTCTTTATCAGCTAAGTTCTCATTAACAGGGGCAAGTGACTTGGTAAGTAAGTTTTTTGCTTGATTTAAAACAGTTTCATCCCTTCTTTCTTGAGGCAATAAAAGTGTCTGAACAACAATTTGATTCATTGGAGGCATTACCATACCTTCACAATAGTGATACCACTGTAAATAAAAAGGAAATTCTGGAGCATCAGGACTTGGTTTTAGTCCATCGTTTTTGTGGCGCTCCAATATGTAATCAATAATAGCGCCTGATTCAAAAATTGATACATCTTCGTCCTCCAACACCGGCACTCTACCAAGTGCATGCCTTGCTCTATGTTCTGGAGATTTTAAGCCTTCTTTGGTGAAAGGCATGATATTAACTTCATATTGCAAACCTAATTCCTCTAGTAACCAGATTACCCGACCTGCTCTAGTTCCCGCTACAAAGTGAACCTTTAACATATTTTTACTCCTTATTTCTTGACCATTTTTTCAGCATTTTTTGCAAATTCTTTTGCTTTCTCATCGTCATCCAACATACTTTCTATTTTGATAGGAACCTCAATGCCTTTAACCATTCCAGGCTGCTCATACATAGCTTTAATCCACCTATCTAAATGCTCAAGACCATCTACATTGATTCCTGACCATTTATGCGTTCGAACCCAACACCAGTTAGCAATGTCAGCGATTGAAAATTGTCCAGCCAGCCACTCATTAACTTTAAGATGAGTATCTAGTACCTCAAAAAGCCTTCTGCCCTCATTTTGATACCGATCAATAGCAGGTTGAATTTTTTCAGGAAAATATCTAAAAAATACATTGGCTTGTCCCATCATAGGGCCCACTCCACCCATCTGAAACATCAGCCACTCTAAGACTTTTGCTTTATTGTTTGCATCTGTAGGAATTAATTTTCCTGACTTTTCTGCCAAGTAAATCATAATTGCACCAGATTCAAATACAGATAAATTATTTGCAGACCTATCAACAATTGCAGGTATTCTTCCATTGGGACTAATCTTTAAAAAATTGGGTTTTTTTTGCTCGTTTTCCATAAGGTTAACCACATGAACCTCATATTCCACCTCTAAGGCCTCCAAGGTACAAGAAACCTTATGGCCATTTGGTGTTGGCGCTGTATAAAAATCTATCATTACTTCTCCTTAATATATTATGATGACTATTGACACTATATATGTCAATAGTTACCATATTTTAATGGGTAACGCAGTTGCAAGTAATATTTCTATGGCTGATGGACGATTTGCTAGAAGTCAGAAAACTAAAGATGCTATCGTAAAAGCTCTGCTCAAACTTCTTAAAGATACACCTTTTCCAACAGCAGAACAGGTAGCAAAGGAATCAAAGATTGGCCTAAGGACCGTTTACAGACAATTTAAAGATATGGAAAGCATCTACCTCTCCTTACATGAAGAGTGTCTATATTCCTTGAAGCAGATGTTTAAAAGTGAAATCAACCATGAGAAATCTTTCGAAGAAAGAATTAATCTTGCTATTTCTGAAAGACTTGCAATTTACAGCGAATACGAAACTTTGTTTATAGCTACTATTTCAAATTCTGCTCGATTACCAACCCTTGCTAATCAGGTTACTGAATCTTATCAAATTATGCGCGAGAGATTTATCAAGATTGTTCCTGAAATTAAAAATCTTTCAACTATAAAATCTGATCTACTTTTTACAAGAATTCTTTTCCCGTCATGGTTTTCATTGCGAAAGGTCCTAAAGCACAATCAAAAAATAATTATTGATGAGCTCTCAGATGATTTATCTGAATACATCAAAGGCAATATTTAATACTTATCTTATTACTGAAATAAATTTATATCTCTAACTGACTAATAAAAAAGGCAGCCTAAGCTGCCTTTTATAAATGATTAGATTAACTTAGAAGTTGTAAGTCAATTGGAATCCAATTTGCCTTCCACGGTTGGTAACAGCTTCATAGAACTTAGAAGGTATGCCATTACCGCCAGGCATTGAATAGTCTGTAAAGTAGTTAGACATAAATGCAAGGTCTACGTCATCTAGAACATTTTTTACAAAGACATTCGCATCCCATTGCCCATCTCCTGATCTCCAACCAAAGTAAAGGTTAGCAAGATAGAGCTCACCTATTTTAAGGTCTGCATTGACGCCATTATCTCTTTCGCCTCTGTAGTTGATGTTATATCTTGTATATCTTTCACCACCTGCAAATGAAGGCACTGTGTGATCAAGATAAAACGTCCATGAGGTTTCAACAGCATCATTAATTGGATTACCACTAACATCCTTAGTAGCAACAGTCATCCCTGTATAGGTTGGGTCATTGGCATAACCAATTGAACCTCCGTCGAATTCACTTTCAGATGAAGTAATGCTTCCACCTAACACAAGGTTCTCATTAACAATGTACTTATACTCGAGATCCATACCTGAAAGAGACGCATTATTATTATTGATGATTCCACCTTGAACCTGAGCCGTTGCGCCTGGACCTGTAGGTCCATATGTTCTTGCGGTCACATCATCCCATTTTCTTTGGAAGTTATCGAAGGAATAATCAAAGTAAGCAAAGTTAAGTCTCAATCTGCTATCCATAAATGTTCCTTTCATACCAACTTCTGTCATATCAGTTTCTTCTTCAACAAAAGGAATGAGTGCTGGAGAGATTGGTGTGTTGGCTAATGTACGTCCTGCGCCTCTGAAACCTTGCTGTAATGAGAAATAAATCATTACATCATCATCAACAAAATGGCCAATTTTAAAACTTCCAGTAGTTGACTCATTATCTACTTGCTGTAAAGCGGCAGGAATAAGTTCAAATGAACCACCTCCGCCTACGGCTGCAGTTGATAATGCTGTTAGTGGTAGGAAAAAGTAGTTTGATGCATAGGCAGATATTTCTTGCTCTCTAACACCAAATTGAACAAAAGTTTGATCACTAACGTTATATTTGAAGTTAGCAAAAACAGCTTCTGTTTTATTGTTTACTGTGTAATCTGAACATGCTAAGACTACACTTTGAGTGGCAAATGTACTGCCATCATTAACAGCTGCCTGACATGCATTAAATGGTGTCTTATATTGGAAAGGTACTGTAGGCTTGAACAGATGAGGTGCGACTTCAGTGATACTATAGGACATATCTAAATCAGCATGTGTAAGGGTCTCTGAATCTCTACTAAAGACTCCTAATGTGTATTCAAACTTATCGCTGTCTTGATTAGATATTCTTGCTTCAAAGGTTTCAATACCTGCATTAGTTCTGACTTCTTGTGGATAGCCATAATTAAAAGCACCCGCGTAATCACGATCTATTAAACCGAGCGTATCATTTTCATAGTCGGAAACTCTCAATGAGAATAGATGAGATCCCATGTCGTAATCAATCATTAAGTTAAGGATCTCTCCAGAATTATTTTGATAAGCCCTTTGGAAATGAAGTGCTGTTGCATCTTTTGGATGCAAAGACCCATCAATATCATTATAAGCAGGTCTGTTTAATAGAGCTAATTGACCAGCAGCGGCTGGACCTGCTAGAAGACCAACAGTACTAAGGTATCCACCAACAAAGGCAGCATAATCTGAGTAAGTTTGAGCTGGACCTAGAAGACCTGCTGCTGCAGGATTTACATATCCAGCCATATCAAGAGTAATTGGGCCGCTTGAACCAGCAACAGCTCTAGGGGCAATGCTTGTTGATTCCATATTTTGAAACTTCAATCTTAATGAGAGGTTATCACTTGGTTCCCAATTTAATGAAAGCCTGAAGGCATCATATGAATGGTCTTCTCTTTGACCATTTCTAATATTTTTAACTTCGTTACCAGCGTTTTCATTTGTTACAGCTGCAAACCTTAATGCCATGGTGTCACTGATTCCAAGATCTGAGGCAAACTCTAAAATTTGCGTAGCATTATCTGCGAAAGAGGACTTTAGGTAGCCATTTCTTGAATCGCTGCCAATTTCAGCATCTCGTGTATAGATCTGAAGAGCTCCACCAGTACTAACAACACCTTGAAGTGTTCCTTGAGCACCTTTAAGAATTTCAACTCTTTCAGTATCAAACATTTGATAGAAGGCAACCTGAGGTCTTACAGGCGTCTCATCAATATATGCTTGAATGGGCTGATCTGTGCCGGTATCGGGATCAAGTTTTTGACCTCGAATAGTTATAGTAGATCTACGAGGATCTATCTGAGTGAATTCAATACCAGATACTAACTGAGCTAGCTCACCTAGTTCACGAATTTGATAATCATCAATATCACTGCCACTTACTGCATTAACAGTTTCAGCAATTGTTTGGACATTTTCTTCTTTCTTTGTTGCTGTAACCACAACCTCTTCAAGAACCAGCTCATTTTGAGCATGCAAAGATGAAGAAATGAAGCCTACTGGCAACAACATTAATATAGATAATAATTTACGCATTTTTCCCCCTAATATGAAAAACTTATCAAGAATATACCTTTTTTTGGGCCAAATATAAACTTTTTTGCTCCTTTTACAGATGATTGAGTTTACGGAGAAGTTAACTGTTGGGCGCCATTATTACTCTCATTTATGAGCGTTTGAATGTCCACTATTGATTGATTGGTTTGCTTTCTAAAATTATCAAAGGCTTGAATGGTTTCATCTAGCACCAACATCCTCCTCTGAAGTGCATCTATTTGCTGTGCAATGGCCTTAAACTCCTCGCTCTCAATATTAAGTCTTTTAATGATGTCATTAAGGTTTTTTAATTCTTTGCTAGCATTGCTTGAAGAAGCTTTGAGCTGATTAAGATTTTTTGTAACAGCCGTATTTTGTTTTTTTATTTCTTCAAGCTCCTTAAAAATTTTCTGAATATTTACTTTATTTCTTTTATTACTGAGATCCCAAAGCTTTTTAATTTCTTTATCTAAAAATTGTAGTTGTGCTCCAGTGTCAGTTAAAAATTCAGTGCTTACTTCATCAGCTAATTCAAACTCCCCTTCAAGTTGGATAAGTCTAGATTCTAAATCAGTAGTATTTACGCCGGTATTTTTTGAAATTTGGCCAACCCATAGTGAGAGAAAAAGAATTCCAAACAAGATGGCAACAAACACCAGTGCTAAGACAATACCACCTTTTTCTTCGACAACTTTGTAGATTCTCTGAAAGTCTTCAGGTGATATTTTCTCTGTCATGATGGGTATGATTTATGTTTTAATATGTTAATCAATTAACTAACTAATTACTAAAAATATTTAAACAATAAGCTATGAATTTAGATTTTTCTGACGATCAAAAATTCTTACAAGATGAAGCTCGAAAATTTTTCGATAAAGAAGGTGGGCTTTCTAGGACTAGAAAGGTAATGGATGAAAGCCTCAGTCATGATGAAGTTCTTTGGGGAAAAGTTCTTGAACTTGGCTGGACGGGAATTCGAATCCCAGAAGAGTATGATGGCTTAGGACTTGGTCATCTTGAGTTATGCGTGATTGCTGAAGAAATTGGGAGGGCGCTGGCTCCAATACCCTTTTCTTCTTCAGTATATTTATTTACTGAGGCCATCATTAAATTCGGATCAGATGAAGTTAAAAAAAATATTCTTCCGAAACTTGTTACAGGTGAGGTAGTTGGTACCTACGCAGTTGCTGAAGACATGGAGGCAATTACCGAATCAACTCTTTCATGTGCTGTTGAGGGTGACTACGTAAACGGAGTAAAAATAGCTGTCCCAGATGCTGAGCTTGCAACTCATGCAGTTGTTTTGGTTAAAGGAGCTAAAGGTCCTGAATTAAGGTTGGTTGATTTGAACTCTGATGGAGTTGAAATTTCACTTCAAAAAAATCTTGATAAATCACGAGCATTTTATAAGGTAAATTTTAATCATGCTCAGTCATCTCTGTTGGGTGATCAAGGTTCTGGCTGGGAATCTCATGTACATATTATGGACCAAGCTGCTGTGCTGTTTGCTTTTGAGCAAGTTGGCGGTTCGCAGCAGGCTCTTGATATGGCCAAAGAATATGCAATGGAGCGATATGCGTTTGGAAGACAGATCGGTTCTTACCAGGCCATTAAGCACAAGCTTGCGGATATGTATGTTGCGGTAACCTTGGCAAAATCAAATTGTTACTACGGTGCCTGGGCACTATCATCTGAGTCTTCTGAGTTGCCGCTTGCTGCAGCTACTTCACGAGTGAGTGCCACAAAAGCTTTCCAGTTGTGTGCAAAAGAAAATATCCAAACTCATGGAGGGAATGGATTTACCTGGGAATATGACTGTCATCTTTTTTATAAACGATCCAAAGTTCTTTCATTGAACCTTGGATCAGAAGCTAGTTGGAAAGAAAAGCTAGTTTCTGCGATTGAAAAAACTAATACACTTAATTAATGAGGAAAAAATATGGATTTTAATGATACTCCGGATCAAGCTAAGTTTAGAGCTAAGTGCAAAGAATGGCTCGATAGTAATGCTCAGTTAAAAGATACAAGTAAGCGTGCAAATGTAGAAAGCAATCTTGAAGAATTAATTGCTAAAGCCAAAGTTTGGCAAAAAAAGAAATACGATGCTGGATGGGCAATGCTGCACTGGCCAAAAGAATACGGTGGTATTAATGCAACTCCAATCGAACGCATAATTTGGGGACAGGAAGAATCTAAATATGATGTACCGGGTAGTATCTTTGAAATAGGCCTTGGAATGTGTGGTCCTGTAATGATGCAGTATGCCTCTGAAGAACAGAAAGAAAGGTTCTTACCTCCCATGGCAGAAGGAAAAGAAATCTGGTGCCAATTATTTTCTGAACCATCTGCTGGTTCCGATGTTGCAGGACTTAGAAGTAAGGCTGTTAAAGATGGGGATGAGTGGATCATTAACGGCCAGAAAGTATGGACTTCGGGCGCTCACTATTCAGATTTTGGAATTTTGGTTGTAAGACATGATCCTGATCTTGAAAAACATAAAGGTTTGACTTTCTTTTTTGTTGATATGAAGTCGCCAGGGATAACAGTCAAACCAATAAAACAGATCACTGGAACTGCTGGAAGTGGTGCTGGCTTTAACGAGGTTTACTTTGATGATGTAAGAATTCCCGATTCACAAAGACTGGGTGAAATAGGTGACGGATGGAAAGTAGCTATTACCACATTAATGAACGAGAGATTAGCGGTTGGTGATGCTAAGGGAGCTGATGTAAACGAAGCTCTTTCCCTAGCCAAAGATAAGGATGATTTTGGTCAGCTGATGATTAAAAATCAAGCCGTAAGAGATAAATTAGCTGATTGGTTCTGTGAAGCGAATGGTCTTAAATACACAAAATTTAGAACCATGTCAGCTCTTTCCAAAGGTGAGGCACCTGGCCCTGAAGCATCAATTACAAAGATTGTTAGTGCAAACAAACTCCAAGCCATTGGTAACTTTGGCATTGATTCAGGTGATATGGCTGGGATGTTAATTGATGAAGAGGATGGAATGAGTTCCTTTCAAGCGGCATGGCTTGGAGCACCTGGTCTTAGGATTGCAGGTGGGACCGATGAAATTCTTAAAAATATTATTGCTGAAAGAGTCTTGGGGTTACCGCAAGACCCAAGAGCTGATAAAGGCTTGCCCTTTAAAGATATACCTTCAGGAAAATAATTTCATATCCATGCTCTGAATGGCTTAGATAATTGTGTCTGATGCCTATCACAAATTAACCTTAGAAACTCATAAGCTGAAATGGGAGGATGATCTCCCGTTTTCATTGGATTCAAATGACATTTTTTTTCAAGATGATGCATTGGATGAGATTGAGCATGTCTTCCTAGAACCAAATCTTATTCTTAATAGAATCTCAGAAGATACAAATCTTGCAATTGGTGAGGTGGGTTTTGGCTTCGGGTTGAATTTTCTTTCAACATGTAAATCTTGGGTAAAAAATTCAAATAATGGTTTACTAACTTTCTTTAGCATTGATCACAAGGTCCCGACAAAAATCGAAATTAAAAGATTATTTAAAAAATTTGAAATACTTAGTGATCTTGAGGATGAATTCTTTGAATCTTTCGATCCGATCCATAAAGGGATAAATAAATTCTTTTTTTCAAATTGGAATGTTGAATTAATTCTCTATGTTGGAGATGTAATTGATGCAATAAGGAGCCTCAATGGAGGCTTTATTATGGATGCATGGTATCTAGATGGCTTTGATCCAAAAGCTAATCCTGTTATGTGGAGTAATGATGTATTAGATTTTATAAAAACTCATTCTCATAAAAATACGACCGTATCAACCTTCTCAGCTGCAGGTTTCATTCGTAGAGGACTAACTGAAAGAGGATTTGAGGTCAAAAGAAAAAAGGGTTTTAAGTTTAAGCGACATCATCTTGCTGGAACTTACTCTCAAACAGATCAGAGACAAGTTTTTAAAAAAGTCGCCGTGGTTGGCTCAGGGATCGCAGGATGTTCTGCGGCTTACCATCTTGCAAAAAATGGACATGATGTGGAACTCTTTGAGATTAATGAAAAAATTTCTTCCGGTGCATCTGGTAATCCTCTAGCAGCACTCTACCCTCGCTTTAATCTTAATGAGCTACCAATCAATACCCTGAATCTTTCAAGTTTTTTTTATGCGGACAGGTTTTTTAAATCTCTAAACTCTGAAGCCTACTACAGAACTGGAATTGGATTTTTGAATCATGACAAGAGAACTGAAAAATGGATTGAAAAGTTAAAGATGCTTAATAGGGACGATTTATTCGTCTTCAATGATGAAAAGAATGCAACTGGATATGAAAACTTTAAGGGGGTAATTTTTAATCATGGCGGGTATCTTGATCCTGTAAAGATAAATGAATGTTTGATTAAACATAAAAATATTAGCGTTAATAAAAAGTATGAATTTAAGAGTTTTGATTCAACCCCATCATCGGTGACATTGCATTTTCAGGACAGTAAAGAATTAACATTTGATTATCTGGTTCTTGCTCATGGAGCAGGATTGATTAATTTTTCTAATTATTTGGCTCTTTCAAAAGGCCAATTAGCAGGAGCAAAAATATCTGATTCTATTCATATGCCAATCAACTCTAATGGATATATTCTCCCCTTAAAAGATGGGGTTAATTGGATTGGATCCTCGTATGAAAATCAATTTCAAAATATGAATATAAATAAAAATAAGCTCCAAGAAATGGTTGAATTTCAGAGCGATCAATTCAATCTCAAAAATCCTCAAAATGAACCCGATTCAAAAGCACAGATCAGAGTAATTTCAAAAGACAAGCTACCACTTTCAGGTCAATATAAAGACAATAAAAATGTATTCTTACTTGGTGGATTAGGCTCCAGAGGATTTTGTTATGGGCCCATACTGGGCGACCATATAGCAAGCTTGATAAGCAACAATGTCAGTCCACTTGAAAAGATAATTGCTGATAGCCTGGAGCCAGATAGATTTAAATAGTTTCTAGTATTAAACCAACTAAGTTTTCAGCTTTATCAATATTTGAGGGCTCAAACATTGAGCCTGGTCTCCATCTTGTTAAGCCAGTCCATAGAGTTTGATCAGCCTCTTTATCAAATATAGATATTCTCAAATAAAACTCATCAATAGATCGAATGCGATCAAAGTCATAAGGTGATCTGTAATAGAAAGGATAGCGATAGTAATGCCCTTCATCTCTTATGAATTCATCAGAGCTAAGTGAAATACTAATAATTAGGTTGGCTTCGTCCGAAATTAGATTACCTCTATCAGACAAATTTTGTTTGACAGCCAGTTTAATAAAATCTACAAAAATAGGATCAACTTTTGCGGGGATATCGCGATCAACATCTATATTTAATGAAGCATCAAGAGGTAAATCAAAAGCGTCAACTGCATTTGTTTTTAAATATGGTCCAGTATTACAGGCAACTACTAACGATAAGCACAGAAAATTTATGAATAAAGAGTTAAATTTCATAATTTAAATAAAAGATTAAGTATTTTTTTATTATAATCAAATACTCAAATTTTTTCTAAATAAAAATATGTTTGAACTTATAGATAGTAAGAAGGTAGATTTGCTAAATCTTAATGCAAATCTTTATGAACACTCAAAATTTAAAACCAAACACCTTCATCTTGAATCAGATAATTCTGAGAAAGTATTCATGGTGGCGTTTAAAACAGTTCCTGAGGACTCAACTGGAATTGCTCATATTTTAGAACATACGGCTTTATGTGGATCAAAACGTTTCCCTGTGCGAGATCCCTTTTTTATGATGCTCCGGCGATCAATCAACACATTTATGAATGCATTTACCTCGAGTGACTGGACGGCCTATCCCTTTGCAACTCAAAACCCCAAAGATTTTGAGAACCTTTTAAAGGTTTATACAGATGCTGCTTTCTTTCCAAATCTTGATGAGCTAGATTTTTTTCAAGAGGGTCATCGTCTAGAGCTCAATGAGAATAATGAATTAGAAATAAAAGGAGTCGTCTTTAATGAGATGAAAGGAGCCATGAGTGCTCCTAGTTCACAATTATGGCATGGGATGACAAAGCATCTTTTTCCTGAAACTACATATCAGTACAACAGCGGTGGTGAACCAAAAGACATATTAAATTTAACTCATGATGATCTAGTTAATTTTCATCAGAGTCATTATCACCCTACTAACGCATCATTTTACTCTTTTGGTGATATCGACATAAAAGAGCTACAAGAATTCTTAGAGGACAATGTGATGAGTCAATTTGATCCACTGGATAGCTCATTAAGTGTTCCGCTAGCAAGAAAGTTTGATAGCCCAAAATATTCTTTTGAGTATTACCAACCCACTGAAGATAAAAAAGATAGTAATCACGTTGTTTTAAGTTGGCTACTTGGCAAGAGTTATGACTCTTTTAATTTGCTAGAGAAATATTTTCTAAGCAGTCTCCTTATTGATAACTCCTCCTCTCCTTTAAGACAGGCTTTGGAAACAACCGATCTTGGCTCTTCAGTTTCACCAATCATGGGTCTCGAGCCCAGTAACAAAGAATTGGTATTTGCAGTAGGACTAGAGGGTGTATCTCCGGACAAAGCTAAAGATATCGAAAAATTAGTTATTTGCTCCCTGGAATCAGCTTTAAATGGAGGTATATCTCAATCTAAAATTGATGCGGCACTACATCAGCTTGAAATTAGCCAAAGAGAGATATCAGGCGGAACAATGCCATATGGCCTTCAACTCATTCTAGGTGCCATGGGAGGCTGCATCCACGATGAAGATCCAATTGCCTTGCTTGATATAAATAAAAATATTGAACTACTCAAAGAAAAAGTTAAAAGCAGCAACTACATTGACACTCTTATTAAAGATTGCCTTATTAATAATAATCATAGGTTGTTGTTCGAACTTAAAGCAGATCCTGAATTTAATGATAAAGAAAATAGTTATTACAAAGATTATCTTGCTCAAAAGAGTAAAGAGCTGGATGAAGCAAGCAAAAAAGAAATCATAGAACTTTCATCTAGGTTGAACGATAGACAAAATAAAATTGATGATGAATCAATATTGCCGAAGATAGAAAAAAAAGACATACCTGACTCAAGATCTTTCCCAGAAATATCCTCTCAGAATAATAAAAAATTCTATAAAGCAGGTACAAATGGGATTATTTACCATGACTACATTTTTTCATTAGAAGATTTGAATGAGGAAGAGATAGGTTTAGCCTCTTTGTACGCATATGTCTTAACAAACATTGGGTTGAGAGATAAGAGTTATGATGAAATACAGGAGTATCAATCTCTTATAACTGGAAACATTTCAGCTTCGATTAAGCCTGACATCAATCACTTAACAGGAGAGCAAAAATTATCCTTAATTATTTCTGCAAAATCTTTAGAAAAAAATGCATCGAAAATGAGAGATCTCATCATAGAATCAATTAATCATGCAAGATTTGATGAAACTAAAAGAATCCAAGAACTAATCCAACATAGTATTGCAAGAAACGAAGAAGCAATAAGCTCAAATGGTCATGGATTGGCTATGGATTATGCCGCTGGCGGTATATCTTCATTTGCTGCGCTAAGTGCATCCATGTTTGGAATCAAGAAGTTGCAAGGTATTAAATCAATTATTAATAAATTTGGTATTGAAAAAGGATCTTATAAAGTAATTGAAATATTAAGAAATATACATAAAAAAGTTAAAAAGAAGCCGAGTAATATATTAACAGTATTGTCGGATGCAAATGCTCTTTCAGATGGACTTGTTACTGAATCTGGCTCACAAAATACTCAAACCAAAGTTTCGATTTTTAAAAATGAATCTGCTTGGATAATCCCCGCTCAAGTTAATTATTGTGCTGAAACTTATCAAGGAGTAAATTTCTTTCATGATGATGCTCCAAAGCTATCTCTTTTAGGCGCTGCATTGAGAAATGGATACTTGCATACTGCAATTCGCGAAAAAGGAGGTGCTTATGGTGCAGGCGCTATGCATGACTCAAGCTCAGGAGTTTTTAAATTCTTCTCATATAGAGATCCTAACTGTTGCGAAACTTTCGATGAATTTCAAGCATCCATTAATTGGATAAATAATAATTTAAAACAAAAACACCTAGATGAGGCAGTTTTGAACGTGATTTCAAGCGTGGATAAGCCACTGTCTCCTGTGGGAGAAGCCAAGTCAGATTTTTATCAAAATCTTAATGGGATAAATCACCAAATGCGCCTGGATTATAGAAATAAAATCTTAAACACCAGTTTGCAAGATTTACATGAAGTTGCTGATAAGTATCTCACAACAAAATCATTCAAATCGGTTATTGGAAGCAAAAACTTTGAATCTGATTTTGAAAGTCTCTCGCTGCATCAAAGAGAATTAAATTAAAAGATAAAAAACCTTTTCTTTTTTAAATCTTTTGCACATCCCCAATATTGCTTTTGATACATCTCTGATCTGGACTGGACTCGATCAGCTACTTTGATTAGCCACTGCTTTTTTCTATAAGTACGTTTCTTAAACCCGCCATAGCCTTCATGATATGCAAGATAGAGTGATCTTGCATCAGTTCTCTCGAAGCCCTGATAAAATCCTTTGCTTGCATACCAACCTATAAAATCTGCACTGTCAGAAAAATTATTTCTATCAGCTCCGCCATTACCTGTTTCATCTTTATAATCATCCCATGTCTTGGTTAATGCTTGAGAATAACCTTTTGCACTTGAGGGTCTGAACCACGGAATAAATCCAAGTAACTGCTCTCTTTCAGGTCTAGCATTTGCTTGAAAACTAGACTCTTGAAAAACAAAAGACATCAAAACATAGGGTGGTAACTTCCATCTCTTCTCAGTTCTAATGGCTGCTTTGTACCAGCTCCTTTTCTCTTGAAAAATTTTACAAATATTGTCAGGGTTTTTTGGTGGGCTGGATGCGCACCCGAATAAAATTAAGAAAGTTAAGAAAATTGTTAGATTATTTTTCATCTAAAAAACTAAATATTTTGTCTTCGGTAATTACTGCGACATTGAGTTCGTTGGCTTTCTTTAATTTAGACCCTGCATTGGCACCCACGATAAGGTAGTCAGTTTTACTGGAGACAGAGCCAGATACTTTTGCACCTTTATCTATAAGCATATTTTTTAGCTCATCTCTTTTGAGCTCTTTAAGTGTGCCCGTGATTACAACTATCTTATTTGATAAGGCGCTATCTTGACTTATCTCAGCTGGATTCTTTATTTTTAAATGAGGCACTAATTTCAAAACTACACTTTTGCAATAATCATCTTCAAAAAATTGCATAATATTTGAGGCCACCCTGGGGCCAATATCATCGAGGGTAATAAGTTCATCAAAAGACGTAGACATTAACTTTTTAATATTCTTAAAATAATTTGATAAGTTCCTTGCTGTGGTTTCGCCTACCTCCTCTATACCAAGCCCAAAAATTAGGCGGTGCAGCTCAATATTTCTTGATGAATTTATTGACAGGATTAAATTTTTTGTTGATTTCAAACCAAAACCCTCGAGCTCTTCAATCTCTTCAGCATAATTTTCTAAAGAGAAAATATCCTGCAGATCCTTGAGGTAACCTAATTCTAAAAAACGATTAATTATTTCTTTACCAAGACCTTCTATGTCAAAAGCTTTCCGTGAAACAAAATGATAGAAAGAACCACGAATTCTTGCACTACATGATCGTCCTCCCATGCACTTAAGAAAGGCAGCTCGTTGTTGAACTTTATGAAGTGTATAACCTTTGTTTGCATTTTTAATGAAATCCTTAGCTTCATATACAGAATCAAGTTTCTTGATTAGAGTTTGATGGTCTCTAACCTCCCAAGACTCAGCATGATATAAGGTGGCTTCTGAACCACACTCACATAATTTTGGAAGTTTTACTTTTGATGCTCTATTTTTATCTTTTGCAATTACTTTGATGATTTGAGGAATCACATCACCTGCCCGTTTTATAACAACATCATCACCAGTTCTGGGATCAAGACGTTCAAGCTCATCAATATTGTGTAACGTGCAATTACTGACATTAACACCACCCACAAATACCTTTTCAAGTTTTGCAACTGGGGTGATGACGCCAGTTCGACCTACTTGAAAATTAATATCAATAATTTTTGTTTTGGCCTCCTCAGCTGGGAATTTACGAGCAATTGCCCATCTTGGAGATCTCGCAATTTCTCCGATTTTATTTTGATCATCGAGGTTATTTACTTTATAGACCACTCCATCGATTTCATAATTGAGTGATTCACGATTTTTATCAATTTTCTCAAAATATTTAATGCAGTCATCAAGATCAATAGCAATAGCATTCAATGGATTGACTGGAAGTCCCCAGCTCTCAAATTTTTTAAATACTTCCTCTTGACTAGAAAATGAAATCCCTTGGGCAATTCCTACTCCGTGAGCAAAAAAATGAAGTGGTCTACTTTTAGTTATCTGAGGATCTAACTGTCGCAAGCTTCCCGATGCAGCATTTCTTGGATTAGAGAATAATTTATTACCTTCTTTTTCTTGGAGTTTATTTAATCTTGTGAATTCATCTTTAGGCATAAATATTTCACCCCTAACTTCAAGAACCTCTGGAATGTCTTTTAAACCAATTAATTTCAATGGAATTGAATTTATGGTTCTAACATTGGAGGTAATATTTTCACCGGTCTCTCCATCACCTCTCGTGGCTCCAATCTCAAGAATGCCATTAAGATAAGTTAGTGAGACAGCTGCTCCATCTATCTTTGGTTCACAAAAATACTTTGTTTGGACCAAGCTATTTAAAGATTTATTTACCCTCTGATCAAAGTCAAAAAACTCTTCATCATTAAAACAATTGCTTAATGAAAGCATATTTTTAGCATGTTGATGTGAACTGAAAGCAGTGACAGGTGAAATCCCTACCCTTTGACTTGGTGATTCCGAACTAACCCATTTTGGATATTTTTTTTCAAGGTTAATTAATTTTAAAAATAAAGAGTCGTATTCTGCATCTGAAATTTGAGGATTATCTAAAACATAATAACTATGATCATGTTTTCTAATTTCGGATTTTAAGAGCTCATAGTCTTTAATTGAATCACTCATAATGGATTTAATTTATTAGCTGGATATGACTTTTCTTGGAGTACCCTGCTCGCGTATGTCCTAAAGTGCTCAATCATTTGTTTTGAGAGAGGGTTACTCTTAATATCAGTAATGTTGGCTTCAAGACTTTCTGAAACAAGGCTAAGAGTTTTTATCATTAACTCAAGACTGCTTAATGGATCAGCGCTTTTAAGCAAGTCAATTGCAGCAATAAGAGTATTGGTTTGAGTATTTTTTTCTAAGGTACCTGGATGAAATTTATTAGCCAGTCTAAAAACCTCTTCTAGAGAATGGTTATAGAAAACAAAAAATCCATCGGCAACTTTAAATTTTAGATTTTCTACAAGATCAAAAACTTGTTCCATATCAAAATTTGAACCGTCGATAGAGTGCAGCTGCATTATTATCAATTCTTGATCAGAAGGATCACTTTCATCAGGATCGAGGTTTAACGACCCTTGTTTTAATTCAGCATTGAGGTCTAAATTGCCAGTATTCTCAAAAATTTCTTTTCTGTTTATTCTGGTCTTTAAAAAAAAGTAAATGACTGTAAGCGAAATGCTAAAGCCAATTCCAATTAAAAGAATCTGAAGGTTTGTTAGCATTAAGAGGCAGCAAGCTCAAGCGCTTCACTCACATCAACGGATACAACTCTCGAAACACCAGCCTCTTGCATCGTAATACCCATGAGATGATCACTTTTTTCCATCGATATTTTATTGTGCGTAATAAATATAAATTGAACTTCAGGTGACATCGACTCAACCATATTTACAAACCTAGTGGTATTTAGATCATCTAATGGAGCATCAACCTCATCAAGCATGCAAAACGGTGCAGGATTAAGTTTAAATAGAGCGAAGACTAGTGAAAGCGCTGTTAAAGCTTTTTCGCCACCAGAAAGTTGAGAAATATTTGAATTCTTCTTGCCAGGAGGTGTTGCCATTAGAGCAACGCCACTCGAAAGAGCATCACCTTCCAAAAGTCTTAGCTCAGCTTTACCACCTCCAAAGAGTGTAGGAAAAATTTCAGATATTTTTTCATTCACTGCCTTAAAGCTTGATTCAAATTTAGATCTTGATTCATTGTCAATTTTTTGAATTGCTATCTTCAATTTATCTAATGCCTCATTAAGATCATTGATTTGGCGATCCAACTCTGACATCCTTTCTGATTCAGATTTAATTTCTTCCGGAGCGGCTAAATTTATTGCTCCTAAAGAGGTAATTTTATTCTGTACAGAATTTAGATCGCTTTCCAAGCCATCAAGTGAAAGATTGTTATAGTCGTTGGGATCTAAATCCTCAATATTAATGTTATTTTTTTCTAGTAATTTTGATGAGTTTTCTAAATTAATTTCAAAAGTTCTCAAATCAAGTTTATTTTGGTTAATCTTTTCTTCTAAATTCTTTTCATCAATTTGAAGTAATCCCTTCTGGTTTTCTAAATGATTTATCTCATCAGTGACTTTAGATTGAGCCTGCTTAATTTTTAGCAATCCTGATTCAGATGAAGATTTCATCTCAACTTGTTTTGTAAGCAGATCTTGGGTTTCAGATTTCTTCTTAGAAATTTCATCAAGTTTTAGCTCAAGCTCATCTATTCTTTGCTTGAATTCTTGAGCAAAGTCTTTTGTTTGTTCTGAAGCAATATTCAGGACTTTGTGGAGAATCTCTTTTAACTGCAAAGCTAATTCTTTCAATTCGCTTTTGTTAATTGAAGAAATTAATTTTTCAAGAATATGAAGAGCCTTCTCTTTCGGGGACAATTCTTCAAAGTCAGTAGCTTTTTTCATGGCATCTTCATAAGCCTGATTTGCTTTAATAATATCGGTTTTAGTATTGCCTTCAGCTGCAGTAAGGTTTTGCAAGCTTTCTTCTAATCGAGCTAACTCAGAACCTACGCCATAAAAGGATTTTTGAGCCTCATCATAAGCAGCAAGAGTATCTTGATGCTCAGTTTTAATCTGATCAATCTTCGATTGAATAGTTAAGACTTCACCGTTAGCTACCTTAAGCTTGCTGGTTAAATCTCTGAGACTTAAATTAATTTTATCTCTTTGGGTCTTGGCTGAAAGTGAATTCATTATTGAAATTTTGAGTTTTATGTCTGTTTCTTGAAAACTCAATTCATTATATTTTTCTGCAGCCTTTGCCTGTCTTTCTAATCGACCAATTAAACGCTTAATTTCATCTCTTATATCTTTTACTCTTGAGATGTTCTCTTTGGTTCGTTTTATCTTAGATTCAGTTTCTTTACGTCTTTCTTTGTACTTCGAAATACCTGCAGCCTCTTCTATATAGATTCTCAAATCCTCAGGTCTTGCTGAGACGATTTTCGAGACCATCCCTTGCTCAATTATTGCGTAACTATTTGGTCCTAGTCCTGTTCCCAAGAAAATATCTTGAACATCTTTACGCCTAACCTTCGCTTTATTAATAAAATAGTTTGATTGACCATCTCTAGTCATTACCCTTTTAACAGATATTTCGTTATATTTTGAATATTCGCCGCCCAATTTACCCATTGAGTTGTCAAAGAGTAATTCTATGCTGCACTGACCGGATGCCTTTCTTAATTCTGAACCGTTAAAAATTACATCTGCCATTGACTCGCCACGGAGATTTTTAGCTGATAACTCACCAAGAACCCACCTAACTGCATCAATAATATTTGATTTACCACACCCGTTAGGACCTACTACGGCTACCATATTTGTGGGGAAGGATATCCTCGTTGGATCAACGAAACTCTTAAAGCCAGCCAGTTTAAGATGTTTGAGCTGCATGTATGATTATTTTAAACTATTGTTCCCTTTTAGACCATTCAGAATCACTAATATTTACTTGCCATGGGGCAGCCTCTATGGGCTTAGAAAAGTTAATATTTGACTCGTAATCATAAGTTCCGTCATTACATTTTAGTTCTACGACAATTGAGGTAACTTCTTTATTAAGTGCTGCTGATGGAATGTCAAATCCTCGAACAACAGCGTTGGTCTTATCCAGCATTAGGTTATTGTTTTTTATATCNCTTAANCTATCTGAAGANACAGCNAATGGTACTAANGGTCCATTTTNAAGAAANACTTGTGTGTCAATAATTCCATTTATGCATTTAGGTTCATCNATTAAATNAAAATNAATCAGNACAGATGCCTNAGAANATTCCGGGTATTTGGTNTCTCTAAGGTCTGCTAATAAATTAAAAGTATCAACTTGAAACTCTTCTTCCTTAAANTTTTGNTTTATAAANTTTAATAANCTTTCTGCTGAAATNAGTGAATTATTTGAAATNGCTTCATTTNCCTTTTTAGCTATATATAAAAAACTNAATTCTTNNCTCTGNAGCTTTGAAACCTCAGCTAATGCCTCGAAAGAAACATCAGTATTTTCAAAAATTTGTGAATCGATTGAATTTATAAGCTTAACCTCTCTGTGAGATCCAATGATTTGATAGCTAGAGAAATAGGAAAAATAAATAAATCCATAGATCAAACTTGCAAATAATAAAACCACTGACTTGTGATTCACTCCTCTTGAAAACAAGTAAAAAAGTATAGGTATGAGAGAGATTCCAAATACTAAATACAGCAATCTAAATCCTTTTTTTTAGGCNAAAAAAAATAANGANGGAAATGAAAAATATTAATGGCATTAACCAGAGAAACAAATTTTCTGAGAATGAAGGATTATAATCAGACTGCTTACCATATCTTTGAATAACAAAATCTTTGATCTCTTGATCAGATTTTTCATCGAGGATCATAAAATAGATTCTATCCTTTAAGTCTTTTGATACCGGTGCATCGGAACTAGCAAGGCTTCCACTGGTGCACTTTGGGCATCGGATCTCATCTATTAAGCTGAAAAATCTTTGCTCTTGATANGAGTCTTTAAATTCATAAATGTCATTAGCGGACAAATCTAAGTTAAATAAAAAGAATAAAACAATTAAAGATTTTCTAGAAAAACTCTGCAAAATCTTGCCTCCACTTTTCAATATTCAGTTCACCAATATGTCTTCTTACGATAATGCCATCTTTTAACAAATAAGTTTCAGGCGCGCCCGTCACACCCAAATCTAATGCTAATGTTCCATAAAAATCATGTATTGAAATTTCATATGGACTTTTNAAGTTTTTCANCCAATTTATCGCATCATNTTTATTGTCCTTATAATTCAAACCAATAATGGGAACTCCTTTATCTTTTAAATCAATCAGAAATGGGTGCTCAACTCTGCAGGTAATGCACCAACTTGCCCAAACNTTTATNAGATAAGTGCCAGAGGAAATATCTTTTTCACTTAAAGNTTTGTNATCAAGCGTTTGAAGNTGAAANTCTGGTAACTCNAAATTTAANGGTTGGCTNGCTTCATTTTGNCTTTGAGAAATTACATAAGCAAAGAAAACAATTATCNANATTNGAACTAATAGAAATATATATCTTATTNTNGATTTCATANCANTGCCCTTGATCTTATNAGTATCCCAAGAATCATNAGTAATACAGAAAACCAAATCCATTTAATTAGATAATTAAACTGGACTCTAAAGGTCCAGCTCCCATCATCGAGCTGTTCNCCAATGTTNATATAAATATCTCTTAAAAATGTGGCTTCAATATCTGTTTCAGATGTAACTTGGCCCCTTNTGAAATATTTCCTTTTTTCTGGTGAAAAACTTATTANTTTGTCATGNATCTTCATATTGATTTGAGCNATNATTCGTTGATGATTTGATTCATCCTGTAAAGANAAATCATCAAAACTAATTTCAAGTTCCTCACTGATATATTCCTCATTTACATTTAATTTAAGATTTTTTTCATAACTAAAAATAGAATTACCAGCGATAGAAAAAAGCAGTAAGCCAAAACCTAAATGGGATANNGCACTCGACCAGTTAATAAATTCCCTATTTACTGAATTCATTAGTAGCTTGAATGCGTAAATTGAAATTATAAAAATACCTGAAAAAAGTCCGATCATTTGAATCAAGCTAACACTGTGTTGGTAAAGGCTTTGAACTATAAAAGTTAAAAAACATGATATTAGTATTGGAATACCTAATTTGGAAAGTGTTTCTGTGAGCTTCCACTTACGNTGCCATTTAGATTCAACTGATAATGCTATGAAACATGCTGCAATGAAGATCAATGGTGCAAAGATTGTATTATAGTAAGGCGGGCCAATGCTGACTTTTGTAGAAAAAAAATATTGAGTAATTAAAGGATATATAACTCCCAGGAAAACTGAGAATATACTTGTAATCATTAAAATATTGTTCAATGAGAGGAATGATTCTTTCGAACCTGATACCACAAGCCTTGAATTTACAATCTTGGTAGATCGGAAGCTAAACAAACCAAAGCTTATGAGTGCTATNACTCCAGTNATTAATAACAAAGTTAANCCTCTTTGAGGATCATTGGCAAATGAATGNACGCTATCAATNATCCCAGATCTAACAATGAANGCTCCAAAAAGACTGAGAATAAAGACTGAAAGCCCNAAAAAAAGAGTCCAGGATTTGAGTACGCCTGATTTAGNGGATGCATGAATTGAATGAGTGAAGGCTGTTGCTGCCAACCATGGCATCAGTGCTACATTTTCAACAGGATCCCAGAACCAATAGCCTCCCCAACCAAGCTCATAATAAGCCCACCAACTTCCAAGTCCTATTCCTAATGTTAAGAATGCCCAAGCATAAAGGCTCCACTTTTGAATAATNGTTTCCCANCCTTGNCTAAATTCTCCATCTGCCAAGTAAGCACAGATATAAACAAATGGAACAGCAAAACCAACATAGCCTAGATATAACATTGGAGGATGAATCACCAATGCAGGATCTTGAAGAACGGGATTTATATCTCCTCCATTGATTGGAGCAAGTGGCANTATTCTNTCAAAGGGTGATGAGGTTACTAGNAAAAATAACAAAAAGAATAATAAAACNATTGCAGAGAAAAANATTACATANCTGAATAGATTNGATTGAGNATCTAATCTGTTNACGAATAGCCATAGCCANANTGAAAGAAACAAAATCCATAAAAACATTGATCCTTCATGAGAACTCCAAATCGATGAAATTTTGTAAAAGATTGGNANATCTGAATTTGAATGCATNGCTATGTATTTCANAGANAAATCATCCATAANNGCCAAGTAGACATATAAAATAAAAGCAGAAATCAAGAAAATCGTTGCTGCATTAAANCAGTTTAANGAAAGCCTAATTATTGAATCGGTANNNCTTAAAGCGNTACTGCTNAGNATTACTANNAAAGAAAATAAAAACANACCTGCTGCTAATATTGTGAGCAAATGAGATANCTCAGGAATCATATTATTTGCTTAGTTCCGGTGGCATGTAATTTTCATCATGCTTTGCAAAAACTTCTTCTGCAACAAATACGCCNTTGCCATCAAAANTTCCNAACATAACNGCTCCGCTATCTTCTTTGAAGAGGTCNGGAGGAATNCCATCAAATTCAATNTCTAGATCTTCTTCNAAATCAGTNAATACAAATAANACCTTTGTATCTTCATACTTNATTGACCCTTTTTTTACCATTCCACCGAGNTTTATTCTTTCTTGAGGAAGATTATTTTTATTTAATTCGCTAGGCGAATAAAATAAGTCNAGTTGTGAGTTCAATGCGGTCAATATCAGGAAAATACCNATAAAGGANGANCCAAGTANNAATAANATATTCTGCAGTCTCTTTTTTCGATGAGGAAGCATTTGAAAANCTATTTCCTAAGCTTATAAAACAAAAAAATAAATGACCCGGATAGCAATAGAGTTCCTACTGAATAGACAATCCAGACATAAATACCATGACCATTCATAAAAAGAATATCATCCATAGTTCTTTACCCAATTCCTGTTTTTTTCTCTATTAAAAATAATAAGTTTACTTACTAAAACTCCCATGGATATTAATACAAAACCAAATGAGACAATGCAAAGTATTAATGGGTACAACATCGCAGGATCTATAGCTGGGTTATCGGTTAAAGTTATTGAGGCTGGTTGATGGAGAGTTGACCACCAATCAACAGACTTTTTTATAATTGGTAAATTTACACACCCTACTATTGTCAAAATAGACATCAAGTTATCAGCCTTATTTTGATTATTAAATGAATCATGCAATGCAATTAATCCCAAATACATAAAAAAAAGAATTAGGGTCGAAGTTATTCTTGCATCCCATTGCCACCAAGTACCCCAAGTTGGAATACCCCAAACAGATCCAGAAAATAATGCTAAAAAAGTAACNAAAAGNCCTACAAACGCAGCAGATTTTGTTAAGTATGCAGCTAATCTTACCCTCCAGATTAGGTATATAGCTGACCAGGCAGCCATTATCCAATATATAAGTTGAGCATATATAGAAGAAGGTACATGCAGATAAATAATTCGATATGAATCTCCTTGAACAGCATCAGAAGGCGCAATAAAAATTCCCCAGTACCAACCAGAAATGATCAATACAATGCTAGGGATAAATACAAATAGAAAGTATTTATCACACGTTTCGATATAGGTTTTTGCTGATGCAAATTTATTAATTATTTTATTAGACACTAATCTATATATAAGGCTCTGAATTGCTATTCCAAATGCATTTTGAGTATAAGCGAAGATAAATAAGAAAACATAGGAGTAATAAGGAAGCTAATTCCAAGACTAAGCAGTAAAAAACTATCAATACTTGAATTATTTTGTAATAAGGTCATCGATTGCCCAAAAATAATGATTATTGGAAAAACTAATGGCATGACAACTATAAGTCCAAGCAATCCACCCTTATTGATACCCAATGCACTCCCAAAAAGAAAGATATTTAAAAATAATATTTGGCAAAAAAAAGATATTAAAAAGAGATCTANAAAAATAAATGCATCNACNTTGTTAACACTTGCAAANAAAANAGTNAGNAATGACAAAGGNAGCGCTTTGTAAANAATCAAAATAATTAACTTTGCTAAAACGGNTGAGAATAAACTTTTATTTTGAGTAAGAAACTGNTCNANTGANCCGTCTTCANAATCCTCAAGCAAAATATCNTCTATAGCAAGGTAATTTGTAAGCAGGAGAGAAATNACAATAATTATCATNAATAGATCACTAGTCTGNNTNCCAAATAAGTCAATACTNAATGGAAAAGCGATCATTATCAAAGCAAANAAAATCAANGGAGNNAGCCATGCTCTTGANTTGTAAATTAGTTTTGTTTGTTCCTGTGATAGGTATTTAATCATTTAAATATTAATTGTTTTAGATGGCATTGATATTGGAATGTGTGAGGTAATAATTATAGCTGCTCCATCATTTGCCCTTTCTTGTAGTTTTTCTTGAAAAAATTTTGTAGTTGAATCATCTAATCCAACAAATGGCTCGTCTAAAACAAACACCTGAGTATTTTTAATTACTAGTTTTGAAGCAAAAAAAGATTTCTTTTGCTGCCCAAACGAAAGATTTGAAAATCTTAAATTCAGCTTTTCATGCAAATCTAGTTCTTCTAAAACTTTTTGAGCATCAATAAGTTCATCCTCTGAAAGAACNAACTTTAGATTTTGCAATAAAGTAAGAAAGCCTTTAAANGGCAATTTATGTCCATGGAATTGAATTTTTAANTTTTCTTTTCTATGAACNTCGCCTTTTGTGGGCTCAACAATTCCTAAGATTATNTTTAAAAGCGATGTTTTGCCTGAGCCATTTNNACCTTGGATATGACAAATCTCATTTTCNTTNAGCCCAAAAGAAATTCCACGAATCAAATTATTTTCGTTTATTGAGTAATGGACATTATCCACTTCGATNAAATTACTCATAAGTTATTTTTTGAACTTTCTAATTAAATTACCAGTATTTTCTAATGAATCCATTCTGATAGAAAATCTTTTTTCCAACTCATTAAATAAATTGGATCCATTTTTACCATGNCCGCCAACAGAAAAAAAAATATCTTTNTGAAAAAAAATTGCNCTATTTTTNGCTAAGCGTCTTTTAAAAACNAAATCTTTAATTTGAAGGTTTAAAGAGAATTTTCCCCAAACCTTCTCATTAATAAATGCTGTTTTAGCCATAAAATCCCTAGCCTTCTTATTAGGGAAAAATCCTGCTGGTACAAGGCAAAAAAAGGAATTTTTCAAACTTGCTATTTTTTCTGTTAAATCTTCTGCATNGAAATCTAAAAAAGTTAANGAGGANCCCTTTTCTAATTTATAGTTAGAAATCCTCTTTAANTGCCANGAACTNCCACAGATAATATAAATAATCATTGAGGTATCGCGTTCCATACCTCAATGCAGTTAATTCACTTTATCAAAAGCTTGCTTGAGATCATCAATAATGTCATCAATATGTTCCAAGCCAATTGAAAGTCTTACGTAACCTGGCGATACTCCTGCAGATGCTAATTCATCTTCAGTCAACTGAGAGTGAGTGGTACTAGCAGGATGTATTGCTAAGCTTCTTGAATCACCAATATTAGCCACATGATAGAACATTTCCAGCGAGTCAATAAATTTCTTTCCAGCGTCAAGACCACCTTTAATTTCAAAACCTAGTAGTCCNCCATGACCTCCTGAAAGATATTTTTCAGCTCTTTCCTTGTGAATACCNTCAGCCACNCTTGGATGAGAAACAGATTCAACCTTAGCNTGAGANGCTAAGAATTCAGCTACCTGATTGGCATTTTTAGAGTGCTCCCTAATCCTTAGAGCAAGAGTTTCAAGTCCTTGAATAAAGATAAATGCGTTAAACGGACTCATTGCAGCTCCCATATCTCTCAAGAGAGTTGTTCTGGCCTTCAAAATATATGCAATTGGACCAAGCGGCTTTACAGCCTCNGTCCAAATGGCTCCNTGATAAGAAGGATCGGGTGTATTCAATGAAGGCTGCCTTTCGGCAAACTTTTCCCACTCAAAATTACCGCTATCAACAATAATTCCTCCAATGGATGTTCCATGGCCACCAATATATTTTGTNGTTGAGTGAATAAGTGCTGTAGCACCGTGATCAAAAGGCTTACAAATGATAGGTGCAGCAGTATTATCAACAATTAACGGAATACCTAGGGGTTTGCCGAGCTCAGCAACCTCTTCTATTGGGAAGACCTTAAAAGAAGGATTTGGAAGAACTTCACCNTAATACGCTCTCGTATTTTCATCGGTAGCATCTTTAAAATTTTGAGGATTTTCAGGATCAACGAATCTAACCTCAATACCCATATCTTTAAATGGATTTTTAAATTGATTATATGTGCCTCCATAAAGATGAGCCGAGGCAACAATATTATCTCCAGCCTTTGCGATATTTTGAATTGAATAACTTGATGCGGCTTGNCCAGAGGCAACACCCAATGCTCCAACCCCACCTTCAAGGGTAGCAATCCTCTCTTCAAGCACTGCATTTGTAGGATTCATAATTCTTGANTAAATATTTCCTAACTCAGATAAGGAAAATAGATTTGCNGCATGATCTGTATTATCAAATTGATAACTAGAGGTTTGATGAATGGGAACAGCTACTGAATTAGTAGTTTCGTCTTTTCGCCATCCAGCATGCAATCCAATGGTTTCAGGGTTTTTATATTCTTTAGTCATAATGTCACTCCACGTGAAATAGTTATTATATATGAGGCATTTACTAATTAAGATTGGGACCTTATTTAGCTGAATTTATTAAACGCCCGCAAGCCAGACAAATCNGCGTTTTGGTAATAATAATTAAGAATTAGAATTTGTAAAGAAATTTACCCCATTCATTGAATAAATTTATATAATCACTGCGAGAGAAAAAATTATGGCAAGAAAATATAACAATTTTAGAGTTGGTGGATCACCACAGAAGGTAACAGATGACTATGCAGTTTGGACAAATGATCTGTTGGGAAAAGTCATTGCTAGTAAGACTGTGATCCAGCCTGGAAAGAGCACCTTAGGTCACCAATTAGTCAATTCTGATGTAGTTTATGTAATAGTAAATGGAAGAGGAATTATGGAGGTTGTTGAATACATGAATTCTAAAGAAGGTCATGGCAGCGATCCTTCAAGAGGTATCGGACATAAAGATTCATACGCTTTGACTGCCGGGGATGTTATATTAGTTGAGTCAGGTGATTACGTTAAGGTTGTTAATGAATCAGATCACGATCAACTCACTTACCTAAGAGTATTTGATAGAGAAGGCTGGAGACAGTAGCTTAGGGGCTCAAAACAACCTTTTTCAATTTTTTGATTGCTTCTTTTACTGACATAGTTTCTGTCTCACTATCGGCTAAAGTCCTAATAGAAACCTCTTGATTTTCCATTTCTTTTTTTCCAATAATTGCCATTAACTGCGTTTTAGAATTTGAGTGCTCTCTAATCTTATAGCCAATCTTTTCATTGCGTTTATCCAGCTCAACTCGAATACCTTCGGCTAGAAGCTGTGTGCTTAATTTCTCAGCAAATGGAATAACTTCATCAGTAACAGTTAAAACAGCTATTTGCCTTGGCGCTAACCACAATGGCAGCTTTCCTGAATAGTTTTCTATCAAGATGCCTAAAAACCTCTCAAAAGAACCCAATATGGCTCTATGAATCATTACAGGATTATGTTTTTTTCCGTCCTCACCCACATAAACAGCATCCAATCTAGATGGGAGAATGAAATCAGCTTGAAAAGTACCGCATTGCCATTGTCGACCTATTGCATCCGTAAGAACAAAGTCTAATTTTGGACCATAAAAGGCTCCCTCTCCTTCTTCAATTACATATGGTAGATCTAACCTCTCAATTGCTTTCTGCAATGCATTCTCAGCCTTATCCCAGGTCTCATCATTACCTATTCTAACTTCGGGACGAGTTGAGAGTTTGATATTAAATTCATTGAAACCAAGCGTTTTATAGATATCAGATAAAAGCGTAATAAATGATTTTGTTTCATCTTCGATTTGATCTTCGGTACAAAAAATATGGCCGTCATCCTGAGTAAATCCTCTAACCCTCATTAATCCATGCATCGTTCCTGAAGCCTCATATCTATGGCATGACCCAAATTCTGAAAACCTAATGGGTAGATCCTTATAAGATGTCAGGCCCTGATTATAAACCTGTACGTGACAAGGACAATTCATTGGTTTAAGAGCATTTGTTCTTTTTTCATTTGCATGCTCTTCATCAATTTCAGCAATAAACATGTTCTCTCGATATTTTTCCCAATGCCCTGAAGCTTCCCATAACTTTCTATCAACCACTTGAGGAGTATTTATCTCCTGATATCCAGAAAGGTTAAGTTTTTCTCGCATAAAGTTTAATAAAGAAGTGTATATTGACCAGCCATTTTGGTGCCAGAAAACCATTCCCGGAGCCTCGTCTTGGAAATGAAATAAATTCATTTCTTTTGCGAGCTTACGGTGATCTCTCTTTTCTGCTTCTTCAATTTGACTTAAATGGTCAGAAAGTTCTTTTTTTGTTCTCCAAGCAGTCCCATAAATTCTTGTAAGCATTTCATTTTTTGAATCCCCTTTCCAATATGCGCCGGCTAAATTCAAAAGTTTAAATTCACCGATAAATTTTAGTGAAGGAAGGTGGGGTCCATTACAGAGATCAATAAAGCCTGATTCCTCTTGAGTATAGATTTGAAAATCCTCATTTTGTTCAGAGCTCTCAATAATCTTAACTTTGTAGGGCTCTTTAAGGTCATTAAACTTAGAAATTGCATCTTTTTTGGAATGGAGTGTCTTAACGATCCCTGAGCCAACTTTCAAAATTTTTCTCATTTCATCTTCAATTTTTTCTAAGTCATCAGATGAAATGGGTTTTTCAAACAAGATATCGTAATAAAATCCTGTTTCAATTGTCGGGCCTATAGCAAGTTTTGCATTTGGATATAAATTTTTTATAGCTTTTGCTAACACCTGAGCAGCTAAAGTATGACGCATTATCTCAAGGCCATCATCAGATTGAATAGTGATAATGGACACTTTCATGCCATCGTCTAGCTCATCACTTAAATCAAATTGCTTGCCTTCAACCATGTAAGCAATGGCCGATTTGGCTAATCCGGAACCAATTGATGCCGCCAAATCATTCCCATTTGAGCCCAAAGGTAAGACTTTTGTATTACCATCAGGAAGTGATATTTTAATTTCTTCGCTCATAATCTTGATTTAATTCATAATTTTAATTGATTTCATGATTAAAAAATATTCGTTTTAATTTTTTATCCTTGAGACGACATCATAGTTATAAATCATCTTCAATCTTGATAGCAAAATAAAAGGGAATAACTCCAAGATTTTAAAAATNAAACTTCTTATCAGTAGCGGTTGATGAAANACAAAACGATTTCTTGATGAAATTTNTTGGATCTTNCTCACTCTTTTATTCCTTATCTTTTGAAATCTAAAAAAAGCATCAGAAATATTTTTAGAGTTTTTCATTAGNTATGANANAGCAAAACTATCTTCGAGAGATGANCAACCACCTTGAGCCATAAATGGAAGCATGGGATGAGCCGCATCACCAATTAAGGAAATTCTATTTGAATGCCATTTTGGTAAAAAATGATCATAAAGCCCCCATTTCTTAATATTGGTGCTTTGCAGAAATATATTTTTTACTGTTTGATTTGCCTCTTCAATTAATTCTGTCACTTCTGATAAGGCAGCATCTTCCTTCCAGGATTCTTTTTTCTTATCAATATCTTTTGAAATTAATACGCAGTTCAAGTGAGACATTTTGCGAATGGGGTATGTGACGAAATGGAGATTTTTTGAGATAAATAAGTTTGGTTCTAGAAAAATTTTATCGATATCTTTATCGATTTTTATTAGAGATCTCCATGCAGAAAAGTTTCTAAATTTTGGAGCATAGGTTGGAAAGAGGTATTTTCTTGCAATAGAATTTAAGCCATCTGCAGCAATTAAAAAATCAGCTTGATAAGAATTTCCGCACCCAGAGGAGACTATTACTTCCTTATCTAGCTCTTCTATTTTGGTGATTTTTTCATTTTCAATTATTTCTACACCTAACTCTTTGCTTCGAACAGACAATAATTTAATTAAATCTTGTCTGTGAATATGGTGATAATCACCCGTAAACTCATTCATACAATATTGATCTAAAGGAACAGAATGCAATCTCCTAGTTGTATCTATCTCTCTGATATTAATTGATGAAGGCTGATCAGATATCTCTTTAAATTGATCATAAATTCCAAGTTGTTTGATTACTTTTTCTGCATTTGGAGTAATTTGAATCCCGGCACCATGATCTTCAAAAGAATTACTCTTTTCAATTACAACGACATGCTTGCCTTGTTTGGCTAAAAAAGCNGAGGTAGCCAATCCAGCAATGCCGCCGCCTAAAACTATAATCTTCATCGATAAATTATTTGTTATGCTAACTATATTGCCTTCTTAGTTAAATGGATATAACAAATCCCTCCTAAGGATTAGTTGCAGGTTCGATTCCTGCAGAGGGCACCANAGAAAAAAAATGGGCACANAAAGTGCCCATCATTAACCAGCAATCTAATGTTAGTGAGAATGCGGTGATGCCTCAGGCTGATAATCATAATAGCCTTCTAGAGGAATCATTAAATGAACATANGGAGTTCCCTTAAACATAACGTATGGNCCTCCATTAGTATAGTCAGTAGATTGACCGTCCAATGATTTAGGATCTTTTGGCATTAACATCATATGTGCACCTGACTCAATAAAATGCTTATGACCTGCATTTTTTTGNCCATCAGTATAAGGAGTAAAGTTATCNACACCNAGATCTCCGTGAAGCATCCAAATCCATCCATCAGCTTCAAGNTCTGGNGTCTTNTTTGCCTTATAAGCNTTAGCCCAAGCTACTGCATTTTTATCAGAGCAAGCTGCCGCAGTTTCATGAGCNCTNTTGAAGCCNCCTTCAGGCATTGGCATAAANGGCTCACAACGCCATCCATTTGTTCCNTTTCTTAAAACTTTTCCNGAAGCACCNATTATGGTNGCATTATCTCCAATGTAAGCTGGAGCAGCAGATGAATAAGCTTTTATTTCCCAAGCCTTTGAATTACCTTTNTCGTATCCAGCACTTAGGCTGAATGNAAGAAAAANCATNGAAAGTGTTANTAGGTTTTTCATATTTTTTACCTCAAATTTAATAATTTAATTTATCAGGTTTTTTACTAATTAGTAAAATTAATTATCAAAATCNGTTGCTTGAGGAACGTGAACACCGCCATAGTTTGCTGGTGAGTANTGTTGAGATCTAACNACCCACTTACCATTTTCTTTAACCCAGTTCATAGTAACTCGTGTTCTGTAAGGCTGTTCAACGTCTCCAAATCCTGCNATNCCCTCATAATAAAANCTTGTAAAGACAACATTTTNAGANAGNTGNACAGCTTCAGNATAATAAATATTAAGAGCTCCACCAGTNCCTGANTTTTTCCANTCATCNGCGGNTTGTTTNATTAAAGGCTTATGAAAGCTGCCATCAGAATTTGTGCTTAGAACACCAGCACTGCTTTCCATNGAAACNACTTTTTTCCAATCTTCATTTCTTCTNGCNTCATAGTATGCATTTAANGACTCTAANACTGCNAATTCATCATCAGAATGAGNNTCAGCTATAGCTGTAAATGCAAAAAGAGATACAAATACACTTAAGAATAATTTCATTATTAACTCCTATGTTTNTTAAAAAGCTTACTATAAAAAAGTATCAACGTAATTTAAATTTCATTATTTTTCCTGCAGCATTNACAGGAAGTGAATCCANGAACTCAATCTCTCTAGGAACCTTNTAGTTAGCCATATTGTCTTTTGCCCATTTAATAATTTCTTCTTTGGAAGAAAAATCCTTTCCATTTGTAACTAGAAAAGCCTTGGGGACCTCCCCCATTCGCTCATCAGGAACACCTATAACTGCGGCTTGAATAATTGAAGGATGATTCAACAAAATGTTTTCTATCTCTGCAGGATAAGCATTAAACCCACCTACAATAAACATATCTTTTAATCGGTCTGTAATTTTAAGGTATCCTTTATCGTCAATAATTCCAATGTCGCCAGTATGCAGCCAGCCCTCCTTATCAATAGCTTCCTCAGTTGCTTCCGCGTTATCAAGATATCCCTGCATTACATTAAATCCCTTCACTAAAATTTCACCTTGTTCACCTGAGGCAACTTCTTTTCCATCAATATCTACACATTTCACCTCAACCCCTGCTATTGATTTACCGGATGTTGTTGCAATGGTTTCATAATCATCATTTGGAGTACACATGGTTGCTACACCAGTACTTTCGGTTAACCCGTAAGCGGTAATAACAGTTTCAAATCCTAATTTTTCTTTCATATCTTTTATCAAGCTGACAGGAATTGCTGCNGCACCGGTGACTCCCAATCGAAGTGAAGATACCTTGCTTGAATCAAATNCATTTGAACTAAGGATNGATTGNTACAACGTAGGAGGACCNGGCAACATGGTAATTTTATGTTTAGAGATTTTTGAAACAATTTTCTCTACGTCAAAAACTGCCTCNGGATATCCTGNNCAGCCCCTTAATAATACTGACATCCATCCTGCTTTATAGCCAAATGTATGAAAAAAAGGNTTCACAATCAGATATCGATCCTCAGAATTAAGNCCAACANAGGTGGACCAATAATCAAAAACNTTTATGTTTTGTANTTGATTTATCATCACACCTTTTGGTTCGCCTGTTGTCCCAGATGTAAAAATAATATCAGCNACATCATCCTGGACTATTTTTGGTAAATTNATGCTCTGTTTAGAAAATAAATCATTGATANTGGCTTCTGTTTCGTTNTGATTGGGATTTAAAACAAAGGTCTTATTCAGNTTNGGCANGTCTTGATTCTTTAGTAAATCAAGATAGTCANTATCTAAAAAATCATTCTCAGTAAANAAAAATTTAGCTTTTGATTTATTTAANATAAATCCNGCTTCTGATCCCTTCATCCTTGTATTAATGGGNACTAGAATACCGCCAGCTGCTTGTATNGCAGTCGCAACTAATATCCAATTAATTGAATTTGGAGACCAAATAGCAACTCTGTCNCCCTTTTCTANACCTTGATGAANAAGATTTAAGGCCAATAGCTCAACTTTTTCATGAATCTCCTCATATGAGATTTGAGCAGCATCATCTATAAATGCAACCTTGGATCCTAATTCTAATGCNCGAGCTGANACTAATTCTGGTAAAGACNNTATTTTTGAACTCATATTAATCTTGCTAATTTATANTCATATTTAAAATATTTTAACCCTATGCTCGACTCAGAATTTCTTACCCCAGGAATCGAAGCTATCTTTTGNTATAACACTTTTGAAAGCTCNGCAGCATCATCTGCCAAAATAAATACCATCAAATCATGACGACCTATTAGACTTGATATAAATCTAACCTCTGGCATTTTTGATAATGCCAATGCTATTTTATCTTTTTCTCTCGCCTCAACATCCAAGCCTACAAATGCAAAAGAAGGATTTTCGATTCTATTAATATTATTAATAACTGAAATTTTAATTACCTCATTATTAATTAGCTTTTTTACTCTATTNCGCACAGTGCCTTCAGAAACACCAATAACTGCTGCCATTTGATGATTGGACATCCGTGCGTCTGCCCCCATCAGTTGAATAATTTTTTTATCGATATTATCTAAGCTCACAATGGCGCCCAGTCAGTTTCAAATTTATACACTTTGGATGCTAGAGAAGAATCAATACTTTTGATTCCTGGAATCGAAGGAAGAATATTGTCAATAAGCTCTTCTGTTTCGTTTACAGATCTAGTAGCACAAAGTATTTCTAAATCCTGAATTCCGCTCACAGCATTGACGCTAAAGACTTGTGGAAGCAAGGTTAGTGCTTGTGCAACGCTATCTAATTGATCACCGTTAACCTTTAAACCAATTGGTAATAAGTAATCAAAACCACATTTTTTAAAATCAGCTATCGCAACAACCTTGCAAACCTGGTCATCCAAAATTCTGTTCAGTCTTTTCTTTACAGTTGCTTCGGTTACACCTAATTGAATAGCTATAGACTTTACAGCTATTCGGCCATCTTCTTTCAAGCAATGGATAATTTTATGATCTAAATCGTCAAGATTTTGGCTCACAGCAATGGATTAAAATTCTCTTTTTTCCATGTCTAGGCCATTAGGAATATCATTTCTGTTTACCAAAAATTGACCGTACCATTTTCTTAGCTTGTGAAGAGGTCCGTCACCATCACAAACAACGGGATCAGCAATGTAAATCTTGTTTTCCCAAATCGCTACATCTTGACCAAAAGCAAAGTTATTTGCATCAATATATCCTTGGACATACTCATGCTCCTCTTCAGCTGTCATGCCAGGTATTTTTTTTACCATGACTCCAAAGTTAATTTCAAATGATGTCAAGGTAAGTGGTAAATGAGATACTAATAACCTACTTTCTACTTTTTGACCCTCTTGAAGTGCACTCATATAAGTTGTCATATATGCTGGGCCTTCATATGTTGCTTTAGAAAATAAATCTCTNCCAAGAATAGGACTATCAGCAGTCATTTCTTGAGTGTAAGTATGNTCTTTTGCNTCATTCCAGAANCCTTCAAAAGGNGCCTGATGAACAGGNCCAAAATGACCTTTATCNGCCATATTATCAATCAGTTCTCTGCAGTTATTTTTAACNANAAAACTTGCCATTCCATAGTCAGACCATTCNTCTGAGTAACAGGCATCAATNTTTTCAGGCTCATAATCAGGCTCACCACCCTCAANATCNTGCCAACACATGACCATTTGATTAATTTCAAGTGTNGGCCANGATTCGCCTTNGCCCGGATCTANNCTAATTGAATTATCACTATTNCTNGTAACTAATAANTTTCTATTAAATGCNTAGATAGTTTTTGTNCTCTCTGTCTCAAAATCTCTTTGATGACCTAAAACAAACCATCCCCTTGGAAATCTATCTGGTAACTCACTCATCCATTTCTCCTAAACTTATTTTTATGCCTTTTGTAGCATCACCATAATATCATTAGATTCTTCTTTTNNTTGCCATGATCGTGTAACNGCTTTCGTTGGGATTTTTTTTGCATATGGAATATCATCACANTTGCCCTCCTCATTCCATTTCCATGCATGAAATGGACACCTAATACCGTTACCATCTACCTCTCCACATGAAAGAGCAGCTCCCATATGTTTGCAGTACAAATCTAAAGCCCTAACTTTGCCGTCTTCGCCNCTCCAAACTACAAGCTGAGTAGCAAAATTATCTANTTGTATTGCTTCNCCATTCTTNATTGCATCGCTCGNAGCAANTTTATGCCAACCATCCNCTAAAGANCTTTCATTCGGATTTTTTTGAACAGGAAGTTCAGTTGATATTAATTTATCTGACATACAAATATTCTAACAACAATTCCTTAAATTTACCTTCTTAAAGAATATCTTCAATCTCAATAACTTGTTTTAAATCTTTAGATGTCGGCACCAACAGTAAGTCATCTACTCCGCATTCTTTGACTTGTTTAATTAGCTTAGCTAAGTCTTCAATTGATCCACAAAAACCTGCATTAGCTGCAAGATTTTCAGCTATTTCTTTTCCCATCCAAGCTAAATATCTATTTAAGTGAGATTGCATTTGTAATCTTGAATCTTTTCCAATTGCAAACCAAAAACTTGTTACTATTCTTGGTTCTTTGATGCCTTTTATACTAAATGCTTCTCTGGCTCTAACTACTGCATCTGAAATCTCTTCTATATCAGCATTAAAAGAAAATCCTGCAATACCTGATGCATAATCAGCTGACATTGATAGAGCTTTTGGGCCTATGGCTCCAGCTAAAATTTTTGGTCCTTTTGCTTGCACAGTTTTTGGCCCAATATCATGCGCGAATTCGCAAGCCCATATTGATTGCATAATTTTTGAATACTCACTTACCTTTTTCCAACGATGATTTTTCCAATCAGATCCAATTGCTTCATAGTCTTCTTGTCGTCCACCAACTCCAACTCCAACTGTAAGCCTACCCTCAGAGAGCATGTCAATTGTGGCGAATTGTTTTGCAGATAAAACAGGATCATGCATGCTTAGCACAGACACTGTTGATATGATTTCTACATTACTTGTCCAAGCAGCTACTGCTGAAAGCATCGAAATAAATTCAGGGTTATCAAAGACAATTCTTTCGCCTAATGCAATGCTGCTCCATGGGCCGTTATCAATTTGATTGGTCCACTCATAAAGATTATTTCTTGTCAGTCCCGGCTCCATGACCGGTAACGTCATGCCGATGTTCATTTATTTTTTTTTAGATCAAGAGCAACATCAACGATCAT
>NHFF02000023.1 GCA_002172535.2 Gammaproteobacteria bacterium TMED104 | reverse complement strand
CTCTGGTGTTCCGGTTGTCACGCCAGTGGCATTGCCGGGTAGCTATGTTCGGAAAGGATAACCGCTGAAAGCATCTAAGCGGGAAGCCTCTCCCAAGATAAGATCTCCCTGAGACTTCGGTCTCCTNAAGAGTCGTCANAGACTATGACGTTGATAGGCAAGATGTGTAAGCGCTGTGAGGCGTTGAGCTAACTTGTACTAATAACTCGTGAGGCTTGATTATGTAACCTTAAGAAAGGTTGCTTCTATCAAGTTTTGTAGTGCTCTAAAAATTACATACCAGTTTGCCTGATGACAATAGCAGTTTGGTACCACCTGATCCCATCTCGAACTCAGAAGTGAAACGAACTAACGCCAATGGTAGTGCAGGGCTTCCCTGTGTGAGAGTAGGAAATCGTCAGGCTTTTTATTTAGGAAGAGCTTTCAGTGATCTGAAAGCTCTTTTTTTTTGTTATAAAATTAACTTCATGGAACTTCAAGAAATCTCAGATCGTATGGAAATTGAGAAGCTTGTTACAAACTATGCTTCTGCGGTTGACCAAAAGCAATTCCATAGGTTCAGAGATTTTTTTACACCCGATTGCTTTATTGATTACACAAAGGTTGGAGGCATTAGCGGTAACTTAGAAGAAATAATTTCTTATTTAGAGTTAGCTCTTAAACACTTCCCCAATTATCAACATATGATTTCAAATATTTCTATTGATTTTGATGAAAGCAATAACTCAGCTATTGGTAAGGTCATGTGCTTCAACCCAATGGAAGATAAAAAGGGAAAAGTATTCTTCTTNGGGATGTGGTACAACGATAAATATCAGCGTACCAATGATGGTTGGAAAATATCAGAAAGAATTGAAGAAAGTTCGTGGTCGTTAAATGCACCTATCAATACGAAATAAGGATTTAAATTGATAATTGGTTTAACAGGCGGCATCGGATCAGGGAAATCAGCTGCAGGAAATATTTTTAGACAACNTGGGATTACCGTAATTGATGCTGATCAAGCATCAAGGGAAGTTTTTGAGAAAGACCCAANAGCAAAATCTGATGCTATTGATTTGTTNGGTGAAGAGGTAGTTCAAAGTGATGGAANTCTTAGTAGAGAAAAAATTAGAGACTTAGTATTCAATGATTATGACCTTAAAAGTAATTTAGAAAAAATTGTCCATCCAGCTGTTAGAAAAGTGATTAGTAACGAAATCCAAAAATCTGAGTCAATCTATACGATAATTGAGGTGCCATTAATTTTCGAAACTGATTCAGCCTCTAACTATCAACGAATTCTGGTGATTGATTGTAAGCCTGAGATTTCCTTAAATAGGGCAGCATCAAGAGATAATGTCCCTGACACTGAGATAAAAAAAATTATGCTCTCGCAATGCAGCAGAAATGAGAGGTTAAGTATTGCCAATGATGTAATCACTAATAACGACAGCCTGCAAGACTTGGAAGGAAAGATTTCAACCATCCATAACTTTTACTTAGAGTTATGTAATGAGTAATCAATTATCATGCCCACAATGTAAAAGGGAAGCAGATATCAGTAAGAAAAATATATTTCGCCCATTTTGCTCAGAAAGATGCAAGCTTATAGATCTAGGTGAATGGGCTAATGAGGAAAAAGTTATACAAAGACCAATACACTCCGAAGATTTTTCAGAGGATTAAGTAAACATTGAAATACCAGCGATTCCCTGAGCTCCATGTTTTCGTGCAATTTCTAAGTCCGGAATGTTCATACCTCCTAGAGCAAAGACTTTAGAGGAGCATTGAAATGCTAATTTTGAAAAGTTTTTCCAGCCCAATTTTGGATTGAATTTATCAATCAAGACTGGACTCACCAAAACAAAATCAAGGCTCATGAAATTTGCTTTATTTATTTCTTCAATATTATGGCAAGAAGCAGAAATATAAGATTGGGGTTTTAATTTATCTAAGCTCTCATTTTCAACTCTTTTTAATTCAACAGAATTCATATGCAGACCAAAGGAAATATCTTTTTGACTAGCGAAATCATTTGCTTTTGCATTAATGGAAATTGATACGTTAGAAAGTTTTCTAAGCCTGTCTGCAAATTCAAGTTTTGTTGCAAAGGAAGCATTAGTATCCCTAACTATAATAAGATCTGGATTGCTTCTTATTGAAAAAGACTTGATATAGTCNTGGGGATCAAGATCATCNAACTTATNTGGAGTGATCGCAATAAGTCTCACTTTCCACAACAATGNTTAAATTTCTTTCCTGAACCACAATGACATGGATCATTTCTNCCNAGCTTTGGTGNATTTCTTTGGATGGTTTGAGGTGCTTTAGGCTCTTGTNGTTCTGANGAAATATTTTGATNTATTGNNGGTGGTTGAAGGGTTGGTTGATTTTCCGAGCTNAAAGATTGTTGCNTTTTTTGTTCTTCTAAAGCTNTTTCTTTTAATTCGTTNATNTCNTCTTCAGAAACTAATTCAAGACTAAAGAGTACTTTAACCGTTTCTNTATTNATTGTTTGAAGCATATCTTCAAACATTTCATATGCTTCTCGTTTGTATTCATTTTTTGGATTTTTTTGTGCGTAAGCCCTTAAACCAATGTTTTGTCGTAAATGATCCATTTCAGCAAGATGATCTTTCCAGTGATTATCCAAAACCTGAAGCATGACTTGTTTTTCAAGCATTTTAAGATTGTCACCGATATGAGCATATTTTGATTTGAAGAATTTAGATGCCTCATCAGCAACATAGAAAGCTATATCCTTCGGTAATATTGATCGATCGTTTTTAACCTTATCAACAAGACTTAAGTTGAGTTTGAAACTTGATCTAAGTTCTTCTTCAAGCTCCTCTAATTTCCATTGAGTTTCTACAGATTCAGGAGGTACGGCATCGTATGATATTGCAGTAAACTCATCTTCGATTAATTCGTTTATGCTATTGGATATTTCATCTTCAAAAAGAAGTTGATCTCTTAGCTGGTATACAGCTTGTCTTTGATCATTTGCAACATCATCATATTCAAGCAAGTTTCTTCTGAGATCAAAGTTACGGTTTTCAATTCTTTTTTGCGCATTTTCAATGCCTCTTGATAGCATTTTATGTTCAATATGATCATCACCCATGCCGATTCTCTCAAATAAACCTCTACGACTTTCAGATATGAAGAGCCTTAACAAGTCATCTTCTAACGAAAGGAAAAACTTTGAGTAACCAGGATCACCTTGTCTTCCAGCTCTACCTCTCAACTGGTTATCAATCCTTCTTGATTCATGTCTTTCAGTTCCTAAAATATGTAAGCCNCCTGCATCAAGCACGGTTTGATTCTGTGATACCCAATTGGAATCTTTTTCACCTTCAGTTTTTCCACCTAAGACAATATCGGTACCTCGCCCAGCCATATTTGTAGCAATTGTGACTGCACCAGGCACTCCTGCGTTTGCAATGATTTCAGCTTCTTTTGCATGTTGTTTGGCATTGAGGACCTGATGCTGAATTCCTTTTTTTGTTAGGAGCGAGGATACTATCTCTGAAGATTCAACTGATGCAGTACCCACAAGAACGGGTGCTTTTTTTGAGCGTATAGTCTCAATTTCTTCAATTANGGCTTTGTATTTTGCCTCTTTAGTTAAAAAAACTAAATCATCACAATCCTCACGAATCATGTCTTTATGTGTTGGAATGATGACAACATCCAGCCCATATATTTCACTAAACTCTCTAGCCTCGGTATCTGCGGTCCCTGTCATTCCAGACAATGTTTTAAAGAGCCTAAAAAAATTCTGAAAAGTTGTAGAGGCTAATGTTTGTGATTCTCGTTGAACGGTTACATTTTCTTTGGCCTCAAGAGCTTGATGAACTCCTTCGCTAATTCTTCTCCCAGGCATTGTTCTCCCAGTGTGCTCATCAATGAGCAGCACTTCATTGTTCCTAACCAAATAATGAACATTTTTATTAAATAAATAATTAGCTTTCAGGGTTGCCTGAACATACCTCATAATTTTGAGATTGGCAGCTGAGTAAAGATTTTCATCTTCATTGAGCATTNCAATTTGCTCGAGGTANTTCTCNACTTTGATATATCCATCNTCTGTAAGATCGACNGAGCGCATTTTTTCATCAATTAGATAATCGCCTTTTTCATTCTCATCAAGGGGCTCTTCCTCAGTTTCTTCTCTGGACTGACGTTTAAGGGTAGGGATAATCTTCTTTATTTTTTCATAATACTCTGGACTCTCACTGGATGGGCCTGAAATGATCAGAGGAGTTCTGGCTTCATCGATAAGAATAGAATCAACTTCATCAACAATTGCAAAATCAAGTGAGCATTGAACTTTGTCTTCCGCTCGCAAAGCCATATTATCTCGAAGGTAGTCAAAGCCAAGTTCATTGTTGGTTGCATAAATTACATCACTCTCATAGGCTTGTTTTTTTTCTTGAATTTCCTGATTGGAATAAATAACACCTACAGACATGCCTAAGAATTCGTATACAGGTTTCATCCACTCCGAATCTCTTTGCGCAAGATAGTCATTCACGGTAACAAGGATGACCTTGTTGTCACTGAGGTAGTTTAGGTAAGCAGGCAGGGTGCCTACCAAGGTTTTTCCTTCACCTGTTTTCATTTCACTGATTTTCCCCTGAGCAAGAGCAATGCCTCCCAGAAATTGAGAATCAAAATGTCTCAGACCAATGGTCCTCACTCCAGCCTCTCTTACTGCAGCAAAAGCATGAGCTGTTAACAAGTCATTATTTTCAGAATAATCTTTGATGATTAAAGATTTAAGCGATAAAAACTCATCATCATTAAGTTCTTTGTAGCTAGCCTCAAGTTCGTTTGCTAGTTGAACAATTTTATTTATTTTATTTAGATACCTTTGGTTGCTAGAACTAAATATTCTCTGAAAGATACTCATCGCTGGGACTATGTATTTTCGAATGGGGGCTTTGAATAGGATATCGGTGCAGTAGCAATATCCTCAAAAGTAACGATTTCCCAGGCATCCTCAGAATCAAGAATTTTTCTCAACAGCTCATTATTTAAGGAATGTCCTGACTTATATCCAGTAAACTGTCCAATAAGGTTATGCCCCAGCAAGTATAGATCGCCAATAGCATCCAACATTTTGTGTTTTACAAACTCATCATCAAAACGNAGCCCTTCTTCATTTACAATCCCGTCTTCTCCAATTGCAATTGCATTAGCAACGCTGGCTCCCAGAGCCAAATCTTGAGATTGTAGGTAATCCAAATCTTTTGTTGATCCAAAGGTTCTTGCTCTGCAAACCTCTTTAACAAATGATGTTGAGGAAAAATCTATTGAGGATGTTGATGCATACTTATTAATGGTTGGGTCATCAAATTCAATTGTAAAACTTACTTTAAAACCATCAAAAGGTTTAATGGCCGCAAANGAATCTCCACGCTCAACCNTAACCTCTTTTTTTACTTTGATAAATTTTTTGATCTTATCTTGTTGAGTGATTCCAGCTGATTGTATTAAAAAAACAAAAGGCCCAGCACTGCCATCCATGATAGGAATCTCAGGACCATTAACTTTAATAATACAGTTATCTACACCTAATCCTGCTATAGCNGANAGNAGGTGTTCAATGGTAGCTATTCTTGATCCTTCNTTATATANGGTNGTTGATAGTGTTGTATCACCCACATGCTCAAATATGGCTGGAATTTCAACGTTTGGTTCAAGGTCTGATCTNATNAAGTTAATGCCTGAGTCAGCAGGCGCAGGGAGTAATTCTAAAATAACTTTCTTGCCGCTGTGCAGNCCAACTCCCATGGCTTTAATGGGATTAGTAATGGTTCTTTGTTGAAGCATNNGATTTATAAGCCACTCTTATGTTTTTTGATTTCAAATAATACCACCCCTGAAGCTACAGATACATTCAAACTATTTATTAATTCACTGTCACTNAGGTTTACAACATGATTGCAAGCATNGAGAGTTTTTTGTCGAATACCGGNTTCTTCGGATCCCACAATNAGNGCTAAAGGAGTATTGAAATCCATTGAAGTATAGATGTCTTCACTGTGTTCACTGGTCCCAATAATTTCAATGCCTTGATCTTTAAGGAATTTAATAACATTTATCAAATTTGAGACCATAAAAATACTTCCAACTTCTGTTCCACCACATGAAACTTTCCTGACAGTTGATGTAATGGGAGAGCATTGATGTTTGTTAATAATTATTGCATCGACATTAGCTGCAATTGCTGAGCGGATGCATGCTCCTAGATTCCTTGGATCAATAATGTTGTCAACGATAAANAGTGTAGGATTCTCAGTTGCTGATGATTCGATAAATTCTTTTAGGTCTTTATTTCCTAAGGTAGGTTGAGGNGTAATTTTTGCTATTGGGTGCTGCTTAATTTTTTTATTAACCTCGACATCGATGCTTAAACTTTCTGCAACAGAAACAAGGCTTGATAATCTCTCATCATTGCGGCTATCAGGGATAAAAATTTTTTTGATGATTTCAGGCGAATGCTTTAAAAGCGCATCCACAACATGAAAGCCCTCACGTTTTTCTTCTTCTTTTATGTTCATTTTGCAGGAGCGTCATTTTACCCTCAAATGGAGAAACTGCTACTATCTTGATATTAATTGAATCACCAAATCTATATCTTCTGCCAGACTTTATTCCATATAAATAGGTCTGATCTTTTGATAATTGATAACGATCTCTCTTTAAGTCAGCAACATGCAGCAATCCTGAAACCAAAAACTTTTCGATGGTAATAAATAATCCAAACTCAGTTACCCCAGAAATCACCCCATCAAAAGACTCACCTACATGTCTTTTTAAGTAATCAAAAATCAAGATCTGATTAACTTTTCTTGAAGCATTTTCTGCTCGATGCTCAAGCTTTGATGAAAGTTCACAGATCTCTTGATCATTTTTTATATTGCTCAAGTAGCTACCATCATTTTCAATGCATTGTTTAATCATGCGATGAGTTAGCAAATCAGGATATCTTCTGATTGGAGAGGTAAAGTGACAATATTGATCTAGTTGGAGACCAAAATGTCCAACATTGTCGGTTGAGTATTCAGCACGTTTCATTGTTTGAAGAATCAGTGATTGTTTTAGTTGATCCTTTGCAGAGATTTTTTTTGAAATGCTATTAATTTGTGAGGCTGGATCTTGTGATTTTTGAGTTTGCGATTGATCACCAAGGATTTTTTTCAAGGTTTCAAGTTTTAATTGGTCAGGCTCCTCATGAACTCGAAAAGGCGCATAACCAAATTTGTTATTTAATAAGTCAGCAGCACATTCGTTTGCTAAAAGCATGCATTCTTCAATCATTTGATTAGCAAAAATTGTTTTTCTAAAACTGATGGCTTCAGAAATGCCATCATTGTTTAGTTTGATGAAATGTTCTTTGGAATGAATGCGTATTGCTCCTCTTTGATCCTTAATTGCAATTCTTTTTTTAGCCAAGCTCTTTAAATTACTGAGTGAATCAATCACGGCATCTGAGAGCGGCTGCTGAAAACTATCATTTTCAACCTCCTCATAAATTAATCTTGCATGGGAGTGGATAATGGCTGAAAAAAATCTATATTTTTTTATGCGGCATTCGTTATCAAGGGTGATTTTTACAACAAGGGAAGGGCGGTCTTCATTTGGTTTTAATGAGCATAAATTGTTGGAGAGGATTTCGGGCAGCATTGGGATAACAAAATTAGGAAAATAAATTGATGTGCCCCTGTTTAAAGCCTCTTTATCAATCTCTGATCCAGACTTCACATAAAGTGAGACATCTGCTATTGCAACATACAGATCATAACCATCATTATGTTTAATGCAGAAAACAGCATCATCAAAGTCTTTTGCATCCTTCCCATCAATNGTCACAAANGCAAGATCACAAAGATTTTTTCGNTCAAGTTCTNGCAGATTAATTTTCAATGCAGCCGTTTCATGCTTTACAATNTTANTCCACATTGTCGGCAGTACGTTTTCTTGAACAACATGCTCAATNGCTTCTTCAAGGGTAACGGATGATGTATTTTTTTTAAGATTGATAACACATTATATATTTAATTAATTTTTATATCNAAACATGCTGCCAATGAAAANATTTTTAATACCAGTCGCTCTCTTTCAACTCATATTTTTAAATGCAGANACAATAGATGANGTTACTGTAATTGGCTCTTATCTAGAATCNACTGAGATTGATCTTTCNCCTGTAACAATAATNGATAAAGATATGATTGAAGATATAAATATCTCATCAATTGCAGAAATTTCTAAGTACATATCCTCTTCGTCGGGCTCTCATTTTCAAGCAAATACTCTTGGGGNTGTTGATCAGGGNATGGCATCCATTACCTTAAGAGGATTGGATCATGCATCCACATTGGTCTTNATCAATTCAAAAAGACATACATTTGCNGGCACCCCATCNAATCAGGGNGAAGGCTACATNGATGTAAATATAATTCCNGAAATCGCATTGGATAGAGTTGAGTTNTTGAAGGAGGGAGCAACTTCNCTTTACGGATCCGATGCAGTNGCAGGAGTTATTAACTTTTCACTTATTCGAAAGGCTGATGGATTAAATTTAGATTTTAGTTACCAAGATACNGATAATTATGATCAATCCGAATATAACTTTGGAGCCCTTTACGGATGGACNTCAAAAAATTTTNATTTNGTAGCNGGCTTNAATCATTTGGATAGAAGCCCACTTTCAGCTGCAGAGATTCCAGGNATTGCTGAACTGGCNCTGAGCGGTCTCGGCAAAACCTTTAGGGTTTTACAAGATACAACAGTNAATTCAGGAATCTANACCGGCAGCTANTCCAAGGGNGACCTTATTCCNGATCCAAATTGNGAGGAAAATGGTGGNGTTTTAAGTGGTGGTCGCTGCAGATTNCTTTACGGAAATCGTTTTAATGTTGTTAATGATGAAACCCATAANAAGCTTTATTTTTCTGCAACCTCTGAAACNACAGAAGTATNTTTGANTTCTTCNTTNATCCTTTCTAGGGTTGAGGTAAACGACAACCCGCAGTCTCCATCNTATCCCGCACTTCCTTTTTTAGGGCGGCCTATTCAGGCAAGTCAGGCTGGTAACCCTTTCGGGGTTCCAGTTCTATGGTTNGGCAGNCCNTTAGGTTCGGAATTTCCCTCACCACTTTCNCCAAAAGATATTTTTCAATATCACTGGAGTAATCAAATTATTTTTAATCTCAATGACTCCTCAGATTTGGAGATTTCAGTCA
>NHFF02000002.1 GCA_002172535.2 Gammaproteobacteria bacterium TMED104 | reverse complement strand
TTGTGGTGCCCAGAGGTGGAATCGAACCACCGACACAAGGATTTTCAGTCCTTTGCTCTACCGACTGAGCTATCTGGGCATTGATCGAAGACCGAAATTATAACCGAACTGTACCAACCGTAGAATACTTCTATAAAATAATAAATAAACNNAAAAAAATCATCATGAAAAAAGTTTGTCTAGTTTTAGGAGCCGGTAGAGGAATTGGNGCAACGGTTGCAGAAAANTNTGCCTTGGAAGGANTTCATTCACATTTGTGNAGAAGGAGTGANGGNGATGCANTGCAAGAATCCTTANATCAGATTAAATCCAANGGNGGNGAGGCATCAGGNGAATTAATCAATGCAATTGATGATGGNGTAATTGAAAAAACAATNGAANCNNTTGANAAGGATATNGGTCCAATNNAGGTTTTGATTTATAACCTTGGCGCTCAATCAGGNATGAAGCTNNTGGATGANACNTCTTATAAAGAGTTTGAATGGGGNTGGAGAATGGCNAGNTTTGGNTTNTTTAGAGCAGCAAAAACTTTATGTCCGCTTATGAGNGANAGAGGCAGCGGNACCATTATTGCAACTTCAGCTACTGCTGCAATGCGNGGNAACAAAACACAACATTCNCANGCAGCTGCCATGGGCAGCAGNCGAATGCTGTGTCAGACTCTAAATGATGAGTTTGCNGAGAAGGGCATTCATGTTGCTCATGTTGTNNTTGATGGCATGGTAGACGCGCCNGATACTTTAGGCAAAATGCTAGGANATGAGTTATTTAACCAACTTCGAGAAACTCGNGGCAAAGAAGATGGGATTATCCTTCCTGAGAAAGTTGCAGAAGCNTATTACTACCTTTACACCCAGCATCGATCGACTTGGACGCATGAATTGGATTTAAGGTCTTATACAGATACNNCTTGGTGGAATCACTCTTAATANTCAGTCNAGTTCTTTNAANCCAGCAGCCTGTTCAACTTCTTCGTTATTAAAAAACTTNTCCATTTGACCAAANAGCCATTNCCTATCTTCNGNATTNGATGAATCTAAATGTTTCTCATTAATGAGCATNGTCTGATGAGTTTTCCATAACTCCCAAGCTTCNGATGAGACAGTTTCCATAATTTCAATCCCTTTTGGNCCAGGCATAGGNGGTCGGTCAAGTGCNGGNAGTTCTTTATTTAGTTTTTTACAAAGGATTTTCTTTTCCATAATTTTTTATTANTTTTTTTATTGGTTTTGGTAAGGCAATATNTTCAACATNACTTACTTTAACCCATTGATATNGAAANTTATTTTTAGGGATAAACTTTTTTGTAACTTTTTTTAAATTAATATCAATTTCCAAAATTCTATGACTAAGNCTATGTTTGATTTTCTCAATNTTANNGGCCNTAACTTTTGANGAAGATTCATTAGTNTAAGGAAGTGACCANAAACCNCTCCATATCTCTTGATCNTCAATTTTTCTCAAGAGNANCTCTTGATNTGCTACAAAAAGACTNAGTTCCATTTTTATNGTCTTTAGATCNNTTATTTTNTTACTTTTTATAGNNTCTNNTTTTAAAAATGCTGAGTNGCAATTAGCNCTTAAGGGACATCGGGAACATTCTGGNTTNTGAGGAGTNCATACAGTTGCACCAATNTCCATGATCCCTTGTGTGNAGNGATTTGANTTAGTTGCATTCGAAACGCTTAAAGATAAATNCCATAACTCTTTTTCGCTAAAAATATTNTTGNNATCAGAGAAATATCTCTGAAGNATCCTTTTGACATTCCCATCNAANATAGGTGTNGGTATTTNATGTGCAATCGACATGATTGCACCGGCTGTTGATTTNCCAATTCCAGGCANCTTAATGATTTCTTCAAAAGTTTTTGGAAAGCGTCCNTTATGTTCTNAATGGATAATTTCTTTGGTTTGAAATATATTTCTTGCCCTTTTATAAAANCCTAAACCTGACCATAGGGTAAGAATCTCATCTTCTGANGCATNTTNAATAGATTTGAGGGTTGGGTATTTTTTTATAAATTTTTTAAAATAGGGTTNAACTGTAACAACNTGAGTTTGTTGCAACATAATTTCAGAGATCCATATNCGATATGGGGTAATTGCCTTTCTCCATTGCAAATCATGACGNCCNTGCAATTCATACCAGTTAATNACTTTTTCTGAAAAACTATTGGTTANCAAAAAGCTCTTCTTTGTTTTCAATTAACCCATCTCGAAANGAATAAATAATNGGAGCACCNGTTGGAATTTCCAGCTTNACAATCTCATCATCACTNAGNTTATCAAGCTCCTTAATAAGNGANCGCAGCGAATTGCCATGAGCNGCAATCAAGATGTTTTTTCCTNCNGCTATGAGCGGNTTAATTTTATTTTCAAAGTATGGAANNACTCTTTCNCCNGTATTCTTTAGGCTCTCNCCNCCCGGTGGAGGNACATCGTATGATCTTCTCCAAATATGAACTTGNTCTTCTCCCCATTTCTTTNTTGCATCNTCCTTATTNANGCCAGCAAGATCNCCATAATTCCTNTCATTTAATGANTGNTCCCTTGTNGTNGGCAATGATTCAATGCCCAACTGATCTAAAATTATATTNCCAGTATTAATTGCCCTNATTAAAACTGAGGTAAANAGNTCGTCTAAATCAATTTTTTTCTCGANTAGAAGCTTGCCGGCTTTTTCTGCTTCATTTCTTCCTTGNTCNGTTAGNTCNGGGTCTTTCCATCCAGTGAATAGGTTTTTTGCNTTCCATTCACTTTGTCCNTGACGCACTAAGATTAAGTAATTNAAATCTTCCATTATCTCCTCACATTAAATCTATTTTAAGCGATAATACGCTAATGATTGAGTTCAATTTATTTTTAATCGACCATTGGTATTATTCGTTACCATTATTTTTGTTTTTAGTTCTTTGGTGGAGAACTGAATCTCGAAGAGGGGGTAAAAGAATTTCTACAGGCGAACTAACAACTCTGGTAAATAAAGAGAACGCAAAAATACTGGATGTAAGACCTAAGGATGAATTTGAAAAAGGAACGATTACAAACTCAATTAATATACCCTTTCAGGATATTGATTCTCGTTACGAGGAACTGCTCACATTTAAGGAGACTCCAATTGTTTTAGTATGCGCACTTGGAAGAAATGCAGGGCTGACAGGGGAAAAGCTTTCGAAGAAAGGTTTTACGAATTTAACGGTACTGAAAGGCGGAATCTCAAGTTGGCAACAGGATAATATGCCTCTAGTAAAACCATGAAAAATGTAACTATTTACACTACGATGACTTGTCCATATTGCTACAGGGCTAAATCTTTATTGAAAAAATTAAGTGTTCCCTATAAAGAAATTAGTGTTGATTTCAAGCCCTCGTTAAGAGCTGATATGGCTGAAAAAGCAGGCAAAACTTCAGTTCCTCAGATTTGGGTTAATGACAAGCATATTGGAGGGTGCGATGATCTGTATGCTTTGTATGAAGAGGGTAACCTAGAAAAAATGCTTAGCCATTAATCTCTTTAATCTTTTTAGCAAGCGTATTTCTTCCCAAGCCTAACAATTTTGCAGCTTCTTGCTTTTTCCCGTTAGTTTTATCCAAAGCAAATTCGATAAGTAGTTTATCTATTTCTGGTTCAATTGATTCTAATAAGTTTTCTCGAGTTGTTTCATGCAACCCATTAATCCAATTCTTGAATCCGTCACGCCAGTCATCACTGCTTGGATTAAGTACCTTTCCATCCAAAATATCCTGCGGTAAATCATTTGGCTGAATATCTTTACTTGGCGCCATTAAAGCAAGCCAGTAACATGTATTTTCAAGCTGTCTCACATTGCCAGGCCATGAATACTCAGATAATTTTTTTAAAGCTTCTTTAGACAGCACCTTAACGGGCTCAACGAGATCATCAGCATGGCTTTTAAGAAATACAGAACTTAGATCAGCTATATCCTCAATTCTTTTTCGCAGAGGTGGAACATCTATCCTGATAACATTCAATCTATAAAAAAGATCTTCTCTAAAAGTTGCTGACGAAACTAGGTTCTCAAGGTCTTGATGTGTTGCAGCAAGAATTCTTACATCAACTTTGATTGGCTTGTCTCCACCAACTCTATAAAACTCTTTATTTGATAAGACTCTAAGTAGTCTGGTTTGAGTTTCCAGAGGCATATCCCCAATCTCATCAAGAAATAAAGTCCCCCCATTGGCTTGTTCAAATCTTCCAATTCTTTGTTCGACTGCACCAGTGAATGAGCCTTTCTCATGCCCAAACAGCTCACTTTCAATTAGTTCTTTAGGGATGTCAGCCATGTTTAGTGCAATGAACGGCATATCATTCCTTGGACTATTTTTATGAAGCGATTTGGCTATTAATTCTTTTCCGGTACCTGACTCACCTTGTATAAGAACAGTTGCAGTGGTGTTTGAAAGTTTGCCAATGGATCTAAATACATTTTGCATTGAGGGAGCTGAACCAATAATTTCAGTCTTAGTAATCTTTTTAGGTTTTTCAATTTCAGTTTTCTCTAATGCTCTTTTAACTATTGATGAAGCTTCTTCTAAATCAAATGGTTTAGGTAGATATTCGAATGCGCCTCCACCATATGCATCTACGGCAGCTTGCATATCGGTAAACGCAGTCATGATAATGACAGGAACATCTTCGTAATTATTGTTTAGATGCTTTAGAAGATCATAGCCATTGACTCCCGGCATTTTTATGTCAGAAATTACAAGATCAGGAACGTCTTTGTCTAGTTCGTTTAGTAATAACTCACCGTCGCTGAAGGAAGAAACATCCAACCCTTCAGATTTTAAATGCTCATCCAGTATCATTCTGATAGCATCGTCATCATCAGCTATCCAAACTTTAGGCATTTACTTGCTCTGCTAATAATTGACTTTCAATCGGCACAACTACTGAGAAAATAGTGCTTCCTTCTTTTCGCTCATGACTTATCGTTCCCCCATGCATTCTCACGATATCCTGAGCAATTGATAATCCTAGTCCTGACCCTGATTCTTTTGTTGAAATCATCGGAAAAAAGATTTGATCTTTGATCGTATCATCAATTCCCGGCCCATTATCTGCAATTTTAATGGTCGCGAGTGTTGAAAAAATCTTTCCGTTGATTGGTTGTCGAAATGTTACGCCTGTAGAAATTTCTATAAAAGCATCCTTGCTCACATCAATAGCATGAATTGCGTTTTGGGTTATGTTAAGTAGTGCTTGAATAAATAAATTTTTATCTCCGTAGATTTCAGGAATGCTTGGATCATAATTTTTTCTTATCTCAATCTTGTCAATATTATCAGCGCCTGCCAAAGTTAGAACTCTCTCAACTGCCTCATGAATATTAAAGAAATCTAAATCAGGTTTTTTTGCTGGAGTTAGAATTCTATTGACTATGTCGTTTAACCTGTCGGTCTCATCAACAATAATTTTTAGGAATTTTTTTGAAAAGTCATCAGAGTATTTCTTTTCTAAGATCTGAGCACTACCTTTAATACCTGAAAGGGGATTTTTAACTTCATGAGCTAGTGACCGCGCTAGCCCTGCAGCAATTTTTTGAGACGCAAATGTTCTTGTTGAGTCAATAATTTTATTTAGGTTATCAACATTAGAAATTTCTAAAATATATACTTCAAACTCTTCCGATAAAGACACAGTCAAATCTATAGTTCTACCCTGACCATTTTTAAATTTAACTGATAGATCTCTTTTTGTTGTGGCTGAAGAGTTTTGTTGAGTATGTTCAAGTGCCTCTTTAAGATTTTCAAAAGATTCATCATCAATCAAAGAATCAAGAGTAGGCAATTCAGATTTATTTATTTTTGACTTGCTAATTACCCTTTCAAGGGCTTTTGAGTGATTCAGACTATCTGATTTCCAGCCATTTGAGGCAGCCGATTCATTCATTGTAATGATATTAAAGTCTAAATCGGTAATTATGATTTCTGTTGATAGCTGATTGAATGCTTGAAACAGAATATTCATATTTAAAAAAAGCAGCCTCAAAAAGAGGCTGCTCTCATAACGTTACTTAGTTAAAGTTCCTACTATATGAGTTAATATTTTGTATGGATCTGCATTTGATGCTGGTCTTCTATCTTCAAGATAACCATTCCAATCATGCTCCACAGTGTATACAGGAATTCTAATACTAGCTCCTCTATCACTGACACCATACGAAAATTTTTCAATACTTTGAGTTTCATGCAGTCCTGTTAATCTCATATCATTATCGGAACCATATGAAGCAATACCTTCTTCATGAACCTCGCCAAGTTTGTCACACATTCCATTGAATAAAGCTTCAGATCCATTTGATCTCATCTCTTCATTCGAAAAATTGGTATGCATTCCTGATCCATTCCAATCACCTGTTTTTGGTTTTGGATGAATATTTACACCCACACCAAATTCTTCAGCAATTTTAAAAAGCATATATCTGCTTACCCATAAATCATCTGCAGCCTTAATTCCTTTGCCGAAACACTGGTACTCCCATTGTCCTAGGGCAACCTCAGCGTTAGTTCCTGTTAGAGTGATTCCAAGATCAAGACAAGCATGTAAATGAGCATCCGAAATTTCTCTGCCAACAACATTACCCGCACCTACGCCACAGTAATATTCACCTTGTTCTTTGGGAGCTCCGTCTTCCCAACCTAAAGGTTCTCCTGTATTTGGATCAGTAAAGAAAAATTCTTGCTCGAATCCAAACCACCACTCATCTGTAACCACCTCCGCAGCTGCAGCTCTAAAATTAGATGGGTGAGTAGTATGATCTGCCGACTGAACCTGAGTCATTACTAAGTCATGCCCATTAGGGTTTTCATAAGTTTGAACAGGTAATAGAAGACAATCTGAACTTCCTCCTTCTGCTTGTTGCGTTGACGAACCATCAAAAGACCAATCTGGAGCTGTATCTTCATCAGTAGCTTTTACTTTACTTCGCATATTTGCTTCAGGAGTGTATCCATCTAGCCAAATATATTCATATGTTTTCATAATATTCTCCTTATAGAATTAACTAAATAACTATTAAATATTATGCAATCTATATGCCATACACTTTGCACTAATATTGCACATTGTATGCTATATATTTGTGCATTATAAAGTAAATTGCACTATTTTAGTGCAAAATTAATGAATTTCAATATTGAATCTAGATAATTACCGAAACTATCTAGAGAATGACTGCCACCAGAAATAATTTTAATATGTCCGCCCGAATAGAAACTAACTGCCTCCTTGTAATTAAGAACTTCATCACCTGATTCTAATAAGACCATTGTCCTGTCGTTAACATAGTTATCTTTTTTAATCTTCATTTCCATCAATTTAAGATACTCTATTTCATCATTCTTCATTATGAATTCTTCACCCGTTGCATAGTTATTATTTTTTCCAAGATAACTTTTCATGCCCTCTGCTGGCAAAACAGCAGGATTTAAAAGAACATCAATAGCGCCTAACTTTCTTGCATAGAAAGTTGAATAGAATCCACCCATTGAGCTGCCAATAAAAGCAACAGGATTGTATTTTTCACATAATTCCTCAATAAGCTTTGACCAACCTATAAGATTGTTTGGTAGATCTGGCGTTAGAACATTGAGATTTTTATGTGAGTTAACGAACTCTTTAAAAAGCTTAGCTTTTGTGGAATCAGACGAAGATGCAAATCCATGTAGGTATAAGATATTCTTCATGGAAGAAAATCAGATTTAACTCTCCCTTTAAGCAGAATATACTCTAGCCACTCACAGAGCATACGGTTCTGTTGATATTTCTCATCCAATGATTGAGATCGAGGTTTGCTTACATAGAATGGAACTGGCTTCTCATTCTGAAATGAAACAACCTCTGCAAGTCTTGCATCTAAGAAGATTTGCAATCTAAATTTAAACTCCATTATTGAGTTAGAGGTAGACTGAGCCGCTTCAATTAAAAGTGTATGATTTTGTTTATCGATAATTTTAAAGCTTGCAGTCACATCTGTTTCGTGAAGCAAAAATTTATATTCTTGTTTGGTAAAGCCTGGAAGAATTTTTTTTATTCTTCGATAGTTAGCTGAGCAAACACTTAGATGATGCGAAGTTTTACTCAGTTTATTCATTACTCAATTCTATAATCAATACTAAATGGAGTATAGGCTTTGCAAGATTCTATGTACCTATTAATTTCACTCTCTTCATCTTTGCAAAAAGAAGCTATTGCATCCCTAAAATCTTTGTTAGAAACCATATGAATTGAAACTTTTTTTGAAACCTCAAAACCTCTTCTTAGTTTATGCTCGCCTTGTATGCCAGGATCAAAGTACGAGATGCCATTATTGATACAGTATTCAATTCCTTGATAGTAGCAGGCTTCGAAGTGTAAGTTTTTTAACAAAATATTTGTGCCCCAATGCCTTCCATATAATGTATCGCTTCCCTCAAAGCATAATGAGGCCCCAACAAAATCATCTTTGTACTTTGCAAAAAAAATAACTGGCTTTATTTCTTTTTTATCAGCAATCATCTTAAAAAATTGGAGGTTCAAATAAGGCCTTTGACCTATATCAAAATAAGTTTGACAGTAAAAGCTGTAAAGTTTTTGCCATGCATCCTCATTGATAGAGCTGCCCGACAAGATCTCAAACTCAACTTTCTCATCTTTGATACTTTTTCTTTCTTTGAGAATGTTTTTTCTTTGTCGAGATTTAAACCTCGCAAGGTAGTCTGAAAATGATTCATAGTCATAATTCTTCCAAATATACCGATAGCCAAATCTTTTAATAAATCCGTGATTCTCTAGTTTGAGCAAGTCATCATCAGATGGAAATAAGATATGCCAAGACTGAATGCCCTCTGATAACATAAAATTTTCTACTTCTGCAATAGCATCCCCAAGCAGTTCAGTATTTCCAATTAATTTTGAGCTATGACAGGGAGTAAAAGGTACTGATGAGACTAATTTTGGATAGTATTCAATGCCGTATCTAGCAAAGGCGTTAGCCCAAGAATAATCAAAAATAAATTCTCCATAGCTATTGGTTTTCTTGTAAATAGGAATAATTAAATTTCCATCAACAGAAACCTGCAAGTTATGGTGTGGTTGCCATCCGGAATTTTCAGATGCGCATCCGCTGTTCTCAAGACATTGGTAATATTCATATGTTTCAAATGGGTTCTTTGGGGTGTAATCCTTTAATTCTTTTTTCAGCTGATCTGAAAATCCGTCTACAAAACTCATTGGATAAAATAAATTTCAAATAATAAAAATAGGCATAAGATCATGCCAACTAAGTTATTGTTTTTAAATGCGCAAAGGTACTCATTATTTTTTGCAAGATACGATTGATAAACAAAAAATAAACTAATTACCATAAGCGCTATGATCCAATAGTTTGAGAGGGCATAAAAATTTCCTACGAAATAAAGGGATGCTACAAACAGAAACTGGAATACAAATATTAAGTTTTGAGTTCTAGTTTTCCACCAAAGAGGAGTGGAGTTAATACCTAATTTTTTATCATCCTCAATATCACATAAGCCATAGTAAGTATCGTAAGCGACAACCCAACAGAAGATTGCAAAGAAGAATATAAAAGATCCCAAACTTATCGATTCAGTTATAGCATGCACTATAAAAACAGGATTAAAGGTAATCCCTAGGAATAATTGAGGACCTAGAAAAAAACGCTTCATCAGGGGATATAGAATAATCATGCATCCAAAAACGGAACTAACAATAACGGTTTGAAGGTTTGTTTGGATCAATAAGGCTAAGATGCATATGGCTAAGATTGAAAAGATAATCCATCCTTCTAAAGTTGTTAGCTGGCCAGATGCAAGTGGCCTAGATTTTGTTCTTTCAACTTTGCTATCAATGTCTTTGTCAAGGATATCGTTTATTACACAACCAATTGATCTTACTAAAATGCTTCCAATCATAATAATTGCCAAAACATTAAGATTTGAAATCACGTTTGTTGAGATAACTGCTGCTGCTAGTGCAGGCCAAAAAATAAGATAAATTCCAATTGGCTTATCAAGCCTGCAAAGAGCTATTGAGCCTTTCATAAATTTAATCAATTATAAAAATCTCCTTAATTGACATTGGATAACCATTCACCCTGAAAACAGTTATTCTTCCCCAGTATTTTTTATTGTTAAATTCAAATTTTGCGAATAAAACTCGCATTCTCTTAAATTTCTTGCTGGTGAAAATTAGATCACCTAATGGTTTAGAGCCAAGGTTTTTAAGTCCAGCAAAGCCATGCTCTTTTGTTTCTTGAGGGATAATGCTCTCGCCAAAAACTAATTCTTTTTCATCTCCAAAGAGTTTAACTCTTCGAACCATCGACTCATTTTGAGCAATGCCAACAATCCCTTTATCCAGATGATCTAATTCCTCGATGTGCTCGCTCACTAGCTCAAGCTCAAATGAATGATTGCGTTTGATTCTTTCGGTGATTGAATTAGGTTCAAAGAGCCAAGCTCTCTGAATATTATTGCTACCCATAAAATAGACAAAAGGCTTAACTACCCATTTTGAGATTCGTTTAGGATGCATGAATTCATTCAGTTAAACTGATATTATAGCCTGCTTATTTTTTCAAATAC
>NHFF02000029.1 GCA_002172535.2 Gammaproteobacteria bacterium TMED104 | reverse complement strand
GATCGTCCTCTCAGACCAGCTAAAGATCGTCGCCTTGGTGAGCCTTTACCTCACCAACAAGCTAATCTTACGCAGGCTCATCTAATAGCGAGAGCATCAAAGCTAGAGGCCCTCTTTCTCCCTNAGGANGTATACGGTATTAATCCGAGTTTCCNCGGGCTATCCCCTTCTACTAGGTAGATTCCTACGCGTTACTCACCCGTTCGCCGCTCGTCAGCACGAGATTTTGCAAGCAAAATCAAAATGTCTGTTACCGCTCGACTTGCATGTGTTAAGCCTACCGCCAGCGTTCAATCTGAGCCATGATCAAACTCTTCAATTATGATCATTGTGTTGCTATTTCAAGCAACAAATTTTTTTATAATTTCTCGTATTTTGAACACCCACACGAGTAACCAAAAATGTTAAATATCANGCCGCCTCTCNGGCGGAAAGGGAATTCTACACCTGTTAATTACAATAAGATACCGTTTTTTTAATTTTTTTTCTTATCGACTAATTTTTCAGTTTGAAGGAACTTCATTTTAGATCTTAGCTCGTTTCCAACCACCTCAATTGAGTGATCAGCATTGCTTTTTCTGTTAGCTTTCATGACNGGNCCACCNGANCCNTCATTGCTTTGCCTGCAGTCATTCAAGAACTCATCTGCNAANTCTCCAGACTGAATTTTAGCTAGGATTTCTTTCATNGAATCTTTGGTGGATTGTGTTATNACTTTTGGNCCACTGACNTAGTCACCATACTCTGCAGTATTAGATATTGAGTAATGCATATTTCCAATACCACCCTCNTGGATTAGATCAACAATTAATTTTGTTTCATGCAGNCATTCAAAGTAAGCCATTTCAGGACTATANCCAGCCTCGACAAGAGTTTCNTAGCCAGCCTTNATCAGNGCTGTCATNCCACCACAAAGGACNGCCTGCTCTCCAAACAAATCAGTTTCNGTTTCTTCTCTAAAATTTGTTTCAAGGACTCCTGCTCTGGTGCCNCCATTAGCTTTTGCATAAGATTTTGCAATATCAAGAGCAGANTAATCTTTNTCATGGACTGCATCTTGATAAACAGCGACTAANGAGGGNACNCCACCACCTTGAAGATAAGTGCTTCTAACTGTATGGCCNGGGCCTTTAGGNGCAATCATAATCACCGANTGATCNTCTGAGGGAATAATTTTTTTAAAATGAATATTAAAACCATGAGCAAATGCCAAGACGCACCCNTTTNAAATATTTGGTTTAATTTCATTATCGTAAAGCGCTTGTTGAAACTCATCNGGTGCAAGGATCATAATTAGATCTGCTCCTTTTGANGCCTCTGAGACAGAAGCAACTTTCAANCCAGCATCNTCTGCTTTTTTCCANGAAGATGATCCCTCTCTNAAACCAACAGTAACATCTACACCAGAATCNTTTAAGTTGTTTGCATGNGCATGGCCTTGTGAACCATATCCAATNATNCTCACTTTCATATTCTNAATTATTTCTAGGTTTGCGTCGTCGTCATAAAAAATTTTCATATTAATTCCTATAATTTAAGTGTCTTAGTAGATTCATGAATTCCNAAACTTCCCGACCTCACAACTTCTAAAATATTNGATATTNCAATNCTCTTAATAATNGCTTCATAGGATGATNAAGCATCAATNATTGAGAGAACTACAATCTCCTTTGACTCCTCAATTACATTTAATTGTTGAGACTTTAATTTGTCACGAAGTTTTTTAGTGAACTTAGATGCATGNATTTTAATTAAAATCATCTCAATTTCATGATGCTCACCTTCAGTGAGATCTGAAACTTTAATTACATCTATAAGCTTATTAATTTGTTTGGTAATTTGCTCAACAACATTNTCAGTACCTCTGGTAGAAACTGTCATTCTGGAATAACTACCATCAAAAATTGGAGCAACGTTTAAAGACTCAATGTTNTANCCACGTTGATGAAANAGCCCGACTACCCTGGCAAGNGCTCCNGGCTTNTTTTCTATTANTATTGAAAGTGTTCTTCTCATACTTTATCTGATTTGCTCAGCCACATATCTTTCATACTTCCATTTGGNGCNACNAGCATTGGGTACACATGNTCATTTGGATCAACCAATACATCAATNAAAACNAATTTTCCNTTCATGGAAAANGCTTTNTNAAGTGCTGGCCTGAGATCNGCATATTTTTTTACTCGCATTCCNACATGNCCNTATGANTCAGTCAGCTTTACAAAATCCGGTAATGAATTTTGATATGTGCTCTCTGAATGTCTTCCGCCATAGTTCATGTCTTGCCACTGCTTGACCATACCGAGTGCTTCATTATTAATATTNATAATTTTTATTGGTAATCCATACTGCAAGCAGGTAGAAAGTTCTTGGATGCACATCTGAATACTGCCCTCACCNGTGACACAAACCACCTCTTTTTTTGGGAAAGCCAACTTAACACCTAAAGCAGCTGGCAAACCGAATCCCATTGTTCCCAAGCCACCAGAATTAATCCATCTCCTNGGCTTATTAAAATGATAATACTGNGCAACAAACATNTGATGTTGACCCACATCTGAAGTTACNTAAGCNTCTCCATTTGTTGCNTGATATAGCTCCTGAACGACAGCTTGTGGCAAAATTGCCTTAGTTTTGAGGTGTTTCATNTAAATCTCATGATCAAGACCATGCTTNTCTTTCCAGATATTAATTTTGCTTATCCAATCCTCAATTGCATCTGAATCAATTTTTATCTTTGACCTTTTGATTTCTTTAATAAGAGCCTGCAGTGATTCNTTCACTTGCCCGACTATGGGNATATCAGCATTGATGATTTTTGATATTGANGCTGGNTCAACATCTATATGAACAATTTTTGCATTNGGNGCAAAAAGTGCNGGNGTATTGGTNATCCTATCATCGAACCTNGCNCCTACTGCTAAAATAAGGTCCGCATTATGCATNGACATATTTGCTTGATAAGTGCCATGCATNCCTAGCATGCCAAGAAAAAGTTTATTATTTGCTGGGAATGCNCCNAGACCCATTAANGTNCTNGTCAATGGTACTTTTAANAGCTTATTAAGGTCATTTAATTCTTTAGAAGCATTGCCAATGATAACGCCACCACCTGANTAAATTACTGGCCTCTCAGATGACAAGATAGCTTTTGCNGCTTTTTTTATCTGCCCNGGATGCGGCAATGATTTTGGTTTATANGATCTAATGTCAGGATTAGNTGGTTTTNNATANTTAAACTTTTTAGAAGGATCAGTCATNTCTTTAGGAATATCAATAACAACTGGTCCAGGCCTTCCTGANGTNGCTATATGAAATGCTTCTTGAACTACTTTTGGAATNTCCNGAACATCTTGAATAATATAACTGTGCTTAACTATTGGTCTCGAGATACCAATCATGTCAGTTTCCTGGAATGAATCTGTTCCTATTAAATGACTTTGAACTTGACCTGANATAACNANCATAGGAATGGAGTCCATAAAAGCTGTTGCTATCCCNGTAATNGCATTTGTTGCTCCAGGTCCNGANGTGACCAATACAACNCCAGGCTTNCCAGTAGCTCTTGCATAGCCATCAGCTGCATGAGTAGCGCCTTGCTCATGTCTAACTAAAATGTGNTCNATACTCTTTTGACGGAAAACAGAATCNTAAATATGTAAAGCAGCTCCTCCNGGATAGCCGAATATAAATTTNACGCCCTCTTCTCTAAGAGCTCGCATTAACATGTCACCGCCAGATAAGTTCATATCTAATAATCTAAATTGGAACGTNGATTTATACCTTAAATTCTTGNAAAAACAAGTGTTTCAAGCATTTTCATTGCTCTTCAAGNATTCTATTANGCCTAATATATCATCTGGNGGATTNCTCTTGTAAGTCTGNATTTCATTGCTAGCATCCAAAAATGCTAATTGATANGCATGGAGTGCCTGCCTTGGAAATGACAAAATTTTATCCTTTAAATTATNAGAAAGATTCTTNATTAATTGGCTNCCAGAACCATAAGCCTTGTCTCCAATTATNGGAGTTTTATTTGAGCTTAAATGCACTCGTATTTGATGAGTCCTTCCGGTTTCAATTTTTACCTCAACCACAGAGTATCCACCAAAACTTTCCAGAGATATCGCTTCGGAGATAGCCTCTCTNCCACTTTCATCAACTTTCATCCTGGTTCTATTTTGTCTATCCCTGGCAATAGGCTTATCTATANTTTGAGCGCCAATAATCTCACCCTTAATTACTGCTAAATATTTTTTTTCTACTTCTCTGTTTTGGAATTGCTCAGCAATGTGATTTCTAAAACCGTTTTTCCTNGCNATAACTACTAANCCTGACGTATCTTTATCAAGCCTATGTACTATTCCGTTTCTTGGAAGGCTTAAAACTTCGGGATAAATNTTTGCTACTGCGTTTGCTAGAGTGCCTGACTTAACACCAGCTCCAGGGTGCATTACTAAGCCAGCAGGTTTATTTATGATTNCGTAATCATCACATGCGAAAATAATATCNAGATTAATATCCTCTGCAGTCCATGAAGATACTTCGGCATCCGGAATCGATACATCGATTTGATCATTATGGCAGACTTTATCTTTTGGCTTGCACCGCTCATCATTAATCAAAATATCACCTGATTTAATTAAATCCTTAACCTGATTTCTTGATAATTCATTGCCAAGAAGCTCGCTAATTGCAATATCAGCCCTTTTACCGTGAAGGATCTCAGGAATTTCTAACTTTTTGTGCCTCATAAGGAACTGAAAATAACTTTAATAGTCTAAAAATTTTTATGATTAGTTTACTAAGCTTAGAATTAAAAGGGTAAAATGTTGCGAAATTATGGGTATGCATAAAAATAAATTNCTTAGAAANACNCTNGGGNTGCTNGCTTCATTTNTTNTATTTACTGGNTGTAGTTCTGATGGTCCNGTTATCGAACAGCCTGAGCAGCAATACTATGAAATCGCTCAAAGTAGAATGAGGGCAAAAAACTATTTTTCAGCAATCGATGCACTTGAGATGATCGTTACCAGATATCCTTTTGGTAGGTATGCTGAACAAGCTCAATCTGAACTNATATATGTTCATTTTATGAATGCTNATGATGAAGCTGCTCACGCTGCAACAGAAAAATTNATAAGACTTCATCCAAGACATCCTAATATTGACTATGCATATTTTATGAGGGGAATTACAAGTTATACCCGAGACAAAAGCTTTTTTGCCCGACTCTTTGAGGATAATTTACCNAAAAGAGATATTTCTGGGGCAAAGCAGTCATTCTCAGAATTATCTGAATTTCTAACTAGGTTTCCNGACAGTCAGTATGNTCCTTACGCTAATCAGAGATTAATTTATCTTAGAAATATGATTGCTAAACACGAACTTACTGCAGCTGATTATTATCTAAGAAGAGAAGCATATATAGCTGCCTTAAGACGAGCAAAATATGTCTTAGAGCACATCCCNAACTCAAGTGAAAATTTAAGAGCATTAAACATACTTAAAGAAGCTTATGAAAACTTAGGTTATCTTGACTTACTTGAAGATGTTGAGAAAACAATTGTAATTAACTANCCAAATCAAGAGTTAGAAGATTCTAAAACTGAGTCGAGAGGNTTNTGGCNTTTTAANAGAGAGGCTCCTAAACCTCCTCAACAAGAATCTTAGATTAGNCAATTTTTTCTTTTATTGCATACAAGCTGGGTATGTAAAATAAAGCAATTATTGTTGCTCCAAAGACTCCGCCCGCCATCGCCCAAGCAAGGGGTTTAAAAAATATACTAGAAACTAGCAAAGGTAAGAATCCTCCTATGGTAGTNACCGACGTTGTAATGATATGTCTAGTGGAGCGCATCACNACATCTATCAANCCCTCCTTAGTNAGATCATTATTCTCATTAGCCTCTTTAATATGAGATAGAACAACTATTGAATCATTGATGGATAAACCAANAAGACCTACTGCTCCAACCAAACCTATAAAACCAAAATTAGCATTCCCCATGACCAAGCCCACGAAAGCTAAGCCTGTNCATAATATTGCAACACTTAANATAATTGTTGCTTCTCTAAAAGAATTNAGNGCAGAAATTAGAGCAATTANTATTAAAATAAAGAATATTGCAGCAGAGGAAAAAATTTGTGCTTGCGACTCCGANCTAGATTCAGCTTCACCAGAAANCTCTAATTNATATCCAGGAGGTAANGACTCCTTAAATTTATCAATNGANGTCTTAATNTAGCTTTCAGTGCCCGATGCAAGTTTATCTGGCCAAATCCAACCTTGAACAGTATTTGACTTNGAGCCCTCAAAACGAGCTAGTGATGTTGGCTTGGAAGTTAATTTCAGCTCGCCAAAACTNGAAGAGTAATTAAGGGAATTATCNCCGGGAATGGAGATGTATTGAATTGAATCATTCAAATCTTGATACTTCATCCCTCTAATTCTTAAAGGAATTTCTTTATTTCCATCAAGCATTGTTCCAACATTAATGCCTTGAGTTGCTATAGAGATTTCATTTANAAGAACCTGNGTGTTTACACCGGATAATAATAATTGAGAATTATTGAAATCAATTTCAAACTTTGCACTGATTTGTGAAAGATCTGCTCTTGTTAAGAAAACATCNGGNGCATTATTCATGATTAGCTCTAATTGCTCACCCAATGCTTGTAAAACCTTTGGATCATCTCCTAATATTCGATACTCAACAGCAGCAAAAACTGGTGGACCNGAATCAAACTTATCAATAATGATTCTGAGGTCAGGATTTGTTTCAACCATTGACCTTGCTAATGCTGGNAGGCCTTTCATCATTTTGGAGTAGTCTTCAGAAATAAAAAANGCNTCTGCNACATTNTTATTACCTANAGGNGAGTCTCCTCCNATTACATTNTANAGAACACGNGGNAGGTTTCNNCCAANAAACCAAACATCAGATTTAATCTCAAAGCCTGCCTTTTCATACANCTCNTNNCTNAATCTAAGAATCTNTTTCTCAGTTGCATCAATTGAAGAGTTNGGTGGCANNTCAACNATNACTCTGAACATATTTCGATCTAACTCAGGNAAAAAATCTTGCTTNAGTAGTGGNAANGCNANAAAACCAATGGNAGGAAGAATAAGNGCNAATAAAATACCCCGACGAGGTTTATCAAATNACCACTTTAAGAAGTTGCGATAGTGGCGAGCNAANTCTTCATTTGAATAGCCCTCNGNAGCAAGTTTTTGATTTTTAAANAGTGGNATTTTTTCNAAAAGATTTANAAAAACAGGNGTNATGAANAAAGCTANAAATAANGAACCACAAACNGAAAGAATTACNGTGATTGCCATNCCNCCNACAAATTCTGAACTTGGACCCTTCCCNGCAGCAATNGGTAGAAAAGCAAACGCCGTGGTTGCTGTAGCAGCCGCTANNGGCACCCAAAGATGTTTAAATGAAATTAAAGCTGCGCTTCTGGGAGCATGACCGCTTCGCCGTCTNNATTTATAATCCTCAACCATAATAATTGCATTATCAATAAGTAATCCCAGTGCAATTATTATTCCNGTCATGGAAGTTTGATGNAGNGGCAANCCNAATAANTTACAACCCAAAAGAACCAANCAAATAGTNAGNGGAATNGTTACGCCNACAATTAAAGCTGACCTAAGTCCNAGCANGAAAAAGCTNAGTAATATAACAATATTGGTTGCAAAAAAGATGCTCCAAGANAGNTTNTCAAATTTNTGATTTAGGTAAAATGATTCNTCATAGAGCTTTACNACNCTTAACTCATCAGGAAGGTTTTTATCATAGGCTTCGGCAATTTTTTCAAGATTATTTACATATAAATCTATCCTTTGCTGGAAAGCTGCATGCACTTGAATCAATATTGCAGGCTGNCCATCTACATAGATTATTTCTTCAGAAGGAATTCTTGGAGTTTTCTTTATGCTAGCAATGTCCCCAAGCCTNACTATTTCCGTTCCATCAAAAGTCTCTATTGGCAAGTCTTCTATTTCTTGAATAGTCCTAAAGTTATCCTTTGATTTGACCAATATTTCACTACTTTTATCTGTGAATACTCCTATAGGTCTTTTGTTATCTAAAGCTTGGACTCGATTTGCTATTTCTTGAAACGATAATCCCATGCTAGAGATTCTTGCATTATCAATCTCAATAAGGACTTCTTCCTCGGTGCCACCAAATAAAAAGGCTTTATCTGTACCTCCACCATACGCTAGCTCCAGCCTTAAATCATCTGCCACCCTGGTCATAAGAATTTTTGGTGGAGGANCATCCTCCATCCATTTAATTGCATAAATTAATGTAGCCGGTGGACCACTACTTCTTATTAATTCGGTATCTACGTTTCGCGGTAAGTTAACTTTGGCCTGATCAATCTTGTCCTGAACTTCTGACCATGCATCTTCNATAAGTGATGGATCTACATCTTCTTTTAACTCAACCAAGGTCANACTGAAGCCATCTGAGGCTGAGGAGACTAATCTTCTTACTTCAAAAACTTCTCTTAATTTNGCTTCAAGTGGCTCTAATACTTGAGTTTCAATTCTTTCGGGAGAGGCTCCCGGATAAATAACCTGAACGTTTGACCATCTTTGGGCAAGCTCTGGATTTTCTTGTCTTGGAACGGAATTAAGAGCAAAAAATCCTGAAATTAAAATAAATATAATTGTTAGAATNAAGACTCTAGGTCTTTCAAGNAATATTTCTATGGGATTCATGGTNGAAATTAATCGTAGATCTTGCCTTCAATTACTTTTGATGCCCCNCCCACAATAACTTGCTCACCCGGAGTTAAAGTCCCGGTTACATAAGCAAAATTACCTTCAATATGCAACAACTCAACAAGCTCTCGAACTACCTTTACGGAGCCAAAACTATCATTTTCAGGTGCAAGGACAAACAAACTCCATAAGCCTTGGTCAGATTCTGATAAAGCACTAAACGGAACCCAGACTCCTTTTGCTAGGACTAAATTCTCATAATTGAGATAGCCTATCGAACCAGGATTGATGAATTCTTTAAACCTAAAGATTGCTAAACGATTAGTTGATCCTCCAATAGTCATAGGAGCAACACGGGAGAATTTTGCTTTTGCATTTCCACCTTCAATAGTGAATGTATATTCTTGTCCAATGACAAGGTTCTGAATGATGTCGCTAGGTATTGAGACATGTGCCTCNACGGAAGTTGAGCTTACAAATTGAAAGACCATAGCTCCTGGAGAGATGATAGTACCTTGATCAATCATACGATCTTGNATAAAACCATNGTATGGAGCAGTGATTTTAGTTTGAGAAAGTTTTACTTTGAAAAATTCTAGTTCAGATTTAGCTACATCATATTCTGCACTGGCNCGATCAAATTCTTGNGCNGAAATAAAGCCGTCTTTTTTNAGATCCTCAAAACGATCAAGAGCAAGCTTAGATAATTTAAACCTTGCNTCAGCTTGCATGAAATTTGCATTAACTTCTCTGCTATCAAGTTCAGCAAGGACATCACCCTTTGCAAACCTATCTCCTATGTCTGCATTGATCTTATAAACAATGCCAGGAATTTCAAAAGCAAGATTTGATATTTGAGTCGGAAGTACTTTTCCTGGTATTAATTTAATCTCTTTGTAACTATCTTGAATTTCAACTTCTAAAACCTCCAATGAATCCTGCCCCATCAAAAGAGTCGGAGCTCCAAGGATAAGAAACAAGAAAAGTTTTTTCATAGAATTAACCTATCTTTGTTAGCTGAAACATAGTTATCAANATTATATTTAAAGAGCTCACAGAAATTAAAAAAGCTACGAGAGTCTGGTTTTTGTAAATCAACTTTTTCATTTATTTGACAAATTTATAGTTAAGAATTAATGTTTACAGCGTAAACATAGTACTAAATGTTTACAGTGTCAACATAAATATGAAATATCATCACGGAAATTTGCGCTCAGAGCTAATCCGTTGTGCGTGTACTTTATGTGAGGAACATGGTCATGACAAACTTAGCTTGAGAGGCATTGCCAAGGAAGCAAATGTCTCTCAAACAGCACCCTATAGGCATTTTGAAACTAAAGAGTCGCTATTAGCTGCTGTAGCTGCTCACGGGTTTATCGAGATGAAAAAATCCATAGATAAAATCATAGACTTATCAAAAACAAACAAGATTTCAAAAAAGACCCTTGTTGATGGTATGTTTGCATATTTAGATTTTGCAACAAGAAACAATAATATCTATGAGGTTATGTTTGGGACAGTTATCAGAGATTTTAGAAATTTTCCTGATCTTCATGATGCTGCGCTTGATGCATACAGCTCACTAAGATTATCAGTTAAAAGGTACATTAAGCTAAAAAATGATCAAGAATATGATGAAAAATGTGTCAAAATTTGGGCCTTTTTACATGGTCTTGTTGGTTTAAATAAAATTGAACAAAAATTAGAGGATGCTCCAACAACTGATGGAAGCTATGACATGCCAATTGACGCTTTAAGAGCTGCAAAAAATAATCTTGTTCCCTTTATGAATTCTTCAATTGATGCATTAATTAAAAGCTAATTGTTTTTAACTCTTATTGAAATTATTTTTGATTCAATGCTAGGATTAAAGGGGATATGCAAATAATTACCTAGAACTAATTGAAGTTGATATTCACCTGGCTCTAAATCAAGGACAGTTTCAGTCTGCCCTTTTCCAAAATGTAAGTGATTTTTATCAGCTGGAATTGGTTTTGAATAATCTATTCCNGGACTGTTAACGAAGAGGTGATGGTGACCTGCAAATTCAAGGTCAATGCCTGCAGGCACAACACCAAAATTCTTAAGGCCAAATATAACCTTAAAGGGACTCGAAACAACATCACCATTTTTTGGATAAATTACATATGCCTGAGGTTCTGTTTCTTCTGCATGCAAATGANACAAAGATAATGCACACAAGGCACATAACCACAAAGAAAANAATGATTTTAATAAGTTATAAGTATTTTCCATTTGCATACATCAAAGTGTCAAAGTCATCATCGTTATGAGATTTATAAACCTCTCCAATTATTATAGTGTGGGTTTCATAATCTAAATATTTTTTAACGTTACAAAATAAATTCGATTGAGAGCCTTGTAAAAAAGGGACACTGTCTAAATTCCAATTTTTATCCTCAAATCTTTGATCTTCTTTTTCTTTGATGCTGCAGAGTGTAGCGATNTCTTGTTGATTTTTCTTGAGCAAATTAACGCAAAACTTAGCCTCATCATTTAATAGATGGTCATGAATTGATGCATCATGATTGACGCATACCAATATTGATGGGGGTTCAAGAGTTAAAGAAGTAACTGAGGATGCCGTCATTGCATAAGGCTTATCATTTGAATCCTTTGCAGAGATAATACTGACTGAGGCAGCTAAATATCTCATCGATTTTAGGAATTCTTGTTGTAACATTTATAAACTTACTTTTAGAAATATTGAAAACTAAACCAAGCATAAGAATTATCAGTGGTTCTAACAAGGGATTCAAGATAAATTTTATACCTAGTTCAAAATTAAGACCCACCAGTGATCGTTTAAAAAAGATTGCTTTTGATTGGGTGCAATTCAATATTCTGGACTCAAATTGCTTGGATTTATTTGCAGGGACTGGCAGTCTTGGTCTCGAATGTCTCTCTCGCAGTGCATCAAAAGTTACATTTGTTGATCATACAAAAGATCACATCAATAAGATTAATAAATTAACTGGTGAGCTTAATTATAAGGATAAGTGTGAATGCATTAGAGCTGATGTTTCTGCTTGGATGCATGGTAATGAAGAAGTATTTGACCTTATCTTTATGGATCCTCCTTACGAGTTCAAAGATTATGAAATTCTATTAGAAACTATTGCTTTAAATAAAATGCTTTCAAAGAATGGTTTTATTTTTTTAGAGCATGCAGCAAGAATCTCCATTAATATACCCGATACTTTAAAAGCCATAAGAGAAAAAAAAGTAGGAGAAGCAAAAGGACTACTCATTCAATGGAAATAAAAATTGCAACACGAAAATCTCCCTTAGCCCTTTATCAAGCTGAAGCTGTAAAACAAGCAATCATTGATAAGCATCCAGATTGTATTTGTGAGTTGATTCCCCTTGATTCTGAGGGTGATAAGGATTTAAGACCAATTCGTGAATTAGGTGGAAAAGGTGTCTTTGTTAAACGACTTGAAGAAGCATTAATGGTGGGTGATGCAGACATTGCGGTACATAGCCTTAAGGATGTTCCAGCAGATCTTAATAATGAATTCCAAATAGTTGCCACTCTAAAGCGAGCCAACCCTTCCGATTCAATTATTTTTAAAGAATCAATAACGCTTGATCAGCTAGAAGATAAATCAATTGTCGCAACCTCATCTCCTAGACGTGCAGCACAAGTCAAATTATTCAATCCTTCTTTAGAAGTGTGTCCAGTTAGAGGCAATATTCATACAAGAATCAAAAAGTTAAAAGATAATGAATTTGATGCGTTAGTTATAGCGACAGCTGCTCTAGATAGACTTCAGTTAAATTTAGAAAATGTAGAGAAAATTGATTCATCAATAATGCTTCCTGCAGCGACACAAGCAATAATTGGAATTGAAATGGGTAGAGATATAAATCCACAGAAATTAGAAATCATTAAAAGCATTAATCATCATGAAACATACTTTATTGCCTCTGTTGAGAGAAAAATTATTAAATATTTAGAAGGTGACTGTAACTCTGCAATTGCTTTGATTTGCAAAAAAGTAAAAGAAAGTACGTTCGAGATGAATCTTCGTGCGTTTGATCACAAAAGCTTAAAAGTAGAAAAAATTGATATGAGTTTCATTGAAGCTGAATTAGATCAATTTTATTTAGAGTTATTCAATAAAATAGAAGACTTAAAAATCAAAGAATTAATTTCAAATTAATGATCATTAATACCAGACCACACAAACAAGCAAGAAAGCTTAGCTATAAATTAGAAGCATTAAATATTGAACATACTTCATTTCCATTATCAGATATTAAACAACGCAAAAACTTAACATCAGCAGATATTGAGATACTCAAAGATATTCATACTTTTGACGGTATAGCTTTCACAAGTGCCGCAGCTGTAAAGTACGGGATAAAAATTGTTCAAGATTTTATCTCTCTAGAGGAATGTAATGCAAAATTTCTCGCTGTTGGTCCATCTACTCAAGAAAATCTTTCAAATCATGGTCTTAATAGTCTAATACCCAAAGAATTCCAATCTGAAGGGCTGGGGCTGCTGATCCAAGATGAGGGATTAAAAAGAGTAATCATTTTTAGCAATTCTTGGTCCGAGAAAAGCATCTCAAGCAATGAAGAAACAGAAGTAGTTTATATTGCATCTCATGACTTAGAAATAAATNATCAAATGGTTANGAATTTACAAAAAGAATTAGAGTCCTCNGAAAACATTGTCTTTATTTACAGCACAAATATTTTTGATGCTCTAACTGNAAACCTTTCTAAAAAGGCTTTATCAAATACAACATGGNTANTTCCATCAACNAGAATTGCCAATCATGTNAGCAAGNTATCAAGTAANATTNTTCAGNCGAGCAGCGCAATCGATGAAGATATGATTGATGCNTGTNNAAAANTTAACTAACTTTTCTTCTTTCCATTTCCACTTCGCATTGCAGCAAAGAATTCATCATTAGTCTTTGTCATTTTAAGTTTCTCTATTAGCCACTCGATNGCTTGAGCATCTTCCATATCNTCTAGAAGTTTTCTTAAAATTATCATTCNTTGNANTTCTTCATCAGTGGTAAGCAAGTCCTCTCTTCGAGTTCCTGAACGTCTAATATTTATNGCAGGATAGATTCTTTTTTCAGCAATNTTTCTTTCNAGATGAATNTCCATATTTCCTGTNCCTTTAAATTCTTCATAAATAACTTCATCCATTTTTGAGCCNGTATCCACTAAAGCAGTTGCAATNATAGTGAGACTTCCNCCCTCTTCAAGATTTCTAGCTGCTCCAAAAAATCTTTTTGGTCTTTCNAGCGCATTTGAATCTACACCTCCAGAAAGAATNTTCCCTGANGCTGGTTGCACAGNATTNTAGGCTCTGCCAAGCCTNGTAATTGAATCAAGCAATATCACAACATCTTTCTTATGTTCAGTTANGCGTTTAGCCTTTTCAATNACCATATCNGCAACTTGAACATGTCTAGTTGGAGGCTCATCAAAAGTACTGGCCACCACNTCTCCTCTTACAGTTCGACTCATGTCGGTAACNTCTTCAGGCCTCTCATCAATTAANAANACAATTAACTCGACTTCAGGATTATTTTTTGTAATTGAGTGAGCAATACTTTGGAGCATTANNGTTTTACCTGCTTTGGGAGGCGACACAATTAANCCACGTTGACCTTTNCCNATNGGAGCANTTAAATCAATAACCCTTGATGAGATGTCTGCATTTGATCCNGTGCCNTGCTCAAGNATTAGTCTATTNTTAGGAAAAAGAGGNGTCAGATTTTCAAATAGTATTTTCTTTTTAGCTTTATCNGGNGTNTCTCCATTGATNGTANCGATTTGAACAAGNGCAAAATATCTTTCTTGATCCTTNGGNGGNCTTATNTTNCCTTGAACTTCATCNCCTTTTCTAAGCGCAAACTTTCTAACNTGGCTNGGTGANACATAAATATCATCTGCGCTGGTACAGTAAGAATTTTCAGTNGATCTCAAAAAACCAAAACCATCATTAAGTATTTCNAAAACACCNCCACCNAAAATATCANTTCCCTCACTGGCTTGTTGCTTAAAAATCCTAAAAATTATGTCTTGCTTNTTNAGNCGCCCGACNTCTTCNATACCAAGATCGGTAGCAATATCAATTAAATCACTAATAGATTTAGTTTTAATCTCTGATAAATTCATATGGTTTNGTCCTCTGGAAAAGAAAAATTACAATGAATGGTGGTCAAAAGACCNTGANNTGNGAATGATAGTAGCTTTTTGNTANAGATGCAAAATTATATTTCTGCTTGAATAAACTCCAAAAGCTGCTGCTTACTAACTGCNCCNATTTGTGATCCTGCAACTTCACCATTTTTAAAAATNAATAATGTTGGTATAGATCTAATTCCAAATTGNACNGCNGTTTCTCTATTNGCNTCAACATCCATCTTACAAACTTTTAACTTATCNGAATGTTCNCCNGCTATTTCNTCAACAACNGGGGCAATNTGTTTGCATGGCCCNCACCACTCNGCCCAAAAATCTACAAGTACTGGTTTTTCACTATTCANAACTTCGGACTCAAAATTATCATTTGAAACTTCTAAAACACCATTACTCATCTTNTATCTCCTTGGCAATTTGCTTTGCAGCGTANGTAAGAACTGCATCAGATCCAGCTCTTTTAAAACTTACAATCGATTCTAGCATAACGCTTTTATCAAGCAATCCTTGACTGATAGCATTCGAAAGCATGCTGTATTCACCGCTCACCTGATATGCAAAAGTAGGCATTTGAAACTTTTCTTTTACCNTNGAAATGATATCTAAATACNGCATACCNGGCTTAATCATNACAATATCCGCACCCTCATCNANATCAATTGCAACTTCGTGCAATGCTTCATCTGAATTTCTTACATCCATTTGATATGTTTTTTTTGATGCNCCTGCAAGATTGGTTTTGGAGCCGACCGCATCCCTAAATGGACCATAAAACGAAGAAGCAAATTTTGCTGCATAAGATAAGATAATGGTGTCCTTATTTTTATTTGNGTCCAAAGCTGACCTTATNACGCCAATTCTCCCATCCATCATGTCAGATGGTGCTACGATGCTAGCNCCAGCATCTGCAAGTAANACAGCCTGCTTTCCTAAGAGCTCATTNGTTTCATCATTTAGAACAANNTCATTGGCCAATATTCCATCATGNCCGTGAGATGTATATGGATCCAGCGCAACATCTGCAATTGAAATTACATCAGGNTATCTTTCACTAAACTCTCTAAGAAAATNAATCAAAAAATTNTCTNCNGATAANGCATATGANCCGCTTTCATCCTTNAAATCACTTGGNACAACTGGAAAAATAGCAAACGCCTTGATGCCATNTTTAATACTTTCCTCNATTTCTNNNAAAAGCTGATCTTTTTCAAACCTCTCAACACCNGGCATCGAGTTTACAGGGCCTGCATCTGATNTAGAGTTTACTAAGAANATTGGCTCAATTAGATCGTTACTGGAAACAGTATTTTCGGCAACTAAATCTCTTATTGTTTTAGANTGTCGAAGNCTTCTAAGCCTTGTGCTTGGGTATTTTCTATTGATCATATGANTCAGTGACAGCTCCTTTAGATGCGCTNCCAACTAAATGTTTGTATTTAGCCANTACNCCNTTTTTTGGGGACGTATTGATATTTTTCAAATTTCTTTTTCTTTCTTGCAAAATTTCCTCATCCACCAAAAGGATTAGCTCATTTGATTCAGCATCAATTCTAATAAGATCATCATCTTCAATTAATGCAATTGGTCCTCCANCTTCTGCTTCTGGAGANATATGACCNACAACAAACCCATGAGTCCCACCTGAAAACCTTCCATCAGTAATAAATGCTACTTTATCNCCAAGACCTTGTCCCATTATGGCTGAAGTCGGTTTTAGCATTTCTCTCATACCNGGACCNCCTTTTGGACCCTCATAACGGATCACCACAACATCTCCTGNTTTTATTTCCTTGTTAAGGATNGCTTGATTACCNNCTTCTTCAGAGTTGAAAACTCTTGCCNTCCCTTCAAAAATAGTTCCTTCNTGGCCCGTNATCTTAGCAACTGCTCCTTCAGGTGCTAAGTTACCGTAAAGAATTCTNAGATGACTNCTTCCTTTTATTGGATCTTCAAGAGACTTAATAATGCCCTGACTGGAATTATAAGGACTGATATCTTCAAGATTTTCNGCAAGCGTTTTTCCTGTTACCGTTAAACAATCCCCGTGGAGTAAATTTTTATCCAGTAACATTTTTAAAACNGGCGAAATTCCACCTTGCTCATTCAGCTCAGACATAAAATGATTNCCAAATGGTTTGATATCAGCAATNACGGGAANATTTTCACCAATCCTAGANAAATCATCNAAATGCAAATCAACTCCAATTGCATCTGCCATTGCCAAAAGATGCAGCACTGCATTTGTAGATCCACCAAGAGCAATAACCGCAGTTATGGCATTTTCAAAAGCTTCTTTGGTCATNATATCTGANGGCTTTAAATCTAATTCGATTAAATGTTCTATCGCTGCACCTGCCTCTTTGCAATCTTGTTTTTTATTATTAGANNTGGCATCTTGACTACTGCTGCCTGGAAGACTCATTCCAAGAGCTTCAATNGCTGAAGCCATCGTATTAGCTGTGTACATGCCTCCGCATGAGCCTGGGCCTTTAACAGAAATTTCTTCAATTCTAATGAGTTCGTNTTCAGAAATATCTCCTTTTGCGTACTCTCCAGTCTTCTCACAGACNGTTACATAATCTGTATTTTCATGACTGGGCTTGATAGATCCGCCGTAGATAAAAAGAGATGGTCTATTTAATCTNGCCATCCCAATNANGGCTCCTGGCATATTTTTATCACATCCACCGATTGCAACTAANCCATCATAACCAAGACAACCAACAACCGTTTCTATTGAATCAGCTATCACCTCCCTTGAGACTAATGAGTATTTCATGCCCTCAGTTCCCATCGAAATACCATCAGATACTGTAATNGTATTAAATAANACTGCTTTACAGTTTGATTCATCNATTGATTGCTCAACNATCTCAGCTAAATCGTTAATATGCATNTTGCANGGNGTAACTTTTGACCAGGTGGAAGCAACTCCTACTAATGGTTTTTTNAAATCCTCTGAAGAAAACCCANCACCTCTTAGCATTGATCTTGAAGCGGCCTGTAATGGGCCATCTACTAATTTGCTTGAATGTTTTCTTTTAGTCATNTTTAACCAGNGGAATANTTTAATGCNGCTTTTAACAAGTCTACTGTATATTGATTTTTGGGATCTTCAAATACAACTTTNGATGGCCCNGTTTCTATAATTTTCCCATTTTGCATAACAAAAATATGATCTGANATTGATCTGATAACTTTAAGATCATGNCTNATAAATAAATAGGTTAATTTAAGTTTCTTCTGAAGNTCTTTTAGNAGCTCCAAGACTTGAATCTGNATGGATCGATCAAGTGCNGAAGTTGGCTCATCAAGNATAAGTAATTTAGGTTTTAAAATGATCGACCTAGCAATAGCAATTCTTTGGCGTTGTCCTCCTGAAAATTCATGAGGATACTTGAACATATGCTCTGGATTTAACCCAACATCNTCCATTGAATCTTTTATTAGCGATACCTTTTCATTTTTCTTTAAATCAAAATGTACATCTAGGCCTTCACCNATAATCTCGCCCACGGTCATTCTAGGAGATAATGAGCCGAAAGGATCTTGGAAAATAATCTGAATATCTTTTTTAATTCTTTGTCTTTCAGNNNCAGAAATCTTNNCAAGATTTTTTCCATCAAATAATATTTCACCCTCGTAATTTAATAATCCNGCAATTGCTTTACCCAATGTAGACTTGCCCGAACCAGATTCGCCGACTAATCCAANAGTAGAATTTGTATTGATNTTGAAAGTTACATCATCAACTGCTGTAAATTGNTTGCGNGCCATAAAAGAATTATTTTTAAGATTAAATCTTACTGACAAAGACTTAACTTCAAGTGATNCAGATTCATCTTTCTGAGTACTCTCTAGNGGTTTGGGCTCNGAGGCTAAAAGCNTTTTTGTATANGCATGTTNTGGATTTNAAAAAATTTCTTTTGTTTGGCCTTGTTCTACAATTTCGCCCTCCTTCATNACAATTACCNTTTCTGAAAAAGATTCAATCAGTCCNAGATCATGAGTGATAAATAAAACCGCCATGCCAACCTCATTTCTTAATTTTGAGATTAGGTCNAGTATCTGAGCTTGAATAGTTACGTCGAGAGCGGTAGTTGGTTCATCCGCAATNAGCAATNTTGGTTTATTNGCTAGGGCCATTGCAATCATAATCCTTTGCCTTTGACCTCCNGATAATTCATATGGNTATGAATGATATCTNTTCTTNGAATCTGGAATCTCAACNAGTTTCATTAAGTTAATGGCTTCATTTTTTGATTCTTCTTTTGTTAATTTTTGATGCAAACGAATTGATTCNTGTATCTGCTTTCCAACNTTATGAAAGGGGTTTAAAGAAGTCATAGGTTCTTGAAATATCATGCTTATTTCACTGCCTCTTGTTAGTCGAAGTTGGTTAGCAGNGAGNGATANNACATCATTATCTCTAAAGGATATCTTTGAGTTTGNTCCAAACTCNGCCTTAGGCTCAGGCAGTAACCTCATNAGTGACATNNCAGTTACTGATTTACCTGATCCCGATTCTCCGACAAGACCAACAATTTCATTTTCTGATATNTCAAACGAAGCATTTTTAACAGCATGAAANACTGAATCTCTAAGATTAAACTTAACGTCTAAGCTAGAAACTGAAAGTANTTTATTCATAAAAATTTCTCATTTCATCAATCATATCGTCAACGGCAGTCTTGCATGCCNTTAATCCAGTTAAATTTACAAATCCGTGAAATAAATCTGGGTAGTGCAATTGTCTAACTCGAGCTCCCGATCGATTAAGTTTTTTGGCATAAACTTCTGCCTCATCCCTCAATGGGTCAAATCCGGCTGTAATTATAAGAGTGTCTAGAGAATTTGAAAGGTCTTCTTGANGCATTAAGTTGAAATATGNATTTTCATCATCACTGATATTTCCTCTAAATAGAGACCAAAATCTGTNCATTGATTCTTTAGTTAATAGGAAACCATTNGCAAAAAGATCTTGTGATTTCGAANTACAGCTTGGATCTATCATTGGATAAATTAATAGTTGTGTTTTGCTGCTTTTGTATTGATTATCTAATCTGTAGTTAGANAGAGAAGCTGCGAGATGAGCGCCAGCACTATCACCGCATAATATTATNTTTTTAGCCTCANAATTGTACTTCTTCATTATCCATTCAAAAGCAAAATTTGCATCCTCAAGTGCGCNNGGGAATGGATATTCNGGNGCCAATCTATAATTTANGGAATAAATTTTCATCTGCAACTTAGATGCAAAATATTCCACCCAGGTATGGTGAGTATTTATACTNCCTATCACATAGCCTCCGCCATGAAAATAAAGCATTGAGTTTTNGCTTTTAATAGATTCGGGAATGTATTCTCTNAGGATTAATTCATGNCCATCTATGACAAGATTATGATCTTGAGTTGANACTTTTATNGGTGGTTTTGCAGAAAGATTTTTTAAATTATTTTTTTCCCTTTCTGTTCTTATCTTNACGGGATCATCNCCCAATGCTTTCAAAGATTTTTCAATAAAACTTAAAAAAACTTGGGACTGAANATTTAGGCGCTGATTATCAATAATAATCCTTCTTTTNTAGAAGAATATAATTCTCAAAATAGGTTCAGGTATAGCTANAAATAANGCTANAAAAAAATTAGCTAGCACTACANCCTCCTNNTACCTAATTTTAACTCNTCTCTNAGATCATCCGTGTAGGTTAAACANTTAATTTGTATTGTGTGACGAGGTGAATCCACATAGTAATCCTTCATCTCNTTGTGAATGGATTCNGCATCNNGCTTCATCANCTCTTGTGAAGGNAATTTGTATNTNTTTTTTAGATAACTNGTAAGTAGTTTAGATTGCTCATCNGCNATTGGCATCATTGCNCATANCGGCTGCACCAAACCNAGAAANAAAAGTGATGAATATTNAGGATGAAATATTCTTTTATATAAAGCAATATCNTTGTTCTTTACTTTNAAAAAAGAATCGCTAAAAAATGGAAAAGAAATCTTATATCCGGTGGCATAAATGATAACGTCAATTTCTTCNTTTGATCCATCATCAAATGTAACTGTTTTATTATTAAAATTATCTATNTTTGGTTTTATNATTAGGTCGCCTGANCCGATTCTAAGCTGAATCTCGCTTGANATTGTNGGGTGAGCCTGTGTNAATTTATGANNAGGTTTTGGCAATCCAATATCTTCTGGTCTACCAATATACTTAATAACTCTNCGTGTAAGAATAAAGTNNGCTAAAAAACNAAAAATCTTTTCGAATGCTTTTTGNAAAATATTNGCTTTTATTGATGGATGTCTTTGNAAACTATCNAAGGGTGTNGANCCAAAATATTTAGGCGTTATCCAAACNGGGCTGCGAACNGCAAGNAAAACTTTGTTTGCAGTATTTTTTCTACTNAGTTCACACGCGATATCCATNGCAGAATTTCCNGCACCAACAATNACAATATTCTTNCCCANACAGTCAACTGGGTCATGNGGCTCTANGTAATGATGNGANTGCANGGTTTCTCCAGAANATTTACCTTTAAAATCTGGATTAGGNTATCTNGGATCCCAATGATGNCCNTTTGCAACNACNAAATTATCATAAATATNTGTNACNCCATCGCTGGTAGATANNTGCCATGANNCATCCTCTANTAGAATTGCTGAAACTACAGATGTATTNAATTTNATNTTATCTCTAAAGCCAAANTGATCTACNTAATCATTNAAATANTTAGCAATATCGCTGTGATGNGGAAANTCTGGAAAAGAATCAGGCATTGGGAAATCTGAGTATTCCATTTTTTCTCTGGAAGTATTGATATGCAGTGATTTGTANGCGGATGACATTTNGTTCTTATTTTTGTAGACCCANTTCCCACCAATCTGATCGCTTGCTTCGTAACAAATAAAATCTAANCCTGNTTGATGAAAATTCTTACATGCTGCTATNCCGGTACTTCCGGCACCAATGATGCAAATGCTTTGATTTTTTTCTATCATTTNAGGATTAAGNNATGCAAAAAATATCTAATAAATACACTTTTTTTATCTTNATGCTTATTTCATTAAGCGCCTTNGCNACTGAAAAAATTCAGTCCATNTTNGGTGATGAANNGGTTATNNCNCCTGAACAAGCATTTAAATTTAACTATTTGATAAATAATAATACTTTAAAATTAATATGGGAAATTGAGCCAGGATATTATATGTANAANGATTCCTTTGCTTTNATATCAGATNATAAAATCTCACCAATCAACATTGATAAAATAAAATGGATTGTTAAAGATGATCCTTTCTTGGGTATAAAAAAAGTGATTTATAATAAAGTTGAAATCGAATATGATGTTGAGTCTTCATTAAGTAGATTAGACAATCAAAAAGTTTCGATGAATGTTGAATATCAAGGTTGTAAAGANAATACTTATTGCTACCCAATAAAGTCTACNGTTATTTTTCTATAAAATACGTAAAAATCTGCTAAAATCTTCAAAAATCTNTAAAAGTGATGAAAATTTTACTTATTAANGGTCCAAACCTTAATCTTCTCGGTTCAAGAGAGACTNAAAAATATGGTGATTTAAGTCTCAAAGAACTTNAGTCTAAACTNCGTTCAATAGCAGAGGATCAGGATTGTGAACTGCNTTGCTTCCAATCAAACTCAGANGAAAAAATTATCAATGAAATACATNGNGCTNGTGTTGAGAATATTGNAGTCATNATAATTAATCCAGCAGCTTTTACNCATACAAGTATNGCTATNCGAGATGCNNTTNTTGCNGTTGANATTCCATTCTATGAAGTNCATATAACTGATATTAAAAGCAGGGAANCNTTNAGGCATNATTCTTNTTTTGANGATATAGCTATTGAACAAATTTCNGGAAAAGGAANAAGNGGATATGAGGACGCANTTAATAAAGCAATCAAAAAATTTAGGAGTAGCTAATGGATATTAGAAAAATTAAGAANTTAATTGAAATGCTTCAAGCNTCAGACCTNAGAGANATTGAGGTTAAAGAAGGNGAAGAATCNGTGAGNATTGCAAGAGGTGGCATAAGTTCNCCAANNGANGAATANGNCANTTCAAATCANGCNACTCAAGCAGTAAAANCAACNACCGAAGAGATTNNNATTGACGATTNAAATNCTTCNGGNAATAACATTAAATCNCCAATTGTTGGAACNTTTTATAGAAAACCAGCNCCTGANAAGCCNCCGTNTGTNGANGTTGGNGATNATNTNGAAAAAGGNCAAGTTGTTTGTATTGTTGAAGCAATGAAAATGATGAATGAAATCAAATCAGATTTTTCTGGAACAATTAAATCTATTAACGTAGAAGATGGAACNCCTGTAGAATTCGATCAAAATCTTATTACAGTNAGNTAAATGACAAAAAAAGTTTTAATTGCCAATAGNGGAGAAATNGCATTGCGTGCTCTTAGNGCATGTAAAGAAGTTGGCCTGAAAACAGTTGGTGTCTACTCTAGNGGNGATNAAGANCTCAAACATTTNAGATTTGCNGACGAAACAGTTTGNATAGGTCCNTCCAATCCNNTTGAAAGTTANCTNTATNTCCCNGGNATACTNTCNGCAGCTGAAGTNACNGGCTCNGATGCGATTTATCCTGGATATGGATTCCTCGCCGAAGATNATGAATTTGCNGAAAAATGNGAAGGGAGTGGTTTTAAATTNATAGGNCCNTCCTCTGCNGTNATTAAAAAAATGGGAGATAAGATTACNGCTAAAACAATAGCTGAAAAATCTGGAATTCCAACAGTTCCAGGCTACAAAGACAAACTTCCAGAGANTAAGNGTGAATTGGAAAAAATAGCTACGAAAATAGGNTTTCCCATAATGATCAAAGCAACTGCCGGTGGNGGAGGAAGAGGAATGAGGGNTGCTAATGATATTAATGAGTTAATCTCAGGCATTTCGATTACTCANCAAGAAGCAAAAAATGCTTTTGGAAATGAGACTTTATACCTAGAAAAATATATTGAAAATCCTAGACATATTGAAGTTCAGATTTTTGGTGATGGGAAAGGTAAAGCGATCCATNTAGGAACAAGAGATTGNAGNCTGCAAAGAAGACATCANAAAATTATTGAAGAAGCGCCAGCTGTNGATATTGATGANGGTGAAACACAAAAAGTATTANCAGCATGCGTGAATTTATGTGAATCAATAAAATATGAAGGCGCAGGNACTATTGANTTTCTTTATAAGGATGAAGAAGTTTTTCTTTATAGAAATGAATACAAGAATTCAGGTTGAACATCCNGTAACTGAAATGATAACTATGTTTGANCTTGTTAAAGCTCAGCTAAAAGTAGCACTGGGCATGGATTTTGTCNTTGATCAAAACCGAATCACTTTTAAAGGTCATGCAATGGAGTGCAGGATTAATGCAGAAGATCCTGTCACATTTATTCCATCNCCNGGCAAGATAACAAAAATGCATCCTCCNGGAGGTTTTGGGATAAGATTTGATTCGCATATATACTCTGGCTACACAGTGCCACCATATTATGACTCTTTGCTTGCAAAGATAATTACTGCAACAAATAAACGCAAATCGTGTATCAAAAGAATGAAAAATGCACTGGATGAGTTTTTTGTAGAGGGCATTAAAACTAATCACGCTCTACATATTGCATTAATGAATGATCAAACATTCCAAGATAACAAACACAATATTAATTATCTTGAAAATAATTTTATGAAGCAGTTTGAAAATGACTGAATCATATAATCCCAAAATAGTAGAAAAAGCTGCCCAATCTTTTTGGGATGAAAAGAATAGTTTTGCAGCAACAGAAAGTGAAAAACCTAAATACTATTGTCTTTCAATGTTTCCATATCCGTCTGGAAAATTGCACATGGGTCATGTTAGAAATTATACGATTGGGGATGTAATCTCAAGGTTTAAGCGTATGCAAGGTTTCAATGTGCTTCAGCCTATGGGTTGGGATTCATTTGGTTTGCCAGCCGAGAATGCTGCAATTGAAAATAATGTTTCCCCAAAAGAATGGACCATTCAAAATATTGACGCTATGCGGAGGCAGCTTAAAAGTTTGGGCTTCAGTTACGACTGGAACAGAGAGTTTGCTACCTCATCACCTGACTACTATAAGTGGGAACAATCTTTTTTTAATAAACTCTTTGACCAAGGACTGATTTATAAAAAGGAATCAGAAGTAAATTGGGACCCCGTTGATGAAACAGTTTTAGCNAATGAACAAGTGATTGATGGAAAGGGATGGAGATCTGGAGCAACAATAGAAAAAAAGAAAATAGATCAATATTTTATAAAGATAACAGATTATGCAGAAAAGCTTTTGGAGAACATTCAAGAGCTCGATGGTTGGCCCAACCAAGTAAAGCTGATGCAGGAAAATTGGATTGGAAAATCTCTGGGATTAGAGTTCAATTTTCAGATTAAAGATCATAATGATGCCTTAAGAGTTTTTACAACAAGGCCTGATACGATTTTTGGTGCAACATATTGTGCTGTGGCTATGGATCATCCCTTAGCAATCTCATTGATAGAATCAAATCCAAAAATCCATGATTTTATTGAGAATAATAAAAATATAACGACATCAGAGGCAGCAATTGCAACTCAAGAAAAACTAGGAATAGATACTGGGCTAAAGGCAATTCATCCTTTCACAAGGGAAGANATTCCAATTTGGATAGCAAATTTTATTTTGATGGACTATGGCACTGGAGCAGTAATGTGTGTTCCGGGACATGATCAAAGGGATTGGGAGTTTGCAAAAAANTATAGTATTTCTATCAAACAAGTTATTGAGTCCGATCAAGATAATGGAGTTAGTGAAGGTGCATTAGAAGACAAAGGTATTCTTATTAATTCGAAACAATTTAATGGCTTAGATTTTGATGATGCTTTTGATTCGATAACTAAAGAACTTGTTAAAACTAATAATGCTGAAGTCAAAACAAATTTTAGACTGAGGGATTGGGGAATTTCTAGGCAAAGATATTGGGGTTGCCCTATTCCGATAATTCATTGCGATGATTGTGGCCCTGTAAAGGTTCCAGAAACTGATCTTCCGGTTGAACTNCCTGAAATTGATAATATTTCCTCAAAAGGTCTAAACCTTTCAACCTTTTCTGATTGGATGGCTGTTAAATGCCCAAAATGCTCTAANGATGCTANTCGTGAGACTGATACCTTTGATACGTTTTTTGAAAGCTCTTGGTATTTTGCTAGGTTTGCAGGTATTAGNGACAAAGAAATGATCAGCAAAGAAGCNAACTATTGGCTTCCNGTAGATCAATATGTCGGNGGTATAGAGCATGCAATCCTTCACCTTTTGTATGCAAGATTCTTCAATATCCTAATGCATGAGAATAAGCTAATNCATAACGAAGAACCCTTCACTAAACTTCTAACTCAAGGCATGGTTTTGGCAGATGCTTTTTATGTGCTAGATGAAGCAGGAAATAAAACTTGGCTGAATAAAGACTCACTCGACGACAAAAATGATGAGCTTCTTGATAATTCAGGAAACAAAGTTTTTAAAGATGGCATGTCAAAAATGAGTAAATCAAAACTTAACGGAGTGGANCCAAAAGAGATGATTGATAAATATGGGGCTGATACAGTGCGGTTATATATGATGTTTACATCNCCTCCGGAACAGACTCTTGAATGGTCAGAAAATGCAATTGAAGGTTCTTACAGATTTATTAAGAGATTCTGGANGTTAGTTGAGGGCAGATCTAATAATATTGAAGAGCCATCTGCATTTAATAAAGAGGAAGAAACATTAAGAAGAAAATCCCATCAAACGCTTAAAAAAGTATTAAAAGATTACGAAGAAAGAAANTCTTTTAATACAGTGATTGCAGCGGTAATGGAGTTAATTAATGCAATCCCAGAGTCATTTAAAANAGAGGATGCTTCAGAATCACAAAAATACTGCCTTAATGAAGCAATTGAGTTTTCACTTAAGATATTATCCCCNATAGCACCTCATGTAACTTTAGAGTTATGGTCCAAATTTAATTCCTCTNAAGATAAAAGTTTATTTGAAACAAGTTGGCCTGAATTCAAAGAGAATTTGATTCTCGATGATAACTTTGAATTAATCATTCAAGTAAATGGTAAAGTTCGTGGGAAAGAGAAAATCGAAAAAACCCTAACAGAAGAGCAAATCAAAAGTATTGCGCTTTCTAATGAAAATGTTTCAAAGCACATACAGCTAGACAATATCAAGAAGGTGATTTATGTTAAAGAAAAACTAATTAATTTTGTAATCTAATGGCATTAATAACACCCTTTGACGATTTTCCAATACATCAAACAGCTGAAACCTTAGCCGTCCCGTCTTCATCTGATCGCAATCATTACGATAGATATTGGTTTAATGGGTTTAGCGAAGAAAAAGACTTTCTTTTTGAAATCGGTGTTGGCTTTTACCCTAACAGACACATTATGGATGCACATTTCAGCATCTCAACTGCAGGAAAACAGTACTCGTATCATGCTTCTGCAAGAATGAATCCAGCAAGATATCCTATAAATATTGGACCAATCTCCCTTGAAATATTAGAGCCCATGCAAAAGATTAGATTCAGCTTAAAAGATCCTGAAAAAAAACTCAGCTGTGATTTAATTTTTAATGCTGTTACAGAGCCCCATCTTGAACCAAAATCTTTGATGATTGAAGGAACGAGGAAAATACTTGAAACATGCAGATTCACTCAGTTTGGTAAATGGGATGGAAGCATTGAAACAGAATCTGGAAACCTAGATCTTACAAAAGAATATGGAACCAGAGATAAATCTTGGGGTGTTAGACCAGTAGGAGAACCTGAGGTTGGTGCTCCTGGAAAACTTAATGCTGAGCCAGGAGTATATTGGTGCTGGATTCCAATAAATTTTGGAGATACTTTCACTCATTTTGGAACTTTTGAAGATCATGATGGAAATTCTACGCAGCTCTCTGCAGATTTAGTTGAGATTTCGAATAATGAAGTCATTAAGCCTCTTAATAATATTTCACATAAAGTTGATTGGATAAAAGGNACAAGATGGTCAAGCGGTGCNCAGATTTCAGCTCAANANGGAGATAAAAAAATTGAGATNAATGCAANNGCCTGTGGGCCTAGATTTCACTGCAAAGGTATTGGTTATCAACATCCNGAATGGGGNCANGGTTTCTGGAAAGGTGAAGAAGCTNTAGGCTATGAAGTTTGGGATCTNAATGAAATNAACCCTGAAGATTACTCGTTCTTTCACATACATCAAATNATTAANGCCACAATGAATGATTCAGAGGGTTATGGGACTCTTGAAAACCTTGTAGTTGGAAGACATGATCCTTCAGGATTTAAGGATCTTTTTGATGTTACTGAATAANAAATCGNTTTTNATANCATTAGTCTTATTAATTTNCTCTTGTAATANNNGTTATCAACCTATTCAGTCTAAAAGNATCTTCATTGCAAATGATGTTGATNTTCGNTTTGCAGAATTAGTTCATAAAAGNTTTTNTCATGAAATAAAAACAGAACAAAGAATTGATATTTTGGATCTGAAATATTACGAGAAANCNTTNTTTTCTGGNNTTGGTGCAAGNCCAACNAATCTNGAGATTTACTATGACTTGTCATACAGGCTGGGTAATGAAAATAANATTCAAAACATAAATGTAAAAGATAATGTTTANGTAAATGAGTTTAATCCGATAGCTCAAAATAATGCNGTNANTCAAATCTCNTATGAGCTCATGAATCAGCTNATTGACGAATTGATTATGAAGGTAAGAAATTAGTGGAAACAAGCTATATAAAATTTATTCAGAAATCTAAAATCAATCANAAGAGCTATTTTNTATATGGTAATGANGAAGTTTTACGTCAAGATTGTAGTGAGNTAATATCNAAAAATTTCTGTTCAGAAGGTTACTCTAAATTAGTCACATTTGGTTTGGATGGTTTTGATAATCTTGAGGAAGAAATATTNAAACTTTNAGGTGGATCATTATTTCAAGAAAAATTGATAATAAAAATTAAGCANTNAGAGGGCAGGTTCCCTGAAATTCTTAAAAAACTTATCGAGGAAGANAAATTTAATANGAATGATCAAAANGTATTTATCATTGAATCAGCNCAAACTAAGCTAAATAAGAGTACAAAATGGGTNAAAGCNCTNNANGCAAACCTAGAAATTATTAATTGCAATAAACTTAATATTTACGAAGAAAAACTATGGTTAAAAAANCAACTTTCNTTTTTACCNGAAAAATNTCTCGGTNTTGTTGGATCAGCAATTCATAATAATTTTACAGGNAANCTATTAATGCAAAAAAATGAAGTNTCNATTTTAAAACTTGTTGAAGANGAAAAGATTGAAGAAACAATNAAAAATTACTCAGTAATGCAAAATCATGAAATNTTTGATTTNGAGAATGCCATTATTTGCACTNACTTTGATAGAGNACGAAANATTATNAACTCAATCAGAAATAATAATTCTTCGGTTCCACCATTAGTAAGCTGGATATTATCCAAGGTAATTTCATCATGCTACGGAATCAAGAGTTCTATTGGGAAACCAAACTTATATGATTTAGGAATATGGCGTGATGTTCAATCTGAATATATGTCTTTTTCTAACAAAATAGACTTTAATCAGATTGATTCGCTTGCAGATGCTTTTTTACTTGATAAATCTTCCAAAGGAATACATCCGATCAACTCGTGGAATGTGTTAGAAACAATTATTAGTGATCTTGAAAATAGTCTTTTATCGAATTAGTAAATGCCTCTTTAGCATTTCTAAATAGGGCATCGTCTGGGTCCATTTCATAGCCGTGATTCAATATTGATTTTATTGGTTGAACTCCTCTTGTAGAGCTCGTAAACCAGATAGTCGATACTGAATCTAAAAATGAAACTGGACAGTCAACTTGTTTTACATTGATATCTTTCTTTTGCAGAGAAGAAATAAAGAACTCTCGAGTAACTCCAGGAAGAATATTTTCTTCCAGGCTTGGAGTATAAATTTCATTTTCATAAGTCATAAATATATTGCACGCACCGCCTTCAACAATTTTATTATCCCTAATTAAGATTGTTTCGTTGCAACCATCACTATAAGCATCATTCATGTTCAAGACGTTTCCAAGCAGAGAAGTGGTCTTGATATTACAATGAGCCCATCGATTATCTTGATTGAGCTTTGCAATTATTGGATCACTGGATAATGTAACTTCACCAGCATATCCAAATCTTTCAGGAACAAGTTTCTCTTTAACTATATGCGATCTTACAGAGTCAACTCCTCTAGAGATTTGATAGTAAACGTAAGCATTTGTATGGTTTTCTACAGATCTTCCTAATTGCTCAATCTCTTTTTTTACAACAGAGAAATCTAATTCGATTTTTAAAAAATCTGCACTTACTTTGAATCTATCGATATGTTCATCAAGGCATAAAGGTTTTCCACTATAGTAAGGAATGACTTCATAAATACTATCTGAGAAAGTATATGCACGAGAAAGTGGTGAAACTCTAATCTCATTAAGCGGCATAAATGAGCCTTGATAGACGCCTTGAATCGAGTTACTCATTAAAATTGAAGAGCCCNATAAACCATAAGATAATTTTTGCAATCATTCTGCCAAAAAATCCCTTCTCGTCAATATCTTCAAGCGCAATAAGTGATTCAGAAACAACAATATTATTATTAGAAATAACTTCAACGAGCCCCAGCTCATCGCCAGCTTTTATGGGGGCTTGTATGTTGTTCTGGATTGTGTAATTTATAGTTAGGTTTCTGAAGTCACCTCTTGGCAGAGTCACCAGAAGATCATTCTCCAAACCTATTGAAACTGATTCTTTCTTACCGCCCCAGACAGTTGAGGACTTGAGTTCTTTGTTACCTTCTAATAATTTTTGTGCTGCATAAAACCTAAAACCATACTCGAGAAGTCTTTGTGATGCATCAAACCTTTCTTTATCAGATTTACTTCCAGCAACAACAGTTATTAGGCGCATATCATTTCTTTTTGCGGAAGCAATAAGGCAATATCCAGCAGCTTCAGTATGGCCTGTCTTCATGCCATCGACAGATTCATCACGCCAAAGCAATTTATTTCGATTGAGCTGCCTTATATTATTAAATGTAAATTCTTTCTCATTATAAAGATCATAATGCGATGGGAATTCATCAATCAGTGCTTTAGACAAAACAGCAAGATCCCTTACGCTCGTAAAATGGTCAGCATCAGGTAGACCGGTTGAGTTTTGAAATAGTGTATTTCGTAAACCTAGCACTGAGGCATACTCATTCATAACATCAACAAAGATTTGTTCTGAACCAGCTACATATTCAGCAAGCGCTACTGCTGCGTCGTTGCCAGATTGGATAACCAAGCCCTTTAATAAATCTTCAACTGACACACGCTTCCCAACCTCTATAAACATTCGAGATCCTTCCATCTTCCATGCCTTTCTTGAAATTAATACATTATCATCGTTTGAAATCATGTCCTGCTCAATTTGATCTGCAACGATGTAGCCTGTCATAACCTTCGTCATGCTAGCAGGCTCAATTTGAGAATTAGAGTTAGATTCAGCTAAAATTTTTCCGGTTGTTGCATCCATTAAAATATAGCTGGTGAGATTTAATTCGGGAGGCGTAGGCACAATAGATTGACCCGAAGCACAAACTGCAAATAGTGAAAGAATTAAGTAACTTTTTAAAATATTATTTTTCATAAAAATTCTTGTGCAAGGTCGTACACAGCCTTTGCATAAAAATGACTCACATTGTACTTCGTAATAGCTATAAAGTTTCTTGTACCAACAAAATAATTTGTGCTTTTGTTAGTCTCATAACTTAGCAGCAAAACATCAGTATTTAATTCCTCAAAATTAAAATCAATAGCATTTTTAGGAGACATTGTTTTTCTGTCAAAATTAACTTTTTTTCTTACATTATTTAGCGAATCTGGATTAAAACCTTCAAAGGAATTATTTACCTCCCAAATGATTGGATAATTTGATTTCCAACCATGCTGAAAAAGATAATTTGCTATGCTTCCTATTGCATCTTCAACAGAGTTGAGTAAATCCACAGACCCATCATTATCAAAATCAACNGCATATGCCCTATAACTTGAGGGAATAAATTGNCCNTANCCCATNGCACCAGCATAGGAGCCCTTAAGCTNAAAAATATCAAGATTATTCTCTCTAGCCAANAGAAGGAGGTTNATCANCTCCTGTGANAAAAAATTTGACCNNCTCGGATAATCAAAGCTNAGAGTCGACAGNGCATCTAANACTCTGTAAGAACCCATAATTTTTCCGTATCNTGTCTCTACCCCAAGAATTGCNGTNATAACTTCCTTNGGAACACCAAATTGAGCTTCTGCTCTTTCTAAAGTCTCAAGATTNTTTTTAATAAATAGTTTTCCATTTTTNATACGTTTTGGTTCTATGAACAATTTTCTATATCTATCCCATGTCCAAGTAAATTCNGCTGGAGAATTCATTGAGTCAATGATTTTTTGTTGCTTCTNAGCTTGNCCAATGATNAGCTTGATTTCTTCTNNACTAAAATTATGTTCTTCAACTAAAGCTTTTTGAATNAGTTCATATTTAGGATGNTCAAAATCATATCCGNNNAAATGAAAACTAGANATTAANAGAANTAAAANNATNCTCATTTTGGTATAAATTTTTTATGTGTTGACATCGANGTTATTATCCCAAACATCAGAAATATTGAAAGTAGAGANGTTCCTCCTCGACTAAAGAAAGGAAGCGGCATNCCCACTACAGGNATNAGTCCAATTACCATTGCAAGATTAATCATNACATTNAAGCCNAANGTAAAAATAAATCCGCCNATTACNAGNCGACAAAANCGATCACGNGCATTNACAGCNAAATAAAATGTTCTNAAAAGNACAAANGNATACAGAANTAACAATAGTANNACACCAATAAATCCAAACTCNTCTGCCAAAACAGAAAAAATAAAGTCTGTTTGTGTTTCNGGAAGAAANTTNAGNTGNGTNTGACTGCCCTCCCCATAACCTTTTCCAAAGAAGCCGCCACTNCCGATCGCAATTTTTGATTGAATAATATTCCANCCTGAACCATANGGNTCTGACTCNGGATTAAAAAGGGTCCAAATGCGATCTCTNTGAAATGNTTCAAGAAGATTATTCCATATGAANGGTGAGAAAATTAAAATTGCTGCAATTGTAATTCCAATAAAAACCCAACTTAANCCAGCAAGAAATAGTACTAAAAATCCAGATGCAGCAATCAGTAATCCCGTCCCAAGATCTGGTTGAATATAAACAGATAAAAAACAAGCCAAAATAAAAAAGATTGAAATAGCCGTTTGCTTTGCATTAATTGGTAGCTTTTTATCAAATAAAAAAGATGCTAAAAAAAGTGGTAGGGATATTTTCAGNAGCTCTGAGGGCTGAAATGAAAATCCAAAAAGCCTTATCCATCTTCTAGCTCCATTTATTTCGGGACCAAAAAAATAAGCTATAAATACCAGAACTAAAGTTCCAAAAAGAATAAGCGGAGAGAACCTCCTATATATGTCAGGATCAGGCTGACTAACAANTAAAAACAATAAGAGTCCTAAAACAACATAAATTGTTTGCTTGAAAACAATAGTTGTATCACCCTCTGATGCACTGAAAAGAATTAAGACTCCAACCATTGCTAATAATGAGATGCCTATAAAAATATATGGATCTAAGTAAATTTTTTTGATCATTCTTTTAATAACTCTTTAAGGATTCTCAAAGCTACTGGACCAGCTACGGATCCACCACTCTCACCATTCTCTATAATGACACTGACGGCATACTTGGGTTTTTCAGCTGGAGCAAAAGCAACAATAATTGCATGATCTCTTAGACCTTGATCCTCTCTAATCCTTTCATATTCTTCTCTAGAATCTAAACTAATGATCTCCCCTGTTCCAGTTTTTGCAGCGATAAGAAAGTCTTTTTGATCTCTGATTCGTCTTGCTGTTCCGTAATCAGATTCGACTACACTCTCCATTGCTTTATGAAGAAGCCTCCAGTCCCGTTGATTAAAATTTTCTAGTTCAATCTCNGATGATGGTATCTTTCCACTTAAAGAATTATTTAAAAACAGTGGTTTTTTCNTCCCTTTATTTGCCAGTGCTGCTGTGTAATGGGCTAATTGAATTGGGGTAGCACTAATATATCCTTGTCCTACTCCAATATTAACTGTGTCGCCTTTAAACCATCCAAAATTTAGGTTATTCATTTTCCATTGAGGTCTTGGAACCAATCCTCCATCCTCCAAAATGCAATCAACGCAAACAGTGCTTCCAAAGCCAAATTTTTCAAAATCATCTGCTAATTCGTTTATTCCAGAGTTATAGGCAAGATTAAAAAAATATGTATTTGAACTTCTTATCAGGGCTTGATTAAGATTAATTAAACCATGAGCTATTTCTCCCCAGCTTCTAAAAATTTTTCCATCTTCAGGTAATTCAAAAAAACCTGGATCATCAATCTTTGTTGTCCAGCTTATTTGACCTCTATTTAAAGCATGAATGCCTACCAAAGGTTTGATAGTTGAGGCAGGAGGATATCTTCCAGCGACAGATCTATCAAAGAACGGTTTATCAGGATCATTTATTAAATCTTCATAATCTAATTGGCTAATCCCATTTGCCATTTTATTAACTGAAAAAGTTGGGTAACTGTAGATTGCCACAATCCCCCCTGTTTCTACATCNACAACAACGATCGAACCCTTTCTTTTGCCTAGTTGATTGGCTGCTACTTTTTGAGCATCAATATCAAGGGTAGTTAAAATATTTTCTCCATTGATTGGAGGGGTATAACTCAACTCCTTGACTAGACGCCCTCTTGCATCAACCTCGAATTGCTTAATACCAAATGTGCCAGTTAAACTTTGGTTATAAGTCTTCTCTAGACCTGCTTTACCTTCTATTAATCCATTGGCATATGAAAAAACTGCATCTCTCCAGCTATTGGATCTAAACCTATTTTGTTCATCTAAATTATTCTCTCTAGCACCACCTGTATAGCCAAGAACGTGAGAAAAAATCTCATCATGCCTTGAGATCCTTCTAAATCTTTTACCAACAAAAGCTTCTTTATGTTCAAATCCTCTTACTTCAAATCGTGCGATTTCAATTTCAGATAAGTTTTTTTTAAGAACCAGCTCTCTATTAAAAAATGCCTTAGAATTAAAATTTTTAATGTAAAGATCGATCTCATCTTTATCAAGATCAATAATTTTCTCAATTTTCTCTATAAATGCATCAACATCCTTAATATCCCTTGGAGTAGTAACTAAATCAAACGTAGCTATGTTTTCAGAAATGACTTCGCCATTTCTATCAAGAATTTCCCCTCTGAGTGGTTGGACAGGAACAGAATATGTTCTGTTATTTAAGGAGGCTTCATCAAATTCTGTGAAGTTTGAAATTTGTAAAGAAAAAGTTCGAAATAAGATAACTACAATAAAAATCAGCAAAAGAGATGCCACCAATAGTGATCTCTGTGAAAACGATTGGCGCTCTAGCTGTCTTTCATGAAAATCCATTCTTTATTTATGATAAGGGTGATTAGAGATAATTGAGCATGCTCTATAAATTTGTTCTGATAATATTATTTTAAATAGTCTATGGGGGAAAGTAAGTTTTGAGGCTGAGATTACATGGTTTGACTTATCTAGTACCTCATTAGATAGGCCATGAGATCCACCAATAACAAATTCTATTTGATGATCATTCATGGAGTACTCAGTAATCAAATNAGCAAATTCNTTGCTAGAAATTGANCTNCCTTTAATATCCCANGNAATTGCANNATNTATTTTTTCAACTTTNTNNAANAATATTCCNGACTCAGNCTGTATCAACTCTTCNGNGTTTTTNGANGAGAGTNTATGCTTATGATTTAAAAAAATAAGCTCATGCTCNTNTAGCCTTTTTTTNTAAAATTCTAACGCGGTTTCTTCCCAANCTTGAGATTTACTTGAAATTGAGTGAACTTTAAATTTCATCGCTTGATATTGNTGAGCTCATTTCAGCTCCCCAGAGACTNTCTAGATCATAAAAGNTCCTTGTCTCATCAAGCATAATATTTATTACAACTTCNCCNGAATCAATTAATATCCANTCAGATTCTTCTTTCCCTTCCACCCCTANAATTTCTACATTATTATTTTTCAGTTCTTCAACNACGTTATTAGCAATNGCCTTCGCATGCCTATCTGAAGTTGCAGTAGCTATNACAAACCAATCNGAAAAATTTGAAGACNTTGATATGTCTAATGTAAGTAAATTTTGTNCTTTTAAATCGTTGAGTGCTTGAATACAAATNTTAAGTGGTTCGATGCTTTTCATTAAAGGTTATTAACCCATATCTTNATATTCAATANGTTAAGAATAACTAAAATAGATTGATCAATCCACTCGAAGAGCTATAAAGTATCTAATAAATGAGCATTAGTGANAAAATTATTTCATGGTCAAGTATGAATAGCGATTTNCTATTTCTTNTAGGCAGCTTATCNATATTCATTNTTNTCATCTCAGTTTTCATGATGGTNCTGATTATTTCTTTTTTGCCAGAAGATTATTTCAAATCTGAAAATAGAAATTTAATTTCNAGNGTTCAAAANTCTCGATACCCATTGTTAAAATTATTGGTTTTAATTACAAAAAATTTTTTTGGTGTCTTNTTATTGNTNTCTGGTATTTTAATGCTCNTATTNCCAGGACAAGGAATTCTCACAATCATCACTGGNNTANTCTTCATNGACTATCCAGGAAAATATAAATTTGANAGGAAGCTTTTAAGGCAAAAAGGNGTAATTAANTCAATAAATTGGATTAGATCTCGTCTTAGTAANCCNNCNTTAAAGGTTTAAATTTTTAGCACTTGTTTTCCAAAGTTTTGACCGGTGAANAGNCTNTTNANAGTTTGAGGGCAGTTCTCAAGCCCTTCTTGGACATCTTCAATNTGCTTTATCTTACCCTCCATAACCCAAGNNCCAATTTCTTCTAAGGCCTTTTNAGCATGAGGGANATAATCTAAAACTAAAAATCCTTGCATNGTTGCTCTNTTAATAATTAATGANAAAAGATTTTTNGGCCCATCAGGTAANTTAGTGGCGTCATAACCAGAAGAAATACCGCCACATAAAAGAACTCTNGCATTGATATTAATGAGGAATAGGACTGTCTCAAGAAGTTCNCCACCAACATTATCAAAATAAACATCGATGCCATTTTTAGCAACCTTAGGCAGCTCCTCATGAACATTGCTNTTTTTATAATCTATAACCTCGTCGATTCCACANTCTTTTAACCATTGGCATTTTTTTTCACCGCCAGCTATNCCAATAACATTACATCCTTTGAGCTTTGCNATNTGAGCTGCAACTGAACCAGTTGCNCCTGCTGCTCCNGATACNAGAACAGTTTCACCCGGTTTAGGNTCACCTAANTCAACNAANCCATAATAGGCAGTGATCCCNGTTGTGCCTAAAACATTTAACATNGTGGGTANTGGAAGAATNTCCGGAATNACTCTAAATCTTTCATCNTGAGTTGGTGCAACCAAGCAATGAGATTGCCATCCAACAAANCCGAAAACTAAATCTCCNACCTTATAGTCGGAGTNCTTAGAATCAATCACTTTNCCAACGCCGCCTGANCGAACTACCTCTCCTATTTGAACTGGAGGTAAATACCCTGGCATATCATTCAGCCACATTCTCTGAGTAGGATCAAAAGACAAATATAAATTTTCTAGCAGAATTTCCTGATCTTTTAATTCACTGATTTCTTCTTTAATTAATTCAAAATCTGAATCTTTGACTAATCCAATTGGTCTTTCTTTTAAAACCCACTTAGTATTTTCCATATNCTCTCCCTTTTANAATTTCNNTATAAAGCTATANTAAATGTTTGTCTAAAAAAAAATAGTAGGNAAAAAGATTGTACTAGTNCGAAATTAAGAAACACTTAANTTNAGTTCTTAATNAAATTAGGCTTTTCTTGACGAACTAGAAATCTCATCAAGCAGNCTNGATAAGATATTTAATCTTTGACCTGCATCAAATGCATCTAATAATAATTGTTTATCGAGTGGGCTCAATGGTATTAAGCCTCCTAGATGAAAACTGACCGAATCAGCTGATGNTAAATTAATATCTATNGGCAACTCTCTTACTTTGGGATGTTCTTTTAATTGACTTAATACATTAATAAGTTCAGGAAACTTTGCCAATAANGCTTGATCATCAACGGTTGGTTCAGAAATTGGAAAAATTTGACCNACATGATAATCATCCTCATTTATTTCAGCCGAAGAAATTNNAACTCTAGTTGTGCCCTTGACTGNAATCCCAAGCAGGCCATTNGGNAAATCATTAAAATCTATTATTTCTACAAGNGTGCCTTTGTCTTTAAAGGAAANATCTTGATTTGANTTGCTCAAAAGNGAGATAACAAATTGATTATCACNACGCATAACATCTTTGATCATTTTTAAATATCGCGGTTCAAAAATTTGTAAAGATTGAATATTTCCAGGNAGTACAACGATACCTAATGGAAAAATTGGAAGGGATTTATTCATCTAGAATTTTTGNTATTGGATCTATTAATTTTTTACTATCACTATTGGTCATTAAAAGAATGTTTTTACATTCCCTTAANNCTTTATTGGCGACATTTAGCANATTTTCAAGGTCATCAAAAGCATTCTGATGNTCAAGTACANGATTCCTATCAAGCCAATANACATAATCGAGCTTNTGAGCNCTCTCTAAAAGAGCTTTTCCATGATNGCCTGATTTCATCGTATTCGATGCTAACTCAATAATNCCTAGCGTCCCACCNGAGTGATCCTTAATAANGGCGTCAATTGTTGCTGAAATGGCAGTNGGATGATGAGCAAAATCATCATAAACGATTTTATTATTTTTGTTATATACGACCTGTAATCGTCTCTTTACNCCACCAAACTCCNNCAATGAATTAAATGCANATTTATAATCCACACCATTTAAGTNAGCTGCATGCATCGCAGCNACTGCATTTTNATAATTGTGNCTTCCAAAAAATGGTAATTTATCAACTGGAAAATGATTATTNTCAGCTGAAATAATATTTTCTTGNTGGTTATAAGAAATACTTTCCTCTCCGAGAGCAAAAAGATTCGACCAGCATCCCATCTNAATTAGCTTCCCTACATCTTTATCATCAGAATGAAAAATNATGTTGCCATTATTTGGAATAATTCTTACTANATGATGGAATTGCTTATAAATTTCATCAACGTCAGAAAATATATCAGCGTGATCAAACTCAATATTATTTATTATTAAAGTATTAGGAGAATAATGAATAAACTTTGATCGCTTATCAAAAAAAGCTGAATCATACTCATCAGCNTCAATAATGAAATATTCACCTTTTCCAAGCTTTGCTGATCCNTCTNAATCTTGGGCAACACCTCCAACCAAATATCCTATATCTTTNTATTTGTCNNGCATNATTTTNCAAAGCATTGCTGCGGTAGTTGTTTTGCCATGAGTACCTGATACTGCTAAGACATTTTTATCTTTGAGGACATTGCCAAGCATCGCNGGCCCAGAGGTAAAATTAAGTTTCTTTTCAAGAATATATTCAACACTTTCATTGCCTCTAGAAAGAGCATTCCCAATGATATACAAATCAGCANCTGGAAGATCCTTAGCTGCATATCCANNNGTTAGATTAATTCCTAAGTCATTAAGTTGATCTGACATAGGTGGATAAAAGGCAACATCGGAACCAGAAATATCATGATCTGACTCAGATAATATCCTTGCAAGTCCNCCCATAAAGGTGCCGCAAATTCCAAGAATATGAATTTTCATTTTTAAATTTTTATCTCTGTTGATACCATAGACGATATTTCATTAATTATAAATATATGTCAAAAAATGCATTTTATTCTCAGTCTGGTGGCGTTACTTCAGTCATTAATACAACTGCTTCGGCTGTAATTTTAGAAGCNAAAAAAAGTAAAAANATTAANAAAGTTTTTGCNGGCAAAAACGGAATTCTTGGTGCCCTNAATGAAGAGNTATATGACACATCAGTTGAATCAACATCATTTATAAAGGATTTAAAATTTAGACCTGGTGGTGTCTTTGGATCCTGCAGATATAAACTGAAAGACTTTAGTAAAAATCAAAAAGAATATCAGAGAATCATTGATGTATTTCGTGCTCATGACATTGGTTACTTTTTTTATAANGGAGGCAATGATTCTGCNGATACTGCACTAAAAATTTCTGAGGCATGTAAAAAACTTAACTATGATTTAAATTGCATTGCAATACCAAANACAGTGGATAATGATCTAGCNNTAACCGATTGTTGTCCAGGCTTNGGTTCNGTNGCTAAATATGTAATCAACTCAACAATTGAAGCTGCNCTTGATGTTGAATCAATGGCGGCTAGTTCAACTAAAGTTTTTATNCTGGAAGTTATGGGTCGGCATGCNGGATGGATTGCTGCATCAAGTGCAGTCGCCATAGAAAGTTATCCTCATGCACCTGATCTNATTCTTCTACCTGAAATTACTTTCAAGGAAAGAGACTTTTTAAGGAAAGTAAAANATNCGGTAGCAAGTAAAGGTTTTTGCGTAGTCGTTGCGTCTGAGGGAATTAAAAATAATAAGGGTAGATTTATTGCAGAAAGTGGCTTGAAAGATGCTTTTGGACACTCGCAGCTTGGGGGCGTTGCTCCTAATTTAGCAAATATTATTAGTAAAAAAACAGGTCTTAAGAATCATTGGGCAGTTGCTGACTATCTTCAAAGGAGTGCTCGACATATTGCATCGGGAGTTGATCTTGATCAAGCCTTTGCGGTTGGGAAGCACGCTGTTAAGTATGCAAGCAAAAATATGCATGGAGTAATGCCTGTAATAAAACGCTTATCTAACAATCCNTATAAATGGACAATTGAACCTGCTTCTTTAAAAAAGATTGCAAATGTAGAAAAAAAATTGCCCGCTTCATTTATTACAAAAGATGGATATGGAATAACCAAAAAAGGTATTGCTTATTTCAAGCCTTTAATTTCTGGCAAATTGGAGCATAAGTTTTCATCAATGCCTAAATATAAAAAAGGCAAACTCAAGTTAGTAAAAAAGAAGCTGCCTTTATGGGTCTAAGTCATTAAGGAATGAAATTGCCGATCTGATTTCTTTAATTAAATCTTCTTTTTGTTCTTGATTAAGAAAATTACCCACCTCAATATGCTTGCCTTTAGATGAAAAAAATAATTTATTCGTTTCGTTGTTAGTTTTTTTAATCTGAAACTTAACAAATGCTCTAAACTCCTCCCAAACAAAATCTCTAAAGATCCTCCCCTTTTCAATCTTTATTTTTGAGTGAGATAGGTAAATGACTTCTTTTTGCCTGCTCCATTTAAAGTTTGCATAAAATCCTAGGCTTACAAAAAAAATCTCTAAACCTGCAAATGGAAGAATTAGTGTTGCACCCAACATAAAAAAAGCTAGGCCAATGATTAAGCAAGTTGAAAAAAGGAGAGTAAAAAAAATAACTCTTTGGGTTCCGTAAAGCGAACGGTTAGGCTTAATTTCAAAGAAAAAACTATTTTGTTTATTTTGTTCAACCTTTATCATGTTTACATGGTTACTCGAAGTGATTTTAACAAGTACATATTGCCTGTATATAATCCAGCTAAATTTATTCCAAAAAAAGCAAAAGGCAGTTATGTATGGGATCAAAATAATAATAAGTATCTTGATTTTGCTTCAGGTATTGCCGTATCAAACTTAGGCCATTGTCATCCAACTTTAGTAAAAACATTAAATGCGCAATCAAAAAATCTTTGGCATCTATCAAACGTATTAGCAAATGAGCCTGCGTTAAAGCTGGCAAAATTAATTTGCAATAAGACATTTGCTGAAAAAATCTTCTTTACAAATTCTGGTGCAGAAGCTGTTGAAGGAGCTGTGAAGTCAGCAAGAAAATATGCTTCAACTAATTTTTCTAACAAAAAAAATGAGATCGTTGCTTTTAATGATGCTTTTCATGGCAGAACGATGATGGCTATTGCTCTTAATGGTTCCAAAAGGATGACCGAAGGTTTTGGTCCTATGCCAGGTGGTATTAAGCAGCACCCATTTAATCAAGTAGATGGTTTAAAAAAGATCATCAATAAAAATACTGCTGCGGTTGTAATCGAACTAATTCAAGGTGAGGCTGGAATAGTGCCTGCAAAAAAAGTATTCATTAACGAAATTAAAAAGTTATGTAAGAAAAATAATGCTTTAATTGTTATAGATGAAGTGCAATCGGGTGTTGGGAGAACTGGTCATCTTTATGCATACGAGAAGTACAATATAAAGCCTGACATTCTTTGTTCTGCTAAAGGCATGGGAAATGGAATACCAATAGGTGCAATTCTTACTACTAATAAAGTTGCAAAGGCAATGCATGTTGGTGCTCATGGTTCAACATATGGAGGCAATCCTCTGGCTTGCTCTGTTTCATATGAAGTATTCAAAGAAGTATCTAAAAAAAGCTTTCTTAATTCGGTAATAAAGAAAGAAAAACTCTTTTTAAGCTTATTAAATGATTTAAACAAAAAATATAATTGTTTTACTGCAGTTAGATCAGCAGGATTATGGATTGGTCTTGAGCTTAACTCTAAAATAGAGAATCTAACCCTACAAAATATTATGTCATCTGCATACGATGAAGGATTAATGATTTTAAAAGCAAATAATAATACCCTTAGGCTCGCACCAGCACTGACAATTTCAGAAAAAGAGATTAAATTGGGCGTTAAAAAATTAGAAAAAAGTCTTTCAAGAGTCCTCTGACACATCGAAAACTTCATTAACCCTATCAACTTTTCGATATCCTTGCGGCAACATTAAGCCGCGCTTAGCTCTATCTGAGAGATAATTTTCAAGATCTTTAACACTGAAATTTTTAAATTGTTTCCCGCTATGAAGTTGCAGCTTTGACTCTGCTCCTAACAAACATATATGTGTCATTGCTTCTTCACCACTTTCAAATTTAGCCTTGGGNATATTAATGATTTTATTTCCTTTTCCTCTTGGAAGAATTGGTAAGCTGTCTAATGAAAAAATTAACATTCTTCCTATAGAAGAAATGGCAACAATTAACTGATGATGCGGGAGTATCTTAATAGGCGGAACTAGTTTAGATTGAGGGGTTAATTTAATNAAATTCTTACCGGTCTTNTTGTTTGATAGAGTATTCCTAATTTCACTGATAAATCCATATCCAGCAGATGTTGAAATAATAAATTTTTCTTCATCAGCGCCAGCTATTACTCCTTGAAAAGATACACCTGACTCGGCACTTACTTTGCCAGTAATTGGCTCACCCATGCCTCGAGCTGAGGGCAACGAGAAAGATGGTAACGAAAAACATTTCCCCGTTGAATCAAAGAAATTTGACATTTGATTATTTCTACCTTGTGCGAAATGTCTTAGGCCATCATCGCCTCGATAATTTAATGAGCTTGGATCAACATCATGTCCTTTTGCTGCTCTGATCCATCCTGCTTTTGAGAGGATGATGGTTATTGGTTCGTTGGAAATGACTTCCTCTTCAGAAAAAGCCTTTGCGTTAGAGCTTTCAATAATCGGAGAATTCCTTTCATCTCCAAACTGTTCTTTAATTTCAAGCAATTCTTTCTTTATATAAGTCTTTAACCTTGATTTCGAGCCAATGATCTTTTCCAAATCTTTTTTTTCATCCTTTAATAACTTACTTTCTTCTTCAAGTTTTATTTGTTCGAGTTTTGCAAGCTGTCTAAGTTTAATCTCAAGAATTGCATTGGATTGAATTTCCGAAATCTTAAATTTCTTAATAAGTTCTTTTTTAGGTTCATCACTTTGTCGTATGATTTTAATAACGGTGTCTATGTCCACATAAACAATTAAGAGGCCTTCAAGGATATGCAATCTATCATCAACTTGCTGGAGTCTATGGTTAAGTTTTTTAAGCACCGTCTCTTGTCTAAACTTTAGCCACTCGTAGAGTAAGTCTCTAAGGCCAAATACCCTTGGCGATCCAGAACGGTCAATTAAGTTAATGTTTGCTCTGTAGTTTTTTTGTAAATCTGTAGTTGCGTATAAATGATTCATAACCTCCTCACCATCAATACGATTAGATTTAAGAGAGATAACAAGCCTAACTGGCTCCTGGTGGTCAGCCTCATCTCTAAGATCAACAATCATTGGAAGCTTCTTTTTGTTCATCTGGTCTGCAATCTGCTCTAAAATTTTTGATCCTGATGCTTGGTGTGGAAGAGCATCAATAATAATATCATTGCCCTCCTTTACCCATTTTGCTTGCATTTTAAAACCACCTCTGCCGGTTGTATAAATTTCAATGAGCTCTTCATCTGAAGCAATTATTGGCGCATGATTTGAAAAATCTGGACCTTTGACATGCTTGAGAAGTTTTGAAATGTCAGCTTTGGGATTATCAAGTAGATAAATACAAGCATCTATAACTTCTGAAATGTTATGAGAAGGAATATCTGTGGCCATGCCCACTGCGATTCCTGTAGTTCCATTCAACAAAATATTTGGAACTTTAGATGGCAAAATTATTGGTTCCGAAAGAGAGCCATCAAAGTTAGGCTGCCAATCAACTGTGCCTAACTTAATCTCTTCGAGCAAAAGATTTGCATATGCAGTTAATCTTGATTCTGTATATCTCATTGCAGCGAAAGATTTTGGATCATCCTGTGTTCCCCAATTTCCTTGCCCATCAACAAGGGGATATCTAAAAGAAAAGTTTTGTGCCATCAAAACCATAGCCTCATATGCAGCACTGTCTCCATGCGGATGAAATTTACCGATTACATCTCCTACGGTTCTTGCAGATTTCTTATACTTTGATCCAGCATTTAAACCAAGCTCACTCATTGCATATAGGATCCTTCTTTGAACAGGCTTCATTCCATCACCAATATTTGGAAGCGCACGATCTAAGATGACGTACATCGAATAATTTAAATATGATTCCTCTGCATAATCTTTTAGTTTGATTGCATCAATTTTTTGATTACTCATATGTCCACCCTAGCAATTTTTCCTTTTTTTTCGAGCCATGTCTTTCTATCCCCTGCCCTTTTCTTTGACAAAAGAAGATCCATCATTGCATTAACATTGTCTTTTGAGTCTATGGTAAGTTGAACCAATTTTCTGGTTGCTGGATCCATAACAGTCTCTCGAAGCTGGCTTGGGTTCATTTCACCAAGCCCTTTAAACCTTTGAATATCTATTTTTGGGTTTCCTTTTTTAGAACTAAGCTCTTTTACAATCTTATCTTTTTCTTTTTCATCAACTGCATAAAATTTTTCTTTTGCGCAATCTATTCTAAAGAGTGGTGGCATCGCAACATAAATTCTGCCATCTTGAATAAGATTTTTATAATGCCTTAAAAAAAGTGCACATAGCAGTGTTGCTATGTGTAACCCATCTGAGTCAGCATCTGCGAGGATGCATATTTTTCCATACCTGAGGTTTGATAGGTCTGTTTCTCCAGGATTAACACCCATAGCAGTAGCTAAGTCTTTAATTTCCTGAGACTTAATTATTTCACTGCTTTCTAGATCCCATGTATTGAGAATTTTCCCTCTAAGCGGCATGATTGCTTGAAAGCCTCTTTCGCGTGCTTGTTTTGCAGAGCCTCCAGCTGAATCACCCTCAACTAAAAAAAGTTCAGTTTCATTGAGATCGATTGAATTGCAATCAGATAACTTACCTGGAAGAGCGGGGCCTTGAAAGGTTTTTTTACGTGCGACTGTTTTAACTTCTTTTGATCTTTTCTGAGCAGATTCNATAGCAAGGTCAGCAATTAGTTCTGCCTCTTCAGTATGCTGATTGAACCAAATACTTAAAGAATCTTTTGTAGCTGCACTGACAAAGGATTGATGATCTTTAGAATCTAATCTTTCCTTGGTTTGACCGGCAAACTGTGGGTTTTTAAGTTTCGATGAAACAACAAATGCGGCATGATTAATTGTGTCGTCAGAAGTTAGCTTAATCCCCTTTGGCAAAAGATTTCTAAATTCACAAAATTCTTTAATTGCATCCAAAAGTCCAGATTTAAAGCCATTAAGATGTGAGCCACCTTGTGCAGTTGGAATCAGGTTTACATAAGATTCGTTAAGGAGTTTTTTGGAGTTATTCATAACCCAGTTGATAACAAAATCAATTGAATTATCTTCGTTAGATTTTGAACTTAAAATTGAATCTTTTAAGAGAAACTCTTCCTCTTTAATCTCATCACCTAAATAACCTTCTAAACCATTTGGATACTCCCAAGTTTCTTTATCGTCTTTTTTAAATTCACTTGCAAATGAAATTTTTAAACCCGGACATAAGACTGATTTTGCCTTTAGTAGATGTTTTAATTTTTTAACATCAACTTTCGAGGATTCAAAATACTGAGGATCAGGAATAAATCTTATGCTTGTTCCTGTATTCCTGTTGCCAACCTCGCCTGTTACTTTTAATTCTTTTGATTTTTCTCCGCCACTAAAACTCATTTCATGAATTTTTCCATCTCGCTTTATCGTTGCTGATAAATTTGTTGATAAGGCGTTCACAACGGATACACCGACTCCGTGAAGCCCGCCAGAAAAGTTGTAATCCTCACCAGAAAATTTTGCTCCAGCATGGAGCTTGCATAAAATTAACTCAACACCGCTTACTTTATGTTCAGGATGAACATCAGTTGGCATCCCTCTTCCATCGTCACTTACTTCAATAAAACCATCCTTAAAAAGATTGATCTTAATTTGAGAGCAATGGCCAGCTAAAGCTTCATCAACTGCATTATCTAGGACTTCTTGAATCAAATGATTAGGACAGCTGGTATCGGTATACATACCCGGCCTTTTTCTTACAGGGTCTAATCCAGACAGTACCTCAATGGATTTAGCGTCGTATTGTTTAGCCATTAAGCCTTTGAATAGATTGAGTTTCCAGCAGCATTAAATTCTTTAGATTTTTCATGCATACCAAGTTCTATAAGCTCAATTTCATTACCATGCTCTTTTTTTATGTCCTGTGAAATCTTCATTGAACAAAATTTAGGTCCACACATTGAACAAAAATGAGCTGTCTTTCCAGATTGTTTTGGTAAAGTTTCATCATGGAAATCTCTCGCAGTTTGAGGATCTAATCCAAGATTGAATTGATCCTCCCACCTGAATTCAAACCTTGCCTTTGAAAGTAAGTAATCTCTTACATAAGCTCCTTTATGTCCTTTTGCGAGGTCAGCTGCGTGAGCAGCAATTTTGTAAGCCATTAGACCTTGTTTAACGTCTTCTTTATTTGGCAAACCTAAATGTTCCTTGGGAGTGACATAGCAAAGCATTGAGGTGCCAAAGCTACCAATGTTCGCAGCTCCTATCGCAGAGGTAATATGATCATACCCAGGAGCAATATCTGTGGTTAAAGGTCCAAGAGTATAAAAAGGAGCATCATGACACCAGGCTTCTTCTTTTTCTACGTTCTCTTTTATAAGATGAAGAGGCACATGTCCTGGGCCCTCAATCATGACCTGAACATCATGCTCCCATGCATGCTTTGTTAACTCACCCAAAGTTTTTAATTCTGCAAATTGTGCTTCATCGTTGGCATCTGCTATGGAGCCAGGCCTGAGACCATCACCCAAAGAAAAAGATACGTCATACTTTTTCATAATTTCGCAAATATCATCAAAATGTTCATAAAGAAAATTTTCTTTATGGTGAGACAGGCACCAACTAGCCATAATTGATCCGCCTCTTGAAACAATCCCTGTNAGGCGATTTGCTGTCAATGGAACATATCTCAATAGAACACCTGCATGTATGGTGAAATAATCAACACCCTGTTCAGCTTGTTCTATTAATGTATCTTTAAAGACATTCCAGTTTAGATCTTCGGCTTTACCATTAACTTTTTCTAATGCTTGATAAATCGGAACTGTTCCGATGGGCACCGGAGAATTCCTGACAATATGCTCTCTGGTTTGATGAATATTTTTTCCTGTAGAAAGATCCATCACAGTATCTGCACCCCATCTTGTAGACCAGACAAGCTTCTCAACTTCTTCATCAATTGATGAGCTAAGACTCGAATTACCAATATTTGAATTCACTTTAACTAGGAAATTTTTGCCAATTATCATTGGCTCTAGCTCAGTATGGTTTATGTTTGCAGGGATGATTGCCCTGCCACAAGCAATCTCATNACNAACAAATTCCGCTGTCACCTGATCTGGTAAGCTTGATTNATAAGGGGNATTAATACCTAAGGTTTTAGCTTGATCAAGAAGTGCATTCTCCCTGATAGCAACATACTGCATTTCTTTGGTGATAATTCCTTTCTTTGCATAATGCATTTGGGATTTATTTTCTGAATCAAGATGTTTGATCCAATCCTTTCTATACTTCTTGATGCCTTTTGTGTCTGCTTTGAAATCCGGATCTGATAATGGTCCTGAGGTATCGTAAACAATTAANTCTGGATTTTTAATATTCCCATTTTCTGAAATTGTNTCGGTTTGNGAGATTTTTTTAAATGGAACTTTGATGTCCNTAGACTCAGGATGCTCAAAATAAACTTTGTCAGAAATGGTTGAGTGTTTTACTAGCATAAAGAACTTTTGNTAAATATTTTACTCTAAATAAAAGCTATTAAGTTGTAAGTTTTAATAATAGACTAAAGTATTACTAATGTTGAAAGTGTTATCTGCAGAACCTACAATGTGCGACCTATGAAAAGAAATAGAAACTATATTTTATTANGCATATTGAGCATNANTTTTACTATTGAGGCCGATAATCTTCTTGATATTTATAATGAGGCTCTCGAAAATGATCCACAATTTAAAGCTGCCGAGTACACCTACTTATCTGGTAAAGAAATAAAAAAACAAGGTATGGCTGCATTATTGCCAAATATTTCTCTTTCAGGTCAGACCACATGGAATGAATATTATCAGTTAGGAGAACTGCAGAATGAATATAATAGCTTCAGTCAGGCTGCAAGAATCTCTCAACCCCTTCTAAGACTCGATACATGGTTCAACTTCAGAAGGTCAAAATTTCTTNCAGATGCAAGTGAGGCAGACTTTGCATTTCAACAACAAAATCTGATCGTTAGAACAGCAGAACTATATTTCAACGTTTTAAGGTCAATTGATAATTTAAATGCAGCTATCTCAGAAGAAGTTGCTATTAAAAAACAGTTNGATCAAACAAAACAACGTTATGAAGTGGGTCTTTCTGCGATTACAGAAGTGCAAGAAGCACAATTAGCTTATGANGTTAGTTTGGCCGCAAAAATAAGACNAGAAGGTGANGTTTTTACAGCTAGAGAAGCATTAAATGCACTTGTTGGCCGTGAGATTATTTCTGTTGATGCGCTAGTAAATGAGATGAGGGTAACTAATCCTGTGCCTGATTCAAAAGANGATTGGGTGCAAAAGGGAATAGAGAATAACTTTAGACTAAAAGCAGCCAACCTAAGGACCAAAGCTTCAAAAAATAATGCTAGGAGCGCCGCGGCTAATCATCTCCCTAAAATTGATATTGTAGGTAGCAGGGTGGAGTCAGAAACTAATCAGTTTTCATTCGATGGCATTGACACAGGTTCTGCTTTTCAAATTACTGTTCCTGATGAAACACAAAGAGATAATTATAGCCTTCAGTGGAGTGTGCCAATCTTCCAAGGTGGAGCTGTCAACTCAAGACGAAAGCAAGCTTATGCAGACTATAATAAATCCTCACAAGACGCACTTTTTGTTCAGCGTTCAGTGATTCAAGAAGTTAGATCGCAATATTCGAATGTTGTAACACTTGTTGCTAATCTTAGAGCTCAGCGNCAAGCAGTGATATCTGCTACAAGTGCACTTGAGGCTACTAGAGTTGGATATGAGGTCGGAACNAGAAATATTGTAGATTTGTTGCAGGCTGAGAAAAATNTATATGCTGCTGAAAGAAATTTAGCCAATGCAAAATATGATTATCTNATGTCTACACTCAGGTTGCACTTGTCTGCTGGAACCCTTGACCCAAAAAATCTTATCGACATAAANAGTCTCCTAGGATAATCATCTCAAAACNAACTGCNCTCTAAATGCCNGAATTACCTGAGGTTGAAACATCGGTGAGAGGTATTTCTTCACTTAGCGGAGAAAAGATTCAGCAAATAAAAATACATATCCCAAAATTAAGNTGGCCAATCAAGGAAAATGATTTTCTTGATCTTGAGNACAGAAAGATAGTTTCTATTTNTAGGCGAGCAAAATACATAATTTTTAANTGTGAAGAAAAATTTTTAGTCCTTCATCTCGGAATGACTGGAACCCTTCGGATAATTCCGACGAAATCTAATGAATATAAAAAACATGACCATGTTGAGTTGATTTTTAAAAAAAATAAGTTGATTTTTAATGATCCAAGAAGGTTTGGTTCTATACATNTANCTAATAATATAAATGANCATTTTTTAATTAAAAACCTGGGGGTAGAGCCATTAGATGAAGTATTTAATGAAGATTACTTNTATACAAAAATTAAGAAATCCAATGCATCCATCAAGTCACTTATCATGAACCAAAAAATAGTTGTTGGTATNGGCAACATATATGCAAATGAAGTTCTTTTTTTATCACGGATTAATCCTANAAAAAAAGGCAAATACATTACAAGAAAAAATGCATCTGAAATTACGAAACACTCAAAAAGTATCCTAAAAAAAGCAATTGATGCAGGCGGTACTACATTACAAGATTTTTTTTCACCCTCAGGTAATAAAGGATATTTTAAAGTTGACTTAAATGTTTATGATCGAGAGGGAGAGAAATGCTTTGATTGCTCAAACTTAATTAAAAGAATTGAGCAAAACCAGAGGTCAACATTTCTTTGTNNAAATTGCCAGAGNTAAGAAAATTTANTTTTTAAAGCTTTTTCAATATGCNACGGAACAAATCTAGANACATCTCCACCGAATTGNGCAATCTCTTTCACGAGACTGGAAGAGACATAAATTAGCGTGTCTTTAGGTGTNAAGAAAATGCTTTCAATATCCGGTGCTAAGCTNCTATTCATCGTCGCTAACTGAAATTCATATTCAAAATCAGCGACAGCCCTAAGCCCTCTAATGATAGCTATTGCATTATTTTCTCTAGCCAAATCAACGGTTAATTTTTTTGAGTAGCCTATGGCTCGAATTTTGCTNTTACCNGAAAAAACTTCATTTATAAGATCTAGGCGCTCATCTGTGCTAAAAAGTGGGTTTTTAGATTTAGATTCTGCAACCCCTATCACAACTTGATCAAATAACGATGCGGCCCTTTCTACAATATCAATATGGCCGAATGTGATCGGATCAAATGAACCTGGATATATAGCGACTTTCATTGATCGAATGATACTAGAAATTAATTCTTCATCAAAATTTTTACAGTATTAGGTGANTGATAGCCAATCATCTTTGCTAGCTCATGAACTTGTTTAGTGCGTGTAAAGTTTTTTCTAAAAACGAGGCGAATTTTCCTNTTGGCACTTCGGTCATCAAGTTTCCTTACTAAAATNCCCATGTCGGTTGTCCATGCTGACTGAAGTGCTAATGCTGGAACAAGGGTGCAGCCCTCTCCCGCAGCAACAAGGTTAATAAGCGTTTCAAGACTTGAAGCAATAGTATTTAAATCAGATTCATCTTGTTGTGAGATTAAATTTGAAATCTGACNTCTGAGGCAGTGGGTTTTATTTAATAACAAAACATTTTGAGANGCCAGATCTTTAGGTTGNACANAGTTTAAATGCTCTAACTGATTACCTCTCTTGAAGGCAACCCAAAATGGCTCCTCAAATAAATCAATTGAGGTAAAGGCAGAATTTTTTTCCATGTCACTGATTAGCAATACGTCAAGTTCACCAGAGCTTAATTTATCCAAAAGAATTGAGGTAACATTCTCATCAAAGATTACCTTTGCTTCAGGGATGGTTTTTTTAAGATACAAATAAAATTTTGGAATAAGGTAAGGGCCTAGTGTTGGGATAATCCCAACTTTTAATGGAAGTGNCCAAGGGTTTTTACTTTTNAATGAAAATTCNGTTAAAGCATCNACATCCTGAATAATAACTCTTGCTTTAGAAATTATTTCTTCTCCAAATGGNGTTATTGANAGNGATTTTGTTGTTCGTTCAAAAATTTTATTACCNAAATAATCCTCAAGTTTTTTTATTTGGCCACTAAGCGTAGGTTGTGAAACATTGCAATGCATAGCTGCTTTATAGAAGCTTTTATAGTCAGCGACAGCAATAATGTATTTAAAATCTCTTATATTCATATTTAAATGAGAATGATTATCATTTATAAAAATTATAAATAAATATTATTATATAGGTTNTATCTATATATAAAATAGGAAATAACTTTTTGAATTTAATTTNTTANNAACAATAATAGTGTAATCAATATTAAGGAGATTNTTATGGAACTTAAAGGATCAAAAACTGANCAAAACTTAAAAGATGCATTTGCTGGAGAATCTCANGCCAACAGAAGATATCTTTATTTTGCACAAAAAGCTGATGTNGAAGGTTTTAACGATGTTGCTGCTGTTTTCAGNTCAACTGCTGAAGGNGANACTGGTCATGCACATGGTCATCTAGAATATCTTGAAGCTTGTGGTGACCCTGCAACTGGCGANCCATTTGGTGACACNATTGCCAACTTAAAATCAGCTATTGCTGGTGAAACTCACGAGTATACAGACATGTATCCAGGTATGGCTAAAAGTGCAAGAGATGANGGTTTTGATGAAATTGCTGATTGGTTTGAAACANTAGCAAAAGCAGAAAGATCACATGCTAATCGTTTCCAAAAAGCTTTNGACGAAGTAGCTTAACTTNNATTCTTTNTAGATTTNGGGCTGGCAACAGCCCTATTTTTATTATGGCAGANAAAATAGAGTCATCNAGAGAAGGCGGTATAGANGCNCCAACAAGNCATGCTCTTGATTGGACCAATCCGGATTTNTATAACCAAGATAAAATTGATGAGGAACTTTATCGCACCTTTGANATTTGTCATGGTTGTAGGNGATGTGTAAGTCTATGTGATGCTTACCCTACNCTGTTTGATNTAATTGATGAATCGCCCTCATANGATATCGANACTGTTGAAAAAAGTGACTATAACAANGTTGTCGACGAATGCTACATGTGTGANTTGTGTTACCAAACGAAATGTCCATATGTTCCTCCACACCCTTGGGCNCTTGATTTTCCTCACTTAATGCTTCGNGCTAAAGCAAAGAAATTTAAAGATAAAANNGATGGCTTGCAAAAAAGAATCAGAAATAANCTATTAAGTAGTACTGACTTCACTNTGAAATATGGCTCGATTCCTCTGGTTGACGTAACNATTAATACTCTAAATNGNTCACAAATCNTTCGAAAGCCGCTTGAAGGCTTGCTTGGAATACATGCAAANGCTGATTTACCAAAATTTAAATCAAATAATCTTAAAAAGAGAGTCGAAAAATTAACNAATTCTGTTGATAAANTTCAGGCAAATGAAAGCACTACTGGAAAAGNGATGGTTTTNGGAACNTGTTACTGTAACTACAGTGTTCCTGAGGTTGNCGAAGANCTATTTACTGTTTTNAGGCATAACAACATACAAACAGAACTTATGCAGCAAGAAAAATGCTGTGGNATGCCNAAATTNGAGCTNGGTGATTTAGAGTCTGTAAAAAAAGCNAAAGAATATAATGCGCCTAGGTTCTTNGAAGCAATTAATGATGGGTATGATNTTGTTGCTGCTGTNCCTTCATGCGTTTTGATGTTCAAACAAGAGCTGCCTCTAATGTTTCCTGATGANGAGGNTCTNCAAAAAATTAAATCNAGAATATTNGATCCNTTTGAGTATTTNAGTCTTCGNGATAAAGATGGGTTNNTAAAAAAGGATTTCAAAAAAGAGTTTGATAAAATTTCATATCAAGCTGCATGCCACCAGAGAGTNCAGAATATTGGTCCAAAAACAAAAGAAATACTCTCGCTAATTCCAGGTGCAGAGATAGACATGATTGAGAGATGTTCTGGTCATGATGGAACTTATGCGGTAAAAAAAGANTCGCATGAAACGTCTATTAAGATTCGAAAACCAGTAGTGGGTAAAGTTGAGAGGTTTGATCCAAAAACCTTTACTTCGGATTGCCCAATGGCTGCTAAGCATGTTGGCAATGGAGTANCAACAGAAACAGAAACAGTTTTGCATCCGATGAGTATTCTCAAAGATGCATATGGATTATAAAAAAATATNNTAGGAGAAAAATAAATGGTAGAGCTATCAAGAGATGATTTATTTACATTAGAAGAATATTCTGAAAAGAGATNAAGTTTTAGATCTGGNGTTTTGNATGAAAAAAAGAATAGAGGTNTCATGGTAGGAAATCATGTTCACTTAATTTTTGAAAATAAAAATACAATTCAGTATCAGGTTCAAGAAATGTTAAGGATTGAAAAGATTTTCGAAGCCAAAGACATTCAGGAAGAATTNGATGCCTACAATCCTTTAATACCGGATGGTAAAAANCTAAAAGCTACAATGCTGATTGAGTACGTTGATGTTGAGATTAGGCGNGANGAACTNACAAAACTTAANGGAATCGAAAGAAANGTATGGTTCAAAGTTGGTGATACTGAAAAGGTTTATGGAATCGCTGATGAGGATCTAGAGCGAGAAGATGACACAAAGACTTCTGCAGTTCATTTTATGAGATTCGAGTTTAATGAAACCCAAATAGCNAAATTCAAAAATGGTGCTGGAGTNCTNGTGGGCATTGATCATGATTACTATGATGTTCCTCCAACAACACTTCATCATGACGTGGTGAATGCACTGGCNTCAGATTTTAGCTAAAAAAACTATCAAACAACGGTCCANAAACTCTTGCGGCCACCATAGTGCCNACAAGAATTAAGACNATNATTGATTTTTTACTCATTCAATTAGCTCAAATGCCTCTAAATCAGNTTTAGACATTTCTTTTTTAAAATCTTTGTAAGTCCATGGCCAACTTGCCGGAATCCCTGCAGCATTTAGATACCAGCTGGTACAACCGCCTGTGTACCAAACAGTTTTTTTTTGCTGCCGCAGNCCGATCCCTTTCATAGGTTTCTGTTANATCAGTCTTAACATCAATGTGACATTGTCTTTTTCTNATTATCTTAATTAACTCAAGTATGTAATTCATTTGTTGCTCGGCTATATCAATTAGAGAAAAATTTCCTACNGGACCATTCGGGCCATTTAATAAAAATAAATTNGGAAATTTAGGAATAGCAATCGATAGATAAGCTTTTGGATATTNTTTCCAGTAATCATCCAAATAAATTCCATCAATCCCAAAGGTTTTAATCGGTCTTAAAAATTGATCTACCTTAAACCCTGTTGCAAAGATAATTACATCAAGATCAATAACGTTATTATCTGATAATTCAATTCCCTCATTGATAATTTTTTTAATTGGGTCAGTAATCAATGTACATTCGGGTTTTTGTATTGCTGGGTAATAATCTGACGACCAAATTAACCTTTTGCAAAGCGGTGTGTGATCAGGCGTTAGTCTTTTTTTAAGTTCCTCATTATGAATATTTTTTTCTAGATTTTCCTTGCATGCAAAACCTATTTCACTAGCACCGATCGAGTCTTTATCCAAAAGAGCCTGAGAATAAATTTCAACGGCATTAAAGTATTCTTCAAAATTCATAGCTTCACTTAGATTTTTAGGGTCTTGGAATGACAACTTTTCTTCATCGCTGAAGCTTCCGTTCTCAAGAGGCATCATCCATTGTGCAGTTCTTTGGAAATGGAACAAATGCTTACATTTTCCTGATAAGGCGCTTACTATTTGTATCCCAGTGGACCCTGATCCAATGACGCCTATCTTTTTGTCTTTTAATGAGAGCCCATGATCCCACCTAGCGCTATGAAACTTATCCCCATTAAAATTGTTTATGCCTTCTATATCTGGCAAGTATGGATGATGCAGAACTCCAGTTGCTCCAATTACAATATTGGCTTTGTAAGTCTGTGAGTTGTTAGCAGTAATCTCCCAAACACCCTCTTTAAAAGAAAGACTTATGATTTCAGTGTTGAATAAGCAAATCTGATCAAGATCATTTTTAAAAAAAATTCCCTCAAAATACTTACGAATCTCTGGTCCAGAGGAATAATAATTTGACCAATTAGGATTTCTTTCAAAACTATAGGTGTAATGATGGGATGGAACGTCACAATGTAAGCCTGGATAGCTATTGTCTCTCCAGGTTCCACCTACCCCATCCCCCTTTTCAAAAATGGTTATGTTTTTAATTCCAAATTCTTTAAGTTTAATTGCAGCCAGGATGCCTGCCATTCCTGCACCAATTATTGCCACCTTTAGATTGTCTGACATAAGTTTTTGTTAGATTAATGATTTTCCATTTGAGAATCTAAATATCCAATGAGCTGTAAGTCATTCCTACTTTTTGCAGAAAACTTGTTATTATTACTCCAGGCATCGTGATTAAGTTCTCCAAATGGCTCCACAATATCTCCAGTTACAGTAACCCTTTGAATGATTCGCTCACCTTCGAAATTATTTACAACGAAGTGTTGTGTTGATCTGTTGTCCCAAATCGCAATTGTATTCTTTGACCATTTATACCTAACAGAGAAATCTGGTTTTTGTACCCATTTTGTAAGAAACGATAAAAGTTGTTCACTTTCTTCATGACTAAGCTCAACAATTCTTCTTGTAAAATGCTCATTGACATACAAAACTGCTTCACCCGTATCTGGATGTTTTCTAACAACTGGATGAATCATCATTTTTTCAGGATGCATATGTGGTGAAGCATCATGAAGAGCGGTAATTGATGAGCATAAGTCCTGCATTGGTTTGGACAGTGCTTTGAATGCAGCAACTAGGTCAGTCCACATGGTATCACCACCGACGTCAGGTGCTGCAGTCATCTTAAGGATAGACATTAAAGCTGGTCTTTTTTGGAAAGTTAGATCCGTATGCCATTCGTCTGCTATTCCACCAGTAGATGCAGCTAGCTCAAAGATCTTTGGATGTTTTACGTTTGGATTATTAATATGCGGATGCCCTTCCAACTCACCAAATAACTCACCAAAAGCTACGTGCTCTTCAGTTGTTAGTTCTTGGTCAGGAAAAAATAGAACCTTATGTTCTGTGAGTATTGCTCTAAATTCCTGCACGTGATCTTTTGAAACGTTTTTTAAATCAAAATCATTAATTTCAGCGCCAATGGTTGTTGAAAGTTTTAAAATATTTGTAAAAAGACTCATTAACTTATCTTAGCTTGAATCAATTTGCTTTGAAATGTCTCAGCGGTCTACTAGGATTTATTTGTTATTATTAGATTCTAATTTATGGGGTAAAAAGTATGAAAAAGACTATCTTATGGTTCCTTTGTTTAAATCTGGTTTTGATCTTGGATGCGCAAGAGACAAGAACTGAAAACAATGGCAATTTAATTCTTGAGGACATCCCACTAATTCCACAATCAATAAAGGATGATTTATCAAAATTTCAGAATGTTCGCTCCGCGGGATTTAGAGGTTTTAACCATGACAATGGAATCTTTGTTACCACAAGATTTGGAAATGTCAGTCAGCTACATTCTGTAGAGTCGCCAGGAGCTACACGACAACAAGTTACTTTTTTTCAAGAGCCTTTAGGTTCTATTTCAACCAACCCTAATAATTCTTCAATTGCTTTCACAATGGATAAAGGCGGTACTGAAAATGCACAAATTTATTTATTAGATACTGACAATGGTGAATCTAAGTTACTGACTGATGGCAGCTCAAGAAATGGCGGTCCATTGTGGAGTAATAGTGGAGACATGATTGCTTTTCAGAGCACGAGGCGAAATGGAAGATCAAATGATATTTGGTTGATGAGTGTGGAGAATCCTGACAAGGCAAAGATACTCCTAAAATCTTCTGACGGAAGTTGGTGGGGAGCAAGTGACTGGGCTATAGATGACAGTAAAGTATTGGTCCAAAATTATATATCCGTTGCAAATTCGAAAGCTTATATTGTTGATCTTAAATCCAAGAAAAAAGAATTAGTCCTTGGTAAAGAAAATGAATCCTCTGTGAATGCTGCCCTAGCATTTGATAAAAATGATCAAGGCTTATTTTTTATTACCGACAGATTTGCAGAATATAATCAGCTTGCTTACAAAAACCTTAATTCTGAGGAAATAACAATCATTTCCAAAGATATTTCTTGGGATGTCGATGGTTTTGCTATTAATGAAAAAGGAGACCGAGCTGCATTTGTAGTGAATGAAAATGGCTATAGTTCGCTATATTTACTTAACCCTCAGACATTCAAATATAAAAAAGTTAAATCGATTCCCATTGGCTTGATTGGAGGCATGGAATTTAACAGGAATAATAAATCCTTAGGTCTAACAATAAATACTTTCCAGTCTCCGTCCGATGCTCATGTGCTTGATCTCAAAAGTAATCCTCTTGGTTATGGTAGCTTAACCCGTTGGACTTTCTCTGAAGTGGGAGGATTAGACACCTCAAAGTTTATTGAGCCTGAGTTGATTCATTACCCTTCATTTGATGGCAGAAAGATTCCTGCATTTATATACGCCAATAAGACCAAAGAACCTCAACCGGTAATAATTTATATTCATGGTGGTCCTGAGGGGCAATCCAGACCTAGATTCAGCAGTACATTTCAGTTGTGGATAAAAAATCTTAATGCTGCAGTCATAACTCCAAATGTTCGTGGCAGCGAAGGTTATGGAAAAGAATATCTCTCACTTGATAACGGGTTTAATCGAGAGAATTCAGTTAAAGATATTGGTGCCCTGCTCGATTGGATTGAAACACAACCTGGCTTGGATAGTGATCGAGTTGCTGTTTATGGGGGCTCTTACGGAGGGTACATGGTCCTTGCAAGTGCAGTTCATTATAGTGATAGATTAAATGCAGCTGTTGATATTGTGGGCATCTCAAACTTTGTTACTTTCCTTAAAAATACAAAAGATTACAGGCGTGATTTGAGGCGAGTTGAATACGGTGATGAGCGTGATCCAGAAATGGAAAAGTTTCTTCAAACGATCAGTCCAAATAATAATGTAGATAAAATCAAAGTTCCGTTGTTTGTTGTCCAAGGAGAAAATGATCCCAGGGTGCCAGTTACTGAAGCTGAACAAATAGTTGCCGCTTTAAGAGAAAACGGCAAAAAAGTTTGGTACATGAATGCACTTAATGAAGGGCACGGCTATAGAAAAAAAGAAAATCGCGATATTTATCAGCAGGCAGTAGTATTATTCTTGAGAGAGCACCTTTGATGTTATGTATGAGTTCCCTCTCTCTAAAAGAATTGAGAATCAAGTCAAATCTTATTTTAATAACTTAGAAAAAATCAATCTTACAATTGATGAGAACATAAGAATCTTAGTTATCGATGATAATAATGTTGATCCGCCATCAATTGAAATAAAGCAAATGAATGCAAATTATGAGCTGCACTTTTGGGACGGATATTCGCAAGCAGAAGTTGTTGAAGATCTAAAAGAAAAAGAAGTTACCAAATCACTACGAAGATTTCTTAAAAAAATAAATAAGTACCTTGATGTCTCTTGAGATCTACCTAATTCTTGGAGCTATTTCATTTTTTACTTCGATGATTACTGCAATTTTTAGTGTGGGTGGCGGCATGATCATGCTTGCATCCCTTGGGCAATTTGTAAGTGCATCTGCATTGATACCCTTGCATGCCTCTGTTCAACTTCTCAATAACATTTCCAGAGTATTTATTTATAGAGAGCATATTAACTTTGAGATATTAAAAACTATTTTGTGGGCTTCATTTATCGGGTCATTCATCGCGATATTTATTTTTCAAAACCTTGATGAATATATTCTTACCTTAATCATTGGTTGTTCGATTCTTTTTCTAACCTGGGTGCCGATAAATAAACTTATTAAGCATGGCTTAGCAAATGATTTGATTTGTGGCTTGCTTGCGGGAGTCGCCGGTATCTTTATTGGTGCCAATGGACCGATAGTCACTGCATTTATGAGACTTAAAAGTTTATCGCCAGAGTCGTTGGTGGCCAATCATGGGCTGGTGATGGTCTTTCAGCATTCAATAAAAATTACACTATTTGTAAGTGTTATCAATTTCTCGTTATTAAGCTATATTCCTCTGATCATTTTTCTTGGCTCGATGGGTTATCTCGGCACGAAAGCTGGGAAAAGATTAATTAATAAAATTAACTTTGATCTTTTTCAAACTGTCTTAAAGTTTATGCTTTCTATATTGGCAATCTTATTAATATTTAGAGCCGACTAAATTTTAGAGATTCTCTAGATAGATCTCGATAATTCCTATATTTAATAAGTTTTTATATAAATAGCCTTTTCATCCATTTAATTATCTATAAACTGGTTCTTTTATTAAGGCAAACATGAAACAAATACTATTACTCTCAACCATATTAATTTTTGCAGTCAGCTGTGTTTCAAATCCCGAAGCATCTTCATTGGCTTTAAATGAAGAAGAAGATAAAGAAGGACGCATATGCAAACAAGAACAGGTGCTTGGGTCTAGAATTCCCCAGACAGTTTGTTATACAAAAGCAGAGATAGATGACATGGAAAAAAGCGGTCAAAATGCCTTTAATAATGAGAGGCGAAAAAGAATGGATCAACAAACCCAACAAGGTCTTCGCAACACTGGGGAGCCCATATAATCATTTAAAATTTTATGATTAAATTTTTTAATCTAATATTCATCATTTTTTCAATTTCTTTAAGCTCCTTGGAGCAAGAATACTCATCTTCTCAAAATAAGTTTTCTCTTCTTGTTCATAAGACACCTACATGTGGGTGTTGCAAGAAATGGGTTAATCATCTTGAGGCTAATAGCTTTTCAACGATGATAAAAGATCATCAAAATCTTCAAAAAGTTAAAGAACAATACTCCGTTAAACCAAAATACCAATCGTGTCATACAGCTGTATCTCAAGATGGCTATGTTTTTGAAGGTCATATTCCAAGTAAATTTATAAAACAGTTCTTGGCAAATCCTGAAGCAGATGCCATTGGTCTTGCTGTTCCTGGCATGCCGCTTGGGTCACCAGGAATGGAAGTTCAAGGAAGATTTATGCCCTATGATGTTCTTGTTCTCTATAAAGATGGTTCAAGTAAAGTCTATGCTGAGGTCAGAGAAGGATAGTCTGATTTTCTTTCAATCGTGATTTCAGTTTAGATTAATTCCTATGTTCAACGAGCCTGTCATCCTATACGGATCAAGTATTTCCTATTTCACAGGCAAAATGGAAAATTATTTTCAAATTAGATCCATTCCTTATGTTAGGACAGTTGATGCTTATCCAGCCTTTGAGCTAAAAATGAAAAAAATGGTAGGCATTCATCAAATGCCTGCGGTGGTATTGCCTGATGGTAGATGGATGACCGATACAACCAAGATGATTCAGTGGTTTGAGTCTAAGTTCAATAACTCGTCAATTCTTCCAAAAGATCCTGTTCAAAATTTTATTTGCTTACTGATTGAAGACTGGGCAGATGAATGGTGGTGGCGTCCGGCAATGCATTACCGATGGCATTATAAAGAAGGTGCTAAATTTGCATCCGATCATTTAGCAAAAGAACTCTTAGGGTCTTTCCCAGCACCTCATTTTATAAAAAAAATGTTTCTTTCTCGAAGACAAAGAAATGGATACACAGTTGGTGATGGCATTTCTCAAGATAACAAAGATGCAGTTGAGGCAAACGTAAGAAATTTATTTAGTAACTTAGAAAAAATCTTTTCAAAACGATCATTTATATTTGGTGAAATTCCATCGCTTGCAGACATTGGTCTATCGGGTCCGTTTTACAGACATTTTGCCCTAGACCCTGTACCTTTAAAAATTATTAAAAATGAAGCTCCATCAATATTAAATTGGTTGGATGCTTTGCAAACTACTCAATTAAAAAATACAGAACATGGATATATAGAAAAACTACCTGCAGATCTTAATCCTCTTTTAGAAGAAATAGGAAGGGTTTACCTACCCTACTTGTGCAAAAATGTAGATGCAGTACGAAGCGGCAAAAAATACTTTGAATTTAAGTCGGGTGAATTAAATATTCGTAAAGCAAGATTCTCTCAGTACAGAGTGTGGTGTCTAAAGGAGCTGCAGGATAAATTTTGTTCACTATCTGAAGATGATCAGAGCAGCGTTGAGCAAATGTTAAGAAAATTTGACTGCTGGGAACCCTTATGGATGCATAAAGAGTTGCCGCTGGGAGTTAAGCAAGAAGAAAGGCTTCCTTTCTGGGCAGATAGAAAAATGATTGGTGTGAACGAATAATATTGGTGGGCCCGGGAGGACTCGAACCTCCGACCAATGGATTATGAGTCCACTGCTCTAACCAACTGAGCTACAGGCCCAATCTAATAAATTGAAAGGAATGTGATTATATAAGAATTCGTTCTTTAGTGAAGCCTTAAAACTTTCTATTTCATTTGAATTCGTTATTATCTAGCAATGATTGATCTAGGCAATGCCACTCCGTTTGCTCAGGGAGGCAACAGAAAATGCTTTATTCATCCGCAAGATTCATCAAAATGCATCAAGGTGATTGATCAAGAATCTTATAGCAACCGCCTTAAAAATCTTCCATGGCATAAAAAAATCAGGGGCAAGATGTCCTTTAATGATAATCATGAGGAAGCAAAAGGCTATCAACAAAAATCATTAAAAAACATAGATCAATCTTCATGGAAGCACATAGCAAAGTATTTTGGATTTATTGAAACCAATATGGGTGAAGGTTTGGTTACTGAGCTAATTAAAAATGAAGGTGAGATTGCTGGAACTCTTGAAGATTATTTGTTTAAGTTTGGACTGACTGAAGAAATTAAAAAATCGATTCATGTCTTTGAAAAATGGCTATTAGATAATTTAATATTAACAAAAAATATTATTCCTCATAATTTGGTGATCAAAAAAGATAGTAATGAGTTGGTCATTAAAATAATAGATGGAATTGGGTCAAAAGCATTTATCCCTTTGCCAGAGTACTTTAATTTTTTTGCAAAGCGTTATGTTAAAAGAAGAATTGAGTTGATGTGGTCAAGAATAAATTGGGATTTGAGTGGCCGCAAAGGCGGCTGGAAATAAGCTTTTTTTAAGGCTCAAGAATTGATGACTCCCAACCATCTTCAACTTTAGAGAAAGCCTTTCTGTGATTGAGTCTAAAATCACTGCCCCTCCAAAACTCAAAGTAGTAAGGAGTAAATGAGAACCCACCCCAATAATCAGGTCGCTTGCCAAGATTGGCATTTTCAAGGGTTTCTGTGAACTTAGACTTTACAGTTTCGAAGCTTGAAATTCGTTGGGACTGATTTGAAGCAATCGCAAGTGCATTTTTTTCTCTTTGTCTTGATTGAAAGTGCTCATCAGATCTCTCTTTATTAGTTTCTTTGACGTTAGCTTTTATTCTTATTTGTACATTGGTGGTCGACCAATAGAACATCGCAGAAATTTGATCATGGCTTTGAAATGACTTTGCTTTCGGGCTGTTGTAGTTTGAGAAGAAAATCCATTCTTCTCCCTCTATATATTTTAAATTTACAAAACGACTTTCAACTTCATTCAAGGCCTTATTAAATGAACTAATTGCTATAGCATGAATTAGGGGCTGATTTGCTTTTTCTGCATCAAGATAATCTTTTTGAAACTGTTGATAGGGATCAACTTCAGGCAGATTTTTAAAAACTATCATTAAGAATTATTCATCAAGAAAGCTTTTAAGATGACTAGAGCGAGAAGGATGTCTTAGCTTTCTTAAAGCTTTAGCTTCTATTTGTCTGATTCTTTCTCGAGTAACATCAAACTGCTTACCAACCTCTTCAAGGGTATGGTCAGTATTCATGCCGATACCAAACCTCATTCTTAAGACCTTAGCCTCCCTAGCAGTGAGTGATGATAAAACATCATCGGTCGCTAAGTTTAAGCTGTCTTCAGTGGCATTCTGTATGGGAGAGGAGATAACTGTATCCTCAATAAAATCTCCAAGATTTGAATCTTCATCATCACCAATCGGAGTCTCCATAGAAATTGGCTCTTTCGCTATTTTAAGAACTTTTCGAACTTTATCCTCTGGCATATCCAACTCTTGACTTAACTCTTCAGGTGTGGGTTCGCGACCCATGTCTTGCATCATTTGTCTTGAGACTCTATTGAGTTTGTTAATTGTCTCAATCATATGGACAGGTATTCTGATGGTTCTGGCTTGGTCTGCTATGGATCTAGTGATTGCTTGCCTTATCCACCATGTAGCATATGTTGAAAACTTATATCCTCTTCTGTACTCAAATTTATCCACAGCTTTCATTAAACCAATGTTGCCTTCTTGAATAAGGTCTAAAAATTGTAAGCCACGGTTTGTGTATTTCTTTGCAATCGAGATCACCAACCTCAAGTTTGCTTCGACCATGTCCTTCTTAGCTCTTCGCATTTTAGTTTCGCCCATGGACATGGCTCGGTTAATCTCTTTAATATCTTTAACAGTCATGCCAACTCTTTCTTCAATAGCCTTGATGCCCTTTTGGCAGATGACCACATCGGCTTTAACTTCCTCAAGTGCTTTTTTTGAATATTTCTTATTCTTCATTAGAGTATCTATCCACTTAACTTTAGTGGCATTGTCTGGGTATTGCGCAATAAAGTCTTTTCTTGGCATCTTTGCTGATCTAACAAGTAAAGATTGAATCTTTCTTTCATTTAATCTAATTTCTATGAGATCTCTGCGAGCTAAGAATGCAAGATCCTCAAACATTTTTGGGGAGAATTTTAAGAACTTAAAGATATCTCCAAGCTTTAAGAATTCATTCTTAGTTTCTTTGGCATGCCTACCTTTTTTATCAAGAATCTTCTGAGTTTTATTGAACTGCTTTTTAAGGTTGGTCATCCTTCTTTGGACTTCTTTTAGATCCGGACCGGTATCTTCTTCTTCATCACTTTCTTCAAGTTGTTGTGCTTTAGCACTTCCGGGGCCGGCTGAGGGAACTTCTTCCATCTCTTCAAGAAAACCAGTCATTAATTCATTAAGTTTTCTCTCGCCATCTTTATATTTTTGGTAAAAATCTAGGACATACTCAACTATATTGGGGTAGTTAACGCTAGAGTGGAGAAGATCGCGCATGCCCTCTTCAATTCTTTTAGCAATTTCAATCTCGCCTTCTCGAGTAAGCAAGTCAACAGTTCCCATCTCACGCATATACATCCGAACGGGATCGGTTGTTCTGCCCTTCTCATTTTCAACCGCGGCAAGAGCCTCAGCAGCTTGCTCTAAAGCAATATCGTCATCGTCATCTGAAGATTCAGACAGCATTAAGGTATCGGCATCAGGAGCGGTTTCATGAACTTGAAGACCAAGGTCATTAATCATGCCTATGATTTCATCAACTTGATCTGGGTCAGAGATATCTTCTGGAAGATGATCGTTTACATCTGCATAAGTTAGATACCCCTGCTCTCTACCTTTATCAATTAACTCAGCAATTCGGGAGCCCTGCTTTTGAATTTTGTCCACTTAAAACCTCTAAAAACTTTTTATTTTATATTGATATTAGTCAGTATTTTTCAAGCTTTTTTTGAGCTTAATTTACTTAACCATTCTTGATCTTCTGTGCCTAATTCTGGCTTTTTTAGAATTAACTGCTGTAATTCTCTTCTTTCGTGTGCTGAGATCGACTCAGTATTATACTTCTCTTTTAGCATTTCCTCTCTATCTTTTTCATTTTTTAGCAAAACAGCTATGCAGTCCTCTACAAGTTTGCTGGCATTTTTTTCAGAAATTACCATCTCTTCAATAGTAGCTTGGCTGAAAAACCCCTTTATTTGCTCGTTTTCTATGGACTCTATAATGTTAGCTGGCCTAGCTTTGGGATTTCCATGATATGCATCCAAGATTGTTTTTAAAAAGTGAAAACGTTCAATTTCTACGATTTCNTTAAAAGCTGGNTTNGANGCNAGTTTAGGGAATGCGATCAGTGCTTTGAAAATATTGATCATCGCTTTGACTCTTACGTTTGAGTTANTGCTTTCAGGCTGAGGNACNTGACTNGTTTGATTNCTNGACTTGATTTCAGANAGTTGATCNGGATTCATNCCACATAATTGAGCAAGCTCATAGGAATAAATATTCTGAATAACTGAGTTATTGATAGTTTTAATTATTGGCATTGCATAGTTTGCAGCTTTCGACCTACCCTCAATTTGCTCGAGATTAAATTCTTTAACCTTTGAAAAAAAGAATGTNGAAAGAGGAATAGAATTTTCTAANAAACTATTAAATGNATCCATGCCTTTTTGGCTTATATAAGAATCTGGATCTTCGCCCTCATCAAAAAAAATAAATTTGGCATTAATATCCTCACGCATCAAAGGAAACAGATTTTCCAGCGCTCGCCAAGCAGCTATTTTTCCAGCAGCATCACCATCAAAAGCAAAATAAATGTCTTTTGTGTACCTCAGTAACTTTGATAGATGTCTTGAAGTGATTGCGGTACCAAGAGTTGCTACAGCATTTTGTATGCCATGCTGATAGAGCCCAATTACATCCATGTATCCTTCAACAACAATTAGGGTGTCTGTATTCTTAGAATTCTTTGCCTCAAATAAACCAAATAATTCATTTGATTTATTGAACAGCTTGGTTTCAGGTGAATTAAGATATTTCGGCTCACCTGCTTCAATGATCCTGCCGCCTAAACCTATAAATTGTCCTTTTATATTGCGTATGGGGAAAATAATCCTGTCCCTGAATCGATCATAAAAACCTTTTTCTTTTTCAATAAACAGTCCTGATTCCTCAATTTCCTGATGATTGTATTTTTTATGTGCTTGTTTAAATAATGTGTCCCAGGAGTTGGGTGCATATCCTAGATTAAATTTTTTTGCGACCGCTCCAGTAATTCCTCTGGCTTTTAAATAATCTTTGGCATGAGAAGCTTTATCAGATTTAAGATTGTTTGCATAAAAGCTTACTGCTGAATCAAGCAGGTCACTCGAAAAATTTTCTTGAGGTNTTCTTTCNTACGGCACTTCNAAGCCCAAGGAGCTAGCAAGCGTTTCAANAGCATCGACAAAATCTAATCCCTCATACTCTCTTAGAAAATGAATAGCATTCCCAGATTCTTGNCAAACAAAACAATAAAAAAATTGCTTATCTTCATTTACCGCCATTGANGGGTTATTGTCATCATGGAAAGGNCAAAGGCTCCAGTAATTATTNCCTTTTTTAGTNAGCGGTAAGCGNCTACCAATNACATCCACAATATTGGTTTGTTCNAAAACTTGATCAATGAAAACTTTAGGAATGCTCATTATTATTCATCCAAGAGTCTAATATAAGTTTTGCTGCCATGGCATCAAGATTATCATCCTTTGCAAATTCTTTTGCCTCAAAAGAGCTTAATCGTTCATCAACNAACTCAACGGNTAAATTAAATTTTTTTGAAAACTGGGTAGAAAATTTTTCTGCCAATTTACTCATCTCACTTTCTGTTTGATCCATATTCAATGGGTTACCGATAATAATGAACTCTGGCTTCCATTCAATAACATGTTTTTCTAATAAATTGAAAAGCTCCTGTTTAGATTTATAAAAAATAGTGCTTATGGGCATGGATGTTTTTGTAAGGGTATTTCCAATGGCCAAGCCCACTTTCTTTAATCCAAAATCTATTGCGAGTATTTGCATTATTTATAGAAATTCCAATCCCTAACTATTTCTATAAATTCATACATGGAAAGCATTTGATCGTCAAAAGGTAAGAAAGGGGAAGCCTCTTTTAATATATTCATTGCAAGATTATCAATCTCATCACTTCCTGAACTTTGTAAAATTTGAGCATCAACAAGCTCTCCTTCAGCATTAATTATTGCCTTAATTCTTGTCATACTGTCCTGTTCAAAGGAAATTCTATTGGTCTCATAAAATCCTATGGTTTCAACTTTTCTTTGCCAAGAATTTAAATACCTAGACTCACTATCATTTTGCAGTGAATTAGCTTCAAGTCTTCTAATGGACATAGCCTGAAAAGATTGATTAGAAACATTATTAGCGGCACTTCGCTCCTCATCGTTAATTGTTTCTTGAGTGTTATTTAAGCTGCTTAAATTACCCAATGAATCAAAGTTAGCATTAGCNAANTTAACATTCACAACCCTCTGCGGATCAAAGCGTTCTTGAATTTGGAACAATGTAAATCCTAACCCAAAAATCAAGATGGCATGAATCATCAAAGAAGTAATAAATGCTTTGGAAAAATCCCAACGTCTAAAAGATTTTCTTTTAAGCATTCTTGTTATAAAAATTTATTAAATAATAATTCAATTGGGTTAACTCCAGATTGATCAAAAATCTCTTTGGCGCCTGTAGGACTTGTAACATTGATCTCTGTTAAATGATTGCCGATCATATCAATGCCTGCAAAAGCAATACTATTTTTAATCAAAATTTTACCTATCTCTTTTGCAACATTTTTTTGTTGAGTAGAGATTTCTTTTGCAATGCCTTTGCCACCAGCTGCTAAGTTACCTTTAAAGCTTCCTTCTTGAGGAATGCGAGCCAAAGCAATTGGGCAGACTTCACCGTGAATGATAAGAATTCTAAAATCTCCATCATATATTTCAGGAAGAAAACTCTGCAGCATAACGTGAGTATTATTTTTAGACAGTGATTGGAAAATCCCTATTTCTTTATCTGTAACCTGATCAAATTTATAAATTGATTCGCCCCCCATGCCGTTTAGAGGTTTCAGTATGAAAGGCTGATGGTTTTTACCAAATTCTATAAAATCTTCATCGTTACAAGTAACTAGGGTGTTTGGCATGAAATCTGAAAATTGAAGAGCAAACATTTTTTCATTTAAAGTCATGAGGCTAGCTGGATCGTTAATAACCTTACATCCATCAATAACTGCCTGATTGAGAATAAACAAAGCATTCATGTATTGCTCATTAACTGGAGGGTCTTTTCTCATAAAAACATAGTCAAACTCTAACAAAGCAGATAACTTTGATAATCCAACATCCTGTAGGCTATTGATTGGGTCCATAACCTCCTTAAAGCAAACTTTTACTGATCCCTCAGAATAATAAAGATCTTTAGGCTCACAAAAGAAAACTTGATGATTTTCTTTTTTAACGTGTTGCATCATGAAAACAGTAGTATCTTTATATGCAATTAAAGAGCTCAATGGATCAATAATAAATAAAATCCTTTTCATTTTTTATATATCTTTATAAATGAGTTTTAACATTGGCAGAATTGTAACAGGTGCTGTTTCTGCTCTTAGGATGTTTGTTCTTAAATTATAAACATCATCTTTATTAAAAAGCTTTCTCTCAGCATCGCTGTAACCTGATTCACACCCTGTCACTATTGAGACATTCCTTTCGTTTTGCGAGGGGTTATAAGCGGTCAGCGAAGTAGCCTCAGGAAGGGTATCTAGCATAACGATTCTTCCATCCTCAACATCAAGAGCCTCTTTAAGATTATTGAAAAATTTAAGTTTAGGGATAAAGTTATTGCCAGATTGTGAGCAAGCAAGGATAAGCGTTTCGGTTACCTTTTCAGTTAATTTATTAAAGTCTTTTTTTGCCATCGATTGATCGACCTTATCAGGTAAATACAGTGAAATCTTATCAACGCCAAGCTCAGCTAACTTTGAGGCAACAGAAATCAAGCTTTCGCGTTTAAGAATAGGAAGAAAGAAATTAAAAGTAATAATGTTCTTTTTTTTTGAGGTCTGAGAATCTAAAAGATCTAACTTGATCTTATTTTTTTCTATTTCTTTTATTTCACATTCAAACGTTTTTCCATTGCCATCAAACAAGACAACACTTTGACCCTGTCGAGCTCTCAATACCTTGATTAAATGATGGATGATTTTTTGATCATGAATTTCTAAAACATCCGATGATATATCTGGACAATAAAATCTAGGGATTCTCATTATGGCATTATAATTCATAGAAAATTTATGACTGAAGTAGAAATAATCTTAATACGTCATGGTGAAGCAGCATCTAGTTGGGATGATGACCCAGATCCAGGATTATCTAATCTAGGCAAAAGCCAAGCCGAGGCAGTAAAAGAAAATCTTGAATCTTTTAAAAGCCAAAATTTCCAGTTAATCTCAAGCCCAAAAAAAAGAGCAATTGAGACAGCCCAACCTACTTCATCGGATTGGAAAAGCGAGATCAAAATAGATGATGCATTTTCTGAAATACCTGCCTCAAATATAAAGCTTGAAAGAAGAATGGAATGGTTAAAATCTATGATGAATATGGATATTACAATGTTGCCTGAGGACGTTCAAGAATGGAGATCAAAAATTATAGAAAAGCTTAAAAATATCAAATCAAATTCAATAATTTTCTCTCACTTTATGGTAATTAATGTGGTTGTTGGTTATATAAAAAACGATCCCATGCTTTTGAGTATGTATCCTGATAATGGATCTCTGACAAAAATAAAAGTTTCTAGTGTAAAAATTTCTCTAATCAAAATTGGGGATGAAAAAAATACCAAAATAAATACATAATTGGGTTGAGCATTTTTTAATCAATAGTAAACTTACTGCTCAGTAAATTTATATCGTGATAAAGAAAAAATCTCTCAACCCGCAAACCAAAAAACCGCTTAGCGAGCAAGTAAGAAAAGCTATGAAGCGATATTACAGAGAACTAAATTCTGTTGAGCCTGTGGGTGTATACGATTTAGTGATGGGTGAAGTTGAACCTGAATTACTCATAGCAACAATGAAATATACAAATAATAATCAATCGCGTGCTGCTAAAATACTCGGCTTGAATCGAGCAACCCTTAGAAAGAAATTGCTGAAGTATAAAATCAAATCCTAAAATTTATGATTAAAACTGCTTTGATCAGTGTTTCCGACAAATCTGGTTTAGATGCATTGGCCAAAGAATTAATTGCAAGTGATGTAAAAATTATTTCTAGTGGCGGTACTTTCAAATACCTTAAATCCATAGGTTGCGTAGTCCAAGAGGTTAGTGACTACACGGGTCATCCTGAGATGATGAACGGAAGAGTTAAAACCCTGCATCCAAAAATTCATGCTGGTATTCTGGCAAATAGAGATGTGCACTTAGAGGAGCTTGAATCCATGGGTTACCCTCCCATTGATCTTGTTGTTGTCAACCTATATCCATTTATCAATACCGTTCAGGGTGGTGCCACTTTTGAAGAAGCTATAGAGAATATTGATATTGGAGGTCCTACAATGATTAGGGCGGCTGCCAAAAATTTTAAAGACGTCGTTGTATTATCTAACCCTTCTCAATACGAAGATTTTTTGCTCAAGCTAAANNATAATNCTGTNGATCTGGATTTCAGAAAATTGTGTGCCNCAANGGTGTTTGAAAATATGGCGCAATATGATGGTGCAATAAGTAACTATTTAAATTCATCTTCTNATGTTCAGTTATTAAATTNAGATGGATTAAGTCCNGCNACAAAACTTCGGTATGGNGANAATCCACANCAGGAAGCNCTNCTCTANAAATTTAACTCCATGGGTAGTTTGCAGATTGCCAATTGTGACATCATTCAAGGCAAGCCTTTATCTTATAACAATATGGTGGATGCTGATGCAGCTTGGGAATGTGTGAAAGAATTTGATGGGCCNTCATGTGTGATCGTCAAACATGCAAACCCATGTGGTGTTGGTAGCTCAGACAATATTCATGAAGCCTATCTTAAGGCCTTTCAAACAGATCCAACTTCAGCATTTGGAGGTGTTATTGCTGTTAATGNTCAATTAACTNAACAAGTCGCAAAGACAATAATCNAAAACCAATTTTTAGAAATTATAGTTGCCACTGATTATGAAGATGGTGCTTTAGAAGCCTTTGAATCAAAACCTAATGTAAGAGTTCTTAAGGCAAGTCTCAAAAAAGAGGATCCATATCCNGGCNCTCTCAAAAAAATTTCAGGTGGGATTTTATGGCAATCAAATGATGATGGAGTGCTTAAAAAACAAGAAATAAAAGTTGTCACAAAACGAGTTCCAACTGAAGATGAACTCAATGATCTTTTATTTGCTTGGAAGGTTGCGAAGTTTGTAAAGTCAAATGCGATAGTCTTTGCTAAAGATGATCAAACAATTGGCATTGGTGCTGGACAAATGAGTCGTGTTATCAGCACTGAAATAGCCGCACTTAAAGCCGATCAAGAAAACCTTGATGCGAAAAACTCAGCAATGGCATCGGATGCCTTTTTTCCATTTAGAGATGGAATCGATCAAGCAGCAAGAGTAGGTATTACTTCCATTATTCAACCCGGTGGATCAATGAGAGATGATGAGGTGATTGAGGCTGCTAATGANCATAATCTTGCAATGGTCTTTACAGGCATGAGGCACTTTAGGCATTAGTTTGAATATCTTAATCATAGGTAGTGGTGGTCGAGAGCATGCATTAGCTTGGAAATGTGCTCAAGATCAAAATGTAAATCAGGTTTTCGTTGCTCCTGGTAACGGAGGCACCTCATTGGATAAGGGAATTGAAAATCTGAAGATTGATATCAAAAATGCTGACTCGATTGCAAACATATGTAATCAAAACGGGATTGACCTTGTGATAATTGGTCCTGAACAACCCTTGGTTGATGGCTTAGTGGATGACCTTCANTTGAAAAATATAAATGTTTTTGGNCCCTCTGCAAAAGCTTCAAGGTTAGAGGGATCCAAGGCTTTCTCAAAAGANTTTTTTAAAAAGTACAAAATACCTACTGCAAATTATGCAACTTTTAATGATNTTGAAAGTGCTTTGGATCATTTAAAAGATATAAGTTTTCCAACNGTGATAAAAGCTGANGGGCTTGCTGCTGGTAAGGGAGTTCTNATCTGTCAAACGATAACAGAAGGGGAAAAAGCATTGGAAGAAATTTTTGTTGATAATGCTTTTGGTAGTGCTGGCAAGAAAGTAGTTATTGAAGATTTTCTTGAAGGTGAAGAAGCAAGTTTTATTGCTGTAGTTAGTGGTGAGGAAATTATTCCATTGGCAACCAGTCAAGACCACAAAGCAGCCTATGATGGNGACAAGGGCCCGAATACTGGAGGTATGGGTGCATACTCACCAGCCCCGATAGTAACAGATGAGCTTCATAAAAAAATCATGGATGAGGTAATGAGCCCAACTGTTAAAGGCTTGATTGCTGAGGGTTCATCTTATCTGGGATTTTTATATGCTGGCTTAATGATAAAAGATGATCAGATCAATGTTCTTGAGTTCAATTGCAGGTTTGGTGATCCGGAAACGCAACCAATAATGATGAGACTAGAATCCAGCCTAGTAGAACTTTGTCTAGCAGCGATTAATAATACTCTGGGCTCTCATCAAGTTCGCTGGTCTANTAATCATGCTTGTGGTGTGGTTATTGCGTCAGAGGGTTATCCAGGAAATTATGAGACTAATAAAGAGGTGGTAATAAATAATCACTCTAAAGATGATGTAAAGCTGTTCCATGCAGGCACTAAAATTCAAGANAATCAACTTGTGACCTCTGGTGGAAGAGTTTTTTGCGCAACTGGGACCGGAGCTGATTTAGCTACTGCTCAAAAAAATGCTTATAATCTCGTTTCTAAAATTTCTTTTGAAGGCGCAGTTAATAGAAAAGATATTGGAAATAAAGGAATNAGTTAATGAGTTTCATAGATAACATAATTAATGAATTTGATATTGCATTAAAAACTCTTTCAAANAAGAAATCNGGAACATCCAGAGGCTATCCTGCTGAGGAATCNCCTGAAAATCTTACTCAAGAGGAAAAAGATTTATCGATTCAGCTGATGAGAGTGAATCTTGCCGGTGAGGTTGCTGCTCAAGCCCTGTATCGTGGGCAAGCTATGGTTTGTGAGGATGATGAGGTCAAGGAACATCTTATCAATGCAGGTCTTGAAGAAACAGATCATTTAATTTGGTGNNAAAAAAGACTCGATGAGCTTGGCGGTAATGGCTCGNTNTTAAATCCAATTTGGTACGNAGGATCCTTTGCTTTAGGAGNAATATTTGGCAGTCTTGGCAAACAAACCAGTNTAGGTTTTGTTGAGGAAACTGAAAAACAAGTAGTCAAACACTTAGAAAAACATCTTGAAAAAATATCCCAAGAAGATAAAAAAACTATAAAAATTCTTGAAACAATGAGAGCTGACGAAGATCAACATGCGAATGAGGCTTCTGAGAGTGGTGGCGAGGAACTTAAAGACTATACAAAAAGATTCATGAGCATGACTGCCAAGGTCATGACCTCAACAAGCGCTCATATTTGAAGATTTTTTNTCATAAGGCTTTCGCCGATTAAGAAATTATTTATCCCGTTATTCATAAGATAATCTAAATCTTCTTGTGATTTAATTCCTGATTCAGCAACAAATGGATTATCACCTTGATAAGAATTTTTAAGTTTTACTGATAAGTTGATGTCTACCTCAAACGTTTTCAAGTTTCTATTATTAACTCCAATGATTACATCCTTAATTGATTCAATCCTGTTGAGCTCATCTTGATCATGAACCTCCAAAAGGCAATCTAAGTTAAGAGATCTAGCAACATCAATAAAATGAGAAATCTGCTCATCATTTAAGATTGAAGCAATTAATAAAACGCAATCCGCATCTAGGATCCTGGCTTCGTAAATTTGATACTCATGAATAATAAAATCTTTTCTCAGTATGGGCAGAGTCGATTTTTGTCTAACTTTCTGCAGATGTTCTGCTGAACCTAAGAAAAAGTCTTCCTCAGTTAAAATAGAAATTGCAGTGGCACCAATATTCTCATAATGGATAGCTTGTCTTTCAGGATCAAAATTATTATCTATAATCCCTGCGCTTGGTGAAGCTTGCTTAATTTCAGCTATGATCGATTGATTTGATGACAGCAATGAATCTCTGAACGAAGAAGGTTTATTTTCAAGGCTGGTTGCTTTTTGTTTTATTTCGTCNAGGGAAGCATTCTTTTTTAATTCATCTAGGCGCAATTTTTTTGCATTTACTATTTTATCTAAAATATTCATAGCGAATTTGTCATTTCAATATATGAACTAAAGGTTTGTTTCGCTTTACCATTATTTAATANCTCTTTGGCAAGACTGACACCNTCTTTTATTGAGTTTGATGCTGAACTTAGATACAAAGATGCTCCTGCGTTAAGAGATATCATGTCCTGAACAGGTGATTCTTTNCCTTCAAAAGCAGCATTAATTAATTCCAAGCTTTCTTCGGGTGTCTCTGCTTTAAGGGCTGTTATGTTTGCTCTACTCAATCCAAAGTCTTCTGGCTGAATCTCAAATTGATTAAGATTTCCGTCCTTAAGTTCAGTTACAAATGTTTTATCGGTAATGGATATTTCATCCAAACCGTCATTCCCATGGACTACCAACACGTGATCCATCTTCAGTAAATTTGAAACATTGCCAAAAGTTTTTAAAAGCCCTTTATCGTAAACACCTAATATTTGCCTTTTAGCATTGCAAGGATTGGTGTGAGGACCTAATAAGTTGAAGATAGTTTTCTTGCCAATACGTTGTCTGGCTGGCATAACGAATTTCATTGCTTGATGATGTAAAGGAGCAAATAAAAATATAAACCCTACTTCGTTAAGAATTTCTTTTAGATGATTGCGATCGTGATTGATGTTAGCTCCAGCAATCATTAATAAATCTGCGCTGCCTGACTTGCTGGAAACTCCTTTGTTGCCGTGCTTAGTAATTTGAGCTCCCCCAGCAGCTGCTACAAAAGATGCAGCAGTTGAACAATTAAAAATATTTAGGCCTGTTCCTCCGGTGCCACATGTATCAACATGAGCCCCGTTGCCTAAGTCGATTGAAAGAGACTTGCTTCGCATTACTTGAGCCGCTGAACTTATCTCACTTTCAGTTATACCCTTTGCATTAAGCTTAATAAGAAAATCTTCAATCACAGGATCCTCAACTTCGCCGCTCATGATTTGATTTACAGCATCAGTCATAATTTGATTATCAAGATCAATGCGCTTTTCAAGTTTTTTTATAATTTCTCTCACTAAATCTCCATAAAGTTTTGGATTAAATCCATCCCCTGATCAGTTTCGATAGACTCGGGATGAAATTGGATTCCATAGATTGGTCTTGATTTATGTTCCACACTCATAATTAAATCTTCATGGCCATCAACCCATGATGTAATTTGTAACTCACTTGGCAGAGTGTCATGCTCAATAATCAAACTATGGTATCTCACAACCTCAAAACTATTTTTAATGCCAGAAAATAATTTGCTTTCATTATGCTGAACATAAGACTTTTTCCCATGGAAAATTTCAGGGGCTTCTACAATATTCCCACCAAAAGCTGATCCAATTGATTGATGCCCTAAACATACTCCTAACAAAGGTACATCAGACTGTCTTATAACCTCTTCTGAAATACCGGCTTCATTGGGAGTACAAGGACCAGGTGAAATAACTATCTTTGTGGGATTGAGATCAAGGGCTTCACCAGCATCCATTTCATCATTCCTAATGACCTTTATGCTCTTGTCATAGTTACTGATGTAGTGGACAAGGTTAAAAGTAAATGAATCGTAATTATCAATGACTAAAATCAATCTAGCATCTCCATAGCATCAGCAAAAACTTTTGATTTTTGAACACACTCTTGCCACTCATTTTCTGGAACAGAGTCTGCTACAACACCTGCTCCAGCACCAACATGGATAAGCCCATCCTTAATTACTGCAGTTCTTATAGCAATAGCTGTATCCATATTGCCGTCCCAAGAAATATAACCAACAGCTCCCCCATAAATACCACGCGAGCTGGGTTCAAGCTCATGAATTATTTCCATGGCTCTTATCTTTGGGGCACCAGATAGAGTTCCTGCTGGGAGTGAAGCCTTCATCGCATCCAAATAAGTAAGCTCGTCTTTTAATCTGCCTACAACATTTGAAGTTATGTGCATTACGTGGGAGAACTTCTCGATGATCATTTTTTCTGTAACTTTGACGGACCCAAATTGCGCTACCTTACCAACATCATTCCTTCCTAAGTCAATTAACATCAAATGTTCTGCTATTTCTTTGGGGTCATTAATAAGTTTTTCAGCCAAGATTTTATCTTCTTCCTCAGAGCTACCCCTTTTAATGGTCCCTGCAATTGGTCTAACAGTAACCTCCTCGTCTTGCAATCTAACTAATATTTCCGGAGAGGCACCAACAATATTACAGTCTCCAAAATTTAGATAATACATATACGGTGATGGATTAAGTTTACGAATTGCTCGATACAACTCCAAAGGATCATGCTTGAATTCAGCAAAAAAGTCTTGGGCCAAAACAACTTGCATCACATCTCCAGCCTTAATATATGACTTAATTTTTTCTACAGAACTTAAATAATTTTCTTTAGTAAAATTTGAACTGAATGCAAAGTTATTTTTAACTTCTTTTAGCTCTTGAAAACTTTGTTGATCTTCTTCATTCAACAGCTCAGTTAATTGCTCAAGATCCTTTAATGCATCTTCATATTTTTTTTGTTGAGGATTTACATTGACAATGACTTCAACAGTTTTACTGAAATTATCAAAAACAATTAATTTTTCAGCTTTAATCAGATAAATTTCAGGCATGTGTTCATCAAATTTCGATGGCTTATCTGAAAGATCAAATATCTTTTTCTCGGCATACTTTGAACTTTCATAAGCAAAAAATCCTACATAGCCGCCATAAAATCTAGGCATATCTTTTTCTTTCAGCGGCTTTTGTTTTTTTATCTGATCAGCAATTACATCAAGAGGTTTAGATGAGGTGACTTTTTTTGTTCGGCCCCCCTCAATTATCTCAATTTCATCATGGTGCACCTGAATAGAATCACTGCAATCAAACCCAATGATTGAATATTGAGCCCATTGATCTCCACCCTCGACGGATTCAAGTAAAAAACTATCCTTAATGCTTCTTACTTTTTTAAAGAGGCTGACAGGATCTTGGTATTGAGTTTGAATTTTTTGCTTCAAAGGGACAACTGTATAACCCTCGACAGCTAGCTCACTGAATTTTTTCTTATCCATCATTATCGTTAGTTGATTTTAAGTTGCTGTCCCACGCCTATTTTATTATCTTGGAACCATCCTTGTTTCATCTCTAGGGCCATTCTTGCCTTTTGATTTGAGCAAACAGATTTCTCTGAAAAAGGCTTAAGGTCATGAATTTCTAAGATATGCCCNCTCTTTGAGAGATAAGCAACNCTTAGTGGAATACTGGTATTTNTCATCCACATGCATCTTGTATCAGAATCAGACCAAATGAATATCATGCCTTGATTTTNGTCNAGTTGGTCCCGGAACATTAACCCTCGTTTTCTCTTNCTATCTGTATTGGCAATTTCAAGGTCTAAGTTAATTTTGGTATCAANAAAAACTGCTTCGACAGCNAAAAGAGGTAAGCTTCCAAACAGCAGAATCAGTAAGCTAAGAGATTTGATCTCTAAAATCGTTGATTGTTTCCTCATAGTTTTCAGATCCAAATATTGCTGAGCCTGCAACAAAAACATTAGCCCCTGCATTATAAACATCTGCTATTGTGTCAAGATTGATTCCGCCGTCAACTTCCAAATCAATATCCTTTCCTGATGCATTAATTAAGTCACGAACGGTTTTAATCTTATTAAGTGTATGAGAAATAAATTTTTGCCCGCCAAAGCCAGGATTTACACTCATAAGCAATACCAAGTCCAATTCATCAATAATATTTTCAAGCACGCTGACAGGTGTAGCGGGATTAAGTGCAAGACCTGCCTTACATCCAGCATCTTTAATCAGGCTGATTGTTCTTGAGACATGCTTTGATGCTTCNGGATGAAAACTGATTAGGTCTGCACCAGCGTTTGCAAAAGATTTTGCCAGTTCATCCACTGGCTCTATCATTAAATGCACATCAATAAAATCTTTAATTCCGTCATCACGCAAGGATTTACAGACTAATGGTCCAATTGTTAGATTAGGCACATAGTGGTTATCCATTACATCAAAATGAATCCAATCAGCACCCGCACTCATTACTGAGCGGACTTCTTCTCCTAGCCTTGAAAAATTAGCAGAAAGTATTGAAGGAGCTATTACAGTTTTCATATTTTTAATTCTCTTCTTTTACCAGCTTCCTTGCAAGCTCAAGAGTTTCAGGAGTTCCTATATCNACCCATAAATCANTACTTGNAGAGCCTGTTAANAATTGTTTTTTAATATTTGGTTTAAAAATAACATTCCAAATATCAAAAGGAATTTTGTTANTTANAAAAGGTTCTAANATTTGTGGATGAATAAGTGAGATGCCGGACCAAGTTAGTTCATTAACCGAATTCAATGTGACAATACCATCAGAGAGACAAAAATCTCCTGAGATATTGTGTGATGGATTTTCAACTCCAATAATGTGTGCTGCATCAGTAACATCTGGGAGCAAATTNAAGTCAATCTCAGTATGAATGTCAGCATTGCACAGTATGAAAGGATCATTGCCNAATCTTGAAAAAGCATTGATAAGTGCTCCACCGGTACCGTATGGAAATGGTTCCTTAATGAAGTGAACATTTTTTATGCCAGATGTTTCAACACNTGAAATGATTTGATNTCCTAAATAAGAAACATTTATTAATATCTCATCGATCCCAAAATCTCTTAGTCTTCCNATAACATCTANAATAATTGGTTGGTNAGTAACCTCAATCAACGGCTTTGGTATTTTATTTGTCAGCGGACGTAGTCTTTTGCCCTGACCTGCAGCAAGTATCATGGCCCTCATAAGACTTTAATCCTTTCATTAAATTCTGGCAGTACTGTGTTTGATAAAAAATTAGAAAGTTCACTCTCACCAATTTCATTAGCAACGGTNGCTGAATTAGAAATAATTCGTGGTAAATCCATGATTCTAAATTTTTTATTCTTATGAATATANAAACTAGTTAGCGTTCCCATTATTCTGAGATTTCTTTGCAANGCTCCCCATAAAGCATATTCGTAAACCTCGTCTCCGGATAAATCAAACTTTGATAATTGAGCAAATTTATTTGAATATAAACTTACTAACTCTAAATTAGTTTCATAATAGTGATCAATCAAGATTCCCGCCAGATCGATCCCAATTGGTCCAAAACCTAAATCTTGNAAGTCCAATAAAATAATTTCTTCATCTGCNCCCATNTGCAAATTTCTTCTCTCAAAATCATAATGGCAGTTTGCCCACTTTTGATCTAATAATTTGGGAATCATTCTCTTGTATAAGTCTTTGTATCCAGAATACATATCAAGATCTAAAAACTCTTTACAAAGAATTTTTGAAAACTTTTTTGCATGTGACTCAAGACCCATTTCAAATGTTGTATCTAAGTTAACTAGATTTGCCGACTGCATATCATTCAGAAGTAAAAGAACTTTTTCTACGATTTCATTTTTTTGATAAAAATCTGGGACATCCAACAAGTTANAATNGCCNATATCCTCTAAAGCAGTGANGTTNGAGTCCTCATCGTATTTCAANATTTCTGGAACCCTTACATTGGCATTCTTTAATTCTTNTGCTCTTTGAATAAATGTTGGGTGNCCATTAATAGTAGATGGATCAAAACACACTACAAATGTGCCTTGATCATGACTGGCTCTGAAATATTTTCTGCCGCTTGCCTCCTCAGTGAGAGGTTGTATTGATCTTATGTCCTCATGAAATGACTTTGCAAAACTGAGAGCTCTGCTTTCTAAGTTATCAGCTATTTTTAATTTCCTCAGGCAANNGCGTGTCATCAGGTACAAAGAAATCAGGAGCTAACTTGTCAAAACTTACGTCAGCATACTTTGTAAAATCTTTAACACCTGATTCATGCANCACTAANTCATCAATGCAAAAGTTACCNGTAAACTCTTTAGAGTCTTTGATAAAAATTTCATAAGCAGCATCTGCCATAATCTCAGGCTTTCTTGATATGTTCATCAATTCCTCGCCGCCTAANACATTTTTTACTGCAGCAGTTGCAATAGCGGTTCTAGGCCATAATCCATTTACTGCAATCCCGTCAGCCTTTAATTCNTCAGCCATACCGAGCACACACATACTCATCGTAAATTTTGCCATGGTGTANGCCAGGTGAGGCCCAAACCATTTTGCTTTCATATCCAGAGGNGGNGCTAGATTAAGAATATGNGGGTTGNANGATTTCTTNAGATGAGGAATACANTATTTNCTAACTAAGTAGGTTCCNCTTCCATTGATTTGNTGCATCAAATCATATCGTTTCATATCNGTATCTGGNGTTTTAGTTAGTGAAATAGCAGAAGCATTGTTTACACAAATATCAATCCCTCCAAAATGAGAGNCCGTTTCTNCNACTGCNTTGAGAACATTTTCTTCGTCTCNAACATCTAGAATTAGNGGTAANGCTTCNCCTCCTGCTTCAATAATTTCTTCAGCTGCNGTAAATATAGTTCCNGGNAGTTTTGGATGAGGTTCAGCNGTTTTTGCAGCTAAAACAACCTTGGCTCCATCTCTNGCAGCNCTCTTNCCGATNTCAAGACCNATGCCTCTGCTGCCCCCAGTAATAAATACNACTNTNTTAGCTAAACTCATTTACGTTCCTCATTTATGTTTAAATCGATTATGATTATAACAATCATAATCTGTAACCATAATGAAAATTACTTTTATTTACGATATTGCCAGTCCNAATGCATACCTATGTCATAGAGTTATTCCTGAGTTTGAAAAAAAGNATAATGTAGAAATTGAATACNTGCCTTGCNTNNTNGGNGGCATATTTAAACTNACTAATAATCAGCCTCCATGGATGGCATTTGCTGAAATAACAAANAAATCGGGTTANATGAATATTGAGATGGACAGGTTNATGAGGTTNCATAAAATTTCNGAATTTAAGCTTAATCCTCATTTCCCNATTAATACTGTGACTATTCAAAGAGGNCTTCTGGCTGCAAAAAAGNTGGATTGTGAAAAAGAGTACATTGATGNAGTTGCTAANGGNATGTGGGAAGAAGAGGTNAATCTTGGAGATAAAGAAATNTTAGAAGAGTTNTTAACTAAAAAAANNCTNCCTGGAAAAGATATTCTCGAGCTANCAAGTGACGATCAGATCAANCANNAACTNATNGAGAATACACAAAAAGCAGTTGATGCAGGTGTTTTTGGNGTGCCTACTTTTATATTNAATGAAGAAGTATTTTTTGGNAAAGANGCTCTCAGAGAAATCCCAGATTTTTTATAAGGTTNTAAAACTATTTGNANAAAAAGCTTTCTAATCTATTTATAGATGAAGATTATGNTTAGGTCTTTTGTGTGTTCAGTTTATNTGCTNGCTGTTTGTGTTNCNNATCCAATACAAGCAAATGATGAATGCCTNATCAATCATGNCCTNATGNATGAGATTCCATCTCTNAANAATCAAACCACTATTAANGCTGGNTCNATTCAGGTTCTAAGTGATNCAANGCTTGAGCTTANAAATGGATTCGAAATNAAGCTTGAAGATTTNNATGTAAATGGAGATCAAGCAGTNTTNAATNAAAANAAGAANTCAATAAATGAGATTCTNAATGGTTTTATNTCNGGNCAGAANTATGTATCTAAATTTGAAAAAGGNTCAATTAATCCTNTNNCTGATGAGGCTNTTTTNGAATCTGGCGAGGTTTNATTTAGAAATCGAAATATTAAATTTGNATTTAAAGAGCTNAAAGAAAGNACCCNAGATAAATTTAAGATCATCAACACNTCNTTCACATCNTGCGCAGATACACAAAAAGGCTGGNNAGTTACAGCTGATGAAGTNNAGCTGAATGACNAATCTGGAAGAGGANTNTTAAAGAACTTAAAAGTTAAGTTATTTNATACAACAGTTTTTGGNTTTCCTGTTATTCCATTTACAGCTACANATAAAAGAACAAGNGGTTTTTTAGANCCNGAAATAGCATTNTCNAGTGATGGATGGGATGCCTACCTCCCAATTTATATTGTTACCTCAGAAAAANCTGANCTTACNTTTGCNCCCAGAACCATCAATGANCGAGGGAATGGATTTGAACTAAATCTAAGAAACCTNTCTGGNTTTAATCAAAATAATATTGATGTAATNAAGATAAATAATGATAAACAAATTTCTNAAGCCTCNAACAAAGATCGNTGGGCATATGCGATTGATCATAANTATGATCTTGGCAAATTAAATATGCAGATTGAATGGTCTAAAACTTCTGATCCTTTNGTTTTAAATGATATTGAAACAAANTTTAATAANNCCATCGATCGGAGGNCNCATTTTTTACCACAGAAGGTAGNAGTTGNTTTTCCATTNATTGGAGGTAAATTCAAAATCNATAAAGAAAGNTATCAAATCATTAATCCGCTATTCCCNTATGAACTCAATAAATCTCCNGCAGCAAACTTTTCAATAGAAAAGATATTTGGAGCCACTAGCTACTCGCTTAATCTTNATAGCAGTNAATTTTCCATCGACANNGTACCNCTAAAATTTTATAGCGCTCTTACCAANGCAAATGGNCTTTTAGATAANTTTGATANTGGNAAAAGNAATNTTGCNACTGCGAAAATGAAAACAGTNCTCAATAATAGATCTNATATTGCAGAAATTGAAAATGAATTAATNTATAAAGATTATGATCAAGATAGTGGAAAAAANTATGATGNTTCTTTTATCAAATCAAAGATCACTTTCAGAAANTATTTNTCGAAGAGAGATANNTTAAAGCAAANNAATTTTGANTTATTAAGTGGNTTTGGNTACACAAATTANAGAGANCANTCCAGCTTGCCTGTTTTCGATTCACAATTTCTTTTTGGNAGNAGTCATGCTCTTTTTTCAAATTCAAGGTTTCTAGGNCTTGATAGAATCATTGATGAAAAATATCTTTTTATAGGNTTCAAGCACCTTCTAGATACNCAAAACTATANGNTCAAAACTAACTTTGGTTTAAAAGAAAGGCTTGANCCAAGTAAAGTTCTTAACAANATTTATGGCTCAGANTCTGAAAGAGACATTGCAACGTTTAATTCTTCCTTTCANACAAATAATAATTTNTCNTTTGATNTTGGAGCAACCTACGATCAAGATANTAGNANATTGGAGAGAAGTGAGCTTGCATTNGGATTTGCAAANGAAAAATCAAAGCTTCTATTNGCTAAAAAGTTTTTACGTGGAAATAGTGCNCTTAACCTTCAAAACCTCAATTATTATGAATTTGGATTTGAAAGAGAATTTANAAGTTCTTGGAAAGTTATTTCAGGNTTCAAGNGGGATCAAGGGATGAAAAANAATATTGATGCTTTTTTAGGCNTNGGCTATGAGAGCTGTTGTTTGGGTCTTAGANTNTATGTATCAGATAAAAGATTGATTGATACAAANACCNTGTTTGANGTNAGNCAACTCAATGAAAATGAGATTTATGCATGGAAAGAAATGATTTCTCTTGAAAACAAAAGTAGAATCACCTTTGAATTTGAGTTAAAAGGATTAAGCAGTAAAAAAAATAAACTTACTCGCTTCTTTCAANAATCAATTTTAAANTTATAANGAATATGAAAAGGCTTAAGAATTTACTANTTCTACCCATTTTTNTTGCAGGGACAGTTAGTTCTGCAGAAATAACTTTAGACAGGATTGCTATCATCGTTGGTGANGGAGTAGTTTTGGAGTCTCAAGTTNACAAAATGTTAAATACATTTAAACAAAGAGCAATTCAGCAAAATCAAGGNGATCNGCTNCCNCCAGANANCGTNTTGATTGAGCAAGTNANAGAAAGGCTTATNATNGAAGANCTTCAACTGCAGTCTGGAAGAAGGGCTGGGATTNGAATAGGTGATGCCGAACTNAATGAATATGTNGCNNATGTTGCNGGTCANAATAATCTTTCTNTAGATGCATTCATNGATACAATTGANGCTCAAGGCGAATCATATCCNGAGTTTCGAGAACAACTTAGNAAAGAGTTGNTTATTCAAAGAGTNCAAAGAGGTAAAGTTGGNAGTCAGATTATTATCACTGATCAAGAGTTAGATNGGTTCTTNGAAACAGAAGAAGCAAAAGCACAGCTTTTNCCAGAACTACAATTGAATCANATTCTAGTTAANGANNTANATACTGCAAATGCATTAAAAGAAGANTTGGNTTCAGGTAANGACTTTTTGGAATTGGCTAAACAAAATTCAATTGCATCAAANGCATCCTCTGGAGGGGATCTTGGATGGAGAAAAGCNAATGACTTACCNGACCTTTTTTTTGATGCNGTTAATAAGCAACCNCGAGGCTTTATCAGNGANCCNCTAAANAGTGGTGCCGGCTANCACCTTATTCAACTNACAGATAAACGNGGTCCCTTTGTNGAGTATCAAGANCAATGGAAAGTAAGACATATATTNATGACTCCNACNAAGTTAAGGGNTGAGACNTTTACCAAACAAGAACTNCAAGATGTACGAGAACGTCTTATTAATGGNGAAGANTTTTCTTTATTAGCAAAAGAATTTTCAGAAGANCCNGGATCNGCTAACAAAGGCGGTGANCTCGATTGGCTTCCAATGGGTGCAACTGCTCCAGCATTTGAAGCNATGATGCTCAAAACTNCAGTTGGNGANGTATCAGAGGTTTTTGAATCTCAATTTGGCTTCCATTTTCTAGAAGTATTGGATAAAAGAAATTACGACAGAACAATGGATATNGTTGAAGATAGAGCATACGGTGCTCTTTTTTCAAGAAAGTTCGATGAGGAATTNGAGAACTCGCTTCGTACAATGAGAGCAGAAGCATTCGTAGAAGTTAAAGAGCTAGATTGAGTATCATCTTATTCTCACCAGGTGAACCAGCAGGTATTGGNCCTGATCTCATNATTAAGTTGGTGACATCAANCCAATGGGAATCAATAAACTCNAAAATAGTTTGTCTTGGTGACANTGANCTNTTCCANGCAAGATCAANNCTTATAAATAAAANGATTAAGATNAGGGAACTTAAGTCTCTNGATNCTNNNGNTAAAAATAANAAGGGAGTATTGCAATTATATAAAGTTTCTAACTGTGNGGATTTNTCTCCNANAAAATTAAATNCTCGTAATGCAANATATGTAATAGATCATTTAGATTTTGGAATCAAATACTGCAATGNAAANAAAAAAGTTGGCNTGGTTACNGGNCCNATTCAGAAAAGTAACATTATTGATGCTGGATATAAATTTAGTGGACATACCGAATGGATCAANAAAAAGACTGGCAGTTCAGACGTTTTAATGATGNTGGCATCTGAAAAGTTAAGNGTTGCANTAACTACTACACATTTACCNCTAAAAGAAGTTTATAAAGAAATTAANAAATCTAAAGTNCTTAAAAAAATCATGATTCTCGATTCNTCANTAAAATCACAATTAAAAATAAAAAAACCACACATCACNGTTCTNGGGCTTAATCCGCATGCGGGTGAAAGCGGTCATTTGGGTACTGAGGAAATTAAATNTATTCAACCAGCAATCAAGGAAGCAAAGAAAAAAGGTATTAACGTGAATGGGCCACTNGCTGCNGATACTGCATTTAATAAANAAACACTNAAACTAACCGATGCATATTTGTCGATGTANCATGATCAAGGTTTACCCGTNCTCAAAGCCTTAAGTTTTGGTGATGCCGTTAACATTACTCTTGGAACTCCAATNNTAAGAACCTCGGTTGATCATGGAACGGCTCTGGAATTGGCTGGCACNAATAATGTTAGTACNAAATCTTTNGNTGTTGCTCTCAANCAAGCCGATCAGATGCTTTGATGATTGATAGAAAGAAACGTAAAAAATTTGGTCAAAACTACTTAATTGATCCGGTCACCATTCANAAAATTATCAAAAGNATTGGCNTNGATCATCAGCTTCCCTATCTTGAAATTGGNCCTGGGCATGGNGCTATAACNGATNGCTTTATAGNGGCAATCAATAATTACAGTGCAGTAGAAATTGATNACGAAAATATANAATTTCTTTTANAGAAATATGGAGATCAACAAATTAACCTNATTTNNCAAGATATANTAAGCTTTAATTTTGANAGCCTCCCAGAGAACGTAAAAATTNTTGGNAACCTNCCATATAACATTGCATCNCAAATAATCATCAAAATNTTAACCAGCAAGGTTAATCCCAAAGATNTACATTTTATGGTTCAAAAAGAATTTGCAGATAGNCTATGCGCAAAACCAGGAGANAAATCATGGAGCAAGATATCNATTAANTCACAAGTGCTTTTNTTTAATGAATCACTTTTCGAAATTGATCCAAGTGCTTTTGATATAAAGCCAAAAGTTACGTCTTCATTTATTAGAATGACACCCTTGAAGAATCCCATTGTTAAGAAAGCAGATTTTCATAGTTTCTCAAAATTTATTGATGTTTGTTTTCAATCTAAAAGAAAAAGTCTAAAAAATAATTTAAAGGATCTATTGATTGACGCCGACTTCGGTTTGGAGCATTTCAAGAAAAGACCTGAAGAAATAACACTCGATCAATACAAAGAATTATTTAAAATGATCAAATGAGTACTTATGTGATCGGCGACGTTCATGGTTGCTTTGACGAACTCAAAAAATTATTAAAAAAGATTTCATTTAATCCTTCAAAAGATTCAATTATTTTTACTGGAGATTTGGTCAACCGTGGCAATCAATCTCTTGAAGTTTTAGAGTTTTGCATGAAGGAAAAATCAATTGATACTGTACTTGGAAATCATGATGTTTTTTTAATAAAAAGCTTATTAGGGAAAAAATCACCCAAACGTTTAAAGAATATTTGCGCACATAAAAATAAAAAAAAATTTTTACAATGGCTTGTTAAGAAGCCTTTTCTAATTTCAAAAAAACTGAATGGTAAAGAGTTCATTATTGTTCATGCTGGAATTCCACCTTCTTGGTCAATCAAAGATACTAAAGTTTTTGCTAAAAGACTTAGCAAAAACCTAAAAAATAATCCTGAGCAATTCGTACAACATGCTTGGGGAAATAAACCCAATACTTGGAATAACAAACTTAATGATGAGGAGCTTGATAGAGTTACATTAAACTACCTCACAAGAATGAGGTTTTGTAATGCTTCTGGCAAGATGGATTTAAAATCAAATGGTCTTTTTAGTAAAATGAAATTCAAGAAATGGTTCCAGCATTGGGATCTTGATGAAAATAAAAGAGTTATCTTTGGTCATTGGGCTGCATTGAATGGTAAGACTCTAAATAAACAATTCATCGGTCTCGATACTGCATGTGTTTGGGGCGGAAAGCTAACAGCTTTTAGGCTAGACGATGAAACATTNTTCCAAGTAAAAAAAATATGAAGACTTATCAGGTTGGTGGAAGTGTCAGAGATGAGCTGCTTGGCGTGGAACCTCATGATAAAGATTGGGTTGTTGTTGGGTCTTCTCCGGAAGAAATGATCGAGGCTGGATTTAAACCAATTGGTAAGGATTTTCCTGTCTTTCTTCATCCAGATACAAAAGAAGAATACGCATTNGCAAGAACTGAAAGAAAATCTGGCAAGGGCTATCATGGATTTAAGTTTTACTATGATCCCTCAGTAACACTTGAAGATGATTTGCTAAGAAGAGATCTTACAATCAATGCCATTGCCAAAGATAATCAGGGCAAACTGATTGACCCCTTTAATGGTCAGGATGATTTATTTAATAAAAAACTTAGAAATGTTTCCAATGCGTTTTGTGAAGATCCGCTAAGAGCTATAAGGCTTGGAAGGTTTCTTAGTTATAAACACATTTCAGATTTTTCAATAACTCCACAACTTAAAGCCATTGTTAAGAAAATCTTAGATTCTGGAGAATTAAACTATCTTTCAGGTGACAGAGTATTTGCTGAAATAGATAAAGCAATGCAAAACCATTTCCCTGAAAAATTTTTTAATTTTNTGGTTGANAATAAACTTGATAANCCATGGCTAAAAGATATCAACTCACTTGATAGTTTTAGTGCTACGAGTTCAGATCTTAGATGGGTNGAGCTGTCGTGCTTNAATCATTTCANTGATTTTGATNAAATCCCACTGCCNAGCAAGATTAAAAAACTTATNAGTCTAGCCANACAACTTGCTAATATAGANATCGATAATATTCTTATNGATNATATTGANTCTCTTAGAATCCTAAGAAANGAAGAAGATATTATGAGGATTGTATCCTTNGGACTAGANTGCATGNATCAAAANCTAATCACGAAGATTGTGCNTTTATATAAGGATATTAAGTTTGCAGAGCTTGAAAAATTAGATCCNAATGANAGAAANAACGAAAANATTAATTTATTAAAGGACTTGGTGAGTAAGTTATGAATAAAGTTGCGCTGATCACTGGCGGTGCCAAGAGAATTGGCTTGGAAATTGCTAAACTCCTATGGAGTGAGGATTGGGATTTAATAATCCACTATCGCTCCTCCCAGCCTGAGGCTGAACTGTTTGCAAATGAAATGAATGAGCAAAGAGAAAATTCAGTTCAATTGATACAAGCCGATCTTGATAATGCAGAAGATGTAAAAAGGTTGATAGTACAGACCATCAAATGGCATTCAAGAGTTGATGCTCTTATCAATAATGCCTCAACATTCTTCCCTACCCCGCTTGGGGAAATAAATGAAAACAATTGGGAAAAATTAATTAATAGTAATCTAAAAGCACCGCTTTTTTTAATTGATGGCTTGGCTGATGANCTCAAGAAAAATCNTGGCAATATTATTAATATTACTGATATGAATATTGAAAAAGGTTTGCCTAATCATGCNATTTACATTGCTGCTAAAGCTGGTCTTGANGCTATTACCAANGTATTTGCAAGAGATCTTGCTCCTNCCATAAAAGTAAATGCTGTAGCACCGGGCGCAATATTAGAGCCACCAGGTGTTGAATGGTCTGAGGATGTAAAAAAGAAAATACTTAGAAAAATCCCGCTTAACAGAATGGGAAATGAAAAAGATATAGCTGAGGCGGTTTTATTTTTAATTAATTCGCCTTATATTACAGGTCAAACAATCAATGTAGATGGTGGGAGATCAATNGGCTNATGGATGATTTATTTTCAGGTACTAAAGCTGTAGATCAGAANCTAAGATTTGACGANCAAGGTTTGCATGANTGGTTTTCTAAAAATCTTNCTGAATTTGGNTCCATTGANAAAATTGAACAATTTAAAGGTGGCCAATCCAATCCCACTTACAAAATTACAACTGCTAANAAAAAGTTTGTTCTCAGAAGAAAGCCACCCGGAAAATTATTACCTTCNGCTCATGCNGTAGATAGAGAATATAAAGTTATAACNGCANTAAATTCTACTGANGTNCCAGTTCCNAGGACATTTGGTCTCTGNGAAGATGAAAAAATTATTGGTACATCATTCTTTGTNATGGAATTTNTGGATGGAAANATTTATTGGGATTTANTGCTTGAGGACTTTAATNCAAAAATCAGAAGNGNAATTTATGANAGTAAAAATAAAGTTATNAGTGCNTTGCATCAAGTAAATTTTNAATCCATTGGTCTNGGTGATTATGGCAANCATGGCAACTACGTTGCTCGNCAAGTTTCGACTTGGACAAAGCAATATCTTGCATCACAAACCGATGATATAGAGGCTATGAACAATTTAATAGAATGGTTACCAAAAAATATTCCTGATGATGATGAAACATCTATTGTTCATGGGGACTACCGTTTAGATAACATGATCTTCAATGATAATCACGAAGTGATTGGTGTTCTTGATTGGGAGTTATCAACGCTTGGACATCCCATCGCAGATTTTAATTATCATTGTCTTAATTGGAGAACCCTCCCACAACTTCAAGATGAGAAGTACTGTAAAGAGTCTGGAATTCCATCAGAGAAGGAGTACATGGACATGTATGCCATGAGAACNGGAAAGGATCTTAATAAGCACTGGGAGTTTTACANTATCTTNAATATATTTAAAATNGCCGCTATCCTGCAAGGTATCCTAGGNAGAGTTAGNGATGGNACAGCTACAAGCAAACACGCAGAAGANAGAGGCNTNCAAGTCTACCCNCTNTCTGAGGCAGCNTGGAATAATGTACTNAAAGANTACGGTTAATCAATCTNNAGNTANTTTTTCTAAGTNNGANNNATCTTGATTGATGCTGAGCTTNTCNGATANATGNGGTGAAATAATTTCATTAATNGGAANNCCNACAAAATTATATTTTTCGAGCTCATCACTAANAAANTNNATATCATCNTCTNCAACNACTAANATGATATCNATATCTATGGTCCNNGAACTAAATTTTGGNTGGGATCTNTCGCGNTTAAGAAGATTTTCTATTTTTTTTAATTCTTTATTTAAATCATCGAAGTCTAGTTTGCTTTTAATACCTAAAGCGCAGTTAATAAAGTCCTCTCCCTCAAATCCTTCAGAGGGTGATTTATAAAAGTTTGAACAGCTAATTTCTATACCAATATTTTTTAAATGATTAATGGCTGAATTCAGGTTAGAAATTGGATCTATGTTGCTGCCCAAAGAAAGAAAAAAAGACTTCATCTTTCAATCATAATACCGACATCTTTAGAAAACCTTAATGCTCCTGGTTTCGAGAGTCTAAGCTTAACTTTTTTAATGCCGAATTTAGATTTTAAATGGTCCACTATGCCCTCACCTAAGGCTTCAATTAATTTATATTCGGAACTCTCAATAAAGGCAATTAAAGATTTGGTTATTTTTTTATAATCCAAAGTATCGTCAATTGAGTCACTTTTACCTGGTACTGAGACATCAAATTCAAAATCCAAATCCATGCTAATTTGCTGCCTAACCTCTCTTTCCCAGCCGAAGATTCCAATGATGGTTTCGACTCTTAGATCTCTTATGTATATCGTATCTTTCATAGCTTTAACTCATGCAGTGGCCATCTAGGTCTAACCAATGAAACTAAATTATATGATGAAATCTCAGAATATAATGAACCTAGATAAGCAACCATTGCCGCATTATCTGTGCAATGTCGAAGAGGNGGATAGTGCAAATTAATATTTTTTTTATCAGCAAGAGAATCCATTTTTGATCTTANTAGTTTGTTGGCTGCGACTCCTCCAGCCAAGACAATATCTTTGACAGNATTTTTTGATAAAGCGAAGTCAATCTTTTTAACAAGAATTTCAGTTGCTGACTCNTGAAAGGATGCAGCGATGTCTGCCTGATGCTGATCAGTAATGNTGGATAACTTCTCAACNGCATATAAAACGGCTGTCTTCAAACCNCTAAAACTCATATCGCAATCATTNGAGTGANCCATCGGTTGAGGAAAAGAAAAAGATGAGCCNTCTCCTTGCTTAGCAATTTTCTCAAGAATTGGTCCTCCTGGATAACCAAGATTTAACAACTTNGCAACCTTATCAAAAGCCTCACCTACCGCATCATCTCTTGTGTCNCCTANTAATTCATAATCACCAAGCTTATTGACTTTAATAATCATNCTATGNCCACCTGAAACCAATAGAGTAATGAANGGGAAATCCAAATGAATGTCNTGATCAATTTTTGGNGCATGTAAATGAGCCTCTAAGTGATTAATAGGNANAACCGGNTTATTAAGACTGATTGAAAGGCCGTGTGCTAAATTCTCACCGATTAAAAGTGCACCAATAAGTCCTGGTCCAGCAGTATATGCAATTTGATCGATATTTTTTAAATCATAGTCTGCCATGCACTGATCCAAAACGTTGATNATTTTGGCGCAGTGATCACGAGATGCAAGTTCAGGTACCACGCCCCCATAAGCTGCNTGTAAATCAATTTGAGAATAAACTTTTTCAGCAATTATTTGTGAAGAATTGCTGTCATAAAGNGCAATAGCCGTCTCATCACATGAAGTTTCAATACCTAAGGTAACCATAATTTTTTCTTTGCAATAGTATGCCAAAAAGCATAAACTACGCATCTTAATTATGCCTTCAATCAAAATAAAAGACACAGAATACTTTGACGTTGGTCTTCGAAAATTTAAACGTGCTTGCGAAAAAGCAGGAATTGTTCCTGAAATNCGTAAACGTGAATTTTANGAAAANCCNACTGAGATGAGAAAAAGAAAAATGGCTGCNGCAAAGAAACGTGCNCATAAATCNAATAGAAAATTTTCTTTTTCTCGNCAAAGGTCCTACAGATAATTGNCCNTACTAGATCNAATCAATCAAGACATTAAAAGTGCGATGCTTGAAAAGCGCGTGCTTGAAAGAGATACGCTCAGAATGCTACTTGCTGAAATTAAGCGGTATCAAATTGATGAAAANGCTGAAGCAACCGATGAGGTNGTGCNGACAATNATTAACAAGATGGTCAAACAGCGAAAAGACTCTATTGAACANTTCACAAAGGGTGGTCGGGATGACTTGGCCTCTAAAGAGAAAGATCAACTAGAAGTCATCAAACAATACCTGCCTGAGCAGCTTTCTGAAGATAAAATTCGTGAAATTGTTGAAGCTGCTGTTAACTCAACCCAAGCATCCTCAATGCAAGATATGGGTAAAGTTATGGGTGCCATCAAATCTGAATTACAGGGCAAAGCTGATATGGGGCTTGTAAGTCAGATTGTTAAGACAGCACTTTCTAGTTAGTGTTTGTAGGCCGAAGGTAGATCCCTTTTATCTGTATACCTTTCTGTTAGTCTAGAAGCACGTGTTGCTAAACTCATTTCATCCCCATTAATAATGACCGAAGTAGGATATGCTGAAGGTTCCAATGGATCATCGCTCCAAATTACTATATCTGCAAAATTTCCCTCTTTAAGTGATCCTCTATTCTGAATATTGAAAATCTCAGCAACCGTACTTGTCATGCCTGCGATGCCTGCTGAATAGTTCATACCATGAGCAACAGCATTACCCGCACCCTGCCTCATTAAATGATAATTATGGCTCCTTTGTGTGCTAAACATTACTTTGATACCAGCATTACTAAGAATGCCACCCAGCTTAATATTTGAAGCTAATTCATCGAATGAATCTGGGATGTTATCCATAGGATCAATAATGACTGAAACCCCTGATGCCTGAATTTGATCTAATACCAATGGAGCTTCTTCAACACTCATTAACACTAAATCAAGATCAAATTCTTTTTTAAGACGCAATGCCTGAAGTATGTCTGATGCTCGATTCACCTCTAGAACCAAAGGTATTTCTCCATTTACCACTCTTGCAAGAGCTTCAATATCTTGTAGCTGCATATCTAAAGAGCTTGCAAATGTAGTTNCCAGTAANTCTTCTANCTCAACCCCATCTTTATTTTTTGCTAATTCAAACATGGACTCCATGATNTGAATAGTTTCAGCTCTTGAACCTCCTGTNGCACCAATNCTTGAATACATTGCTACATCNGGATCTCCTGTNATATCTAAATTCCCATCAAGTAAGAAGAAAGATCCCATCCCCTTNAAAATNTGGCTTGAATATCCNGGNGTNGAAATCGAAGATGTAACACCATTACTTCTNTTCCATGGAATCANTGTNGANTNNGGATTGAAGGCATTNAANACACTGAANCCTGGTCCAAAAAAATCTGGTTCATCATCATTAGTAACATCTAAGGCATTAATCTCTACTACCCCCAANTTACTTATNGGCGAAATAAGCCCNGGAGTAACTGGCTTACCCCTTGCNTCNATGACTTTAGCCGANGATGAATTTAAAAACTTACCAACTTCTACTATTTTATTATCAGTAATTAAAATATCGCCTATGAAACTATNGCCTTGTCCATCATGGATTTGNCCGGACTTAATCAAAATTGAGTTAGCAGTTAAATTAAAAGATAAAAATACTANAAATAAGATTNATCGNTTCATAATGATGCCCTCTCATCAGATGGATTGATAATACCTAAGTCAAAATCAGTAACTGGCTGTGNNNGCTTTTCTCCTCTAACAAAAGCTTCAGCCCCATCAATAAATACATATTCCGCCAACGCATAAACACTAAATGGATTTTTGCTCCAAATAACTAAATCGGCATCTTTCCCAATCTCAATAGTGCCTGTTTGATCCAAAATTCCGGCTGCTTTTGCTGGATTGCTTGTAATCCATTTAATTGCACGAGCCTTGCTGATTTCATAGCCAGCTCTTAATCCAGCAGATAAAGCTTTTGCAGCCTCTTGATTGAGATGCTGAATACCAACCTCATCATCTGAATGCACGATGGCACACCCTTTACCACCCCTTGCTTGGTCTACAATAGCAATATTGGCTGGAACCATATCATAGGCCTCATGTTTGAATCCCCACCAATCGGCCCATAAAGCTCCACAAATACCCTCATCNGCTAGCAGATCAGCAATCTTNTATGCCTCAACAGCATGATGAAATGCAGTAATTTTATAATCAAACTCTTTNGACATTTCTATCATCATTGCCATCTCATCAGCTCTGTAACAATGATTTTGAACCAATATTTCTCCATCAAGTACACCAGCAAGAGTATCNAGNTCTANGTTTCTTTTAGGCGGATCAATAANCTCCTTAGCTTCATCTGATTTNGANGTGTATTCATTTTTTCGTCTTTGATANTCAGANGCATTGATCCANGCTTTTCTATAGCCTGCCATATTTCCCATTCTGGTTGANGGTGCTGACCCNCGATTNCCNTAAACTCTCTTTGGATTCTCACCNCAAGCCATTTTTAAAGAGTGAGGTGCACCCGGGAATTTCATGTCATGAATTGTATTTCTTGGNATGTTCTTAAACGTTGCNCCTCTTCCACCCATNAGGTTNGCNGAACCTGGAAGAACATNAAAAGCNGTNACGCCGCCTTTTAAGGCAAGAGAAAATTGAGGNTCTTGTGTCCAAACAGAGTGCTCGGCCCATACCTCTGCNGTTATTGGGCTNGTNGCCTCATTACCATCTGANCTTGTTCTTACNCCTGGAGCAGGATAAACCCCCATGTGAGAATGAATATCGATAATNCCTGGTGTTAACCATTTNCCCTTAGCATCAATAATCGNTGCATCGCCATCTNCAATATCTTTNCCTATCTCTTCAATAATCCCATTATCAAAAAGNACATCNAAGTTTGAANANTCATTGCCNAGACCATCATANANANTCACAGACTTAATTAATGTTCTCTCCGATGCAAGTGGCTTGTAATTAGATTCAAANGGATCCCTATCAAATGAAGTAGATTTAACTGCAGCATCAACCGTNNTGGATTGAGATACTTCAATGCCCTCTGAGCATGAGTAAATTAGAAGCATAGAGAAGGCTAAAAATAAATGATTTTTCATACTAATTAATTCCAATGAATGATTAANGAATTATAAAGGATATAATGCTTCTCATGAAAAGATCAAATNACAGAGCTTTTGACCAGCTTAGAGACGTCAATGTTGAAACNGGCATCATTNGTAATGCNGAAGGATCTGCATTAATTAAGTTTGGAAATACTCATGTGATTTGNACGGCATCAATTGAAAATTCTGTACCCAGATGGATGAAAAATAGCAANGAGGGATGGATCACAGCTGAGTATGGCATGCTNCCNAGATCAACTCATGANAGAATGNGAAGAGAGGCTGCCCGAGGAAAACAAAGCGGNAGAACACAAGAAATTCAGAGACTTATCGGNAGATCTCTCCGACAAAGTGTGAACTTGGAATATTTAAAAGATCACACCATCACNATNGACTGTGATGTNATTCAAGCTGATGGGGGAACNCGCACTGCCTCAATTACCGGAGGCTGTATTGCTTTATTTTCTGCAATTCAAAATAAATTAAAAGATCATAGGGCNATAAAAAAACATGTNGCTGCNATNTCCATTGGCCTCCTTAACGACCAGCCTATTTTAGATCTTGACTATACAGAGGACTCTTCAGCTGAAACTGANCTTAATNTAGTCATGGANGAAGATAATGGNATCATNGAAATACAAGGCACTGCAGAAGAAAAACCATTTTCAAATGAGCAACTTGAGCAGATGTTGGATATTGGNAAAAAAGGCATNNGCCATTTGATTGAGCTTCAGAAAAAATGTNTCAATTAAAAGATTATCAAATTAACTTTATTAATGAAGCNATGCGTGTAGGCGCANTAGAATTTGGAACNTTCACNNTAAAATCTGGCAGACAAAGTCCGTATTTTTTNAACGCATCAAANTTACTTTNTGATGCAGATNTAAACATCATCATCGANGGATTTGCTCATAAGTTTTTAGAATTCGGNTCGGANATCAANCAATTGTTTGGGCCTGCCTANAAAGGCACTATTTTTGGAAGCATGTTGGGNATGCATCTCAAAAAAACCAACCCNTCATTATCACTTTGTTTTAATAGAAANGAAGTTAAAGATCATGGTGAAGGTGGNATGTTTATTGGTNAAAGTCCCTACTGGGAATGTTGTGGTNGTTGACGATGTACTTTCAGCAGGAACTGCCGCCAANGAATCCATNGATTTAATTTTAGAAAATGATGCGANACCNTCTGGTATCTTGGTTGGNTTAAATAGACAGGAAAAAGGTACATCNGCTCGATCTGCAAGCNTTGAGCTAGAACAAACCTANAACCTTAAAGTCCTCTCTGTAATTTGTCTTGATGATTTAATAANGTTTCTNAANCAAAGTGATNAAGCAGAACTTATTGATAGCATGGAAAGCTATCGNGATGAGTGGGGAGCCTAGATGTTNACGGGTATCGTAACTGAACAAGGNNTTGTTTCNTCCGTTAAATCNAATAAGGGCTNTAGCTNAATTTCAATTAAATGTTCAAANAAATTTCTAAAAGGTTTGAANAAAGGNGCNAGTGTTGCNGTCAANGGAGTTTGTCTGACTTCAAAAAAAGGTAGTTNTGANATGCTNCANTTTGATGTAATTGATGAAACTCTGTCNNTAACAAACCTTAAGCANATTAAAAANGNTACAAAGGTTAATTTGGAACGCTCAATGACTGTAAAAACTGAAATTGGTGGNCACTTNTTGTCAGGNCATATTCATTGTGAGGGCACAATATCAAAAATAANTAAAGTTTCGAATCAAACTAAAGACATGTTAATNACNCTTCCGNCCAAGATGATGAAATATATTTTTTANAAAGGNTANATTGGCATCAATGGATGCAGCTTAACCATTGGAAAAGTGAATAAAAATTCNTTTTTCATTCACTTNATTCCTGAAACATTNAAAATTACAAACNTAGANGAATTNTCAGNNAAATCAAAAGTTAATATTGAGATCGAGCAGAGTACTTTGATTACGGTTGAAAGCGTNGAAAAAATTATTGCTCAGAAAAAAGTTTAGCTAANACTGCCATTCTAAGACCNACNCCNTTTGCAACTTGATGNGANACTTTNCAATTNTCCAAGTCAGNAATTTNTTTTTCAAACTCGATTCCANAATTAACTGGGCCCGGATGAANAATCATANAGTCNTTGGCTGCTAANGCTAATNTTGATTCGGTGAGTTGATATCTCTTTAANTACTCAGAATGNTCAATGCTNAGNGCTTCCTGAATTCTTTCTTTTTGTATCCTTAAACCCATAATTAAATCAGCATNCTCAATTGCAGAATCTAGATCTTCATGGAAGCTGCCATAATCTGCCTCTAAGAAATTAGAACAAAGTTCAGGCAAACCTGAAAANCTTAAANTGGCACAACCTANTTTTTTAGTAAGCTNAATAAANGAGCGAGCAACCCTTGAGTGATCAAGGTCACCAATGATTGAAATATTTAGTTTTGATAAATCTTTTTTAAATTCTTTAACGGTGAGTAAATCTGAGAGTGCTTGAGTTGGATGCGAAGTAATGCCTGCTCCAGCATTGATAAAACTNAGATTTGGAAACTTTGAAGCAAGGTCATAAATTNCATTNTCAGGATGTCTGATAATAAANAGCTCTATCCCCATTAATGCAAGGGTTTCGATGGTGTTCTCTAACGATTCACCTTTAGTTATTGANGAGGAATCTGGATGAATATCAATATATTGTGNGCCTAAATTTAATAACGCAATCTCAAAAGANGATTTTGTCCTNGTGCTAGGTTCAAAAAAAANAATTCCNNCCTTNTTATCNCNATAAATAGGTTCTTGGTTGAATCCACCTNTNTCTGATCTAAATTGGGAAGCAAGCGAAACAATATCTTCTATNTCTTTTNTATTTAAAGACTCAATATCGATTAAATTCATATTAATTAGGTATTACTAAAATAGCATCGATTTCTATTTCTGCATCTAGAGGTAGTTTTGCAGCNTGNATGGTTACTCGAGCAGGNTATGGTGCATTCATCCTGGCTTCCATAATNGAATTTACCTCACCAAATTTTGATAAGTCTGATAAGTAAATTGTTAGTTTAACTGCATGATTGAGATCTNAATCCGCTGCNGCAGCAATTGCNGTTANGTTATCAAATACTTTATTANCTTGATCTGAAAATGATGAATCAACTAATTTTCCAGAGGCATGATCAAGAGGAATTTGNCCAGAGATNTAAANNGTATNCCCTGCTTTTACAGCTTGATTGTATGGCCCAATTGCAGAAGGTGCATTTTNTGTTTTAATAATTTGTTTTTTCATTTTTGCTCTTTGCATCGTTGATGATCCTCACACAACTATTAACAAATTTCTTTGATCTAATTTTTTTCATCAAAGCCTGAAGATGCTGTAAATTAAGAACATCGCCCTCAAACATGAACTCAGTAAATTTAGTATCAAGATCCCTGGTTCTGGCATTGGATATGTTGATATTCATTTTTGCAAAGACTGAAGCTAAATCCGCCAAGCTGCCAGGACGATCTTCACCAACTATCTTAATGTGTGCTCGATAGAACCTCTCTTGCCGGTTATCTCCCCAAATGGCTGAAAAGAACCTTGAGGCGTCATCTCGATTCTTTGAAAGCTGTCTGCATCTTGAATGATGAATCACAATTCCCCTGTCAGTATCTGTATGAGCTTTAATAGGATCTCCATATACGGGCATGCAGCACTTAGCATAAACAACGGTAACGCCCTCAATATTGTGATCTTCAAGTATTAATGACCCAGAAACTTTGTTTTTTGAGCCCTTAGCCTGAATTTCTTCAAAAAATTTCTCAGCAACTATTGCGCCTGTTTTTCTTCCCAATCCAAGATCAGTTAAAAGATTATTTAATGAGTCAACGCCGAGCAGCTTAAGGACTCCTTGTAATCTGCTGCCACGATAGTCTTCAAGACTTAGTCCGCTTCTTGCAAGTTCAGATTCAAGCATTACTTTACCGGCTTTCCTTGCTTGAGATATTTTTTGCTGTCTCAAACTCGATCGAATGGCACTTCTGGCTTTGCTTGTGGTAACAAAGTTAAGCCATGCCGGACTTGGCTCAGCATCTTCAGAAACCTCAATCTCTATGCTCTGCCCGCTTTCTAATTGAATATTCAACGGAGCATACTTTCTATTAACTTTACATCCAACAGTTTTATTACCAATATCTGTGTGGAGCTCATAGGCAAAGTCAATTGGGGTTGCGCCATTTTTTAGGTTAAGAATATCTCCATCGGGGGTAAATACATATACTTCATTATTAAAGAGATCAGATTTTATTGTTTCAAAAAACTCATTTGAGTTTTCGGCTTCTTTATCATAATCAATTATGCTTTTGAGCCATTTACGAGCTCCGAGACCCTCTGAGGCATCAGATTTCTCTGTTTTATATGCCCAATGTGCAGCAACGCCATTTTCTGCAATCTCAACCATATTTTTTGTTTGAATCTGAACTTCAATTGGAATGCCCTCAAGGGCAATAAGGGTTGTATGCAACGCCTGATACCCATTACTTTTTGGAATGGCCACATAATCTTTAAAACGGTTTTCAATGGGTTTATAAAAATTATGAACAATGCCCAAACTCCTGTAAGCATCATCAACAGAATTAACAATTATTCGAAAGGCAAAAACATCTAAAATTTCATTAAACGGTCGTTTGCGATATTTAATTTTTCTGTAGAGACTAAAAAGACTTTTTTGTCTTCCTTTTACCGTTGCCTGCACTCCATTATCTTTTAAGTTTTTCTTAATTTCCTTTTTAAGTTTGTAAACAATTCTTTCGCGGCCCCTTTTTGCATTTTTAATAGCTGATTTAAGAAGTCTTGCTCTCATTGGATGCAAGCATTTAAAAGCTCTATCTTCGAGCTCTTCTCTAAGATTTTGCATTCCTATTCTGATGGCTATGGGTCCATAAACATCTAGTGTCTCGATGCATTTTTGAATTTGCTTATCTCTTGGAAGAAAATCAATTGTTCTCATGTTGTGCAATCGATCGCATAACTTAACTAAGATCACTCGTATGTCTTTAGACATAGCTAATGCCATTTTTTGAAAACTACCTGCATTCCTCTCAGCAATATTTTTAAAATCCATTTTATTAAGTTTGCTGACGCCATCGATAATGCTGACTACATCCTTGCCGAACATTTTCTCTAAAGTGGTTTTTTGGACATCGCAATCCTCTAAGACATCATGCATGAAGCCCGCACATACAGATTCAAGATCAACTTTTAGGTCCAGCAAGATAGAAGCTACTTCAACAGGATGAGAAATATAAGGAGATCCGTCTCTTCTGAGCTGACCTTCATGCGCCTCGAGCGCAACACAATAAGCTAAATTGATTTTTTTAACTTCTTTTTTATCAAAATATGAAGAAGCTTTTTTAAATATATCCTGCGGAAGTCTTACTAGATTTGATTGATCTGGATTATTAAGAACTGAAAGGTTGGTGGCTGCTAATTGATCGCTCAATTAATACTCCAAGGGTTTTTTCATTACCCCACTATATCATCCTTTGGTTTCTGCCTGTCTAAAGAGAATTCATCAAGCAGCATATCTTCTTCAAGAGTTTTTTCTAAGATTTCGTTATTGATTAACCCTTCTTCNATTTCTCTTAAAGCNACGATNGTAGGTTTATCATCTTCCCACTCGACCAGAGGTTCTCGACTAGTTGTTGAGAGTTGNCTTGCNCGACCAGAGGCCAATAGAATTAATTCAAATCTACTGTGTACTTTGTCTAAACATCCTTCAACTGTAATTCTAGCCATAATTAACCTCGGAGNCGTATTTTAGTGTTTTTATGTTTATGAATTCAATAGTTTANTTAAAAACAATTCTTTTTTTGAATTCATTGGAAAACTGTCTTCCCCAGTNATTATTCTTGCAAGATCATTACAACAATCCTCAAAAACATCATTNANCAAGATATGNTCATAGTCNTTGCAACTNGGTATTTCTTTCATNGCATTTGAAAGTCTTANCTCAATACTTTCCTTGGAATTTGTGCCTCTCTCATTCAGCCTTTCANTTAGAGATTCAATACNTGGCGGTAACAAAAAAATAGATTCGTGNGGAAAGTTGGTTGANTTAATTTGCTGAACNCCTTGGACATCTATCTCNAGGATGATATTTNTCCCNTCAGNAATCTTTGTTTCTACNAAATCTTTCGANGTGCCATAAAAATTTCCATGAACTAATGCGTGCTCTAAAAAGAAATCATTNCTTACTTTATTTTTAAAATCATCTTCGCTNGTAAAAATATAATAATCTTGACTGCCGCCCCTTTTTTTTCNGGTTGTATGNGAGATTGAAAGTTCTACATTGAAATTTTTAGNATTTAGATTATCCAAGACTGCATTTATCAGTGAAGACTTCCCTGTTCCTGANGCTGCNGATATNAGAAAAAGTTTNGCTTTCATTGAATNTTTTGTGANTGTTCTCTTAATTCCTCAACAAGAATTTTTAAATTTATTGCAAGCTTCTTTGCTNTAGAATTATCAAGCTTAACTGATAAAGTATTTGCTTCTCTGAATAATTCTTGCAGCATAAAATCAATTTTTTTTCCATGAGGNCCATTTGATTTNAGAATCTTATTTATTTCTTTAATATGAAAACCAATTCTNTCTAACTCCTCAGANACATCTTGTTTCATAATCTGCAAAGCAATCTCTTTTTCNATTTCCTCACTNGNNTTATCTAAAAAATGATTAAGTCTNTCTTTAACATTTTTCTTTCTTTGCTTATTTATTGAGGGNATNATTTTTCGGAGTGAGGCTTCNATTGAAAGAATATTTTTAATTTTAATATTCAAAACTTTTAATATTTTATTTCCTTCACTCAANCTNGAGTGTTTTAAGTCATCTATGGCNTTNTTTATAATTTTTGTTANGTGCGCNTCACTAATGNCAGAATCTTCANACAATGAAACAGCACCAGGAAAATTTTTAATATCACTAAATTTAAGGGTAGCGNTTTCAAGATGCTTTGACTTTTNAATTTCCTTGTTAAGCTGCGCTAGCACATNATTATTTATAGAAAGCTTTGGGTTACTTCCTCCAANNANATTTAACCTAACATCAAATTGTCCTCTTCTAAAAACAGATTTAAGTTTTTGNTTNAGATNCTCTTCTNCTGAAAAGGATTGTTGAGCTGACCTGAAATGAATATCAATAAATTTGCTGTTGANTGATTTTATCTCACAAGATATTTCAAANTTTTTATTGCTTAGTTTTGAAAAACCGAAGCCNGTCATGCTCTGTATCATAGATTGATATTATATATTTTATCCATCAAGCAATTTACTCTTTAATAAATTTGATATGTCTAATTGCTTACCAGGATTATCTANACGAAAAAAATCATCGAAGTNTTTTTCAGGGAAGAGNNTNTNAAATCGTTCTTNAGCAAGCACAGTTGGTTCGCTNACATTAAGCAGNAATAAATCTGTTTTNTTGATACAAAAATTCANAATTATTCTNGCTGCCTGATCTCTACTAAGCCGATTNAGATTTGCACTTATTGGAATTAGCTTGTTCTGAAACTCATCTACTTGTNTATAAANAATCTTATCCTTCATTTCGGGATCATATAAACCAGACAATCTAAAGATTGTCTTTTGCAATGAATTGATTCCTTTTGAATAGATCGCTTCGCTTTCTAAAAGGCTTTTGGCTCTAAAATCTTCTGAATTAACATTACTAAGCTCAGTAATTGGCTCTTCTGAGTCTTTATAAACTCGTGTGGATGAAATTAATAATGACTTTTTAAATGATATATTTTTTACTAACNTAGAAATGAGCTTCATGCCNTCCTCATAACCTTTTTCATAGCCCNCCTCATCAAATGATGTTGGGGTTAATGTGATGACAAGACAGTCATAGTNTTTAAGAAGNTCAACTTTTTGAGCAGNATTNTTNAACCAATCTAAGGAGTGNTATTGATCAGGGNNAATTGNNGGTTTNAGTGANCGAGAAATNCCTGTTATCNCAAGATCNTCCTGACCAATCGAAGCTAGACGAGANCCNAGATCTCCATACCCAATAAATAAAATATTCTTTTTCATTCTTTTAAAGTGCTTATATTAAAAGTATTATCCAGTTGTGGCTAATTCAGAGTTACAAAAGCTAAANGGTGTTGGCGCTGCAACGATTTCTCANCTTAATAGTTTAGGCCTTTTNANAATTCAAGACCTATGTTTCCATTTGCCAAANACATATCAAAATAAGACAAAGGTTACACCTATTTCAAATCTAGATGTNGGAGAGGAAGCATTAATAGANGGAGAAGTTGTTTCAGTGCAAGCAATNTATCGGCCNAGAAAAATGTTAGTTGCAAAAATTAGTGATGGTTATTCTTATCTCAATCTNAGGTTATTTTATTTTCATCCAAATCAAACNCNTCAATTTCAAAANGGNTTAAGCATTAGATGTTATGGCAAAACCTCNTTAAGTAAATATGGTTTAGAAATGATTCATCCNGATTATGAAATAAATCAAAAATTNCCACCGCTTCAAAAAACACTCAATCCAACATACCGAATATGCAAAGGGATNAGTCAGAATAAAATAAAAAAATTTATCCAAGAAGCNATTANGNTTTACNACTTTGAAGATGAAGCAATTAATTTAAANCATTANGGTGATGATAACNCCTTGTCCATAAAGGATGCNNTAGAAATCATTCATAATCCAAGTGCTGATATTCCTATCGATGATCTGATTCCAGGAGGAACGCATCCTGCAAGAGTTAAATTGCTTAAAGAAGAATTAATTGCATTTCAAACCGGAATGGTTTCTTTAAGATCCAAAATGAAAACAANTAAAGCAGAGCCNTGCATTGAAAGTGGNAGTTGGNGCAAGGACTTTCTATCGATGTTTCCATANGAGTTAACCACTGCTCAGTCCAGGGTTGAAAGCGAAATAAATAAAGACCTTATTAAATCTGANCCCATGATGAGATTGGTNCAAGGTGATGTTGGNTCAGGAAAAACTGCGGTTGCAGTTCTTGCAGCAACAAAANCNTTAGATTCAAATTTTCAAGCTGCATTTATGGCGCCAACCACNCTNCTTGCCCAACAACACTTCGAAAATATAAAAAAATTTTTTCCAAATCATNTCGATGAAATTGANCTGCTGACGAGTGGTCTTANTAAGAGCGTNAGAAAAAAAATNCTTGAGAAAATTAAANCAGGAAANATTAAGTTTATTGTTGGNACGCATGCNATNTTTCAGGNAGATGTTGAGTATTGCAATCTTGCATTGGCAATAATTGANGAGCAGCATCGTTTTGGTGTTAACCAGAGACTTGCTCTGATTAAAAAAACAGAAAATCAAAATATCCATCCCCATCAACTTACCTTAACAGCAACCCCAATACCAAGAACTTTATCGATGAGCATTTATGCCAACATGGATGTTTCAGTTATTGATGAAATGCCGCCAGGTAGACAACCAATCATTACTTCGATGCTGTCAATGCAATCTAAAGAAAATCTTATATCTAGAACGAGGGAGGCAATNNCTAAAGATAGTCTGATTTANTGGATATGTCCTCTGGTTGAAGAATCTGAAACATTGGACTTAAGTTCAGTGACTCAAACNCATGAAANCTTATGCGATGAATTCGGTGANGATAAAGTTNGTTTAGTGCACGGCAAGCTTTCAAAAGATTCAAAAAATGAAGAGATTNATAAATTTAGAGATNGAAAAACAAAAATTCTTGTTTCAACAACAGTGATTGAAGTNGGGGTTGANGTTCCTGATGCTGACATAATGATNATTGAGAATGCAGAGCGGTTCGGTCTTGCGCAGTTGCATCAGCTTAGAGGAAGAGTTGGTAGNGGGTNAAAGCAAAGTTATTGCATTTTGNTGCATAAAGATAAACTTAATGAAGTTTCCTCAGAGAGGNTAGATGTNCTTTGCCAAACACAGGANGGTTTTNAGATTGCAGAAAAAGATCTTGAAATCAGGGGACCAGGTGAAATTATGGGCGCACAACAAACCGGAATAGTTCCCTTTAAATATGCCAATCTGATCAGAGATAGCAGGTATCTTGAGGAAACAAAGTTAATTGCTGAAAAAATCTTTAATGAGGATAGGCAGCTTGCAAACAAGCTAATCAAAAGATGGGTTTCTGGATCAATGGCCTATGCTGATACATAAAAAATCCCAGCCAAAGCTGGGATCTTAAATTTTTTAGGCTTCCTCTAAATGCTTAGTAATGGAGCAATAACTAAGCTGACAATTGCCATTACATTAATAAGAATATTCATTGATGGGCCTGAGGTATCCTTAAACGGATCTCCTACAGTATCTCCAACAACTGCAGCTGCATGAGTATCAGACCCTTTTCCACCGAAATTTCCCTTTTCAACAAATTTCTTTGCATTATCCCAAGCACCTCCGGCATTAGCCATCATTAATGCCAAGGAAACACAACCCAGCAAACCTCCAGCCAACATTCCACCTAAGGCTTGTGCNCCNAGGCCAAANCCTACTATTGCTGGCATAGAAACAGCAATGACACCTGGAAGCATCATTTTCTTAAGAGCTGCTGTTGTCGCAATTTCAACACATTTTTCAGAATCAGGATCTGCTTTGCCTTCCATCAANCCTTTTATTTCTTTAAATTGTCTTCTTATTTCATTAATCATTTCAAATGCNGCGTCACCCACTGCNGTCATNGTAATTGAAGAGACCAAAAAGGGAATGCATGCACCAATGAACATGCCNACAAGAACAATTGGATCAGAAAGTGAAAGNGANAATTCAGGATTATTTGCAGTTACAACAGCTGAAAAAGCAGAAATAATTGCAAGAGCTGCCAAAGCAGCTGCTCCAATTGCAAACCCTTTTCCAATAGCAGCAGTCGTATTACCTAATTCATCCAACGAATCAGTGATATCTCTTACTTTTTTGCCCATGCCTGACATTTCAGCAATTCCACCGGCATTGTCCGCAACAGGTCCATAAGCATCAATTGCCATGGTAATACCAACAGTTGCTAGCATGCCAACTGCGGCAATACCAACACCATAAACGTCAGCAAGACTGGTTGATACGAATATAATAGTTGCGAGAATTGCGATTGGAATTACAACTGACTGCATGCCCACTGAAAGCCCTGAAATCATGACTGTTGCTGATCCAGTTTCTCCTGACTTAGCTATCTTTTCAACTGGCTTTCCGCCTGTATAGTACTCAGTAATTAATCCGATCAATACTCCGCCTACAGCTCCAGCGATAACACACCACCAAACATTCATATCTACACCAGGAAATGAATCTATTAAAAAGTAAGCCATGGCAACAAAAATTACTGGAGCCAATAAGGTTCCAGATCTAAGCGCACTAGCTGGTGCTTTGGCAGATTGAAGCTTGACGATAAAAATTCCAATAATTGAAGCGATAAGTCCAGCTGAGGCCAAAGCCAATGGCAACATCATCATATCTTCTGAGCCTAATGTATAAGCTATTGCTATAGAGGCAATCATGGAACCACAATAGGATTCAAAAATATCAGACCCCATTCCGGCAACATCACCAACATTATCACCAACATTGTCAGCAATAACACCAGGGTTTCTTGGATCATCTTCAGGTATCCCAGCTTCAATTTTACCCACTAAATCTGCACCCACGTCAGCGCTCTTGGTAAAGATTCCCCCGCCAACCCTAGAAAATAATGCGACCACTGATGCACCCATACCAAAGCCTTCTAGTGCATGAACATGATTTGCAGGAACAAAAAAGTAATAAAGGGCGCCAAGACCAATCAAACCTAAGGATGCTACACACAAGCCCATCACTGAGCCCCCATAAAACGATACTGACAATGCAGCAGCTGCTCCTTCTTTTTTAGCAGCTGTGGCTGTTCTAACATTTGCTTTAGTAGCTGCGTACATACCTATAAAACCAGCAAGTGAAGAACACGCAGCGCCAACTATTACAGCGATTGCAGAATACATTCCAAGCCCAAGCCATACTAAGCCAACAAGGATCACAATGAAGATCAGTAAATATTTATACTCAGTTTTCATAAATGCTAGGGCACCTGAGTGGATTTGATCCCCAATTTTTTTAACTTTTTTCTCTCCATCTGGATACTGCATTACTAAAAGGTATACGACGAAGGCTGCAATAAGACCAACGATTCCAAGCACTGGAGGTATTAGTGTATTCATGAATGGTTCTCCCTAAAAGTGGCAAATTTTAACAAAATATCCCTTAAAAATGTTAATTAGTTTTGCAGAATTGCCTTCTCATCAAGTTTATTTTCAGACCTTGCTACGATACAAGCAACGGTTGCGTCACCAGAAATGTTTACTGCCGTTCTGATCATATCCAAAACTCTATCAACAGCAAGAATAATTCCAATGGCTTCTAAGGGAAGATTGAACTGCTGAAGAATGATTACTAAAGTGATAATGCCAGCTGAGGGAACAGCTGCAGTGCCTATTGAAGTGGCTACAGCTAATAAGACAATTTGAATGTATTGAAATAAAGTTAAGTCAATCCCAGAGATTTGTGCAATAAATACGGTTGCTAGACCTTGCATGATAGCGGTGCCATCCATATTTATCGTTGCTCCAACAGGAACAACAAACGATGCTACATTCTTATCCACACCCAAATCCTGTGAAACTGTTTTTAATGTAACTGGAATGGTGGCAGCACTTGATGATGTTGAAAAAGCAAACAAAATGGGCTCTTTCATTTTCTTAAAGAAAGCAATGGGGTTAATTTTTGCTAAATACTTAAGAAATAAAGAGTAAGTAAATAGTGCGTGAAAAATCAGTAATGAGATTAAAAGAGCAACATAAATAAATACATCTTGAAAAATATCTAGACCATCAGTTATTACAAATCTTCCAATCAAACAAAAAACACCTATTGGTGCAAAAGACATAATCATGATGACCAGCTGCATAAATACGGTGTTAAGTTTTTCAAAAGCACTGCTTAGATTCCCGGTCAGATGATTGGTCTTATTTAATGCTATGCCAAATAAAATACTAAAAAAGACTATTGCCAGCATTTGATTTTCGACAAAGGCTTGAAAAATGTTCTTTGGAAATATGCCTACGATTGTGTCATATAGTGACTGACCTCCCGGAAGAGATTCAATACTTGTTGGCATTGCAGCAGCATAACCAGCACCAGGTTGAAAAATTGCTCCAACAAGTAATGCTGTGCTTACAGCTATAGCTGTAGTCAATAAATAAAGTCCGATGGTTTTTAAAGATATTGGCCCGAGTGTACTGGTATCTGAGAGTGATGAAATGCCAGAGACAAGTGAGAAAAAAACCAATGGCACTACCAAGAGCTTTAATAGATTTAGAAAAATGTCACCGCCTAAGTTAAAAATATATTGAGCAACAAAACTCTTTAAGTCTTCGGATATAAAAGAGGAATAATAAAAAAAACTAGCAACCAAAAAACCAAACAGCAATCCTAAAAGAATATTTCTAGTTAGGTTTTTTGGAGTTTCAATCATATTTCAACCATTTCAAAATCTTCTTTCCCTACACCGCAATCTGGGCAAAGCCAATCAGAAGGAACATCCTCCCATCTTGTACCTGGTTCGATCCCATCATCTGGCCACCCCTGCTCTTCGTCATAAATTAGGCCACAAACAATGCATTCCCATTTCTTAAATTCCATAGTCAATCCTTAAGTATTTGAAAAAATAAGCAGGCTATAATATCAGTTTAACTGAATGAATTCATGCATCCTAAACGAATCTCAAAATGGGTAGTTAAGCCTTTTGTTTATTTTATGGGTAGCAATAATATTCAAAGAGCTTGGCTCTTTGAACCCAATTCAATCACCGAAAGAATCAAACGCAATCATTCATTTGAACTTGAACTAGTAAGTGAGCATACCGAGGAATTAGATTATCTGGATAAAAGGATTGTTGGCATTGTGCAAAATGAGTCGACGGTTCGAAGAGTTAAACTCTTTGGGGATGGAAAAGAATTAGTTTTTGGTGAAAGCATTATCCCTCAGGAAACAAAAGAGCATG
>NHFF02000014.1 GCA_002172535.2 Gammaproteobacteria bacterium TMED104 | reverse complement strand
AAGCTGATCGTATTGGATATGAAATTAAAGACGATGTAAAAACAAGAATTTTTAAATCAGACAACTCGAAAATATAAACATGAACTTAAAAGAAACCTTTAACAAAGAGATAGTACCTCAACTTAAAGAAACTCTTGGCTTAGATAATGTTATGGCTGTTCCAAGGGTAACTAAAATTGTTGTAAATATGGGCGTTGGTGAGGCTGCAATTGATAAGAAGCATCTTGAGTCTGCCCAGAATGATTTGCAGGCAATAACTGGGCAGAAGCCAGTTGTTACCAAGGCAAGAAAATCTGTTGCTAGCTTTAAAATTAGAGACGGCTGGCCTATAGGGTGCAAAGTAACCTTGCGCGGCAAACGTATGTATGATTTTTTAGAAAGACTTATACATATTGCTATTCCAAGAGAAAGGGATTTCAGAGGATTAAATCCAAAATCATTTGATGGGCAAGGGAACTACAGCATGGGAATCAAAGAGCAAATTATTTTTCCCGAAATTAATTATGATCACATTGACAAAATAAGGGGCATGGATATTTGCATTAACACTTCTGCAAAAAATAAAGATGAAGCAAGAGCTCTATTGGAAGCCCTTCAATTTCCATTTAAGAAATAGGAATTTTTATGACAAGAAAATCAATAATAGCAAGAGAAAATAAAAGGCTTAAGACAGTTAAGAAATATGCCGCAAAAAGAGCTGCGTTTAAGAAAGCTTTCTTGGACCAAAATAATTCTTACGAAGATAGAATGGCTGCTTTTGCGAAATTACAAAAATTACCTCGGGACGCAAGTCCATCAAGGGGAGTTAGAAGGTGCTCAATCACTGGTAGACCACATGCGGTCTATAGGAAGTTTGGGTTAAGCAGAATAAAACTTCGGGAAGCTGCTATGCGTGGTGATGTTCCGGGTTTAGTTAAGTCAAGTTGGTAATAATATGAGTTTTCAAGATCCGATATCCGATTGTTTAACAAGAATTAGAAACGGCTTAATGAGAGGCAAAAAATCTGTGGACGTACCTTTTTCAATATTTAAATCTGAATTAGTCAATGTTTTAGTTAACGAAGGTTTTTTAGTTGGGAGTGAAAAAAAATCAGTGGATGGTAAAGATTTTATTGATGTAAAGCTTAAATATATTAATGAAGAGCCTGCTATTAAAGAGCTTAAGAGAATAAGCAAGCCAAGTCTTAGACGTTATTCTGGCCCCAATGATTTGGGTGCAGTAAAAAATGGTCTTGGGGTGTATATCCTTACCACTAATAAAGGGTTGCTAACTGATAAACAAGCCAAAGCTTCTAATGTGGGCGGCGAAATAATTTGTGAAGTATTTTAATCATGTCTAGAGTTGCAAAAAACCCCATTTCAATCCTTAAAGGTGCAGAAGTATCTTTGCAGGATTCCAAAATTGAAGTCTCAGGCCCTAAAGGTAAGGATGAATTTTCTTTCCCAAAAACTGTATCTATGGAACAGAGCGATTCAAGGCTTTTGGTTAAATATGATGAAGGATCAACTAGTTCTACTGCTCTTGCGGGCACAACTCGCTCGATAGTGAACAATATGATTATTGGGGTTACTGAGGGTTTTCAAAAGAAGCTAGAGCTTGTTGGTGTTGGTTACAGGGCAAAGGTAAGTGGTAAATCAATTGACCTTACCTTAGGATTTTCACATCCAGTTAAATACGATCTTCCTGACGCAGTAAGTGCGGAGACACCTTCCAATACAGAGATTGTACTAAGCAGTCATAACAAACAAATATTAGGACAAGTTGCTGCAGAAATTAGAGCATTTAGACCACCTGAGCCTTATAAGGGTAAAGGAGTCAAATATGCTGATGAAAGAATAAAACGTAAAGAAGCTAAGAAGGCTGCAGGAGCAGGAGCATAAACATGTCAAAAGTAATATCAAGACTTAGAAGGGCAGCCAAAACAAGAATTAAGGCAGCAGGTCAAGAAAAACCTAGATTATCTGTTTACAAATCTAATAGCAATCTTTACGCACAAATACTTGAACCTAGCGGAAGTAAAGTTCTTGTAGCGGCATCAACCAATGAAAAAGAGAATAAATTAGATAAATCAAATGTTGAAACAGCAAAAGTTGTAGGCAAATTAGTTGCCGAGCGTGCACTTGAAGCTGGCATCAAAAGTGTTGTTTTTGATAGGTCGGGATATTTGTATCATGGCAAAATCAAAGCAATTGCAGAATCAGCCAGAGAAGCTGGCTTGGAGTTTTAATATGGATCAAAACTTAGCTGTCCAACAACAAGACGTACTTGAAGAGAAGCTAGTACAAGTAAATAGAGTTGCAAAAGTTGTAAAAGGCGGAAGAATATTTGGTTTTACTGCATTAACGGTAGTAGGCGATGGAAAAGGAAAAGTTGGCTTTGGAAGAGGCAAAGCTAAAGAAGTGCCTATAGCAATTCAAAAAGCTATGGAGAACGCAAGAAGAAATATGGTGGATGTAAGTCTAAATGGAACTACTTTATGGTATCCGATTAAAGCTAAGCACGGTTCCGCAAAAGTTTATATGCAGCCTGCCTCAGAAGGTACAGGTATTATTGCGGGTGGTGCAATGAGGGCAGTTCTAGAATTAGTTGGAGTTCAAAATGTTCTTGCAAAATGTTACGGATCAACTAACCCAGTTAATGTGGTTAGAGCAACAGTTAATGCACTTAAGTCAATGGAATCCCCTGAATCAGTAGCCTCTAGGAGAGGCAAGACCGTGGAGGAAATCTAGTGGCTGACAAGAAGATAACTATCAAGCTTATTAAGAGTGGAATTGGAAGAATTAAATCTCACAAGCAATGCATCAAAGGTTTGGGATTTAGAAAACTCAATCAGGTAATTGAGGTAGAGGATACCCCAAGCGTAAGGGGCATGATAAATAAAATTAGAGATATGGTTGTAGAAATATCACCTGAGGCTGAAAATGGTTAAATTAAATACTTTAAGCTCAAAAGGCACTTCGCAGAACAGAAAAAGAGTTGGCAGAGGTATTGGATCTGGCCAAGGAAAAACTGCTGGTAGAGGTCACAAGGGCCAAAAATCAAGATCTGGTGGTTCGATTGCTCGTGGCTTTGAGGGTGGTCAAATGCCGCTACAACAAAGAGTACCCAAGTTTGGTTTCTCTTCACGGGTAAACAATAGTTTAAAACAATTGAATCTTAGAGATCTAAAGGATTTATCAGAAGTTTCTTTGGAGACATTAAAAGAAAATCAGCTTATTTCAAAGTCTGTGACGAAAGTAAAAGTATTTGGTAAGCATGATTTAGACAAAGCAATAAACTTTTCGGGTATTTCACTGACTAAAGGAGCACTTGAATCTGTTGAAAAAGCTGGAGGCAAGGTAAGTTAGGCGTGGCTGATTCAAATAACATGAGCGATTTATGGAAAAGACTTAGATTTGTCCTGATCGGTATCATTGTCTATCGAATTGGTACCCACATTCCTATACCAGGCATTGACCCTCAAAGGCTTTCATCTTTATTTGATCAAAATCAGGGAACCATCTTAGAGTTATTTAATTTATTTTCAGGAGGTGCTCTTGAAAGGATGAGCATCTTTGCCTTAAACGTTGTTCCGTATATTTCGGCTGCAATTATCATGCAGCTTTTTTCAAACTCTATTCCTTATCTAATCGAGCTCAAAAAAGATGGTCAGGCTGGTAGAAATGCAATCACTCAATACACACGATATGGAACAGTGCTGCTAGCATTTATTCAAGCTTCAGCCTTAGCAGTAACACTTAGCTCTGGTGGACTAGCTTACAATCCTGGTACAGCTTTTTTTGTATCAGCTGTTTTTAGTGTGGTCGCTGGAACAATTTTTTTAATGTGGTTAGGCGAGCAAATATCGGAAAGGGGCATTGGTAATGGAATCTCAATTATCATTGCTACAAGTATTCTTACAGGAATACCTAGCGCAATTGGTCAAGCTCTTGAGCAAGCCCGTCAAGGTGATTTGAATATACTCATGCTTTTAAGCATTGGTGTTTTAGCAATGGTTGTTATTGCTGTTGTCGTCTTTATTGAAAGAGGTCAAAGACGAATTACTGTGAATTATGCTCAAAGACAACAGGGCAGAAAGCTGATGCAAGCTCAAGCCAGTCACCTTCCTTTCAAGGTAAACATGGCGGGGGTAATACCTGCAATTTTTGCTAGTACTTTTCTGCTGTTCCCAGCCTCATTATCAACTTGGTTTGGTCAAGGTGAAAACTTTGGATTCTTGCAATCAATTTCATTGGCTTTAAATCCTGGGCAGCCTCTATATGTTCTTACTTTCGCTGCATTGATAATTTCATTTTGTTTCATTTGGCTCGCATTAACTTTTAATACTAGGGAGGTATCTGACAATTTAAAAAGATCAGGTGCTTATATTACAGGTATTAGGCCAGGCGAACAAACTGCTGGATATATAGACAATGTATTAGCAAGACTAACTGTATTCGGAAGCATTTATTTAACATTAATATGCTTGTTGCCTTTAGCACTTATTAACTTTGCAGGAGTATCTTTTTATCTTGGAGGAACATCAGTTCTAATTATTGTGGTTGTGCTAATGGATTTCATGTCACAAGTTCAATCTCATATGATGTCCTCTCAATATTCATCCCTACTTAAGAAGGCAAACCTTAAAAACTATAGAAGATAATTATGAAAGTAAGAGCATCAGTTAAAAAGATTTGCAGGGACTGCAAATTAGTTAGAAGAAAAGGAGTTTTGTATGTTATTTGCAAAACAGAACCTAAGCACAAACAAAAACAAGGATAATTTATGGCAAGGATAGCAGGTGTAAATGTTCCAGAAAATAAGCATTTAGAGATAGCCTTAACTCATATCTATGGTGTTGGAAGAAAAACAGCTCAAGATATTTGTGGTAAAGCTGGAATCGAGTATACAAAAAAAATATCAGATATTACTGAAGAGGATGTTGAAAAAATTCGAACAGAGGTCGCCAACTATACAGTTGAAGGTGATTTAAGAAGAGAAGTTAGTACCAACATTAAAAGGTTAATGGACCTTGGGACGTATCGAGGCATTCGCCATAGAAGAAAATTGCCAACAAGAGGTCAAAGAACCAAAACTAATGCAAGGACCCGAAAAGGGCCAAAAAAACCAATGAGGGCTTAATTAATGGCTGTAAAAGGGAAAAAAGCAAAGAAAGTTATATCTGAGGGGATAGCTCATATCCACTCTTCATTTAACAATACGATTATTACCATAACTGATAAGCAAGGTAACGCTGTTTGTTGGGCTACTTCTGGCGGTTCGGGTTTCAGGGGTTCAAGAAAAAGTACTCCATTCGCAGCTCAGATTGCTGCAGAGAAGGCTGGAAATGCTGCAAAAGAGTTTGGAATGATGAGTTTAGATGTTAAAGTGCGTGGTCCTGGGTCAGGCAGAGAGTCTGCAATTAGGTCTCTAAATGCCTGCGGATTAAAAATAAGGAGTATTACTGATGTGACTCCACTGCCTCATAATGGATGCAGACCACCCAAAAAGAGAAGAGTTTAAGGAGTAATTATGGCTAGATATCGAGGTCCATCACTACGACTTTCCAGGAGGGAAGGGACTGATTTAATGCTTAAAAGTGGCGTAAGAGCTATTGAATCTAAGTGCAACATGGAAACTGCACCTGGGGTTCATGGTCTCAGAAGAGGCAGGCTATCTGACTATGGGTTACAGCTTAGAGAAAAACAGAAAGTTAGAAGAATGTATGGAGTTCTTGAAAAACAATTTAGGAATTACTATAAAAAGGCTGCTAAAGCCAAGGGTAACACTGGTGAGAACTTATTATCTTATTTAGAACAACGCCTTGATAATGTTGTTTATCGAATGGGTTTCGCGTCTACTCGTGCCGAAGCAAGACAATTGGTTAGCCATAAGGCTTTTCATGTAAATGGGAAGACAGTCAACATACCTTCATATCAAGTTCAGCCAGATGACACAATTGAGGTAAGGGAAAAATCTAAATCTCAAACTCGAATTAAGTCTGCATTAGAGTTGAGCGCCCAAAGAGAAGTGTGCGAATGGCTTGATGTAGACAACAATGCTTTTAAGGGGGTATTTAAATCTGTACCGGATAGAACAGATTTAAGTGCTGAAATTAACGAAAATCTCATCGTTGAGCTTTACTCCAAATAAGAGGAAAAAATTATGCAAACATCAGTTATTGATTTATTAGTACCAACCGAAATTCAGGTTGAGGACATCAATGAAACNACTTCAAAGATAACNCTTGANCCTCTAGAAAGNNGTTTTGGTCATACANTAGGCAATGCCTTAAGAAGAATNTTGCTATCNTCTATGCCTGGNGCAGCCATCACAGATGTAAAGATTGAAGGCATCTCACATGAATACTCAACAATNGAAGGTATCAGAGAGGATGTTATTGATATTCTTCTAAATCTAAAAGATATGCCAGTTAATTTANTAGAAGGAACTTCTGCTGAAATAAAGCTTGATATGGCTGGTCCTTCTGAGGTAACAGCATCATCCTTTGAGGTNCCNGGTAATGTTGAACTGGTTAACCCAGATCATCATGTGGCATCTTTGGTNGATAAGGTTAACCTTACACTTACAGCNACAGTTAAAACTGGNAGAGGGTATGAGCCAGCTGATCTGCGTGGAGAGGAAGAGACTCAGGTTGGAGCNCTTAAAGTTGATGCCTCCTTTAGTCCTGTAAAAAGAGTTGCTTATTCNGTAGAAAATGCTCGTTTTGAGAAGAGAACTGACTTAGATAAGTTAATTGTTGAACTTGAAACTGATGGCACTTTAAATCCTAAAGAAGCAATTGAACACTCAGCTACAATCATGCAGCAACAATTGGCCGCTTTTGTGAATCTTGATGCAATTGCAGAACAAGAAGCTAAAAAAGAGCAAAACGATTTTGATCCACTGCTTATGAGATCAATCGAAGAGCTTGAANTGACTGTTAGATCAACAAACTGTTTAAAAGCTGAGAGTATTTTCTTGATNGGAGACTTAATACAAAGAAGTGAATTCGATTTACTCAAGACTCCTAACCTTGGAAAAAAATCTCTTAACGAAATTAAAGATGTTCTTGCATCAAAAGGGTTTGCACTTGGCACAANAATTGATAATTGGCCACCTATGGGGTAACTCAAATGAGACATAGAAAATCAGGTAGAAAGTTAAACAGAAACTCATCNCATAGAAAGGCTCTCTTTAAGAACCTTTCCATAGCTTTTATNAAACAAGAGCTTATAAAAACCACGCTACCAAAAGCAAAAGAGCTTCGACGACATCTTGAGCCATTAATTACTATGGCTAAAGAAGATACTGTTNCCAACCGTAGACATGTTTTTTCAAAACTTCGTGATGATGAAGCAGTAGCAAAGCTTTTTACAGAAATATCTGTTAAATCAAAAGATAGNCCTGGNGGTTACTTGCGNATTATTAAGGCAGGCTTNAGACCGGGTGATAAGGCTGATATGGCCTATGTAGAATGGGTNGATAGAGCAGGANCTGAAGATCCAATAGATGATACTCCTGAGCTAAAAGAAGACTCTGCTGCTTAAATCATTTTCTTTAAGAAGCTTCCGGTATAGGATTTTTTTATACTGGATATCTTTTTAGGTGTACCTTGTGCAATAACTTCTCCACCCTCGCTTCCACCTTCAGGCCCCATATCAATTATCCAGTCACAGTTTTTAACAACATCAAGGTTATGTTCAATAACTAAAACTGTGTTCCCTTGATCAGATAATCTTTTAAGCACTTGAAGCAAAAGNTCTATATCTTGGAAATGGAGCCCAGTAGTTGGTTCATCAAGTATGAAAAGAGTTTTTCCAGTACTTCTTTTTGATAATTCTTTTGCAAGTTTTATCCTTTGTGCCTCNCCTCCAGAAAGNGTGGTTGCTGATTGACCCAGNGTAATGTAAGTGAGNCCAACATCAGCGAGGGTCTGAAGTTTCTTCTTTATGGGCGGAATTGCATCAAAGAACTCTAGTGCTTCCTCAACGGTCATATTGAGTACTTCAGCTATATTTTTGCCTTTATATTTAACCTCNAGTGTCTGATCATTATATCTTTGGTTATTGCAGGTATCGCATGTAACGTATACATCAGCTAGGAAATGCATTTCAACTTTGATCATTCCATCTCCCTGACAAGTCTCGCACCTTCCACCTTTCACATTGAAGCTAAATCTACCTGGTTTATAGCCCCTTGATCGTGCTTCTTCAGATTGTGAGAACAAATCTCGTATGTAAGAAAATAAGCCCGTATAGGTTGCAGGGTTTGATCTAGGAGTTCTTCCNATTGGAGCCTGATCAATNGCTATTACTTTATCTAAATGNTCTANNCCTTCTATCCCATCACATTTAATTTCTTTTCTTAGCTTTGATTTATTNAAAATGAAGCTCGACATTGGCATCAGAGTTTGATTTATNAAAGATGATTTNCCTGATCCTGAAACNCCNGTAATACAAGTAAAAANACCTATTGGAATATCTACATCAATATTTTTNAAATTATTTTCATGCGCATTTTTTATAGTAATAAAGGAAGAGGACTTTTTATTTGAAGCCGGAAAAGAAATCTTTCTTTTCCCACTGAGAAATTGACCAGTAAGAGACTTTTTATTCTTTTCAATCTCATCTACTGAGCCTTCAGCACAAACTGTTCCACCATGAATGCCTGCACCAGGACCAATATCAATTACATGATCAGCAGCTCTGATAGCCTCTTCATCATGCTCAACAACAAGCACTGTATTACCAAGATACTTTAAGTTTTGTAGCGTTTTAATCAATCGAGCNTTATCTCTCTGATGAAGCCCAATTGAAGGCTCATCAAGCACATATGTAACACCTACAAGACCCGAACCTATTTGGCTGGCAAGTCTTATTCTCTGTGATTCTCCTCCAGATAATGATTCGGCACTCCTATCAAGTGTTAAGTAATTCAANCCAACATCCAATAAAAAAGAAAGTCNATCATTAATTTCTTTTAGGATTTTTTCAGCAATTTTNNGTTGGGCACCAGAAAGTTTNGTCTTGNTNATAAAGTCTAAGGCATCNGAAATTTTATAAGTTGTAATTTCACTAATTGATTTTTNATTTACAAATACATTNCGAGANTCTTTCTTTAGTCTTGATCCATTACAAGAATTGCAATGACTGTCACTAAGNAACTTTGCAAGCTCATTCTTTTGGTAGTCTGAGTCAGTTTCTCTAAATCTTCTTTCAGTNTTTGGAAGCACTCCTTCAAATCTATGCTTTCTAACTATTTTGCTACCGCTTCTAAAGCGCTTTGAGAAATCTATTTTCTCCTTTGATCCNTTAAGAATAATATCTTTAATTTCCTNGCTTAGCTCACACCAAGGATCATTCAAACTAAATCCATAAAAATGACTTAAACACTTAAGCTGATGATAGTAGAACCTATTNCTTTTATTCCATCCTTTTATGGCTCCACCATTAATTGATAGCTCCTNATCATTAATTATTTTCTTTTCATCAAAGTATTGAATAACNCCCAATCCATCACATTTTTCACAAGCCCCAAAAGGATTGTTAAATGAAAACATTCTAGGTTCTAATTCCGGAACCGAATACCCGCATTTTGAGCATGCAAAATTAGACGAGAATGAAACAATTTCATTCTCATCAATAAATTCTATCTCAACAATTCCTTCTGAGAGATTTAATGCTGTCTCTAGAGATTCAGCTAGCCTCAATCTAAGATCGTCTTCATCTTTAAGTATCAATCTATCAACAACAGCACTTATGTTATGTTTTTGATTTTTATTGAGACTCGGAAATTCTTCTAGTGGTAAAACTAAATCATTTATTTTTGCTCTTACAAATCCCTCTTTTTTAAGATCTTCATAAACGCCTAAATGCTCACCTTTTTTGCCTCTGATTACCGGGGCAAGGACCATGATTTTTGTACCAATATTATTGGTCAATATTTCGTTACACATCTCAGTAATTGATTTAGATGCCAGTACTTCATTATGGTCTGGACAAATAGGAGTACCAATCCTTGCAAAAAGCAAACGAAGATAATCATAGATTTCAGTAACAGTGCCAACAGTTGACCTAGGGTTATGAGAGGTGGACTTTTGTTCTATTGATATAGCGGGCGATAAACCATCAATCTGATCAACATCAGGCTTTTCCATCATTGATAGAAACTGTCTTGCATAAGCAGACAGCGATTCTACATAACGTCTTTGACCTTCAGCATAGATTGTGTCGAATGCCAAAGAAGATTTACCTGAACCAGACAGGCCAGTGATGACCACCAACTTTTCTCTAGGAATATCTACAGAAATATTTTTTAGGTTATGTGTTCGCGCACCTTTTACAGAAATTTTCGTCATTTAATTAAAGATTCTTACTCAGAGAATTTTATTTCGAGTTAAACTATTAAATTATACGAGGTAATTATGAGTAGAGGAGTAAATAAAGTTATTTTAGTTGGAAATTTAGGTCAAAAACCTGAAATTAGATATACCAAAGATTCAAAACCAATTGCATCATTTTCAATTGCTACTTCTGANTCATGGAAAGANAANACNACAGGAGATATGGTAGAAAAGACNGANTGGCANAACGTAACTTTTTTTGGACGCATTGCTGANGTAGCAGAANAATATCTAGATAAAGGCTCCAAGGTATTTGTTGAAGGCAAGCTTCAGACNGATAAATGGGAAGATGAGAACGGAAATAAACGCTCAGCAACAAAAATAATTGGAAACAATATGCAAATGTTGGATTCTAGAGGGTCGAATAACTCGAGTTCATTCGATGAGAGNTCTNCAGNCCAAAATGAAGCTCCTGCTTCNCAAGAAGGNTCTTTCTCAGAAGAAGACATACCATTCTAAATTTTGGANTTTAAACATATNTCATATGAGAGGGTAGAAAATATTGCCCTCATTACCCTTAACCGGCCAGAAAAGCTNAATGCATTTACNTTAAGAATGATGCATGANCTTTGNAGTGCGTTCGATCAGGTTGATGCTGATGATCAAGTNAAGGCAGCATTAATAACAGGAGCNGGCAGAGCNTTNTGNGCNGGNGCAGACCTNTCAAGTGGCGAAGATACTTTTGTAGATAAATTTGATACTCAAGATTCTCATCCAGANGACTACAACAAGGATGCTGGCGGCATACTTACCTTGCGAATGTTTAGATCTTTAAAACCAATAGTNACTGCATGCAATGGAGCATCAGTGGGTGTTGGAGCAACAATGCAGCTGGCCGCAGATATTCGACTTGCATCNACAAAGGCAAGGTTTGGNTTTGTNTTTTTAAANAGGGGCATAGTNAANGATGCAAGCAGNTCATGGTTNCTTCCTAAAATTGTAGGAATTTCCAAGGCACTTGAGTTGTGCTACTCCGGCAGAATCATCGATGCTCAAGAAGCTAGTGACATTGGCCTTGTTAGTCATATTTTTGAGCATGAAGAAATGCTAGATCAATCAATAGATTTTTGTAAGAATCTCACACAGGGTTCTGCTCCTGTTTCTGTAGCTTTAGCGAGAAGGCTTTTCTGGAGTTCGTTGGGGGATGATGGGCCAGAAAGATCACATGAGCTTGAAAGTCAGTTCATAAGCTCAAGAGGGAAGTCCGGTGATGCCAAGGAAGGAGTGAAGTCATTTCTTGAAAAAAGAGATGCAGAGTTTCCAAATAAAGTCTCAAAAGACTTACCAAATGATTTTGAAAAAAAGATAGAAAATTAGATTAATACTTNCTGAANACCAAGCAAGCATTTGTTCCTCCAAAACCAAATGAATTACTCATTACAGTATTCAGAGTTTGATTTATTGTTTCAGTAACAACATTTAATCCAGCTGCTTCATCTACCAGTTCATTAATATTAATTGAAGGTGCAATAAAATTGTTTTTCATCATAATAAGTGAGTAGATCGCCTCTTGTGCGCCAGTAGCACCTAATGAGTGACCGGTCATAGATTTGGTAGATGAAATCTTTATCTGCTCGCTTCCGAATACAGATTTAATGGCATCCAATTCAGCAATATCGCCAACAGGCGTACTGGTTCCATGAGCATTAATATAATCAGGAGCACTAGAAAGAGTNTTAATTGCATCTGACATACACCTTTCGGCNCCTTCACCTGAGGGAGCNACCATATCAAAACCATCNGAATTTGCAGAGTAGCCTGANAGCTCTGCGATTATATTAGCTCCTCTTTGNTTAGCATGATCTTCACTTTCNAGAATNAGCATGCCNGATCCTCCAGCGATTACAAATCCATCTCTATTTTTATCAAAGGGCCTAGATGCAATTTCAGGAGAATNATTATATTTTGACGAAAGCGCACCCATTGCATCAAATAATGAAGATGAGGTCCAATGATCATCTTCAGCTCCACCAGCGATAATCACATCCTGTTTATCCATACTTATAAGCTCTGCAGCATGTCCAATACAATGCGCGCTTGTAGAGCATGCCGATGAAATNGAATAGTTAACTCCTTGAGTTTTTAATGCAGTTCCCATGCATGCGGAGACAGTACTTCCCATGGTTTTCGTAACCGCATATGGACCAATTCTTTTTGGGCTCTTCTCTCTTGCAACATCCGAAGCAATAATTTGAGCTTCTGGTGATGCACCCCCAGATCCAGCCACTATTCCAACCCTAGTAGGATTAAGTTCTTCCAGATTTATGCCAGAGTGAGTTAGGGCTTCTTTTGCAGAAAGATAACCAAAAGCTGCAGCTTTAGACATAAATCTCATCAGTTTTCTATCAATTAATTCGGCAAGATCAATATTTACAGACCCGGATACGTGACTTCTCATTCCTAAATCAGAATATTCCTGATTGAACTTGATGCCAGAAACTCCATTTAAAAGACTATCTTTTACCTTGTCTATGCCATTGCCAATTGCAGAAAGAATACCCATACCTGTAACGACAACTTTCTTCATTTTCTAGAATTCACTTGTATCTTTGAATAAACCAACTCTTAAACCTTTTGCGCTGTAAACATGTTTCCCATCCACAAACATATCGCCATCACCAAAACCAACAACCGCTCCTCGATTGACAACTCTTTTCATATCAATCTTGTATTCAACTAACTTTGCCTTTGGAGTTACTTGACCAAAAAATTTAACCTTATCCACACCTAAAGCCCTTCCATAGCCAGGTAACTTTAGCCAGCATAAATAAAAACCCACCAATTGCCACATAGCGTCTAAACCAAGACATCCGGGCATGACAGGATCCTCTTTAAAGTGGCAGTCAAAAAACCATAATTCAGGATTTATATTTAAGCTTGCCTTTATATTGCCATTATCATAAACACCACCACTATCGAATATGCTTTCAATCTCATCAAACATAAGCATTTGATCTGAAGGAAGCCGTCCGTTTCCAACTCCAAATAACTCACCATCTCCACATGCGATGAGATCTTTTTTGGAATATTGATTTTGGGGAATAAATGTCATTTTGAACGTCCGTTCGCAAATTCCAATAATAACATCAATTCATTTTTTGAAGAATGAGAACTTAAATCCTCTAATGCAGTGATAGCTTTTTTTGTTTCTCTATCAATTAATCTCAATGTTCTTTTTAGCGGATTTTTTTGAATGATCTGAAGCAGTTGATCAAAAGTTTTTTTCGATATCTTTTTTTTACCAAAATACTTATTAAGCATTTTTTTATCTTCATTGGGCGCATCTTCCAAAATTTCTAAGTAGGGAAGCGTGAACTTTCCCTCAAGATAGTCTTTTAAATGTTCCTTTCCAATATTTATACCAAGTTGATAATCTAATAAATCATCCTTTAGTTGAAATACTATTCCCAAAATACGCCCATATTTTGCTAGCAAACTAATATTTTTTTTTGAATAACCACCAATAATGCCTCCTGTAACTGATGCTGCTTCAAATAGCCTGCCGGTCTTAAGATAGGCAATTTTTAACAAAGACTTTTGACTAGGCATGGTTTTTTTTGTGAATGAATCAAGCTGTAATATTTCACCCATTGAAATATCATTTGTCGCAGAAGACAATTCCTTTAGGACAAAATTATTCTCGAGAGAGACCATCAACATAAAGGCTTTTGAATAGATGTAATCTCCTATAAGGACACTGTGCGAGTTTGACCATTTCTTATTAACAGTTCTAATTCCTCTTCTTAATTTAGCATCATCAACAACATCGTCATGCACCAAGGTTGCTGTATGAAGAAGTTCAATGATCGATGCGAGTTTAACTCTTTTATTGGTGGANATTTTTTTGTTTTTGTTGCTTGAGCTGCTCAGCGCAATAAGAGCTCTAAGTTTTTTACCTTCTGAACTAAAAATGTAATCATATAAGCTGTTTACGCTTTTCTCATCAGCAACAGAGTTAACAAGTATCTGCTTAACTTTATCAAGCTCTTTTTCTCTAGTTTTAGATAGAAGAAGTTTCATAGAATGGTGGCATCAAATTATACATAACTATTGATAAATTCAGCATAAAAGCGTATATTTTGCGACCACCTNTNATAGGTATTTAAAAAATGTACGCAGTAGTAGAACTCAGTGGAAAACAGCATAAGGTTGAAGTTGATCAAACACTAGATATTGACCTTCAAAAAGTAGAAAAAGGTTCAAAAATAACCTTTGAAAATGTTTTGCTGCTTGCTGATGGTGACAATGTTCAGATTGGTCAACCCTATCTAGAAAATGCTTCAGTAACTGCTGAGGTCATGGATATTGTTAAGGGTGAAAAACTTTCTATACTAAGGTTTAGAAGAAGAAAGAACAGCATGAGAAAGATTGGTCACAGGCAAAAATTTACTAAGATCCAAATTAAAGAGATTAAGGCAGGTTAGCTATGGCACATAAGAAAGCAGGTGGTTCCAGTAAAAACGGTCGCGATTCCCAATCCAAACGCTTAGGAGTTAAGCGTTTTGGAGGACAGTTTGTAAAATCAGGTGAGATCCTGATTAGGCAAAGAGGTACCAACACTCATCCTGGAGAAAATGTTGGTATTGGCAAGGATCATACTTTGTTTGCTACTTCTGAAGGCATAGTTTCTTTTACCTATAAAGGCCCAAAACAAAGAAAGACTGTTAACGTCACTCCTCAGTAGAAATGAACTTTATTGATGAGGCTCTGCTAGAAGTCAGAGCCGGCAATGGTGGTTCTGGTTGTCTTAGCTTTCGTCGTGAAAAATATATTCCCCGCGGAGGACCTGATGGTGGGGATGGTGGTAAAGGCGGCAGTGTAATTATTAAAGTGGATCAAGGCATGAATACCTTGATTGACTATCAAAACAAAAAAGTCCTTGCAGCAAAAAACGGTACATCTGGTTCGGGTAGAAATAGGTCGGGTCAAGACGGTGAAAACCTTATTCTTTTAGTTCCTCTTGGTACCGTCATCATTGATGATTCCTCAGATACGACTATCTACGATTGTTCAGATCCTAGTAAAGATTATCTGATAGCAAAAGGAGGTGACGGTGGTCATGGTAATGCTCGTTTTAAAAGTTCAACTAATCAAGCGCCAAGAAAAATAACTCCAGGATATGAAGGGGATTCGATTACGATTAGATTGGAATTACGATCTTTTGCTGACGTAGGGTTGGTTGGATTTCCTAATGCAGGAAAATCTACTTTCTTAAATTCTGTATCGGCTGCTAAACCTAAAATAGGGGATTATCCATTTACTACTCTTAAACCAAACCTCGGGACGATTAAATATTTTGATAAATCATATGTAATCGCAGATATACCTGGTCTAATTGAGGGCGCATCTTCTGGCTTAGGTCTTGGTATTAAATTTCTAAAACATATCTCAAGAACAAAAAGTCTAATCATTTTTTTAGATCCTGAAAATCCTGAAATTGAAATGCTTGACCAATTTAAAATCCTTACCAAGGAGCTTCTAGAGTTTGATAAAGCACTCATCGAAAAGAAAATCTGGATAGTGGTTAATAAAAATGACTTGTTAGAGGAAAACGGAAGTGCTGAAGCTGAATCATTAAAGGGACAATTAAGTGATCTTGATATTAACTATCAGGAATTACTTACTATCTCAGGATATACCAGAAATAACGTTGAAGAGTTGTTCAACTCTTTATTTAACGAAAAATTAGCTTAAATTGATTGAACTGCTTTAACCAATCTGCTCTTGGTTCGAGCAGCAGCATTTTTATGAATGACTTTCTTTGATGCGGTTGCATCAAGGACTTTTTCAGCTTCTTTAAGAAGGTTTGTGGCTAACTCTTTATCATTCTGAGTGATCGCATTTCTTACAGCTTTAACTGCAGTTCTAGCACGTGCTCTTTGAGCATGCTTAAGCTTATATCGAGCTTCATTTTGCCGTGCTCTTTTTAAAGATTGTTTTGTATTAGCCATAAAATGAAAGGCTAGTTTAATGATGATGATTCATGATGTCTAGAAAAAAAAGCATTATTTTTAGTCCATATGTTGTTAAAAATTATATGTAAAGTAAACTTTACATATGAAAAATTTGCTTCTTTTATTATTGTCCCTTCATACAACTTTAGTTTTTTCAAATCAAATTGATGAAGAATTTGTTAAAAGGTTTAGTAGTTTACCTACTTATAACAATGCTCAGATTTCACCTGACGGCAAAATTATTAGTGCAAAGCTAAAGATTGATGATAAATGGGCTATTGCGTTTTTTGATGTTAATAATTTTAAGTTGATAAGTGTTATTCCATTTAAAAATCGTGAAGAAGTTGGGTCTTATTTTTGGGTTAATAACGAAAGAGTTGTAATAGATATTGCTATAACAGTTGGAACTTTGGTGGGCTCTTTTTCAACCGGACAGTATTTTTCAATAAACTACGATAAATCAAACCCGGCATACATATTTGGATTTAGGAAGGAAACTTCAGCATCTAGAAAAACTGTTGTAGATAAAACCTCTTATGGATATGTTATTGATGAAATGGATGATGATCCAGATCATATACTTTTAGCTACTTTCCCAAGAGGTAGATTTACTACCGGAGCAAGACCAACCATTGTTAGGGTCAACGTTTATAATGGTGGGCAAAAGAATTTTGGAAGAGTGCCACTTGGGGGCTCATACGTATTAACTGATTCTACTGGAGAGCCTAGATTTGCTGTAGGTGAGAGCACTAAGGCAGAATCAGTGGTAATTACAAAATCTCGTGAGAGTCAAAGCTGGACTGAGATTTCACGTTCAAAAATTGCTGGAGGTAGCATAATACCCCTTGAGTTTATTGAAAATGATACAAAAGTCCTTGTGTTAGACGATACTGAGTCATCAACTGCCAAAATTAAGTCAATTAATATTGCTAATGGCGAGCAAGAAGTTATTTTTCATCATCCTAAGTATGATCCATCCCCACAAATACTTGATGATGAGGTAATAGCTGTTTCAGTTGCGCCAGGGTATGAACAAGTATATTGGCTTGATGATAATTCTGAGATCGGTCAAATTGCCAGAGCTGCAATGGGTTACTTTAATGATGGAAACATAGAAGTTGCGAATAAAGCATGGATTAACGTTTCATCAATTAACAAGGACAGAACAAAGGCGATAATCGTCGTTGGAGATGATGTATCCTCTCCAAAATACTATCTTTTTGATTTAGATAAAGGAAGAATGACTTTCCTTTTTAATATGTGGCCAGAAATTGAGGAGTCTAATCTGGCTAAATCTTTACCTATCAAATTTACTGCAAGTGATGGACTTACAATTCATGGTTATTTTACAAATGCAAGAAATGTAAAGGATGGTAAAAAACCTCCTTTAATTGTCTTGCCTCATGGAGGTCCAATTGGCCCAAGAGATGACTGGGGTTTTGATCCTGATGTGCATATTCTTTCAAATGCTGGTTACGCAGTCTTAAAAGTAAATTTTAGAGGTTCTGGTGGTTTTGGCAGGGATTTCATTAAGGCTGGCATGGGTGAGTGGGGCGATGGTATTCAAAGAGATATTATTGAAGGAACAGAGTGGGTAATTGAGCAAGGATGGGTTGATGGTGATAGAGTTGGAATATATGGTGGTAGTTTTGGAGGTTATTCATCAGTTCAAGCTCCTATACTCAGACCAGACCTTTTTAAAGCAGCTGTTGCATACATTGGTGTTTTTGATTTAGAAATGCTTTATAAGGAAGGTGATATTCCTTCACAATTTTCTGGAAAAGCAGCGCTGGAACAACTAGTTGGCGATGATAAAAATCTTTTAAAAAGAACATCGCCTGTAAATAATGCTCATAAGCTTGAGGCACCGCTTTTAATTGTCTCAGGAAAGGAGGATCAAAGAGCTCCTGTTGAGCAAGCCTATGCACTTGAGAGAGCCTTGAAAGCAAATAACAAAGAGTATGAACTTATTATTGTTAACAAAGAAGGGCATGGTTTTCGCGATCCAGAAAACAGAGAAATGTTCTACATGAAAATGTTGGAACATTTCAATATACACCTCTAAACTTGGTGGAGGCGGCGGGAATTGAACCCGCGTCCGTTAGTCCTTCAACCTAACTTCTACATGCTTAGCTTTTTCTTTTTGTTTCGTACTAATGATCCGAAAAGCAGGATACTTAATACTAGCCTAAATAAGATTTTAGATTTTAATCGTTAAGGCACCGAAAAAATCCTAGACTATGAAATTTCCCAGTACTTCAAACCATAGTCAATTTTTGTACTGGTTAGCCAATTAAGCGGCTAATGCGTAGTTGTCGTTTTCTGCAACTAAATTTTTTGTGATACGTTTTACAAGAGTTATCACGATCTTGGCATGCGCTTTGGAATCCAATAAAAACGTCGAACCCAATTCGCCCCCATGGGGTGCAAGATTATATATGAATTTTATGATTTGTTAGAATTTTTAAGAATTCTGCTTTTTTGNCTTTCCCAATCTCTTTTTTTAATNTCTTCTCTTTGATCAAANTTTTTCTTTCCCTTNCCAATAGCNATGTCNCACTTTACTTTATTATTTTTCCAATAAAGCTTGGTTAGCACGCATGTTTCNCCTTTTTTNCTCACCGCATCACNAATTGNAAAGATTTCTTTTTTATGCAGNAGCANTTTTCTTGATCGAGTAATGTCAACTTGATCTTGNATNGATCCAGGNGCATCAATCTTTAGGCCAATTAACCANGCNTCATCATCTTTAAGCGTCACATAAGTATCTTTTGCATCAACNTTNCCCATTCTCAGACTTTTAACTTCCCAACCCTCAAGCGCAATACCTGCTTGAAATGTCTCATTCANGGAAAAGTTCCTTCGAGCATTTTTATTTAATACAATTGTATGATCNGGTTTAGTCATATCCGTTAATAATACTACCTATCTTCATTAATTTATAAATGGAAAACNTAAAGAAAAAAAACTTTTATATTTATCTAGGTTTGTCACTTTTTATTTTCTTAGCTATTGCTCCATGGATTTTGANGCATGANCTGTCTTCATTCNTATTAAGATCATTTAATGCATATCTAGCAATAGTAATAAGCTTTATTGCTGGAAGTTTGTGGTGGAGAGATAANCTCANAAAAGACATNCATCTAGAGGCTATTGTTATATCCATGCTTGCCTTNCTAGGAATTCTNATTTTTGAATTCAGTCANGGTATGGCAATTATTTTGCAAATTATNTTGATAAATTTTTTATTAAGANTTGAGCTAAAANTCATTGGTGAAGATGAAAACATCCTNAGNTATATTGAGACTAGAAAACTAGCAACTTATATAATTACAATACTATGTGTAATACANCTCGCCTACTTATTTAATCCTTACGTAAATTAAACATGAATAAAAATACAATTACCTGGATCGGCAAATGGACNTTTATNTTAGCAGCNGCTGGCTCTGCAGTTGGNCTNGGAAANATATGGGGCTTTCCCTATAANGCAGGAACTAANGGAGGGGGTGCATTTGTTCTNATTTATCTTGGNTGTATTCTCATGATTGGTTTGCCCATCATGATGGCAGAAATAATCATAGGAAGACGTGCCAGAAAAAGCCCGGTTAATGCTATGANAAATGGNGCTATAGAATCAGGGGNAAGCCCTAAGTGGCAGATTGTTGGNTGGGGAGGNTTGCTTTCTGGCATTCTGATTCTCTCTTTTTANAGTGTTTTGGCNGGAATATGCCTAAANTATATTGGTATTTCNGCAGGNGCTAATTCNGCCATGTCATCAGTNGAAGANTTTTCTCNAGCNACTGCATCTGCCACTAATTTACTTTTTTGGCANACAGTNTTTATTAGTCTTAATATTTTCATTATTGCTTNCGGTGTCATTTCNGGNATTGAGAGAGTAATTAACTTNATGATGCCAGTATTATTTATTCTAATTATTATTATGGTGTTAAATGCCATGATTAATGGTGACTTTATGCGNGGCTTGAGTTTCATGTTTGCACCTGACTTTTCTCAGGTNACNCCAGCTACTTTTCTCAGCGCNATGGGCCAAGCNTTTTTTAGTCTNAGTTTAGGAATGGGNTCAATCATGTGTTATGGGTCTTATATGCCAGATNATGAGAATATATTTAAGACCTCGCTGACNGTTGCTGGATTGGATACNTTGATTGCAATTATGGCAGGNNTAGCAATATTTCCGATNATATTTGCTTANGGATTNGATGCGGCATCAGGACCNAATCTTGTATTTGTAAGTATGNTNTCNGCTTTTTCAGANATGCCATTTGGTAATTTGNTAGGCCCNGTGTTTTTTATACTGCTTTCGATCGCTGCATTGAGTAGCTCGATNTCATTGTTGGAACCCAGTGTTGCTTATTTTGATGANGANAAAATTGTTTCAAGGCCNNTNGCTGCAATTTCACTTGGTTTTATTGCATGGTTATTAGGTATTGGAAGTTTATTAAGTTTTAATCTCTGGTCCGATAAAACTTTTATAGCNGGATTNGATTTTTTNGGNTCAATGGACTTNATNACAAATCAGCTTTTAATGCCNTTAGGGGGGATGTTTGTNGCAATCTTTGCNGGTTGGTTTCTTAGTACAAAAATTGTTGTNGANGAGCTTTCAGAAGGNCAAGAGAAANTATTTAATATTTGGAAGTTTTTTATTAAATTTGTTTCNCCTGTNCTGGTNGCNNCCGTNTTNATCAATCANCTAATTCCATTCTTTCAGAANCTCTAAAGTTGANCAGAANAATTGATAAANANGTTGAAGTNAATCATTCGCCNNCTGAAGTCTTAAANCTTATCTTTGCGTATGAAAATTATTCACNTTTTATACCNGGCTGTATTTCNTCAACAAAAAAAGAAATCTCAGACTCACAGACTCAAGGAANGCTNGTATTTAGTTTTTTNAATAAAGATTANATTTTTGANTCCTTGAATGAAGAAATTGAAGNTGGTTTAAAAATGNATCAAATTTCTGGACCGTTTAAATCATTTAGATCCTTTTGGCAGGTANCCTCNGCTAATAATAAAACTTTAATTCAATTTTCAGCNGAGTTTGAAACAAANTATATTTTNGAATTCCTTGCNACAGATAAAAGAATTAATNCGTTANCTGATAAAATTATTTCTGCATTTTTAGGTCAGNTAAGATGAAAATTTTTTTCTCATANTCAGAAAATAGNCAGAACTCATCTGAANTCATTTGAGCTTGCTGAGGGNTCAACCGTAGATGAATTATTANANATTGATGANNTAANGCAAGTTNTCGAATCCCAAAATGNAGATTATAAAATAGGAGTTAANGGNGAAATATTGGANGGNAAGTTNTTTCCNGTNCCTAAAAAATACAGNCTTCAGGAAGGNGAAAGGGTTGAAATTTANAATGCTNTGAAGGTTGATCCTAAAGATAATAGAAAGAAGCGGNCTTTATAGCTAATCGACTGACTCNTCAAGATTCCANCTATCTAAAATACCTTGATCATTAAAAAATAANGTCAATTTTTTNTCNGCAAGATTTCTATCTCCAACTTTAACNGAGTANNAATAATCCCANCTTTGATTTGTTAGAGGNGATTTNGCTAACGGTGTNCCAAGNAGGTATCTAATCTGATCTTTATTNAGNCCAGNCTTAAGTTTTTCAATATCCTCTNCATCCACTATGTTNCCTTGNAGNACTGGAACCTCATAAGGACTNAACGCTGAACACCCAATAAAGAATANGATGCNAAANGAAATAAAATACTTGCTTGATAATTGCTTCATTGACTTGATTGTTTATACTTGANNAAATCATTTTACTTGAGTTTGATGACCAAAGAAAACAATGAACTAAAAAAGGCTGGANTAAAAGCAACCCTTCCTAGAATAAGAATCCTNGAGGTTTTAGAAGGGAGTGCTGAAAACCACNTATCCGCAGAGGATATCTANAAAAACNTAATTNCTAATGGAGAGGATGTAGGGCTCGCCACTGTATACAGAGTACTAACACAGTTTGAATCTGCNGGCATTGTAACGCGTCATAACTTTGAGAGTGGCCATTCAGTTTACGAAATCACNCCAGATGATCACCATGATCACATGGTNTGTCTTGAAACCGGAGACGTTATNGAGTTTCATGACGAAATNATTGAGAAGCAACAAGAAAAAATTGCCTCTGAAATGGGCTATGAAATCGTTGATCACTCAATGGTTCTTTACGTTAAACCAAAAAAATAGATAACTTAAATTCCTTGAACTCCTTACCCTAGTCCATATATAGACAATAGGGTGGAGTGATGTCAAAAAAGAAAGATAAAGATATTCAAACTGAAGATAAATCTGCAGAAGTTAGTCATGATGATGTAACTCCGGTTGAATCAGAGGATTCTACCGATCAAGCTGACCTCGTAGCAGAATTGGAAGATAAGCTTTTGCGATCAAGGGCTGAGATCGAAAACCTTAGTCGTAGGCATTTAGTGGATTTAGAAAAAGCTCACAAGTATGGGGTTGAAAATTTATTGTCCGAATTATTGCCTGTTATTGATAACCTTGAGCATGCTATTAACAATTTCGGTGATGATAGTCGATCTGAAGATCGAGAGGGCATTGAATTAACCTTAAAGTCTTTTGAGTCTGCTCTTGATAAATTCAACATGATACCCATAAACCCCTTAGGAGAGGAATTTAACCCCGAAATGCATGAAGCTGTTAGCATTCAGCCTGATAAGGACCTTGAGGATAATCAAATCTCAAATGTCTTACAGCGTGGATGGCAGGTGCATGAAAGAGTTGTAAGACCTGCAAGGGTAATAGTGGTTAAAAATTAGGAAATAGTATGTCAAAAATTATAGGAATAGATTTAGGTACAACAAATAGCTGCTTAGCAGTAGTTGAAGGTGGGAGCCCAAAGGTTATAGAAAATAATGAAGGCGGCAGAACAACTCCATCAGTTATTGCCTATACAGATGGAAATGAAGTCTTGGTTGGAACACCTGCAAAAAGACAAGCTGTAACAAATCCTGAAAATACAATTTATGCAATTAAGCGTTTAATCGGCAGAAGATTTAGTGATGATGTTGTTAAGAAAGATATCGATATGGTGCCCTATAAAATTATCGAAGCTGAAAATGGCGATGCTTGGGTTAAATCAGGTGTTAAAGAGTTAGCACCCCCACAAGTCTCAGCTGAAATTTTAAAGAANTTAAANAAGAGTGCNGAAGATTACCTNGGACATGAAGTNAAGGAGGCTGTNATNACTGTTCCNGCTTACTTTAATGATTCCCAAAGGCANGCNACTAAAGATGCTGGAAAGATTGCTGGCTTAGANGTTAAAAGAATTATTAATGAACCNACTGCGGCGGCATTAGCTTATGGNTTGGATAAGAANAAAGGTGACTCAACCNTNGCNGTNTATGACCTNGGTGGAGGTACCTTTGATATCTCAATCATCGAAATTTCTGAAGTNGATGGNGAACATCAATTTGAAGTTTTGTCNACAAANGGTGATACCTTTTTAGGTGGNGAGGACTTTGATTTAAAACTAATAGATTTTTTTGTTGAAGAATTCAAAAATGAATCCGGATTTGANTTAAAGAGTGATCCANTAGCTCTGCAAAGACTTAAAGAGGCTGCTGAAAAGGCTAANATTGAACTATCATCTAGNGAGCAAACCGAAGTNAATTTACCTTACATTACTGCNGATGCTTCAGGGCCAAAACATTTTGTGCANAAAATAACNCGAGCTAAATTAGAAGGNTTAGTCGAAGANCTTGTTGAAAANAGCTTAAAACCTATGCANTTNGCTTTGGATGANGCAAANCTCAGCNTAAATGANATAGATGANGTNTTGCTNGTNGNNGGTCAAACAAGAATGCCTCTTGTNCAAGANAAAGTAAAAAACTTTTTTGGAAAAGAAGCNAANAAAGATTTAAATCCTGATGAGGCTGTTGCNCTTGGAGCAGCAATTCAAGGATCTGTTCTTTCTGGAGACACTAAAGATGTTCTGTTATTGGATGTGACGCCNTTAACCTTAGGTATTGAAACTTTAGGAGGTGTNGCGACACCNCTGATAGAAAAAAANACNACNATTCCAACACAAAAATCACAAGTTTTCTCAACTGCTGAGGATAATCAGTCTGCAGTAACTGTTCATGTTATTCAAGGTGAGAGAAAACAAGCATCAGAAAATAAATCTTTGGGTCAGTTTAATCTTGAGGATATTCCGCCTGCACAGAGAGGCATGCCGCAAATTGAAGTTACTTTTGATTTAGATGCAAATGGAATTTTAAATGTGTCNGCNAAGGATAAGAAAACAGGCAAAGAGCAGTCCATAGTGATTAAAGCTTCCAGTGGTCTTTCAGATGAGGATATTGAAAAAATGGTGAAAGATGCAGAAGCTAATGCCGAAGAAGATAAAAAATTTGAAGGTCTAGTGCAAGCAAAAAATAATGCTGACATGCTAGTTCATGCTACAAGAAAAACTGTTGATGAGTCTGGCGATAAATTAAGTGATGATGAAAAAGAATCCATTGAAAAGGCAGTTACGGATTTAGAGGATGCCATCAAAAAGGAAAACATTGATTCCATTGAAGCTTCAACAAAATCACTAAATGACGTTCTAACACCTTTATCTGAAAAGCTTTATCAAGCAAGTGAAGATCAAGGCGTGTCTGAAGAACCTAATAATTCTAATGATGAAAATACTGTGGAAGCAGAGTTTGAAGAAGTAAAAGAAGAAGATTCTAAGTAAGTTATGTCAAAACGGGACTACTACGAAGTTCTTGGGGTCTCGAGATCTGCTTCAAAGCAGGAACTAAAGAAAGCTTTTAAAAAACTTGCAATGAAATATCATCCAGACCGAAATCCGGATGATCAAGCTGCTGCTGACAAATTCAAAGAAGCTGCAGAAGCATACGAAGTCTTATCTGATTCTGAAAAAAAAGCTGCATATGATCAATTTGGTCATAGTGGTGTTTCTGGAATGGGCGGCGGCGCTGGGTTTCAAGATTTTGACTTTGGTGATATCTTCGGTGATATCTTCGGGGATGTTTTTGGTGGCAGGTCACGTTCAAGGGGGCGAGCAAGACGAGGAGATGATCTTCAATATCAGCTAGATCTGCCTCTAAAGGACGCAATTTTTGGTATAAAAAAGGAAATCGACATTCCTAGGTTATCTGTCTGCACCACTTGCGATGGCACCGGTGCAAAACCAGGTACGCAACCTGTTACTTGCAGACAATGCAATGGAGTTGGCCAAATCAGAATGCAGCAGGGATTTTTTTCAGTACAACAAACATGCCCAAGTTGTAACGGTAGCGGAACCACTATCGAGGAGTATTGTTCGTCGTGTCACGGTAAAGGCTTAACTCAATCAACTAAAAAGCTTTCTGTGACTATACCAGCCGGTGTAGACCATGGAGATAAAGTAAGACTATCTGGAGAAGGTAATGCTATTTCAGGAGGCCAAAATGGTGATCTATACGTAGTTATAAATGTACTTCCAAATAAGATTTTTGAGAGAAATAATATGGACCTATATTTTGAAGCTCCCATTTCATTTGAGACAGCAATTCTTGGTGGCTCAATTGAGGTGCCTACATTAGAATCAAAAATCTCTCTCAAAATACCCCCATCAACGCAAACAGGAAAAATCTTTAAAGTATCTGGTAAAGGNGCTACTTCTGTTCAAAGATCAGGAAGGGGCGATCTTCTTTGCAGAGTTGTTGTTGAAACTCCGATAAATTTAAGTAGGCAGCAAAAAGAACTATTGTCGCAAATCGCTTCTGAAAACAGTGAATCTAATTATCCTATTCAGTCGTCCTTTAAAAGTGCTGCTGAAGATTTCCTAAAAGAATAATGTTCATTGCTTTAAGCGGCTTCTCCGGAAAAATGGGCGAGTCCATAAAAGAAGTAGCTGACAATTCCTATCAAATAGTTGATTTTAAATCAGCTGACCTACAAAAAAATAAACCTGATGTCATCATCGACTTCTCTTCTCCCGATCAATCANTAAAAGTTATTAAATGTTGTCTAAAGTTAAAAATTCCTTTAGTTATTGGCACAACCGGTCTTAATTCCAATCATGTGGCTGAAATTTCTGATGCTGCAAACAAGATTCCAATTTGTCTTGAAGCAAATTTCTCTCCCGGAGTTCATAAACTGATATCAAACATAGAGGCTTTTCTGACTAGTGCACAGGAAAAAATTACTGGCATAATCATAAGTGAAATTCATCATACCAACAAAGTTGATGCTCCATCTGGAACAGCATTGATGATTCAAAGAAATATTCTAGAAAGATTCTCAGATTTAAATCTTACCTTTAATATGCTTTCTGAAAGAAAAAGGGATGTTTACGGAATACATCAAGTTTCACTGCTAAGCAACAAATCAATTGTTTGCACATTTGAGCACAAAGCAGAAAATAGAAGTATTTTTGCCGACGGAGCAATTAAAGCTGCAAAGCTGCTTATAAATAAAAAACCAAATTTGTATTCAATCAAGGATTTTTTACCAGATTTGCTTTAAATAGTGCGCAAATTTAATTAGAATACGACCACTTTTAATCACGAAAGCGAGTTATTCCAACAAACTGGGTGCTCTTATGAGTTTTTTGTTGGTACGCTGGAGAATTTAACCCGGAGGTATATATGAGCATTGTTTCTATTCAGGANCTGCTTAATGCAGGCGTTCATTTCGGTCATCAATCTAGGTTTTGGAATCCAAAAATGGAAGGATTTATTTTTGATACTAGAAAAAAGATTAGCATAATAAATTTAGAGATGACTCAAGAGCATCTNAGTGCTGCAGCATCNAAGGCAGAAGAAATATGCTCTAGGGGAAATAGAATTNTNTTTGTTGGTACAAAAAGATCGGCTGCAAAGACAATTAAAGAGGAAGCATCAGCTTTAGGCTTGCCATACATAGACAAACGTTGGTTGGGTGGCACCCTAACAAATTGGAAAACGATTAGGGGNTCAGTAAGAAGACTGTTAGANATTGAAGAAATGATCACTTCTGGAAGAATCAATAANCTTTCAAAAAAAGAAGCCCTGGACATAACTAAAGAACATGAAAAACTTTCTGCCAGTGTGGGTGGGATAAAAGATATGAAAGGGCTTCCTGACGCTCTTTTTGTTGTCGATGTAAATTATGAAAAAATTGCAGTTACAGAGGCTAAAAAGATGGGTATTCCAATTATTGCACTGGTAGATACTAATTCTAATCCTGAGGGTATTGACTACGTTATTCCAGGCAATGATGATGCGATACGCTCAATTAAATTAATTACCAAAGTTATTGCTGATTCATGTGCAACTGGCCTGTCTAACTCTAAAGGAGGGGTTATTACCGGAGAAGAGGAAGATGTGCCTGTAGTAACTGTAAGAAAATCAAATACAACATCTGGAAAGGTTGCTAATTTAGTTTCATCTGCAGATGCTGAGGAGCCAACACCTATAGAAGATGAGCCTAAAGAAGAAATTATTGATGAATCAGTCGACTCTGATGAGGTCAAACAGGAAACTGAAACAACCGATAAGCCAAAGCCAAGTGAAAACCAAGAGGAAAGTGATCCAGAGGTAAAAGAAACATGACAATTTCAGCAGCTCAAGTAAAGGAACTAAGAGACATATCAGGCGTTGGTATGATGGAGTGTAAAAAGGCACTTACNGAGACCGATGGCGATGTTGAAAAAGCACTTGATCTTTTAAGGTCTAACAGTGCTTTAAAAGCTGAGAAAAAGTCATCGAGAACTGCTGCAGATGGGCTGATTGTTATAGCTCAAACATCTGAGTACTCTGCATTGGCTGAAATAAATTCTGAAACAGATTTCGCTGCAAAAGATTCAAAATTTTTAGAATTTTGCAATGAAGTTAAGAATCACCTCGAAGAAAATAGGGTTGAGTCAGTAGAAGCTCTCAATAATGATTTCAATGAAAAAAGAGAGGCTTTAGTGCAAGCAATAGGAGAAAATATTCAGATTAGAAGGTTAGATTTGGTCGAGAATGTTGGATCTGTGGGTACATACCTTCATTCCGACTCCAAGCTTGGAGCTTTAGTTTCTATTAATATAGATAATTTTGACTTAGCAAAAGACCTAGCGATGCATGCAGCTGCTTCTAATCCTTCTTGCATTACTCAGGATGATATAGATAAAGATNTTTTGGAACGAGAAAAAGCTATTTATAAAAAGCAAGCTGAAGAATCAGGTAAAGATGAGAAAATCATGGAAAAGATGGTTGAAGGTAAAGTCAGAAGATTTCTTGAGGAGGTATCCTTTGTATCCCAACCATTTGTAAAAAATCCTGATCAAAAAATTCAAGAACTCCTTGATGANAGTGGAGCAGCAATANTAATGATGTCTAGATTCAAAGTGGGTGATGGAATAGAGGTCGAAAAGAAAGATTTTGCATCAGAGGTGGCAGAACAACTTAAGTAAATGACTAAGCTTCAATACAAAAGATTACTTGTGAAGTTCAGTGGTGAAGCTGTTGCCGGAGATGATNTTCATGGCATTGATCCAAAAATTCTTGATCATATGGCAAATTCTGTAAAGGGTGTTCAGGAGCTTGGNGCAGAAATCGGTATTGTCATTGGTGGGGGTAACCTTTTCAGGGGTGAAAAGCTCAGTAAAGCTGGAATGGACAGAGTGGCAGGTGATCACATGGGCATGCTTGCTACAGTAATGAATGGAATTGCTCTAAGAGATGCTTTGGAGAGAGCTGGAGTAAAAACAAGAGTTATGTCNGCNATTTCCATGTCGGGTTTGGTTGAGCACTATGACAGGAGACTTGCAATTCAGCTTCTTAGTGATGGATATGTTGTTATTTTTACTGCAGGAACAGGAAATCCATTCTTTACCACTGATACCGCAGGATGTCTTCGTGCAATTGAAACTCAATCCAACTTGATGTTAAAGGCNACAAGAGTAGACGGNGTTTATTCTGCTGATCCAGAAACTAATAAAGATGCAGTTTTTTATGACTCATTATCATTTGATGAAGCTATTCAACAAAACCTGAAGATCATGGACGCAACTGCCCTAACTCTTGCTAGAGACCACTCATTACCAATAAAAGTTTTTGACTTCAGCAAAGAAAATGCCTTGCTTGACATTGCTTGCGGTAAATCAATTGGGACATTAATATCATCATGATGGACAGCATCCTCTCAGACATTAAAACTAAAATGCAAAGATCGCTTGAAGCACTTGCATATGAATTTAATAAAATTAGAACAGGAAGAGCAAATCCAAGTATTCTTGATAGTATAAAAGTAGATTATTACGGCAATCCTACACCTATTAACCAAACCGCTAATATCTCAGTAGAAGAGGGAAGAACACTTTCCATATCTCCATGGGACAAAAGCATGATTGGTGAAATAGAAAAAGCAATTCTTAAATCGGATTTAGGTTTAAATCCAAATTCATCAGGCGATTTAATAAGAATTACAATGCCAGCACTCACTGAGGAAACACGACAGGACTACATCAAGCAAGCACGCAATGAAGCAGAAAACTCTCGAATCTCAATTCGCAACATAAGAAGAGATGCAAATAATTCAGCAAAAGATCTTCAAAAAGAAAATGAAATTTCTGAAGACGAACTTAAACGTATCGAAGCTGAGGTTCAAAAAACGACTGATCATTTTATAGGATTGGTTGAAGAAGAATTAAAGAATAAAGAGGCTGATCTAGCCGAGATCTAATTACTATGGCATCTGCCAACCCAGCAAATAATCCAAAAAATGTTGGGATCATTATGGATGGAAATGGCCGCTGGGCTAAACAAAATTCATTGATTACAAATCGTGGACATGAAAAAGGTGTTGCAGTTGTCAAAGAAGTAGTTAAAGAGGCAGTTCGTCAAAAACTTCAATCCCTAACTTTGTATGCTTTTAGTACAGAGAACTGGTCTAGGCCAAAAAAGGAAATTTCTGGTATTAAACGCTTAATTATTGAGGCAATTCACGAACAAGTTCCTGAGTTAGCTGAACAAAAAGTTAAACTTAATTTTTTTGGTGATATAGAAACTTTTGGGAAAAAAGTCCATACAAGTATTCTTAAGGCTGAAAAAGATACTTCTTTTACAAAACCAGCTCTCAATTTAAACATTGCTTTAGGGTATGGGGGTAGGTCGGACATAATTAATGGCATTAGGANAATTGTGGATGAGGCAAAAAAAACCAAGAAAGACTTACAAATTGATGAAACTAGTTTTTTTAATTACCTGAGTGCACCAATTAATGATCTTGATGTTTTAATACGAACTGGTGGCGATCATAGAATTAGTAATTTTCTTTTGTATCACATTGCATACACTGAACTAATTTTTGTTGATAAGCTTTGGCCAGATTTNAGTTCAAATGATTTTCAGGATTGTTTGAATTCTTTTAAAAAAAGGAAAAGACGTTTTGGAAAAAGAGTTTAGTAAGAATCTAATATCAAGGGTNCCTATAGCCCTTTTGATGGCNGCTGTAATTATTTTAGCCCTAGCTTATGGAAACTCTCTTCTTATAAAAATATTTATTCTAGCTATTACTATTCTTNCNGCTCTTGANCTNCTGAANTTNATTGGGCGAAGTGTATTTAATATTCTANTTTTAGTATCAGCGTTGGTTGGGATCCTATTNCTCCAAGAAAACATAAAGGNATTATTGGCAATATTTGGCTTCTATTTATGGACTGGAANCATGATCCTTATGGCATTTAGACAGCTACCTAAATTAAAAATATTTATGCCTTACATGATGATAATTTTCNTATCCATATTTTTNTCCTCTGGAATATTAATCANTTCAAGTCAATCACTTCCAATCAATGGAAATCTTCTTTTGTTTGTAGTTATCTTAAATACTGCACTTATTGATATAGGNGCGTATTTATTTGGAAACTTATTTGGTAAAAATAAGATTTTTCCTTTAATNAGTCCAAACAAGACCGCAGAGGGACTTATNGGCGGCTCATTACTTTCAATAATTTTTATCTCCTCAATGTTTNTACTTAACTTTATTCCTNAANTAGTTTTNCTTGCTATTTTGGCTAGCATTCCTNTTACGTTTGTTGGTGATTTATTTGAAAGCTANTTAAAAAGAGTTTCAGATGTAAAAGATTCAAGTTCATTATTNCTTNGCCATGGTGGCTTCTTAGANAGANTCGANTCACANCTTCCTGCATTCNCAACTGTGGCAGGCATATTGTTTTTGTCGTTATGAGAGGTGTATTTATTTCAGGTGGAACAGGNAGNATTGGCTCCAGCGCNTTNAGTGTTATTCGACAAAATACNNATAGCCTAAAATTGATAGGCTTTTCATANAANAATAANCATGAAAAGGCNAAGGAAATCATTAGTGAATTTAAGCCCAAATATGTNTTTTCGAATCAGCTAACTGATCTTGATGTACCCAATCAAATAACTGACGAAGATGATTTGTTGGAAGTTTTTTGTTTAGAATCTATAGAATTTATTATTTGTGGTGTTTCGGGCTTTGANGGTTTGAAATCTACAATGCTAGCCTCAAAGTCTGGAAAAAAGATTTTATTAGCAAACAAAGAAAGTATTGTTACCGCTGGCAGTATTTTTTTAGAAAGTTGTAATAAGTACGATAGTCAGATATTTCCAATAGACAGCGAGCATAATGCAGTTTTGCAATGTCTAGATACTAAGAGCAGCAACTCCGAAATAAGCAAAGTGACGCTTACTGCTTCTGGTGGTCCCTTTTATGGNATGGGTATNGATCAGCTCAAAGAAATTACACCAGAACAAGCAGCCAATCATCCTAATTGGAAAATGGGAACAAAAATTTCTATTGACTCAGCAACTCTAATGAATAAATGTCTTGAAGTAATCGAAGCTGCAATCCTTTTTAAAATTGAGAGCGATAAAATCAATGCTGTCATCCATCCTCAAAGTATTTTGCATGCTATGGTTACTTATGTTGATGGATCCTCAATTGCGCATCTAAGCAATCCATCCATGGAGGTGCCGATCGCAAACATGCTCAGGGGTGATAACAGAATAAGTATAAATTTTGAGGAGCTATTAACATCTGAGAGAGCATTAGAATTCTTTCCTATACCTCATGAAAAAGAATCCTTATTTGAAATTGCAAGTGATGTGATCAAGCATCAAGGAAATAGAGGCGCAATTTTTAATGCAATAAATGAGGTAGCAGTTCAGCAATTTCGTGATTCTAAAATAAGTTTCCTTGATATTGATAAGGTTATAAAGGGAACTTATAGTGTTATGCCAATGTCAAAGCTGGACTCGATTGAGGAAGTTTATTTTTATGACCAAGAAGCACGCATAAAGTCATTGGAAATGATAAAATCTATATCCCATTAATTAGCCTATGATTTATTTTTTTTCAGCCATAGTATTACTCGGTGTACTGATTACAATTCATGAATTCGGTCATTTTATTGTTGCAAGATATTTTGGTGTTTATGTCCAACGATTTTCCATAGGTATGGGACCTGTTTTTTACAAGAAANATGATAAACAGGGAACAGAATTTGCACTTTCCGCATTACCTCTTGGAGGTTATGTGGCTATGTTATCGGACAGAGCAATTGCAGAAGACGAATCNATCTTAGATGGATTAAGCAAAGAACAACTTGCAAATACCTTTGAATCTAAGCCTAAATGGCAACGAGCACTTATTATGCTTGCAGGGCCTATAGCAAATTTTCTTTTGGCAATCTTAGTTTTTGCAATCATTTATTCAAATTCTGTTGAAAGACAGTTTGATGCAACCGTTGTCTTGAATGAAACCTCCAAAATAGAGAATCAATATGCTTTTGAAGATGGTGACGTTCTTGAGTTCATAGAGGGCAAAAAAATTAATAACCTTCAGGATTTACGGCTTGAGTTATTATCCCATTCTGGCAAATCTGGCTTCATTAATCTTGGCTTTAAAGATACTGTCGGAAATAGGTTTGAAGAAGCAATTGAAGTCAATAACTTTTTAAGCGATGAGAGTGAACAGATTAATCCTGAAAATGCCCTTGGTTTCTCAATTGATCTTAAATTAAGACCATATATTGGCCAAATAGCTGATGGCTTGCCTGTTGCTTCAAGCGGCCTTCAAGTTAATGACCTTATTTTAAGCGTGGAATCTCAGCCCATTAAATACTTCGATGATATTCGAGAGGTTATAGCATCATCAAGGTCAGTGATCCAGATCGAGGTTTTAAGAGACTCGCAAAGATTNTATTTTGATGTTGAACTCTCTAAAAGATTNGTTGAAGGAGTGGAGCAAAACTATATTGGTATTGTGCCCGGAACTAGATTAAATATTCTTGAATCTATTGTTAAAGGAGCAAAAGAGACCTTCAATATGAGCTATAAAACAATTACTTTTATTGGCAAAATGTTGAGCGGTAATCTTGGAACTCAAAATCTGAGTGGGCCCATAGGAATAGTTCAAATGGCAGGGGATACTGCAAAAGCAGGGATTATTCCATTTCTTTACTTAATGGCCTTATTGAGTATTTCTTTGGGAGTACTAAATTTGTTACCAATTCCAGTACTAGATGGAGGACAACTCGTATTGCTGGGTGTTGAAGCAATAAATAGAGGACCAATTCCTGAAAAAGTCGAAAATGTCATTTACTCCGGTGGATGGGCGCTAGTCATGCTACTGATGTTTTTTGCAATATTCAACGATATATCAAGATTTTTCTAGGGGACATTNTGAAAAAGCTTTTACTAACAATATCTTTGATGTTNTCANTATTGGTNAGNGCATTTGATGAATTCGTGATNTCAGATATTAGAGTTGTGGGATTACAAAGAGTATCAATTGGAAGTATCTTCACAATTATTCCNATTAGCGTTGGCGANAGAATGTCTGAGGAGAAAGTAAGAGATATAGTCTTAGCATTATTTGANACAGAACAATTTAANGACATCAAGATATCTCAAGATGGNACAGCTTTAATCATCGATATCGAAGAAAGACCATCNATTTCTTNCATTGANCTNGAGGGAAATTCGGCACTCAAATCTGAGGATNTNCTTCGNGGTCTTGAGGGNGCNGGNATTGCTGANGGACAAGTTTATAANCGNTCAACACTNGAAGGGATGAAAAGTGAATTNGTNAGGCAATANGCATCTCAAGGAAGATATGGNGCCNGNGTTGANGTTGANACTTNTGATAAGCCNAGAAATACNATNGATTTAAGAATTATCATTGATGAGGGTAAGTCAGCAAANATNAAGAGNATNAAGNTNATTGGNAANTCAATTTTTNCAGATGANGANCTTNTGGATNCATTAGANCTNTCNGANGGAAACTGGTTTTCATTTTTATCAAATAGNAATAANTANTCNAAAGANACATTAGANNGNGANATNGAAAACCTTGAATCNTTNTATNTNGATCGTGGNTANNTGAAATANTCNNTNGAATCAATTCAAGTNAGNATTTCNCAAGANAGAAANGATGTNTTNATAACNATGAGTATTNTNGAGGGNGAAAAATATACTATTGATGANGTTAANATNATNGGNGATTTNCCANTTGATGAAAANCTNTATCANCCTATCNTNGANNCNTTAAATGGNNAANTNTANTCACAAGCNCAAATTACNCANATCGAAGAGTATTTTANAAANCTTNTNGGTAANGANGGATACACTTTTGCTGANGTAAGAGGTACNCCNGAGATACAAGATGANGATGAATTAGTNGACCTTTTNTTTATTGTTCAACCNGGAAACAGAACNTATGCAAGAAAAATTAACTTTAGNGGAAACTATCTNACNAATGANGAAGTCNTGAGNAGGGAAATGAGNCAATTTGANGGNGCNTGGGCNTCAGATAANCTNATTGAGCAGTCAAAACTNAGATTNGAAAGATTNGGNTATTTNAAGGAAGTNAACGTTGAAACNATNCCNGTTCCNGGTACNGANGATCANGTTGATATTGAATTTACNGTTGANGAAGAGAGNACNTCAAGNATNGGNGGATCNATTGGNTATAGTGACTTTGGTCTNAATCTTGGCTTNAANTTACAAGANCANAACTTTTTNGGCNNTGGAAANAGNGTNAATATTGGTATNAATAANAGTGTTTATCAGGAGCTNTACAGTTTATCTTTCTTTGATCCNTATTTCACAATGGATGGTGTNAGNAGNGGNTATAGCGTNTACTTTAGAGAAACNGACTACGGCGANTTNAANGTNGCNAATTATCTTACNAATTCNTTNGGNGCNGGANTNCAGTTNGGNTATCCNATTAATGAAATTCAAAGAATAGGNCTTAATCTTAAATTATGATAAAACTGANATTAGNGCAGGAACATTNCCAGCAAGAGAGATTTCTANNTTCTTGAACTCNGAAGGNGATATTTTTGANACNCTNAAAGCACANGCNGTNTGGTCNCGAATTACCTTAAATAGAGGNNTATTTCCAACCAATGGATCATCNATNGATGTTTTATTTCAAACNACNGTNCCNGGAAGNGATATAGATTATTACAAAATNAATNTTAGAAATAAGNTNTANAGGCCNNTNGGNTTTGCTGACNTNGTTTTTGGNTTTGTTGGTGAATTGGGNTACATAGGGACTTATGGAGATACAGANGTNACACCTTTNTTTGAAAANTTTTATTCNGGTGGACCAAGNTCACTTNGAGGATTTGAATCAAATACCCTTGGTCCNCGAGTTACNCCAGCTCCNTGTTATGAGTANGATGAAATAAANGATGTATGTCCNGATATNATNGATACAGATAATGANGGCATNCCGGATGCACCAGCACAAAATCCTTATGCTTTTTCTCAATATGATGATCCTATTGGNGGTAATTTTNTAATTGAAGGNAGNTTGCAGTTAATNTTTAAATTGCCAATGGTTGANGACACAAGATCAATGAGATCTGCTTTCTTTATTGATTANGGGAACGTTTTTTCAACAGANTGTTTNGATTANCAATTAAATTGCTCTGAACCNTCTATTGATGAATTGCGATATTCNATNGGTNTNGGNGTNACATGGATGACTGGATTTGGTCCAATGAGTTTTAGCTTNTCACAACCCTTTAANGATGGNCCNTTTGATCGAACCGAAGAGTTNCAGTTTAATATTGGAACATCNTTATAGGTTTTAGATGTTTTTTTCTATAATTAATATAAAATATATCAACTTTTTTAGTAGAGGGTCGACATGAAAAAATACTTACTCGGATTATTANTNNCNGGTTCTTTTGCTATNCCAGCNATTGCACTTGATGGNGTTGCAGTNATTGACTTAAGNACAGCAGTNTTAGCAACNCANGCAGCNAAAGATGCTTTTGAGGCTCTNGAAGAAGAANNNGAATATTCNGGNAATTTAGAGCAAGCAAGAGTATTGCAAACNGATAGNCAANCACTNGCNGAGAAACTTCAAAAAGAAGCAGAAACACTNTCTCAAGAAGAAATTACNNATANTCAGCGCTCAATTCAAGAGAAATCAAAGGACCTAGAATTTATTGTTGGCAAAATACAAACTAAGCAAAATGAAACTGCTGACAAAGTTTTTAGAGATTTAAATCCCTCTGTNCAAAAGATNCTTCAAGAATTAATCGCTGCNAAACAAGTTAAAGTTTTACTTGGCAGAGAGAATGTTTTATTTGCAGATACATCACTTGATTTGACTGATGACGTTACATCAATGTTGGATGTTGCTGCTCAATCTGAATAAAACATTTGTCAGATACTAAGTTCTCCCTTGAAAAAATAGCTCAGTTTTTAGAAGGCGAGCTAGAGGGAGATCCTAACGCAGAAGTCATTAATGTTTCAGGTATTGAAAGCACCGCTTTGAATACTATTACTTTTTCAACTGATACTAAAACACTAAAAAAAGCTAAGAACTTTCTTGCAACAGCTATCGTACTTCCTAAGGGTTTAAACTCAAGTATTTGTGAGAATGTAATCTATGTTGATGATCCGTATTTTGCATTTGCAAGGCTAACTCAGTTATTTAAAGATCAAACACAACCTTTCAGCCAAGGAAAAAGCTTCATACATGATTCATCATCAATTGGAGAGGGCACGGTTATTTCAAATAATGCTTACATAGGTCAAGATTGTGAAATAGGCGACAATGTTTTTATAGGACCTAATGTATTTATTGGTAATAAATGTAGCGTAGGATCAAAAACTATTATTCATGCAAACACATCAATCATTCAAGATGTAAACATTGGCGCTAATTGCATTATCCATTCAAACGTTTCTCTTGGTACTGATGGTTTTGGTTTTGCACCTGCTAAAAGTGGCTATGAAAAGATTGAGCAACTTGGGGGATTGATAATTGGTGATAATGTTGAGATAGGCGCAGGTTGCACTATTGATAGAGGCGCGATAAACAATACCCATATCCATGATGGCGTTAAATTAGATAATCAGGTACATATTGCTCATAATGTTATTTTGGGTGAAAACTCAGCAATTGCAGCATCATGTGCAATTGCAGGTTCAACTATCATAGGAAAGAACTTACAGATGGGTGGACTTTCAGGAATTTTAGGCCATCTAAAGATTTGTGATGATGTTTTTGTTGGAGCTCACACTCTTATTACAAAAAGTATAAATAAGCCGGGTCAGTACATAGGAATAATGCCTGCTCAATCTCATAGTGATTGGGCTAAATCATCTGTTTTCATTCGCAAACGAAATAAAGATTAATATGTACGATCTTGATCATGTAAAGAAACATCTTCCGCATAGGGACCCATTTTTATTGGTAGACAGAGTTATCGAAGTGGATCTTGGTAATAAAATTCATGCTCAGTGGGACATAAAGCCTGAAGCTGATTTTTTTAGAGGACATTTTCCTAATAAACCAGTATTACCTGGAGTCTTAATTATTGAATCCTTAGCACAAGCAGCTGGAATATTAGGCTTTATGACCATGAATAAGACACCTGAAGAAGGCAGCATCTATTATTTTGTTGGAGCAGACAAAGTTAGGTTCAGACAACCTGTTGTTCCTGGAGAAGTCCTTGATCTATTCTCAGCAGTTGAAAGTGTAAAAAGTGGAATTTGGAAATTTAACTGTTACGCTGAGGTAGAGGGTAAAAAAATTTGTTCAGCCATGATATTGTGTGCTGATCGCCCTAAATAAGTATGTCTGATCAATCTTTTATCCATCCAAGTGCCAAGGTAGATAGCTCAGCTACAATAGGCCCTTTTTGTTTTATAGGCGAAGGGGTTACAGTTGGGCCAGAATGCGAACTAAAATCTCATGTTGTGATTAAAGGGCTAACAACCATTGGTCCCAAGAATGTTTTCTATCAGTTTTGCACCATCGGCGAGGATACTCCGGATAAAAAATATCAAGGTGAAAAGACAACTCTTCAAATTGGCGAAGGAAATATTTTTAGAGAAGGTTTCACTGCTCATCGGGGAACAGTTCAAGACAAATCAACTACTATCATCGGTGACTATAACCTGTTTATGGCTTACTCTCATGTTGCTCATGATTGTGTGGTTGGAAATAATAATGTCTTTGCAAATAATAGCGGCATAGCTGGACATGTAAATGTAGGAAATTTTGCTACGCTGGGTGCTGTTTCACTTATCCATCAATTTTGTAATGTTGGCAGTTATGCATTTACTGGCCTTAACACGGTAATAACAATGGATATCCCAGCATTTGTAAAAGTTGCTGCTAACCCCGCTAGGCCTATTGGCCTTAACACCGTTGGGATGCAAAGAAATGGTTTTTCTGATGATGAGATTGCCGTTTTGAAAAAAGCATATCGAATTGTTTATCGAAAAGGTTACTCNTTAGAGGATGCCATTTCGTCTCTTAATGAATTAGACATAAATCAAAAAGGCCTTAAAGAATTTATCGAATCTGTAGAGCAATCCTCAAGAGGCTTATTGCGATAGGTGCAAAGTTCTAAATTAAGAATAGGTATTATTTCTGCTGAAAAATCAGGTGACTATCTAGCANCAAGCTTCATCGAGTCTTTGAAATCCTCNGGCAGAGATTTTGAATTATTNGGAATTGGCGGAAAGGAACTAGATAAATTTAANATTTCTAGACCCCAAGATTTTGATAGAGAAATTTTGAATGTGATGGGAATTATTGACCCATTAAAGAACTTANGGCNAATCTTAAGAGCTAGAAAACAAATACTTNATTTTTTNATTAGTAAAAATATTAATATTTTTATTGGTGTAGATTCCCCAGATTTAAATTCTTTTTTTCACAAAAAGCTTAAAAAAATAAACTCGACAATAAATTTTCAAATTGTTAGTCCATCTGTTTGGGCATGGAGGTCAGGTCGAGTTAGACAGCTTAGAAAATTTATAGATACCACTTTTTGCTTATTTAAATTTGAGCATGAGTACCTTAAGAAAAATAATGTGAATTCTTTTCATGTGGGGCATCCTTTTCAAGATATTGAAAAGGTCGAAGATGTTTCCTCAATCAAAAATAGATATGGAATTAATAATGATTCAGAGTGTTTAACTTTCTTGGTTGGAAGTAGAAGGTCTGAAATTTCCAATATGCTNTCTATTTANAAAAAGGTAATTAAAAAGGTCTATGAGGGTGATAAAAGTTATAGCTTTTTATTCCCAGTGGTNAATCAAGATCATAAAAATATAATTCAAGCNGAGCTNAGTGNGCTAGAANCNNCAATCTTTATTCAAANTGNTAAAATGAAAGANTTCNTATCNNTATCAACTTTCACTATTTCAACCTCAGGAACTGCATCACTCGANGCTGCTTGCTATGGAAACNTTCCAATAATCTGTTACAAAACNAGNTTAATAAACTATTTAATTTTAAAACCCNTAATGCAAACNAANTTGATCGGTCTTCCAAATTTAATTCTAGGANAAAATNTTTTTCCAGAGCTTCTTCAGAATCAATGTACGCCAAATGAAATATTTGATGCCTTTATGTCAGCTAGAGAGAATAAAGATCANCTANCTNTNAGGGTGGCTAANGTAAAGGATCTAATNAAGGGAAATGGTATGACTGAGGGNGCAAGATATTTGCTGGAGAGANTTGATAGTGCAAGCAGGAGTAGATGAGGTNGGNCGAGGCTGTCTAGCAGGACCTGTAGTTGCTGCTGCGGTTNTACTATTTAATGANGTTGNNGGACTTAAAGATTCAAAGCAATTAACGCCCATAAAAAGAAATCGTCTTTGTGATGANATTCTTGAAAATGGAATTGCAGGAATAGGCATTTCTTCAAATGTTGAGGTTGATGAAATAAATATTCATCAAGCATCTCTCTTGGCAATGGAGAGGGCAATAAGCAATCTAGAGATAAAACCAAGTAATATTTTTGTAGACGGGAAGTTTNGATTGAACATTGATANTCCTAACCATCCAATTATTNGCGGAGATAAAAAATGTTTTTTGATTTCAGCTGCCTCAATAGTNGCAAAAGTTTATCGAGATAACCTTATGCATGAAATGGATANNGAGTATCCTGGATTTAACTTCTCAAAACATAAAGGCTACCCNACTGCTGAGCANCTAAATTTAATTAAAGAATTTGGNCCATCAAAGATTCATAGAATGACATTTAAAGGNGTAAAATAAGAGCTTATGAGGCCTTTTATTCATCTAAGAACNANTTCAGAATTTAGCATTTCTAGAGGTNTATTAAGGGTTAAAGAGCTAGTTGATGCTGCTGTNAAGNATAAAATGCCTGCNATTGCATTAACCGATCTAAATAACTTTTTTGGGCTGGTNAAGTTTATTNCTTACGCNGAATCGAAGGGCGTCAAACCAATTTTAGGATGCATNCTTAATGTTAAAGATTCATTTTCAGANACNCCTCANGAAGTTTTGTGTTTAGCAAAAACAAACATNGGGTTAAGAGGCNTAATAAANTTAATTTCAATTTCACAAAATCAAATTCAAANNCATAAAAATTTTATTACTCTAGAACAACTNGAGGAATTTAAAAAAGATATCTTCATTATATTGGGNGGAAGNAATTCATANCTTTATGAATTAAATCNACAAAATAGGANNCAAGATTCNGAAAATTATTTNAAAAAATATATGTCTGTAGCAAAAGNCAATTTNTTGCTAGAGATTAATAATTTTNAGGACCAAAATTTTGCNTTAGCAAAAANAACNATCTTCAGTNTGGCCTCTAAACTTAAGATTCCTGTTATAGGAACAAATGACTGTATGTTCCTTAACAAAGAGGACTTTGATATTCATGAAATTAAAGTTTGTATTAATAACGGTACAACACTTAATGATGNNAACAGNCAGAGTAAATTCAATANNCATCAGTACATAAAGAACTCCAAGGANATGCANAAGGTTTTTGAGGACTGTAAAANAGNTGTGGACAATACTTTTGAAGTAGCAACTGCATGNAATGTCAGTNTAAAAACNGGTGAATATTTCCTTCCCGAATATCCAGTNCCTGAAGGANAAACCTTTGATTCTTTTTTGAGNTCCGAGGCACAAAAGGGTCTAACAAAGCTTTTAAAAAAACAACCAAAAAACTTACATCAGAAATATACTGAAAGACTTGATTACGAGCTNAAGTCCATAACCAAAACAGGGTTTTCTAGCTACTTTCTAATTGTTGCTGATTTTATAAAGTGGTCTAAGGAAAATGANATTCCTGTTGGACCNGGAAGGGGTTCAGGAGCAGGATCNTTGGTTGCTTATTGTTTGGACATCACNGAACTTGATCCNATTGAGCACGATTTACTTTTTGAAAGGTTTATAAACCCAGAAAGGATNTCAATGCCTGATTTTGATATTGATTTTTGCATGGATAAACGAGATCAAGTTATTTCATATGTAAGCTCAAAATANGGACAAGGCGCAGTTTCNCAAATTGCTACATTTGGNACCATGGCAGCAAGAGCNGTTGTTAGGGATGTTGCNAGAGCATTAGGCAGACCNTATGGGCTTGGAGATAGGATTGCAAAAATGATTCCAACAACACCAGGAATTACACTCAATCAAGCCATCAAGAGCCAGCCTCTTTTTAANCAACTAATACAAGAGGATGATGAAGTATCTGAAATAATTGANCTNTCATTTAAATTAGAGGGAATTGCGAGAAATGTNGGCAAGCATGCCGGTGGAATAGTAATTGCTCCGGGAAAAATTACTGATTTCTGCCCCACTTATGTGGATGAGCAATCACAATCAGTNATGACTCAATACGATAAAGANGATGTCGAAACTATTGGNTTAGTGAAGTTTGATTTTCTTGGTCTCAGAACTTTAACCGTTATTGATAATGCTGTTAAGGAAATNAATAAATTCCGTTCATCTTCAGATCTTGAACCTATAGACATCCACTCCATTAAACTTGATGATCCAAAAGTTTTTGAACTTCTAGCATCAGGAAATACTTCCGCAGTTTTCCAACTTGAATCNGTTGGAATGAGGGATCTCATTCAGAGATTAATTCCAACAAAATTTGAAGAAATTACCGCNTTGCTCGCACTTTATAGACCAGGCCCTCTTGAATCTGGTATGCATGATGAGTTTGTTAATCGAAAGCATGGCAAAGTAAAAGTNACATATCCCCATGATCTATTAGANCCTGTNTTGAAGGAAACCTATGGTGTTATTTTATATCAGGAGCAAGTTATGCAAGCTGCTCAGGTNCTTGCAGGATATTCACTTGGCCAAGCAGATATTCTCAGAAGAGCCATGGGTAAAAAGAAAGTAGAAGAAATGGAGCAACAAAGAGAGATTTTTGTAAATGGCTGCAAAAAAAATAATATTAAGGCNCCAGTTGCAGAAAAAATATTTGATTTAATTGAGAAGTTTGCNGGTTATGGNTTTAATAAATCCCATTCTGCAGCCTATGCATTGATTTCTTATCAAACAGCANATTTAAAGACCTATTATCCAGCATACTTCATGGCAGCAGTCCTATCCTCTGATTTGGGTAATACAGATAAAGTTCAAATCCAAATCCAAGAATGTAAAAAAATNGGTTTAAAGGTTATTAAGCCNAACATAAATACATCTATTAAAAACTTTAAAGTAAATCAAAATCANGAGATCGANTATGGCTTGGGAGCAATAAAAGGTGTTGCAGATTCCTANATCACCCATCTAATTGAAAAAAGATCATCAGGTTTTAAAGATTTATTTGATTTAACAAAAAAAACCGATATCAAGTTGGGTGGNAAGAAGTCTATCGANGCNNTAGCAAAGTCAGGTGCTTTTGATTCAATATCTCCATCGAGATCTGTCGCTATAGAAGCTTTAGAGGATGTTTTGCGTGAAGGACAAAAAGCACAATCTTCTAGCTCGGATCTCTTTTCTTCTGTCCAGCAAGAATTTGATCCNTATGATAAGTATAAAAATACAAGTGATTTACCTCCAGAATTAATNCTTGANCATGAAAAGACTGCTNTAGGGTTTTATATGTCTGGCCATCCTGTTAAAACAATTAGTAAAAGAGTTGCCCACATAAGAAGTCATGAAATAGGTCAAATAACCGTTGATACTAANAAGGTAAAAGTAGTCGGATTAGTAAATAATATAAGACAGATTCGAGATCGATCAGGTAAACCAGTTATGTTCATTAGTTTTGATGATGGNACTTCATCAATGGAGGGCATNATTGGTTCTGAAATACTAGAAAANTATCATTTTTTAGTAAAAAAAGGAGCNATTTTAGTTTTTGCAGGGAATGCAGAATTTGANGATTATAAAACNAAGGAGATGGGGACCAAGATGTTCAAACTGGACATTAAAAGGATTGAACTTCTTGATAATGAATTATCTGAAAAGTCTGGTAGCCTCATCGTTGATCTTACAAANAACAATGATGCGGAAGTTCAAGAATCAATTTCAAAGCTTAAAAAGTTGAATGGTAATTTTTGGGATGAACAATCGTGCACTGTTAANTTNAAAGTGAGTAAAAATAATACATGTGCTCTNATCAAATTAGGAGATCAGTATTCAGTGCCNCCAACATCNGAAAACATTAAAATCCTGAATGAAATTTTTAATACTGATAANATTAGTTTGGGATCCTAATAATGAAAGAGCANTTTTTAGATTTTGAAAGACCATTAGCTGAAATTATTGAAAAAATTGAGGCTCTNCAGGCTGCNTCAAATGAAGATCCAGAACTGTTAGNCCAAATTGAAAAGCTTCGTAAAGAGGAAGAAAAACTAAAAAATAAAATTTTTTCTAAACTTTCTACATGGCAAAAGGTTCAAGTTGCTCGTCACCCTCAGAGACCCCATACATCAGACTATATCAAAGCTGTATTTTCAGATTTTATTGAACTTCATGGTGATCGTCAGTTTGCAGATGATCAATCCATCATAGGTGGNATTNCAGAAATCGAAGGCAATTCTGTGATGGTGATCGGCCATGAAAAAGGAAGAGAGACAGAGGATAAAGTAAAAAGAAATTTTGGCATGCCACAGCCTGAAGGGTATAGAAAGGCAAAACGATTAATGCAGTTAGCGGAGCGTTTTAACTTACCTGTGATTACTTTTATTGATACAGCTGGTGCCTATCCNGGTATTGAGGGCGAAGAAAGAGGTCAAAGTGAGGCTATAGCTACNAATCTAGCTGTCATGTCAAAGTTGANGACTCCAATCATNGTAATTATTACNGGNGAAGGTGGATCAGGAGGAGCTTTAGCAATNGGAGTNGGTGATCACATTGCAATTTTGGAACATGCTACTTATTCAGTTGCTTCGCCTGAAGCTTGCGCNTCAATNATTTGGAGGACTGCTGAAAAGGCTTCAGATGCTGCTGAAGCAATGAAAGTTAGCGCACAAGAACTCATTAAAATAAAGATTGTTGATGAGATTATAAAAGAGCCGCTTGGAGGCGCTCACAGAGATTANAAAGAAATCAGCGAATCAGTGCGTTCATGTATTTTAAAAAACTTAGNNACACTTTTATCTAAACCTNTAGATGATCTGCTTGAAGCAAGATATAAAAAGCTATTAGAAATTGGCTAAATTAGCTTTCAATTCAAAATTTTCTNAATCTNATTTCTTTAAGAATCTTGANGTATTTGTTGGGNTGAGTGGTGGAGCTGATTCCATAGCTCTTTTGNATTATTTGAATGAAATGAATAAGTCTAATGAAATAGGATCTNTTAAAGCAATTCATGTAAATCATGGGTATTCACCTGAATCAAAAAAATGGGAGAATTTTTGTAAAGACTTTTGTAANAATCATAATATTGAATTTACAGNAACTTCTATTCCGAACTTAGATAGCACAGCCAGTCTTGAAGGCAGCTTTAGAAAAGCAAGATTTAAAATTTTTGCAAATATAATTAGAACACCNGGTGTCNTAGCATTAGGTCATCATATGAATGATCAGGTTGAAACAATACTTTTTAGAATGTTTAGGGGTAGTGGTCCCGAAGGCATATCTGGTATTAATGAAGTGAGTNTAGTGGATGAAATTAAGGTCCTAAGACCAATGTTAAAAATTGAAAAAGATGAAATTTATNAATATGTTGAAAAGCATAACNTNGAGTATATTCATGATCATAGTAATGATGATGAGCAGTTTGANAGAAATTTTATAAGAAGCAGACTTATACCTCTGATTAGTGAGCGNTGGCCAGCTGCAATTAAAAAAATTTCTGACTTGAGTGAATTGTCTCAACAAGATATTGAGTTTAAAAATATTTTTTTGGAGCAAAGGATNGAAGAGTTTAGATCAGAATCAGGNCTTAATATATCAAGCTTATCNAAANTTTCTGAAATCGAACGCACTNACATAATTAGGCATTGGATTAAAAAAAATGGCTTCTCTCAACCTAACCGTAAAACACAACTAGAGATTGAAAAAATATTCTTTTGCTCACAGACNACATCGAACAGTTCAGTTCAATGGAGNAGAGCTGATAATGCACAAAAAAGCTGTAAAATGNTTACTGATAAAAAATCTTTAATTATTAAGGAGCCATGATGGAATTTGAAAGNCTTAAACTCTCAATTGATGAAACANTAGCNACAATTNCCTTNTCTAGGCCAGAAGTAATGAATGCTTTTAATACTCAACAAATAATNGATCTTAANAGAAGCTACTGAAATTGTAAAGAATGACTCNAGCATTAGAGTCTTAGTNCTAACNGGTGAGGGCAAAGGCTTTACATCAGGTGCTGACCTTAGCGAGAATGATCCTACCTGGAAAGANACAAAAGATGCCCTTATGAGAGGATACTTTCCCTCAATTAATAATATTATTTCCATGCCAAAAATAGTTATTGGAAGCATTAATGGTCCTGCGGCAGGTATTGGTGCGGCTTANGCAATGGCATGCGATTTAAGAATTATGTCCGAGGAAGCATTTATTCTNTCTGTATTTAGTAATATAGCTCTGGTNCCTGATGGNGGATTAAGTTGGTTGCTTGCTAGAAATATTGGATATAGNAAAGCATTGGAATTTGCAATTGAGGCTAAAAAAATNGGTTCACAGGAGTGTCTTCAACTTGGAATTGCAAATAAGGTATGTTCTCCAGAGAATCTTGAAAGTGAAACTNANAAATGGGCACAAGCCATCTCCATGCGATCACCACAAGCTGTGTCTAATACTAAAAAAATAATGAGAGATTCTTTAGAAAAGAAATTTATTCAAACCTATGAGGATGAAGCAAATACACAAAATAGTATTTTGGGGAATGATGAGTTTAAAGAAGGGGTAGCTGCNTTTTTTGAAAAGAGAAAGCCANTATTTAAATAGATATCTTATCGAAACCTATCATAATTGCTCTCAAAGAAGCTCTTATAGTATTCTCATCTATACCTACACCCCAACGAGTTTTATTTCCATCAGATACTTCAATATATGCAACAGCTTTTGCATCTGATCCAGTACCCAATGAATGTTGATGATAGTCAGTAACACTNAGATTTAAACCCATTTTTTTATTTATCCCTTGAATCATTGCATCAATTGGACCATTTCCACTTCCTGAAAACTCTAGTTTTTTTTGATTTAATTTAGCCTCAACTTTGATACTGTCATTTTCACCATCACTGGTATTAAGTTCAAATGAAACTAATTCGGCTTTATTTGGTCCTTGAATAAAATTTTTGTCAAAGATATCCCAGATCTCATGTGAGAGCAGTTCTTTGCCTGTTTCGTCTGCAACTTTTTGTATTTTTGTAGAAAGACTGATTTGAAGTCTTCTTGGGAGAGATACCCCATGATCTTTTTCTAAAATATAAGCAATACCACCTTTGCCTGACTGTGAATTAATACGCACAACTGCTTCATAAGTTCTTCCTAGATCCGATGGATCAATGGGCAGATAAGGCACTTCCCAATGTGGATTATTTGATTGACTGATGGCTGAAAGGCCTTTTTTTATTGCGTCCTGATGTGAACCAGAGAAAGCTGTAAAAACTAAATCTCCAGCATATGGATGTCTTGGATGGACCGGTAATTGATTACAGTATTCAACTTCACGAATCACATGGTTGATATTGTTAAGTTCTAGCTTAGGATCAACTCCCTGAGTTAGTAAATTTAGAGCTAATGTAACAATATCTACATTACCTGTTCTTTCGCCGTTACCAAACAAAGTTCCTTCAACTCTATCGGCACCAGCCATAACACCGATTTCAGCTGCACCCACAGCAGTTCCTCTATCATTATGAGGATGCAGAGAGACAATTACATCCTCTCTATTATTTAGATTTCTAATCATCCACTCAATTTGATCTCCATAAACGTTGGGGCTAGACATCTCTACCGTAGCTGGCAAATTAATAATAATTTTTTCATCACTATAGGGCTTAAGGATATTTACAACCTCGTTACAAACTTCAGCTGCAAAATCTACCTCAGTACCAGTAAAGCTTTCAGGTGAATACTCAAAACGCCAATTAGTTTTATTATATTTTTTTGATAGTTCTTTAATAAGAAGGGCTCCATCTATAGCAATTTTTTTGATGCCTTCCTTATCATCATCAAACACCACTTTTCGTTGAAGTGCTGATGTAGAGTTATAAAAATGCACAATTGCTTTATCAATCCCAATCAATGACTCAAATGTTTTCTCAATGATATGCTGCCTAGACTGAGTCAGTACTTGAATAGTGACATCATTAGGGATTTTCTTCTCTTCAATTAAGTATCTTACAAAATCATAATCAGTTTGAGATGCTGCTGGAAAACCAATTTCAATTTCTTTAAAGCCAAGGGAGCATAGTAGTTCAAACATTTTGACTTTTTTTTCATGCCCCATTGGTTCAATAAGAGCTTGATTGCCATCTCTCAAGTCAACTGAGCACCAAATTGGAGCTTTAGTAATTTTTTTGTCTGGCCATGTCCTGTCCCTCAGCTCAACTGAAGAAAAGGGTTTGTATTTTTTTGCAATATCTTTCATTATTTCTTTATGCATTTATCCAAGAATAAAAAAACATCATTTATTCTCAATACTTTAGGTATTGACATGCTTTCAATCTCGGAAAAACTAGACAATTCAGTACAAACGTATGTCCATTGTTCCATAAGGGACCGTATTCTAACACTACATTCTCATTCTTTGGATGAATATAGTGAAAGAGAGCTCGAGCTTCTTTCTAGAATTGAAGCATCAGTATCTAAAGAAAATAAAAAAAATAAAATCTTGGAATTAACCTGGGGTGATTTTCTAAATAATC
>NHFF02000021.1 GCA_002172535.2 Gammaproteobacteria bacterium TMED104 | reverse complement strand
TCCAGCTGAGCTACAGGCGCACTGGTCGGGGTAGTAAGATTCGAACTTACGACCACTCGCTCCCAAAGCGAGTGCGCTACCAGACTGCGCCATACCCCGAGGATTGTGATATTAATGATAATAAAAGAAATAATCAATCTTCATTGCATATTANATTTATGATGNGAAAATATNACNAATGTCAGCAATTATTCTTAACGGTAAATCTCTTGCTAGNGATTTTGAATCTGAAATAAAAAAAGAAACCGAGCAACTGATTTCAAAGGGAATTACTCCCACTCTAGCTACCATTTTGGTGGGTTTAGACCCAGCATCTGCTACCTATGTGAAAATGAAACAAAGCACTTGTCAGCGGTTAGGCATGAAATCTATTGCTGTTGAGCTAGATGAAAAAACAACTACCAATGAATTATTAAATAAAATTGATGAGCTAAATAAAGATGATTCAGTTCATGGAATTCTGTTACAACACCCGGTTCCATCTCATATTGATGAGCGCAAATGTTTCGATGCTATNCAATTAGATAAAGATGTCGATGGTGTTACCTGCNTTGGATTTGGCTCGATGACGATGCAAGAACCAGCCTATGGATCGTGCACTCCAGCAGGCATCATGCGAATGCTTGAACATTACGATATCCCAATTGAAGGCAAGCATGCAGTGGTAGTTGGTAGAAGCCCTATTCTAGGAAAACCTATGGCAATGATGCTTCTCAACGAAAATGCTACTGTCACAATTTGTCATTCCAGAACAAAAAACTTGCATGCAATTATTAAAGAGGCGGATATTTTAGTCGGNGCAGTTGGGGTTCCAAAACTCATAAAANCTGACTGGATAAAACCTANNGCTGTNGTCNTNGATGCNGGCTATCACCCTCAAGAAAAATGTGGTGATATTGATTTAGAAGGAATTGAATCTACAGCCTATGCTTTCACGCCTGTGCCTGGCGGTGTTGGTCCTATGACCATTAACACACTTATCTATCAAACTCTCCTTTCAGCAAAAAAATTAGTCAAGTGAATGTCCTCCCAGTAATTGTAGGTTACGGTGGAATTAATGCTGCTGGAAGATCTGCAGGAGATTATGCGCTGAAGCGGATGGTTTATGAGAATTTATCCAACATCGAAAAGATTAAAACCATCGAATCGTTAGCACAATTAACGAGTAATCCTGGTGAAAAATATAATTTAGATAATTCGCTTATCAGAAAACTTTCAAAAAATTTCTTTGAAGAAGTTTCTCACAGAAATCCAAGCCTACCTGGTTTAGCAGCTGGNCAGNTGCCAACAGGATTTAACCCAAGCGAAACATACAANGCAAGACAACATCCAAGNTCTTTAGCTATGTCAATTTTTGCTGCCTCTGATGCTCTCAAAAGCATNGGTCTNAATTGGGATGAAGTTTCTGNAAAGGTGGGTCCAGAAAATGTTTCGTGCTTATCAGGTTGCGCAATNTCAACNGCTGATAANTTTGGTATGGGAGGTTTTTACCAAGCACAGCTNTCCGGNGNAAGAACTNCCAGNAAACANCTTGCTATGTCTNTGGGAGAAATGAGNGCAGATTTTGTNCATGCATATGTCCTTGGCTCCATGGGTGTNACTGGAAATCACACCGGTGCNTGCGCNACNTTTCAATATAANCTNAGNATGGGTATTGATTTNATTAATTCNGGGCAANCAAAAATATGTTTTGTGGGCGCTGCTGANAGTGGCTTGGTGCCTGAGGTATANGAGGGTTTTGCAGCAGCAAAGGGNTTGGCAGAAGATAAGAATCTNATCAACTTNCAGGCACAGCTGGGTGAAGATNCTGNNGAAGTAAATTATCGAAAAGCATGTCGACCTTTTGGTGAGAATGTTGGAATGTCTATTGGTGAGTCTGCNCAATTTGTAGTCCTNATGGCAGATGATTTNGCGCTCGANTTAGGCTGCAATATTTACGGTGCNGCTTTGTCNTCTCATATNCATGCNGATGGATATAAAAAATCNATNTCNGGTCCAGGTGCNGGNAANTANATTACGATTGGAAGAGTTCTTAACGAAGTCAGTGATGCATTTGGAANAGATGCCCTGAATNGAGTTTTAGTGCATGCACATGGAACCGGNACTCCNCAAAACAGGGTCACTGAATCACATATTCTATCCAGTNTAGCCAATGCATTTGGTATTGCNGNTATGCNAGTGACTGCAATTAAGTCNCATTTAGCNCACTCATTNGCAGCGGCNGGAGGAGATCAACTAACCTCCATGCTAGGTTCATGGCAACTGNATATTGTCCCAGGAATTACATCCACTCCTGAACTTGCGGAGAATGTTTATAANTCAAANTTAANTTTTTTACTCAAGAANCANNAGATAAAAAAAACAGAATATGACTTTGCAATATTAAATGCGAANGGCTTTGGCGGTAACAATGGCACNTCCCTGATNATGTCNCCATCTAAAACNATCGAAATTCTTAAGCAAAAACATACTGAAAAAAAATGGAAATCATTTAAAAAAATTCAAGAAAATACAATNATTGAATTAGAAAATTTTGATAATGAACTAAGGTCNAAACCACCCCTTGCNAGNTATAAATTTGGAGAAGGAGTNATTGATGGNGAATCTGAATTAGAATTCTCNAATNCANATTTANTNGTTAAATCTANNAATCAAANAATTAGNATTAAATCNNAGCTNCCATATAANAAATTNTTTAANTAATAANATAAAAAANNTTTATNTAATTTNNANGAATGCTTNTTTAAACTTTTTNATTAAGGCCTTCGAGAATTTCGCTTAATGGCAGTCCATTAATAGCCTCTAAGCTTCCTTTGACCTCACTAAAAAGCTGATGACCATTTTCTTCGTACATATAAGCTCCGCATGCAGAAAAAGGTTGATCTAATTTAACATAATTTTGAATTTCATTAAGACTTAACTCTCGCATATTCATAGTGCAGACAATTTCAACCTCATGAATAACTGCATTGTCTTTAGAAAAAACATACTGACCAATTAAATGATGTGTTTTACCGCTAAGCTTTTTTAACTGATCAATCGCACGTTCTGCAGTCCTTGGCTTTGAAAAGATTTTATTTTCTAACAAGCAAATTTGATCACATCCTAAAACCAAATGATTGGGAAAATCATGATTGATGCTTAAAGATTTGGCCTTAGCTAACTCATAACATAGTTGAGCTGGCTCTAATCCTTTGAGTGTTTTTTTTAAATGATCTTCGTCTGCTGAAGGTGATGAAAAAATTATTGAGCTATCGAAATTGGATGCTAATTTTCTGCGTATTTCTGATGTCGAGGCTAAAACCAGTGAATGATTTATCAATTATTTATTTGATAAATTTATAAATGAAAGAAATTCATTCCTTGTAACTTGATTTTCTTTAAAAACACCTTTCATAGAACTGGTGACAGTAGAAGATTCTGTTTTATGCACCCCTCGAGTTGACATGCACTGATGGCCAGCATCAATCACAACGGCAACTCCCTTTGGGTTTAAAACATTTTCAATTGTAGTGGCAATTTGTGAAGTCATTGTTTCTTGGGTTTGAAGTCTTTTACCGAAGACATCAACAATACGCGCTAATTTGCTAATGCCAACAACCCTTTTGTTAGGTATGTAGCCAATATGTGCGGTTCCAAGAATTGGGACTATATGATGCTCACAGTGGGATTCCAATCGAATATCTTTGACAATTACCATCTCATCATAACCTTCAACTTCTTCAAAAGTTTTTCTTAGGATATCTTCAGGATCTTGTGTGTAACCCTCAAAAAACTCTTGATATGCAGCTACAACCCTTTTTGGTGTTTCTACAAGACCCTCTCGTGTCGGGTCATCGCCAGCCCACTCAATGAGTGTTTTGACTGCTTGCATTGCTTCTTCTCTACTTGGTTTGCTCATAATGCGATCATTATAACGACTTAAAAGCCTAAGTTAAGGCAAAAGCCTGATTAATTTGACGTCGTTGATTCTTCTTCTGAGGTTGAATTATCAGTGGATTCAGAAATTACTTCATCAATATCATCATTCCTTTCTACTTCATCATCCTGATCAAATGGAAAAGGTTTCTGTTCAGTTTTGTAGGTTAAGTACTCAAAACTCTCTGTTAGGAAACCAATTAGCCAGTTGGTTATGTTTTTAATTTGATTATTTGGTGAGCCAGCAATTAAATGAAATAAAAACTGTAAGAAAATCAAGATTAGAATTAAAGGTAAAGCGATAATTTCTATTATTAACGAGTAAACAACCATAAACAGCAGGCGGATCCACTTGCTAGGTTTTAATAGTTCTTCTTTTTTTATCTCACTCATTTCCAGTTCCTCCAGCAAATTCTACATCAAGATGGCCTGGATGACTTATTAAATCGTCCATTAATATACTTGGGTTTGCATCTTCAAAAACTATTTTATGTAAGGCATTTACTAGTGGCATTGCTAGATTATTATCTTTAGCTTCTTCATAAACAACCTCTAGGGTTCTTACGCCTTCAGCGACCTGCCCAATAGCTGCTTTTGCTTCTTCAAGACTATCACCTTTTGCAAGCCTTCTTCCAAGCGAAAAGTTCCTTGAGAGTTTTGAGGTACAAGTAGCAACCAAGTCACCCATTCCGGCTAAACCTAAAAAGGTTATTGGATTAGCTCCTTTATGAACAGCAAACTTACTCATCTCGGTCATGCTTCTAGTGATAATTAGACCTATAGCATTTTCACCAACATCTAATTTATCTCCTATACCACAACAAATGGCATAAATATTTTTTAAAGCACCTGCATACTCAACCCCTTTTACGTCAGCACTCTCATATATCTTAAATTTTTCGCTCTCAAGCGCTTTCTTAATTAACTCTTTTAGCTCATGATTAAGGGAGGCAATTACTGAGCCTGCTACCTTTTCATTAGCAATTTCCTTAGCCAAATTTGGTCCACTCAGGACCCCAAATTGATCACCAATGACTGCCTTGAGTTCATAAGAGATAATTTCTGTCATGGTTCGCATGGGATTTTTAGCTATTGCTTTTGTGCATGAAACAACATGCATGTTGTCCTTAACAAAAGGTTTTAAGCGTTTAATAATATTTTCAAAGATTGCGCTTGGCGTTGCCACTAATAACAGATCAGCGCCTGAAATGCATTGCTCCAAGCTTTCGGATGCAATAATTTTCTCAGAAAGTTTTAGCTCCGGATGATAAGTAGTATTTGCGCCTTCAGCATTAATTCTAAGAGCTTGCTCTGTATCTCTTACCCAAAGGGAGGTTTCAAGGCCATTTGAAGCAGACAAGTTAGCAAGTACGGTACCAAAACTGCCGCCTCCTAAAACTGCGATTTTTTTATCCATGCTTATCAGATCAGAAATTTATCCAACTGTCTTAAATACTTTGAAGGATCTTTGGGGGATCCACCTTCAGCAATAATTGCATAATCCAACAAAAATTTACTGAAGTTAGTAAATTCTCTGCCCTCGAGCGTATCAAGTTTTTTTATCAGTTTATGCTTAAGGTTAACTTCAAGACTAGGTTTTGAATCTGGAATTTTTTGCCCTGCTGATTCAAGGATTTTACGCATTTGAATGCCAGGATCATGTTTTGCGGTAACCAATCTTGCAGCTGAATCGACCAACCTACTGCTTACAACAACCTCAGCAACCTCATCTTTAAGCTTGGTAGCAATCCTCTCAATAAGCTTCTCGTTATCCTTTGATACTTTGGGTTTGGATTCTGCATCATCAAAATCTGCTTTAGCAGCATTCACCAACACTTTACCGTTATATTTAGCAAGTGTTGTCATTAACCATTCGTCGATACGATCCGTAAGCAATAAAACTTCAGTATCAGCCTTTTTTAAACTTTCAATATGCGGTGAATTTAATGCTGCTTCATAGGTATCTCCAAGACAGTAATATATCTTATCCTGATCTTTTTCCATTCTCTCAATGTAACTGTCTAGATCAACATTTATTTCACTATCATCATTCTTACTTGAAGCAAAGATAAATAAACTTGCAATTTCATCTTTGTTTTCATAATCCTCAGCAGGACCTTCTTTAAGCGCCAGACCAAATTCATGCCAAAATGCTTGATAGGCACTCATGTCATCTTTTTTAAGTTTTTTTAGAGCATCCAGGACACGTTTGGTTAAAGCTTTTTTGATTGAATCAACCAAGGGATGTTCTTGTAAGATTTCCCTGGAAACATTAAGAGGTAAATCGCTTGAGTCAATGATCCCCTTAACAAATCGTAAATAAATAGGTAGGAAATGCGCTGCATCATCCATAATAAAGACACGCTGAATAAAAAGCTTTAAGCCTCTAGGGGTATCACGATTCCATAAATCAAAGGGTGATCTCTTTGGAATGTAAAGAAGGTTTGAATACTCCTGCTTGCCTTCAACTTTATTATGAATCCACAACAAAGGATCATCAAAGTCGTGACTTAGATACTTATAAAATTCTTTATACTCGTCTTCTTTGATGGACCTTTTTGATTTTAGCCAAATTGCTTCATTATCATTTAATCTCTTTTTCTCCATACCTTCAGCCGATAGATAGATTGGGAAATTAATGTATTGTGAGTATTTTGAAATTATGAAACTAACTCTGGATTCATCAATAAACTCTTTATTTTCATCATTTAGATAAATCATGATGGTGGTTCCATGATCATCTTTAGATTTTTTTGAGAGTTCGTAAGTATCTTCTCCAGAACTTTTCCATAAATATCCATCATCCTCTTTATCAACTGCAGATTTCGAATGAACTTCAACTTCTTTTGCAACCATGAACACAGAATAGAAACCCACCCCAAATTGGCCTATTAATTGTGAATCTTTCTGTTTATCTCCGGTAATACTACTTAAAAAACTTGCTGTTCCAGATTTTGCAATGGTGCCAATGTTTTCTACGAGCTCAGCTTCATTCATGCCAATGCCGTTATCTGAAATGGAGATAATGTTGTTTTTTGGATCCAGACTAATGTTGATTGCGTAATCGCTTTGAAGTGAGGAGTCCTCGAGTGATTTAAATCTTAATTTATCGAGTGCATCTGATGCATTTGAAATCAACTCTCTTAGAAAAATCTCTTTGTTGGAATAAAGAGAATGGATCATCAACTGCAGTAACTGCTTGGTCTCAGTTTGGAAAGCTTTAGTTTTTGGTTTTGCCATAATTGTCCCTATGTTGATACCTATATAATGCTTGAGATCACGAGTTCAACACTTTATTGCTCTTTCTAGATTCTCTTTGATGCTCACCTCTACACTTTTTGCTACAAAATTGTACATTATCCCAATCTCTTTCCCATTTCTTTCTCCAATTAAAAGGCTTGCTGCATTGCAAACAAGTTTTGGAGGGCATATTAAGTTTTTTGTGCAAAGTTAATTTACAAGGAAAAGAAAATTAGAATCGATGAAATAAATATAACTGCTGTACAGTAAACGCTTAAACCATGTAAGTAACTAAAAGTTTTAGACCAATCCCTGTCTCTCGCTGCATTGGTTGCGGGGATCACGATAAACCCAATGGCTGCATGGATAGCATTAAAAATAGATAGGTACCAAACATAAGCTGTTGTTTCATTAAACAAAGCGTAAATTAGAACTGGAAAAGAGAAAATTAATAGTCCTAGGTAATACCTTGGGAAGATTTTTCTTAGGAATTTTGAGGATGATTCATCATCCAGCACACTAAAAATTATTGGGGTGGTAAGCGCAAGATGCGTTAACACAATTCCTGCCTGAAATATGATGGTTAGTTTTAATATCTCCATACCAAATAAAGCGCACAATGGCGGACCGGACGGGACTCGAACCCGCGACCTCCTGCGTGACAGGCAGGCATTCTAACCAGACTGAACTACCGGTCCGCGATAGTTTTCGAATCATATCTATTTAAAAATTTTCTGCAAGTAAATATTTACATGAAATATTGAAAAAATTGATTTTTTATAAATTATTTGACATCCTGTCAGAGTTGAAAAACTTCTAAAGGGGGAGTTTTCTACTTTAACTTAAATATTTAAATTAAATAAGGAGATCAGTATGAAGTTATTTATGCTACTTGCAGGCCTGATTGCTGTTCCTTCATTTGCTGCCGCTGGAGGCGATTTAGATGCTAACGATTACGTTGGTGTCAGCTTCTGGTTAGTAACAGCTGCTTTGCTAGCTGCTACTGTATTCTTTTTCTTAGAAAGAGATAACGTCAGCGCAAAATGGAGAACATCTCTAACAGTGTCTGGTTTGGTAACAGGTATTGCTTTATGGCATTACTTGTATATGAGAGGCGTATGGGTTGAAACTGGCACATCACCAACAGTATTTCGATACATTGACTGGTTGCTAACCGTACCTCTTTTAATTGTCGAGTTCTATTTGATCCTAAGAGCTGTTACTGACGTTGCTGCTTCACTATTTTGGAAGCTGTTTGTTGGCTCAATCGTTATGTTGGTCTTTGGATATCTTGGAGAAGCTGGAATCATGGCAGCCTGGCCTGCATTCATTATTGGGTGTTTAGCTTGGTTCTATATGATTTACGTTCTTTGGGGTGGAGAAGGAGCTGCTGCTAGAGACGCGTCTGGCAATGCTGCTGTTCAAAGCGCCTATAACACCATGATGTATATCATCATCATTGGTTGGGTTGTTTATCCTGCGGGATACTTCCTAGGTTATTTAGCTGGTGGTGTAAACGAAGGTACTCTTAACCTCGTATACAACCTTGCAGACTTTATTAACAAAATCTTATTCGGTATTGTTATTTGGGCTGCTGCTGTTAGCGATAATAACTAATAGATNCCANNNAACAGACNAAAAAAAGCCCGGNNNATNCCGGGCTTTTTTTTGNCTGTTTGGTGGGTGATGACAGGCTCGAACTGCCGACCCTCTCGGTGTAAACGAGATGCTCTCCCAACTGAGCTAATCACCCGAAAAAAGTTCATTCATCTGGTTTTCCATTGCTTGATAATCCCAGAAAGCACGTAATGATACTATTTTATTATTTGAATTAACACGGTAAATGACAATCATCTTTGTCTTAATCTCAGCACCATTTATTTTATTGGTTATGTACGCAAAGTTAGCACATTCATTACCGCATGGAATTGATTCTTTGATTTCAAATATTAAATCTCCACTGGCAATAACGTTATCGTAAAAAGCCTCAATTGCTTTCAATCCCTTATGTCCCTCTCCGGAAGGATCTAATGGACTAACTCCAATAGGATCTTGCACAACCGCATTTTCTGCAAATAAACTTAACCACTTAGCTTTGTCTTTACCGACGGCATATTCTCTTGATAAAAACCCTAATTCTTGTGCTTTAGTTTTTGCTTCCATTTGTTAACTCCAATCTAGCCAAGTATATTCCAGTCAAAGCAAGTACACCAAACATCGATTGAAAGATCGTAAGCCATTCCATCATGATCAGTGCGCCTAAAATGGTAGCCGTAATAGGCTGCATCAGCAATCCAATTGCGGCAAAGGATGCTTTAACTTTTGGCATACCAATAGTAATAAAGTATTGCCCCCCTACTTGGCATAGGACTGCAAGGGCAATTAAGCAAAGCCATCCATTAATTGCAGTTGGCATATACACAGAGGATTCAGCAAATGCCGCAGGCAAGGAAAATAACCCACAGAAAAAAGTCGTATACAGAATGACTTTGGTTGGGCTCTCATGACCTAATCGAGAAATTAAGATCAAATAGGCTGCATAAAAAAAAGCTGCAATCAGTGATATGGCGTCACCAAATACTGAGCTTGGAGTTTGATCAGGTGAGCCAACTATCAATCCAAAGACGCCCAAGTAAGTAATGAGCATTGCTAGAATTAACTTAACAGTTATTGCTTCTCTAAGTACAAAAAAGCCAAATAACGCCACATATATAGGCGCAGTATTGACCATAATCGTAGCATTAGAAATAGATGTAAATTCAAGACTCCAGTGCCAGCCGGTCATATCAATACAAAAGGCAAGCCCAGCAATTGCAGCAATCAAATAAGTTTTTCGCTCTTTTAGTCGGAAAGGATTTTTTGAGTCTAGATAGAAATTTAACACTAATAAAAAAGGTAATGCTAAAAACATTCTGTAAAAAAGAACCCAGCTTGGGCTCAGCTCGCTGAGTCTTACAAAAATAGGTGCAATTCCAATTAGTGCGGCACCTAATGCAAGAATTAAAAAGGCTGCAACTGAATGTTTTTGAATTTGCATCACGATATACTAGCTTAGAAAATATCAAATATGGACGACAACAATAATTTTATTTCCGTCGGTGAACTGAACCGTAAAGCCAAGTACTTACTTGAATCTGAGCTAGGAACAGTTCAGGTGGTTGGGGAAGTATCTAACCTTGCCAAGCCCTCTTCTGGGCATATGTATTTTACCCTTAAAGATGAGGATGGAGCCGTNAGGTGTGCGATGTTTAGAAATCAAAATATGCGCCTTAACTTTGCTCCAGAAAACGGNGACTTNTGTGCGGTGGAAGCTCAAGTTAGTCTTTATGCACCTAGGGGTGACTATCAACTCATTGTTAGTCGAATGGAACCCTACGGTGAAGGAAACTTAGCCAAACAATTTGAGTTATTGAAAGCCAAGCTTGAAAAAGAAGGTTTATTTGATCATGCTCTGAAACGCGAAATTCCAAAATANCCAATCCATCTGGCTGTGGTGACCTCCTCCTCTACAGCAGCGTTTCAAGACGTCATGACTACCGTTGAGCGAAGAGCAAGAAATACTCAGCTCACCATCGTTGAAGCTACTGTCCAAGGTGATACAGCTCCTAGAAGTCTAATCAATGCGCTCGAGCAAATAGAAACATTTAACATAAATAATCCAAGCAACGCGTTTGATTTAATTCTTATGTGTCGTGGTGGAGGCTCAATTGAAGATTTATGGTNCTTTAACCATGAGGACTTGGCTCGAAAGATCCATCGTTTAGATATTCCACTTATTTCAGCAGTGGGTCATGAAATTGACTTCACCATTTGTGATTTTGTTGCTGACTTGAGGGCGCCCACGCCCACGGCAGGTGCAGAAATTGTTACTGAATACTATTATCAGTCACTTGAACTTTTGAATGACCTCCAAGAGAAAATCAAAAAATCTTTTCAGACATCCATCAACAATGAAAAGCAAAAGATTGCTCTTTTAAAAGCTCAACTTAAATCACCTCTTTCCATAATCAAAGAGCGAGCTCAGGCGATTGATTCTATGGAGTTAAAAATTTTTCAAAATATAAAGAATTTACTTAAAGACAAGCATCAAGCCATTTCGATTAATCAGATTTCCTTGAATCAGCTAACGCCTTCAAAAAAAATTAAAGAGATACGTTTACGCTTCATGCAACTGACAAAAGAATTTAAAGGTAGAATTGCGCGCAGACTTGAGAGTCACCTTAATCAACTTAGTGGAATTGAAAAAAGACTCCGTGCTGTTAGCCCTTATTCTATTCTTGATCGCGGTTACTCAATTGTTACTAACTCTAGCCAAGAAATTATAAAAAATGTTGATCAGGCTAAGCCCTCGGAGAAGCTNTCTGTAAAACTTTCAGATGGTGANCTATCGGTGGAAGTATCANAGTGAAGTNCTNTCTTAAAGTNTTACTCCTNTTNANTTTCATNNATCCAATNAATGCTGNAACCTTAACNTTTAAAAGTGGNGAGTTNGCTGCTGTAAGCATTAGNGGAGAAGATGGATCTGGAACTCTTATCAAATCAAATAGTCAAATTAAAAAAATTCTAGCTTTNCCGTTTGTTGCAAATGATCAANCCNTTACTGATNANGATATCGAAGGANCAATGAAGATTGAATACATTAACTTNGGTGAATCTCGCATCACNATTGCAGACACCTCNAAAGTNNATCTAAGTGCATCAGACCANCAACGGGCAAATAGAGAAGCACTATTAATTCGTGAAGCACTTTCAAAAAATGATTCAACCCTAACGCCTTCATTTCAATTTATAAGACCCGTTGCAGGAATTGTAACTTCACCTTACGGTAAACAGCGATACATTAATGGGCAAAAGCGTTCCGTTCACTTAGCGCTTGATATGAATGGAAAAACCGGGGATCCCATTATTGCTCCGCTGAAAGGGAGAGTTGTTTTAATTGGTGACTTTTTCTACACGGGCAACACCGTAATTTTAAGTCATGGTGAGGGGCTTTATACATCTTATGCACACATGGATGAAATTACTGCAGATCTAGGAAAAATTATTCAGCAAGGCAATCAAATTGGAACTGTTGGGGCTACCGGCAGGGTCACTGGCCCACATTTACATTGGACCGTTTATTTTAATGGNAACAAGATTAATCCTGAGTGGTTAATTGAAGAAGNTTTTTTAAAAACTTTNTTGCAGTGAAAATAGAATCTCTTCTATAGCTNNTGCATCGATTGGTCTTTTNCTTGCAAATNCAACCTCNCCATTNGGATTNATAAAAAACGTNGCAGGCAGTGATTGAGGNGTCTCAATNCCCCAGATGGTTTTAGGGTGAGTTAATAGNGANGGNTACGTGTGGCCAAATCGATCAAGCTGCTCNTCNAGCTCTTCGCCCTCNAAACGATCAAAATTAAATCCAAAGACTTTGATGTCGGGATTTAAATTTGAAAATTTNGCAAGCTCNGGNATTTCTTTAAGGCATGGCGGACACCAGTCAGCCCAATAGTTCACAATTACCCAATGACCTTTGAGAGATTCTGACGATATTGAGCGGGTATCATGTAAATCAATGTCGCCTTGTGAGCAAGACAGCATCGCGATTAAAACAGTACACAAAGATATTTTTTTACAATTCATAAAGGATGCATTGTAAGATTGTTGCATGAATGATCAATACCTATTGATACTTTTTTATTCAGCGTCTGGGTGTGTAAAAAATCTTGCACATGCTATTGCCGATGGTGCTGAAGCCTCTGGAATGCCAACCAAAATTAGGACTGTTCCNANGGTATCACCTAACTCAAAGGCAACTGAGCCNGANGAGCCTGTTGAGGGTGAAATCTATTGCACAAAAGAAGAGCTCCAACATTGTTCAGGCCTTGCCATAGGCTCGCCCACAAGATTTGGCTCCATGGCAGCTCCAATGAAGCATTTTCTTGATTCGACCGGTGATTTATGGGCTGCGAATGCATTGGAAAATAAACCAGGGATGGCATTTACGTCAACAAGCTCGATGCATGGCGGGCAAGAGGTTACTTTATGGAATATCCTAACTTACATGCTGCATCAAGGGATGATGATTATTGGTGCGCCTTACTCGATTGATGCGCTGCATCAAACAAAAAGTGGTGGCACCCCCTATGGAGCAAGTCATGTAAATACAGCAGGACCGGTACTAACTGTTGATGAGCGTGCAATAGCTGAAGCTGCTGGTAAAAGATTGGCACTCACAATAAAGCAGGTGGCTTAGATGATACTTTCGAATTTGAAGTTATTTAGATTTGGAATGCTCTTTTTTATCCTTTTTGCATTAATCAAAACCAGTATTATTAGCGAATTGAGTCCACTTTTTTGGATCTGGGTTACNCCCTTNCTNATTATTGAGCTTATCTCATGGATTTATCCNTCTAAAAAATTTTTCCAATCTGTTGGGTTTGTTTTGCTGATTTATTTTATGTTTGATTCGTTATCTGTTTTTGGTGTTCCAAATGTTTCCGCTTTTGAGATTTTTGAAGTCTCGATGATTGTCATCCTCTTTGTTAACAGCGTCTTTATTGCATCGACGCTAAAGGTAAAGTAAATTAATCACCCTTTTTAAAAAAATTAGAATATTTTTATGCAAAAATTATCACTTTCACTTTTCCTAATATTTACTTTAAGTCTCTCTGCTGAGCCACTTATTATTCAGCCAGGACTTCCTGGAACTTCCTCCAAAGAAATTAATTCTAAGGAAGCGATAAATATTGCTAATACTGGGTTTACTAAAGACGATACGGTTTTCATGAATCACATGATCGTTCATCATGAACAAGCACTCACACTTTCAAGACTTGCGCCTAATCGAACCAATACCCAAGAAATTTTAGATTTAGCTGGAAGAATTGACGTTTCTCAGGAGGATGAGATTTCATTCATGCAAGGTTGGCTTGAAGAACGAAATATTGAAGTTCATGCTCATATGTCGATGCATCACATGAAAATGATGGGTATGGCCAGCGATCAGGATATTGCAGAACTTTCAAATAGCAAAGGCATGGAATTTGATGAATTATTTTTAAGACTAATGATT
>NHFF02000027.1 GCA_002172535.2 Gammaproteobacteria bacterium TMED104 | reverse complement strand
GCAAAAGATAAAGCTCCGGTGTCTCACTTAAGAAAACTCAGAGATGAAGATCATCCAAATTCTTGGGATGAAGGTCTATGGCATGAAATGGTTGAGCTTGGTTGGACAAGCATTCTTATTCCAGAAAAATATGGAGGTTCAGAGTTTGGTCTTGCAGGCATAAGCGTGGTGCTTCAAGAGTTAGGCAAAACTCTAGTTCCCTCTCCATTATTTGCTACAGGTGTATTAGGCGTAACTTCGATCAATCAAATGGGTTCCGAGTCTCAAAAAGAAGAACTTCTTGGAAAAATACTCGAAGGTAAGCTGACGACTGCTCTAGCAATTGACGAGGGATCACATCATGAACCTGCAAATACAGAGCTTGCCGCAGAAAAAAATAATGATGGATGGGTCCTCAATGGAGAAAAGGTTTTTGTAATTGATGGGTCAAGTGCTGATCTTTTGATTGTTATAGCTAGAACTTCTGGTAACAAAGGCGATGCCCAAGGATTATCAGCATTCATTGTAGATCCTAATTCAAAGGGTATAAATAGAAGAAAAGTGCCAACTGCAGATTCAAGAAATTATGCAAATATTTCATTTGAAGATGTAACAATTTCAGCTGAGGCAATCCTTGGCGAGATTGATGGTGCTTCTGACCAAATTCAAAAAGTTTTGGATTTTGGAAGAATTGCAATGTCAGCGGAAATGCTAGGAAATACCGAGGAAGCATTTGCAATAACTTTAAATTATCTTAAGGAAAGAAAGCAGTTTGGTGTTCTCATTGGTTCATTTCAGGCTTTGCAACACAGAGCAGCAAAAATATTTTGTGAAATAGAGTTAACAAAATCAGCTGTAATAGCTGCAATGCACGCTGCAGATGAAAACTCTAATGAGCTTGAAAGGCTATCAAGCCTGGCAAAATTTCAAGCTGGAACAACCTTGCACACAGTAAGCAATGAATCAATACAAATGCATGGTGGTATTGGTGTTACAGACGAGTATGACATAGGCTTTTATCTAAAACGTGCAAGAGTGGCAGAACAAATTTTTGGTTCCTCAACTTATCATAAGTCTAGATACGCAGATATAAGCGGCTACTAAGTTGGTTGATATTGACCCTCTTCTCGAGCTGATGGAAAAGCTTCGAGATAAAGATAAGGGTTGTCCATGGGATGTAAAACAAGATCATAACTCAATTGCACATTGCTCCATAGAAGAAGCCTATGAGTTGGTTGCAGCTATAACCAAAAATGATCAGGAAAATATAAAGGAAGAACTTGGCGATCTCTTGCTTCAAGTTATCTTTCACTCACAAATTGCAAAAGAAAATAATGCTTTTGATTTTAATGATGTTATTGAGGTTTTGAGCAAAAAACTAATAACAAGACACCCAAATGTTTTTGATCCAGATTTTGATCTAAAAATTTCAGCAGATGAGCAATCAAAGCTGTGGGATGAAATAAAAGACAAAGAAAAAAAGCAAAATACAAATAAGGTAAGTTTTGAATCGATTTCAAGCTCTCTATCTCCAATTCAAAAATCTAAAGAAATCCAAAAAGAAGCTTCAAAGAAAAATTTTGATTGGGATTCTACTGAAGATGTATTTGAAAAAGTCTATGAAGAATTAAATGAATTAAAATATATTCAACATAAAAAAGACCAGGCAAAAGAGGAGCTAGGAGATCTCTTTTTTGTCTTAATTAATTTGGCCAAACACCTTCAAATTGATCCTGATATAGCAATTGAATCAGCAAACCAAAAATTCATGAGAAGGTTTTTAAAACTTGAGGAAATTGCAAAAAAAAGAAATCAAAATATAGAAAATGCTAACATAGACTACCTTGATAAGCTTTGGGAAGAGGTTAAACGGGGTGAGAAGTCTTTATAAAAATATAATTGGTTTTCTAACAGTTAACATAATTATTATAGTTCTTTCGATCGGAGTTATTGTACTTTCGATAGTTTGTTTGCCTCGCGTATTGCCCTCAAGAAAAATAAAAAAATTTATCACTGGAATTGCCAATGGAATTGGTGACATTGTTGTTTGGACAATGAAAATTTCATTAATTCCTCTTCATAGGCCTAATTGGACGATTGAATTTCCTGAGGGTATTTCTAAAAAAAACTGGTACCTAGGCACCAGTAATCACATGTCATGGGCTGACATATTTGTACTTCTTTTTTCTGCAAATTATAAAGCTCCGCTTTTAAAATTCTTCATGAAAAAACAGTTGCAATGGATACCGCTTATTTATTTGGTTCACAAGACGATAGATATGCCATTTGTGAATCGACACTCAAGGGAAGAAATAACTAAAAATCCTAACTTAAAAATAATTGATTTTGAAAATTCTAGAATTGCAGCAAAAAGGTTTACAAGGCATCCGGCAACAGCATTCAGTTTTGCTGAGGGAACAAGATTCTCAGAAACCAAGAAAGCGGCAATGAAATCAGACTATAAAAATTTACTTAATCCAAAAATTGGAGCACTTGCAACTGCGCTTGCAGGCATGCCAATGGTAAGTGAATTGATTGATTTCACCTTGATTTACGAAACAGACAAACGCTCAGCATGGGCATTCGCTTGCGGTGAAATGAAAAATGTAAAAATTATAGTTAAAAAATACCAAATACCTATTGAGCTTATAAATCATCATGATAAAAGCTCAAATCACTATAGGGAGCTATTTAATGTTTTCGTTGATGATATTTGGGGGAAAAAGCAAGTGATTATTGATCAAAATTCTAGTTTTTGACGACTGATCCCAAAATTATTTTCGTCAGCATACAACCAGTAGCCCGGTTTAAATATCAATCCTGCAAAGGAAATCATCGCTCCTCTCTTTCCAAGACCAAATTTTTCAGTTTTTTTAAACACGCTGCCTTTTGCAATTATTGATATTGGAAGATCATTAATTTCTTTTACATCTCTAATGTAACCGTTTAAGACAACTCCCTGCCAATTATTTTTTACTGCCTCAGCAGCAATTTGATCACCAATCATGGAAACATGATTAACTCCTGCTGCATCAATAACTAATATCCTTCCTCTACCATCTTCTGCCAGAATTGATTTAACTAGACTGTTATCATCAGTACAGAAAACAGTTTCGATCTCACCATTAAGAAGAGTATTAGATTTGCCATATCGAAGAAACCTTTTATTGGAGACATTTAGCATCTGAGGATATAGGTCTGATATATCTGGTAGAGTTTTCAATTAAGGCCCCTTATTAAACACATTTATAAAGTTAAAGGGTGCTTCAGCATTAGGATTAAAAAAAGTTGGTGCTACTCTTTCAGCAATTTTTGAGTACCTTTCATGAATCTGATCCTTGGCAGAATTAATACTTCCGACAATGGCAATTGTTTCTAGCATTTCATCATTAATAAGTTTTGGCATCTCATCCCAAGCTCCTTTTTTTGAGAGCTTGTTAAGTTCAAAATGTATATTCTCCCAACCATGCTCCTCTAGAACAACTTTATAGGCAGGTGTGGAGCCATAAAAACCGAGCTGCATCCTCAGTCCATTAATTGCTTGATCAAGCTCATCCTGATCATCTGCAGCAGCCACCATGGCGCCAATTGAAATTTTAAAATTTTTATTTTTTGATTTATTAAGCCCTTTATCTACTGCAGGAAGTGTTATGGCTTGAAGAGATTTTACGGTATGAAATGGATGAACCAATAATCCGTCAGCAACTTCTGCTGCTACTGATGTCATTAATGGTCCTACTCCGGCAAGATATATGCTGGGAAGACCATACTCATGTTTTCCAGGATTAAAAAGTGGTGTCATAAGCGTATGACTATAAAATTCTCCCTTAAAATTTAACTGAGTTCCATTTTCCCAACAATCCCATATAGATTTTATGGCTTGGATCATTTCCCTCATTCTTTTTGCTGGAGAAGACCATGGCATTGAAAAGCGTTTTTCGATATGCGGTTTGATTTGAGATCCAAGACCCATAATAAATCGTCCTTTTGATAAGAGCTGTAAGTCATAACCAATATTTGCTAACAGCATAGGATTCCTAGCAAAGGCAATGGCTATGGATGTAATTAAATTAATCTTTTTAGTATTTGATGCCGCAACTGCAAGGGGCAAGAATGGTTCATGAGGACCTTCAAATGTACACAGCCCATCAAATCCCGACGCCTCTATCTTTGAAGATAATTCTGCGGCATCACTAGGATCTCTAGTGATAATTGGTGCATCAATTTTCATGAGATCATTCTAATCAAAATAAGGTTGCAATGATATGTTGGAACTGCGATGCTAATTTAATATATTTTTGGTATGAATAAATTATGAAGATTTTTGGATGTAATGATTCAAGGCATGTTCGACCTTTATGGACTGCAGAAGAAATGGGTTTGGATTATGAGTTAGAGATGCTGCCATTTCCACCAAGATTTTTTAAAAAGGAATATTTAGATACAAATATTCTTGGCACTGTTCCATATTTAAAAGATGGAAAAGTTGAAATGACCGAATCAGTTGCTATGTGTACTTATTTGTGTGAGCAATATGGTCCATCTGATTTAATAGTTTCTCCTGATGAAGATGACTATGCTGATTATCTAAATTGGCTTGCGCATTCTGATGCTACTTTGACCTTTCCTCTTACTGTTTACCTGAGATATGCCCTCCAAGAAGTTGGTGTAGCTGATGCAGCTGCAGAGGGTTACAAAAGATGGTTTTTGGCAAGACTGAGGTTGTTAGAAAATAAATTAGAATCAAGGGAGTACCTTTGTAGCGACCGATTCACTTTGGCTGATATATGTGTCAGTTATGCTATTTATTTAGCCACTTCTCTAAATGTTAACGAAGCACTAAAGCCAAATATAGCCCGATGGTCAGAAAAACTATTTAATCGAGATGCTTTTAAACGAGCAACTTCACAAAGATTTATTGAGGAGAGTTAACTGTTACTGAACCTGTCACCATCCAGATAGAAACTAATATAAATATAAGTATATAAATCCAGAGCTCTACAGGTGCTATATCTGCATAAAATAAAATCTTTTTATCCTTGGTTGAAAAAAATTTTATTAACAATGCAATAAATAAGACGGTAGTAAAAAGAAAAAACCATGGCAAATCTTGAGAAAAGTTAAATCCCTCATTTAAAAAAATTAGGAAGGCAGAAACAAGCCATAAATTATATAAAACATAAAAAATAGCATAGATTCTTTTGGTAAAAACTTTAAAACTCTGCAACTTTTACAAATAAAATTATTCGCCTATAAAATCAGCTAGCCTTTCATAGGCCTCAATGAAGTCTTCTTTAAATTCTTGGACAACATCGCTAGCAGAAATGCTCTGATTCATTAGTCCTACTCCCTGACCAACCCAGTAGGTAGAAAGATCTTTGGCTCCTTCATGACCACCCTCTGCCAATTTATTGACCTTTGCTAATGCTGGTTCAGCGACCATTGGCTGTAAGGGCATTGGAAGTGGTTCAGGTGCACCGTCAGCTTCCCAAGCTTGAGTCCATGCTGAAACAAGCTGTCTTGAATGTTTACCAGTTCTACTTCGAGAACGAGTTGTTTGACTTGAAGACGCTTCGATCATTTTTTGTTTAATTATAGGTGGAACCTCTGACTCAGCTGTTGTTAGCCATACTGATCCACACCATGCACCAGATGCACCCATGCTCATAGCTGCTGCCATTTGTTTTCCAGTAGCAATTCCGCCTGCAGCTAAGATTGGAACATCACCATACGGTTGAATAGCTTCATAAACTTCAGGGATCAAGACCATTGTTGAAACACTGCCGCAATGACCCCCTGCTTCGGTGCCAGAAACTACTAATATATCGACGCCAGCTTTTACTTGGTTAATAGCGTGTTGTGCGGTCCCAAGAAGTGCAGCAACTTTAACATTATTATCTTTACCCATTTTTACCATCCAATCGGGTGGCACACCAAGAGCATTAGCAATTATTTTTATGGGATGACTGAACGCAACATCCAAAAGTGCCTTAGCTCCATCCTCCTTGGTGTTCTCAGCCATATATGTTGCAGCAGTATTAATTTTTCTTAACTCACTTGCTTCAATATCATGATTTTCAAGAACATCAGCTCTGAAATCAGCATATTCCTGTGGGATCATTGATGATAGTTTCTCTGCATCAAACTTTTTATCCTTGTCTGCCATTTTGTTTGGTATCAGAACATCTACTCCGTATGGCAAGCCATCGATATGATCATCAATCCATTTGAGCTCCTCTTCTAATTGTTCTGGTGTCATACCAACAGCACCTAGTACACCACACCCTCCTGCTTTTGATACAGCAACAACCACATCTCTACAATGTGTAAATGCTACCAGAGGAAATTCGATATCTAATAGTTCGCAGATTCTTGAGTTCATAATTAATTATTCCTTTTTGAATCACTAGTTTAACTAATTTTAAAACAATTATTTATTGGTAATATTTTGTTGATTATATTACCATTATTAGATTATCTAATATGAAAAATCTTGCACCAAAAATTAAATCCAATCTTGATACTAACTCTGAAGAGTTTTCTCAGAACAAAGAAATGATGCTTGATAAGATAAGTTTCCTTGATGAACTTCTTGATAAAGCAAAACTGGGAGGTGGTAAGCATCATCATGAAAGACTAGCAAAAAGAGGAAAAATACCTGTTAGAGAAAGAGTCTTCAATCTTCTTGATCCCGACACACCATTTCTTGAAATTGCACCATTTGCAGCTTATGGGACGGAATTTACTGTTGGGGGTGGTTGCGTATGTGGTATAGGAGTTGTTGCTGGTACAGAATGCGTAATATTTGCAAATGATCCATCTGTGCTAGCAGGAGCCATGACAGTTTATGTCGGAGAAAAGTGGAATCGTGCAATGGAAATTGCCAGAGCAAATCGATTGCCGTACATAAATTTTGTTGAATCTGCAGGTGGTGATTTAAGAATGGGTACGGGCAAGAAAGGGGATCAGCCTCCGCTAGCACCTACAATTGGACATACTCATTTTGCTGCAACTGGAAGATTTTTTTATGACATGACGGAACTCTCAAAAATGAGAATACCGGTCATCTCAGTTGTTTTCGGATCTTCTACAGCCGGTGGTGCATATCAACCTGGAATGTCTGATTACAATATATTTGTTAAAGATCAAGCTAAAGTTTTTTTAGCAGGGCCCCCTCTTGTAAAAATGGCAACTGGCGAAGAGTCTGATGATGAAACCCTTGGCGGCGCTAAGATGCACTCTGAGGTATCAGGCTTATCTGACTATCTTGCTGAAGATGAAATGGATGCTATTCGTTTATGCCGCAACGTTGTTTCACACCTTCATTGGGAAAAACTGGGAATGGAGCCTACCTTAGTTGGAGATGAGCCCACCTTAGATCCTGAAGAGTTATTGGGATTGGTTGATGAAGATCTTAAAAGTCCATTGGATATTAGAGAGGTGATAGGAAGAATTGTTGATGGATCAAGGTTTGAAGAATATAAGCCTCTTTATGGAAAAACAATGATATGTGGTTGGTCAATGATGCATGGCTATCCAGTTGGCATTGTTGGCAACAATGGTCCAATTTATCCAGAGTCTGCTGAGAAAGCAGCAACATTTATTCAGCTCTGCAATAAAAGAAATATGCCAATAATTTTTTTACAAAATGTTACTGGTTTTCTTGTTGGTAAAGACTTTGAAAGACAAGCGATCATTAAAAAAGGCTCTCAACTTATAAATGCAGTATCAAATTCAACCGTGCCTCATATTACCATTATTGTGGGNTCNTCTTATGGGGCTGGGACATATGCAATGTCAGGTAAGGCCTANGATAATAAGTTCACTTTCCTTTGGCCAACNGCAAAAATTGCTGTGATGGGACCAAAGCAAATCGCTGGTGTTATGTCGATTGTAAGGAGAGGCCAGGCNGCAAGAAAAGGTGAAAAATTTGATGANAAAGCTGATGCTGAAATTGTAAAAATGGTTGAAAATGCNGCTGAACAAATGTCCCTAGGCCTNGTTGCGAGCAGNATGATTACCGATGATGGGATCATTGATCCAAGAGATACAAGAACAATAATTGGTTTTTGCTTATCTGTAATTAATAACTCTGAAATTAAAGGTGCAAGTGAGTTTGGGGTCTTCAGATTATGAAAATNAATTCCATACTTATAGCTAANCGCGGTGAAATTGCTTGCAGAATCATAAGAACAGCTAATGAAATGGGAATCANANCAATTGCCGTTTATGAAGAAGCTGATTCAAATGCAACATTTGTAAGCATGTCTGATGTTGCAGTAAAACTTAGAAATGGCTATTTGGATGCAGATGAAATTGTAGATGCAGCAAAAAAGACAGGAGCCGATGCAATCCATCCTGGCTATGGGTTTCTATCCGAAAACTCAATTTTTGCTAGAAAAGTAATTCGTAACAACATAATTTGGATTGGACCAACACCTCATGTTATCAAGGTTATGGGAGACAAAATCAAAGCTAAGGAATTGGCGATAAAAGCAAACATACCAACTCTAGAAAAAGCTGAAAGTATTAAAGATTCAAAACAACTTGGATTCCCATTACTAATTAAAGCTGCTGCTGGAGGCGGCGGTAAAGGGATGAGAATTGTTAATAATAAAAATGATCTTAAAGATGCGGTTGCAGCTGCAAAAAGAGAAGCAAAAGCTGGTTTTGATGATGAGAGAGTATTTATTGAGAAATACATTAAAAAATCAAGACATATTGAGATTCAGATTCTGGGTGATCAACATGGCAATGTTATACATCTTGGTGAAAGAGAATGCTCAATTCAAAGACGACATCAAAAAATTATTGAAGAGTCCCCTTCACCTAAACTTGATGATGAGTTAAGGGAGCAGATTGGTAATGCAGCAGTCAAATTAGCAAAAAAAATTAAATATCAATCGGCAGGCACTGTCGAATTTATTCTTGATGAAAATACAAATGAGTTCTGGTTTCTTGAGGTTAACACTAGGTTGCAAGTTGAACATCCTGTTACTGAGGAAGTTACAGGAGTTGATCTTGTAAGAGCACAGATAAACATTGCAAAAAATGAGTATCTTGAATTAAAACAAAAGGATGTTGAATTTAATGGGCATGCACTGGAAGTTCGACTTTATGCAGAGAATCCAAATAATGATTTTCTACCAGAAACAGGGAAAATAGTATGTTATGAACCTTACAAAAATAAATCTATTAGGTGGGATTCAGGTGTCCAAAAAGGATATGAGGTCGGTACAAACTTCGATCCAATGCTCTCAAAAGTAATAAGCTGGGCCCCTAACAGGACAGATGCATGCTTGCAACTCGCAACCGCCCTCGAAAAATCCTGTATTGGAGGAGTGAAAACAAATAAGGATTTTTTAGTTGAATGCATCAGGCATCCAGAGTTTTTAGCCGGAAATACAACATCTGACTTTATTGAGATTCAAAGTCCTAACAGGAAAAAAGTTCTCAACGATCATGATAAAAACAACTTAATGATCGCAGGCGCTGTGTGGATATCACAAACTAATATCAAAAATAAAAATAAACTCCGATTTATTAAGCATTCTTGGACGAATGGTCGACTGCCGCATCAGAATATTTCCTTTCAATTTGAAAATGAGATACATCAAATCAAATATAGCTACATAAATAAAGAATCTATTTCGATTCTTGAAAAAAATGTAGAAATTATTTCTTTTGATAATCAAATGCTTGAATGTGTTATTGAAGATATTAGAAGTCAATATCAAATTTATAGGGACGAAGATAGGTTATTCGTTTTTAACTCATTTAATGATATCCAACTAAAAGTTCTACCGAGATTCGTTGATCCAAATACTTCATCCATAGAAGGTGGTTTATTGGCTCCGATGCCAGGCAAAATTTCAGAGGTTCTTATAAAAAAAGATCAAAAAGTTAAAGCTGGACAATCATTAATGATTATTGAAGCTATGAAGATGGAGCAAACCATCAAGTCACCAAATGCAGGCAAAATTTCAAAGATTATGGTTAAAAAAGGTCAGCAGGTTGAAAACGGTGAATCACTATTGGTAATTGATGAATAAAGCTCTCTTAAAAGAAGCAAGTACTTTTAACCATCGTCATCATGAAGTTATGGATCAGCTTGAAAAGATAATTGATGAGGGTAAGTCATATAAAACAATGGCCGATTTAGCCTCAATGCTTAAGGTATCCCTGAGAACGCTTTATGAAATTGCGCCGAGTAAGGATGAGCTGATAAATTTAACCATTAATAATGTTTTAACCAAGCATGGCAAAATTGCTATGGAAAAAATTCAAACACTAGATTCTCCCATAGAAAAATTACGTGTCTACTTGAATACTGTTAATCAGGCTGTGGGTCCAAGATTTGAAAAATTTACTTTATCTTTGAGCAAAAAACATTCAACCAACGAAATGATAGATTTTCATGAAAATTACATTACAAATTTTATTAAGAGCCTTTTGGATGATGCTGTTCAGGCTAATGAAATTTCTAATATCGATACCGAAGCAACAGCTTTGGCCCTGGGAGGTTTGGGCAGATACTTCCAAAATAAAAAAATTCACTCTAAGCCATCATTGGCTTCACCAGAAGATGCATCAAATTTTTTATCTGATTTAATTTTATCCGGTTTAATAGAGAAGCAGCATGACTGATCTTATACGAATAGCTAATTGCAGTGGTTATTATGGAGATAAGTTATCTGCAGCTAAAGAAATGGTCGAGGGAGGCCCTATAGACGTTCTTACTGGAGATTATTTAGCAGAACTGACAATGACAATTCTTTTCAATCAAAGAATGCAAAGAGGTGAAGATAAAGGTTACGTAGGAACATTTTTAAAACAAATAAAAGAAATTGCGCACACATGTAAATCGAAGAATATTAAAGTGGTTACCAATGCAGGAGGTTTAAATCCACAATCAATGGCAAATGAAATTGAAAAGATTCTTGCTGAATTAAAAATTGATCTCAAAGTTGCCTATATTACCGGTGATGACTTGATACCACGAATGGAAAATTTGATTCAATTAAATGAACCTTTTAATAACATTGATAAAGGTACGCCTCTTCAAGACTCTGGATGTCACACTCTCACAGCAAATGCTTATCTAGGAGCCTGGGGTATCAAGGAGGCTTTAGATCTAGGGGCAGACATAGTTGTTTGCCCAAGAGTAACTGACGCTGCAGTAGTAATAGGTCCAGCTGCATGGAAATTTGGTTGGGAGCGTAACGATTATGACAAATTAGCAGGCGCATTAGCTGCTGGTCATATTATTGAATGTGGCTGCCAGGCCACAGGTGGTAATTATGCTTTTTTTAAAGAAGTTCCAAGCTTTGATAACGTAGGCTATCCAATAGCAGAAATTCTCGAGGATGGTAGCTTTTATATCACGAAGCATCCTGGAACAGGAGGGCTCGTATCAACAGGAACAGTAACGGCACAATTGTTGTATGAAATTTCTGCTCCTGCTTATATAAATCCTGATGTTGTTGCGCATTTTGATACTTTAAAAATTGAACAAACCGAAAAAGATAAAGTATTTGTTTCGGGTTGTAGAGGAAGTTCACCTCCAGAAAAACACAAAGTATGCATTAATCTTGCTGGAGGTTATAGAAATGGTATGGAGCTAGTTTTNACAGGATTGGATATTGAGGAGAAAGCTAAAATATTTACGGATACTTTATTTAACTCTGTAGGGGGAAGAGAACAATTTGANGAGGTTTCAATTCATCTNGATAGNAATGATAAAGANGACCCTAACACNAATGAAGAAGCAATGGCTGCTCTAAGAATAAATGTAAAATCAAAAGATAAAGAACTTGTTGGAAGACTTTTTAGTGCAAAGATTATCGAACTAGCATTATCAAACTATCCCGGCTTTTTTGCTGGTGGTGGCGTTAAATCTGGTGGCCCGGTACTCATTTATTGGCCAGCATTAGTNGANTCAAAGCATATNAATGAAGTGGTCCATTTCAATGGTAAATCGAAAGAACTTAANCCAACAAGTCAGTTAAATTTTGAAGAAANTTATTATCAAACAGAGCCNGTANAAATACCNGATGCTCCAAAAGGTNAAACAANCCATGTCCCTCTNGGGNCNTTGTTTGGNGCAAGNTCAGGGGATAAGGGTGGTTGTGCAAATTTAGGAGTGTGGGCAAAAGATTTAGATGCGTTTGCATTTTTGAGTTCATTTTTAACAATTGAAAAGCTTAAAGAATTAATGCCTGATCTAAAGGGATTTAAAATAGAGAGATTTGACCTTCCAAACATCCTTTCTCTTAATTTTTATATTCACGATATTCTAGAGGATGGTGTTTCATCTAATTCAAGAAAAGATGCTCAGGCAAAATCTTTAGGTGAATACTTAAGAGCAAAAAAAGTAAATATCCCCTCTTCTCTTTTGGAGACTTTAAATGAATATGAATAATAAATCTTTGTCAATGGATGGGTTAAAGTTTGGGGCTTTGATAATTAATGAAAATGATCATATTTTAACTCTCAAATTAAACAGACCAGAAAGAAAAAATGCCATCAATGAGATGATGGCGAATGAATTAATTTACTGCCTAACNTATGCNGATCAGAATCAAAATATAAGAGTTGTTGTAATTGAAGCAGCTGGAGATATTTTTTGTGCTGGTGGTGATCTGAGAAGTATGTCAGGAAAAGAAGAATCAGANCAATCAAGTGTTCCTAANGTTGGTGNAGGNACTGAGGANATTAGCATTCGAATCAGNAAACTNAANAAACCAGTTATTTGTAAAATNCAAGGNAGTGTTTTAGCTGGAGCATTANTAATGGTAACTAACTCAACTCATGCGGTTGCGGTTANNGANGCTAAATTTTCAGCACCNGAAATAAAAAGAGGGATCTGGCCTTTNATGGTCATGGCAGGNTTATTTAGACTAATGCCCAAAAGGCAAGGACTAGACTTCATTATGCGGGGCAATGCAATTGATGCCGAAACGGCACAAGAATATGGATTAATTAACAAAGTAGTTAAGGCTGAAGATCTTGACAGCATGGTTGACGGTATTGCTAATGAATTAGCGAGCCTAGCACCTACCACCATGAGACAAGGTCTAGCTGCTTACAATGCTCAAGATGATTTAAACTTTGATGAGGCAATTCCTTATTTGAAAGATGAATTAGCAAAATGCCTAAAAGGCGAAGATGCAAAAGAAGGTATAACAGCATTCTTAGAAAAGAGACCTCCTAATTGGAAATAATTTTATAAGGAAAATATGGATCTACATTACAGTAAAGAATATTTAGATTTTGAAAAAGAAGTAAAGGCTTTTTGTAAAAAATATGATGGCGTTACTTTTACAGATGCAAGCAAGAACCCTCTTGCAAGCTNAAGCAGTAAGAAAAAAAAGATACAAGTCACCAGGAGTGANTGGCAAAAAATTCTTATCGAACAAGGTTATTTTGCAAGAGCAGTTCCAAAAGAATATGGGGGATATGGCGGTGAGCCAGACATTCTAAAAAGCAGAATAATTGCAACTGAGTTCTCAAAGGCAAAAACTCCTGCTCCAATGGGGGGTCAAGGGATAGATATGTTNGTCCCTACCCTACTTGAAATGGGTACGAAGGAACAAAAAGAGAAATACATAAAACCAACACTTCATGGTGAGATGATTTGGTGTCAGGGCTACTCAGAACCAAATGCGGGCAGTGATCTTGCAGCATTGCAAACAAAAGGTGAATTAATTGATGGTGAATGGGTNATTAATGGGCAAAAGATTTGGACCTCAACAGCCCAATATTCACAAATGATGTTTTGCTTNGTNAGAACAGAACCNGAAGCTCAAAAACATGCAGGNATAAGCTATTTATTAATTCCAATGGATTCAGAGGGTATCGAAGTGAGACCGTTAGTAGATATGACAATGAAAGCAGGATTTAATGAGGTATTTTTTACCGATGTAAGAATTCCTGAAACAAATATTGTTGGTAAACGAGGTGAAGGTTGGGCGGTTGCAAATGCAACACTTGGTCATGAGCGAGGCTCCTTAGCACCGCCTGATGCAATTATGAACAGAGTCAACATGCTTATTGATTTAATGAAAAAAGAAAAGCTAGATGGTAAACCGCTGATTGAGCATCCGATTTATAGGGATAGGCTTATGAAGATCCAAGGCAAAGTTATGGCTTCCCAGTCTCATGCTCTTAGATTATTGTCGGCTAAATTGAATCTAGGTCAAGATGTCAAAGTTGGCAAAATGATTCAAAAATTAGTTGGTACTGAGTTAAGGCACGAACTAGAGGGTTTGGCGATTGATGTTATGGGTGAGATTGGAGTCTTGTATGAGGATAGTCCCCACCTTCGTGATAAAGGATCATGGCAATTTATTTATATGTATTTCCTAGGATTAATTATTGGGGGTGGCACCAGTCAAATACAAAAAAATATTATTTCTGAACGAGGACTTGGGCTCCCAAAGGAACCTAAAGTTCAAGGAGCTCAATAAAAAATGTATTTTGGTTTATCAGAGGATCAAATTTTCTTTCAAGATAATATTAAAAAATTTCTTGAGGAGAATTCATCAGTAGACATCCTTAGAAAAATTGCAGCTGATGATCGAACATTCGCAAAAGATATCCATGATGGAATTGTTAATTTAGGTATTAATGGTCTTCTGGTCCCTGAAGAATTTGGAGGACTTGGATTAGACATATTGTTTGCAGCGGCAATATCAGAATCATTAGGATATGGAGCAGGAGCAACACCTTTCATAGGGTCATATGTCATGGCACCAATAGCTATTATTGATGGTGGATCAGATGAACAGAAGCAAAATTATTTAACTAAAATTGCATCCAATAAAGTTAAATTTGGAGTTGGATTTTCAGCGCTCACTGGAGCACGAGATAACTCAGAAATTCAAATTAAAGGAAATAAAATTTCAGGCAGATCACTTTTTGTATTGGATCATGAATATGCAACACATTTTTTGATCTCTGATATAAATGGATGCATTGGAATCATTGATGCACAAGCAAATGGAATAGATTTAGTTGAGCTTAAAACAATCGATAGAACTAGAAATGTCTGTGAATTGATATTAAAAAATGTTGATTTTGAAATCTTAGAACAAACAAAAAATTCAATAAATACTGCTGAAAAAGTAATTGATGCAGGAAGAATAATGCTTGCAGCCGACTCACTTGGAGCTGCTCAAAACATGATTAATAAAGCTGTTGATTATGCAAAAGAAAGAAAACAATTTGGTAGAGCTATTGGTTCTTTTCAAGCAGTGAAACATATGTGTGCAGAGATGGTTGCTGAATTAGAGCCCTGCTATGCCTTGGTTTGGCATTCAGCTCATGCACAAAAACATATGCCCAATGAGGCAAGGCTTATGGCATGCCAAGCTAAATCTCATTTGAGTGATGTAACTAAAGATGTGGCAAAAAAGTCAACTGAGGTTCACGGAGGTATGGGTTTTACAGACTTATTAGGGCTACATTATTGGTTCAAAAGAATAGGCTTAAATAGGCAATTATTAGGCACACCTGAACGTGTACGTGAAGAAGCAGCATCTCTGCAACTCAACTAATCTTTAATTGCTCCTCAAGCAATTGAATCCTGTCATTGCCAAAAAACATAGAGTCGTTAAAAAAATATGTTGGTGATCCAAAGCCGCCTCTGTCAATTAACTCCTGAGTATTTTCCTTTAATGCATTTTTTGTGGTCTCTTGATTTATGAAATTTAAGAAAACATTTGAGTCTAAATTTAAATCCTCAGATATTTGGGAAATTACGTTATCTTGAGAGATATCTTTTCCATCTGTCCAGTAAGCTTTAAAAATGCTAAGGGCATAATCAGAGATTTGATCTTGCTTCTTAAAAAATAATGCACCACGCATAGCTTTTACAGAGTTAATGGGAAAAATGGATGGCCAGTTAATTTGTATATTCCTCGCTTTAGCCCACATTTTTAAATCTTGATTGTAGTAATTAGATTTTAATGGGTTTGGCTTTGCTCTGAGTTTATATACTTCATCATTTACTGAATTAAAGACCCCTCCTACAAGAATTGGTAAAAATTTAATCTCAATGTTGTACTTTGAAGATATCTCATTAATTCCAACAAAGCCTAAATATGTCCAAGGACTTGAACAATCGAAGTAGAATTCGATATAGTTACTATTCATCTTTATAAGTTTATTCCAAATGATATTTTTTAGAAATTTAAATTTATTTTTGTGTGCTGTTTGCGCAGGTTTTGTACTTGCAGTAGATGTAAATTTAGATATCAAACCAACGCTTAAAAACCAAAAAATACAAAAAGAAATTATCAAAAAATTAAAGGAAGATCACTTTTTTAAGGTAAATAATATTGAAGATATAAATAATATTTTCCATGAAAAGCTAATTGAAAGCCTGGATCCGTCGAAGGTTTACTTCACAAAATTGGAACTTGAGCAATATGGAAATAACCTCAATGATGAGAGTTTTGATCTAAATAATAGCTTTAGAATATTAAACAAGTATTTTAATCGTCTTGTAGAGGCTACTTCATACCAGATTGAAATACTAAAAGACTTTAAATTTGATTTTTCAAAATCTGAATACATGGATATCTATTCTGACGATAATGAATGGAAGTCTTCATTTACAGAATTACGAAAAGAATGGTTTCTTCTTGCAAAAAATGATTTATTGAATGAGCTCCTTGACGAAGATTTATCTGATGAAACTGATAGCAAGCAAATAATTATTGATAGGTATGAGCGAAGAATAAGACGAATTACTCAGCGTACTAATGAGGACTATTTTTCTATCATTATGAATAATTTCACCAGTCAATTTGATCCTCACTCAGCCTATTTATCGCCAAAATCTGCAGAAGATTTTGATATGCAAATGAGTTTAAGTCTTGAAGGCATTGGTGCTCTACTTGGAATTGAAGATGATTATGCAAAAGTTGTAAGTTTAGTTCCTGGTGGACCTGCTGCTAAATCAAATCAGCTATCTCCTGATGACAGAATAGTTTCTATAAGACAGGCATATGAAGAAAAAAGTACAGATGTAGTTGGCTGGAGGATAGATGAGATTGTCAAGCTGATTCGCGGAGATGCGGGCACTGAAGTAGAGCTTGAGATTATGCCTTCAAAATCTCTTGAGACCTCAGAAAGAAAGTTTGTAACGCTTGTAAGAGAAGAAGTTCAGTTAGAGGAGCAAGCTGCAAAAAGTAAAATTATTAGCATAGATTCAGAATCAAGTAACTATAAAGTTGGAATAATCGAGTTGCCTGCATTTTATATAGACTTTAATGCGTGGAGAGAAAGAGATCCAAATTTTAGAAGTAGCTCAAGAGATGTTGAAAATATTCTCAGGTCATTTAATAAAGATAATGTAGATGCAGTTTTAGTCGATCTAAGAGGGAATTCGGGTGGTTCATTATATGAAGCAAATAAATTAACTGGTTTATTTGTTGCATCTGGAGCAACCGTTCAGGTGAAAGAAAGCTCTGGAAATATTAGGCCTTGGGGCGATGGAAGAGCCAAGCAAATCTGGAAAAAACCTGTTGGAGTTTTGGTTGATAGATACTCAGCCTCTGCCTCAGAAATTTTTGCTGGAGCGATTCAGGATTACAAAAGAGGCATAGTAATTGGCCACAGAACATTTGGAAAAGGTACAGTGCAACGCCTTGATGATCTAAGTGCAGGTCAAATTAAGATTACTGAATCAAAATTTTATAGGGTCAGCGGTTCAAGCACTCAAGCAAAGGGCATTGAACCAGATATAGTATTGCCATCTACATGGGATATCGAAGAGACTGGTGAAAGCTCGTTAGATGAGTCTCTTCCCTGGGATACCATAAGACCAATTAGGCATAGAATATATAATCTTAATGATTTTGCGATTCAACGAGCATCAGAAAATCATACTGATAGGTTATCCAGCGATCCAAACATGCAATATATTCTTAAAGTTCGTCAAAAATATGATCAACGTAAAAACAAGAAAGAACTTTCTTTGAATATTTATGAAAGAAAGAATGATAAGTTAGATAGAAGATCTTGGATTCTAAACGCTGAAAATGCTCGTCGAAATCTTTTAAATTTCGATACATTTGATACCTATGATGATTTGGAAAAATTTAGGGAAGGAATTGATACTGATGAAATATCTTTAGAAAACGACTTTCTCTTAAATGAATCAAAAAACATAATTGTTGATTACCTAAAATTTAGCTCTCAATTAATCGCGGTCAATTAAAATTAATGAAAATTATTTCTTTTAATATCAACAGCGTTAGAGCAAGACCTCACCAACTTGAGTATATCCGTGATCATCTGGATCCTGATGTTATTGGGCTTCAAGAAACAAAGGTGCATGATGATGAATTTCCTATTGAGTTGGTTAATGAAATTGGTTATCACTGTGAATTTTGCGGTCAAAAAGGTCATTATGGAGTAGCTTTGCTAAGTAAAAAGAAACCATTAGAAGTTTCTAAAGGCTTTTTAAAAGATACTGACGAGGATCAAAAGAGGTTTATTCAAGGCAGATATAAGTTTAAAAATAGTGACATACTTATTTTGAATGGGTATTTTCCTCAAGGTGAAAATAGAAATCATGAAACAAAGTTTCCTAAAAAAGTTAAGTTCTATAAAGATTTAAAGTCTCACATAAAAAAGTTACAAGAATCCTCATTAAATATCATTGTAATGGGTGACTTTAATGTTGCTCCATCTGAAAAGGATATAGGGATAGGTGAAAATAATGCTAAACGGTGGCTGCGGGATGGCAAATGTGCATTTTTACCTGAAGAAATTGAGATGTGGAATTCAGTTAGAGATCTTGGATTTGTTGATAGCTGGAGGCTACAAAATCCTGATGAAGATTCTATTTATTCATGGTTTGATTATAGGTCTAGAATGTTTAACGATAACCCCAAAAGAGGGCTAAGAATTGATCATATTATGGTTTCTGATAATTTAACTGGTTCAATTAAATCAACTGGAATCAGTTATGAAGCGCGTGCACTAGAAAAACCATCTGATCATTGTCCAATTTGGATAGATCTAAAATAATTAAGTTTTTCTTCTGGTTGCAAAAAAATCTTTTAGTAATTCACTAGATTCACGCTCCATATAACCACCGGAGTAGTTAACTTTATGATTGAGAAATTTTTTATCTAAAAAATTATCAACTGAAACTACGGCGCCTGTTTTGGGTTCTTTGGCACCAAAATAAAGATTCTCTATTCTTGCATTTACAATTGCCATGCAGCACATATGACATGGCTCTAAAGTCACGTATATGGAAGTATCTGGCAGTCTATAATTTTTTAGGATAGTGCAAGCAGACTCAATTGCTTCTATTTCGGCATGTCTTATGGGTGAGCTTTTAGAAATACATTTATTACTTCCAACTGAAATGATCCTATCACTTAATGCAATAATGCACCCAACAGGCACTTCATCAATTAATGCGGCATTTCGTGCCTGCTCAAAAGCAGCAATCATTAATGACTTTTTATACATTTATCTAAATAACGTCTTGAATCTAAAAGATGGTGCCCAGAGCCGGACTTGAACCGGCACGAAGTTGCCTTCGAGGGATTTTAAATCCCTTGTGTCTACCAATTCCACCACCTGGGCATAAAATTTATAACACTAGCCTTAAGGCATGAATTATACTTTGTATATAAAATTTTTATATAGTAAATAAATTCTTAATATTGTGAATATAACTATTCTTGGTGCTGGATATGTTGGTCTTAGTAATGCAATATTACTTGCAAAAAATAATCAAGTAACGCTTGTTGATATTGATAAAGAAAAAATTTCTCTTCTAAAGAAAAAAAAGAGTCCAATACGTGATTCATTGATACAAAGATATCTTTCTAAAAAAAATTTATCACTAACCTTTGATACTCAGATAAGTAATAACTTATCAAAATCTAAGGCTGTATTAATAGCTACCCCAACAAACTTTGATCCCAAGACAAAGAGTTTTGATACAGTTTCTATTGAGGATATTTTAAAAAAATTAAAGAGGAATAAGTTTTCAAAATTAGTTGTTATCAGGTCAACAGTTCCTGTTGGATTCACTGAAAAAATGCAAAAAAAATACCCTAACATTGATATTGCTTTCTTTCCTGAGTTCTTAAGAGAAGGAGATGCTCTCAGAGACTCCTTGTATCCCTCAAGGATAATTTGTGGCTCTAAAACTAATAAAGCTAGATTTTTTTTAAATTTACTTAAAGAGTCAGCAATTAAAAAGAATATTCAAACCCAGATAACATCCCCTTCAGAGGCCGAAGCAATCAAACTATTCTCAAATATGTACCTAGCAATGAGAATTGCATTTTTTAATGAGCTGGATTCATTCTCACTATCAAAAAATCTTCACCCAAAAGAAAATATCGATGGGCTTTCTTCGGATCCCAGGATAGGAAATTATTATAATAATCCATCTTTTGGATATGGAGGTTACTGTTTACCTAAGGATACTCAGCAACTTAGGCAAAATTTTAAAGATATTCCTCAAAAATTAATCCAAGCAACAATTCAATCAAATCACTCGAGAAAAAAATTTATTGTAAATGAGATTCTTAAAAGAAAAGCGAAGATCATTGGTATATATAGGTTATCAATGAAAGCAGGATCCGATAATTGGAGAGAATCTGCAATAATAGATGTCATCAAATCTTTAAAAAGGGAACAAAATCAATTAATAATATATGAACCTTTGCTTTCAAAAAAAACCTTCATGGGTATTTCAATAGAGAAAGATTTAAATAAATTTAAAAATAAATCAAAATTAATAGTTGCTAATAGGTTTGATGGTGCCTTAGGTGTTAAGAATGAAATACTATTTACAAGAGATATTTTTAATGAAAATTAATTTAATTCTTATTATTCCCACTCAATGGTAGCAGGTGGTTTGCCTGAAATATCATAAACGACTCTGCTTACTCCCTCTAACTCATTTACTATCCTATTGGATACTTTACCCAGAAAGTCATATGGAAGCTTTGACCATTCAGCAGTCATAAAATCAATTGTTTTTACAGCTCTCAAAGCAATAACATCCGCATAACGCCTTTCATCTCCAACAACGCCTACAGATTTCACAGGAAGGTATACACAAAATGCTTGACTAACCTCATCATAAAAGCCTTCTTTCTTTAGCTCTTCAATAAATATTGCATCAGCTTCTTGAAGTATGGAAATGTTTTCTTGATTTATCTCACCCAATATTCTTACTCCAAGCCCTGGACCAGGAAATGGATGTCTATTAAGTATTTCATCTGGTAAGTCCAATAAAGCACCCATTTTTCTAACCTCATCTTTAAATAAATCTCTTATTGGTTCTACTAAGCTCATTTTCATTTCATCTGGCAAGCCTCCAACATTGTGATGAGATTTTATAATTCTTGCTTCTTTTGACTCAGATTCTGATGACTCAATAACATCTGGATAAATTGTTCCTTGAGCTAAAAAATTTATTTCACTAGAAGAATGCAAATTAACTGATTCATTATCAAATACATCTATAAATGTTCTACCAATAACTTTTCTTTTTTGTTCAGGATCAGTTATACCTTTAAGATGTCTATAAAATGTTTTCTTAGCATCAACAACCTCAAGATTTAGTTCAATCTTATTTTTAAAAAGGTCTATCACCTCCCGAACTTCATTTTTTCTTAGGAGGCCATTATCAACAAACATGCAGATTAAGTTTTTGCCAATCGCCCTATCGAGCAACATAGCAGTTACAGATGAATCAACTCCACCAGATAAACCTAATAGGACTTTTTTATCTCCAACTTGAGCTTTAATTTCCTGTATTCTTTGGTTAATTAAATCGTTTAACTTCCATGTCTTTTTAGATTTACATATATCTACTATGAAGTTTTCTATAATTTTTTGGCCCTTGTTGGTATGAGTTACCTCTGGATGAAATTGAAGAGCATAATAAGGCTTATCTATATGTTCCATAGCCGCAATGGGAGCAGATTTAGTTGAAGCACTCAAAATAAAACTGTCAGGTAAGATTGAAACATGATCTCCGTGACTCATCCAAACATCAAGATTGTCAGCATCTAGACCATTAAAGATTTTTGATGAATGCTCAATCTTTAATTCTGCGTAACCAAACTCCTTCTTAGAGGAAGTTCGAACGCTTCCTCCATTTTGCTCAGCAAGAGTTTGCATCCCATAGCAAATACCAAGAATAGGAATATCTAAGTTAAAAATAATTTCTGGAATTCTTGGAGTATTTTCTTGGGTAACAGATTCTGGTCCTCCAGAAAGAATAACGCCTTTAGGACTTAGTGAGGATATTTTCTCTGGAGCAATATCCCATGGATATATTTCTGAATACACTCCCAACTCTCTTACTCTCCTAGCTATTAATTGGGTATATTGAGATCCAAAATCAAGAACTAAAATAGTATCAAGATCTTCCTTGGATAGAGAACCCTTAATGCTCATTTAATGAGTGGTGATATTTGATCAATTAGTTTTGAGACCTCAGGTTTATTATCCTTAATTTCCTGCATTGACAGCCCCTCAAGTTCGTGTGGGAATACTAACCATTTATCAGTTTCATGAAGGTAGTAATCTGGTTTTCTTTTGGTTTTATTTTTTGTTGGCTTGAAATATGGCGTAGCTACTCTTATTTCAGGTGTATTTTTTTTACAAGCGAACTTAAGGTCAGAAATTATCTTTTCAATGGATATGCCGGTGTCATGGACATCATCAACTATAAGGAGTGAATCTTCGGATTCCACTTGCTTAATGATGTAGTTGAGTCCATATACTTGAACTTCACTTTCTCTTTGATTGATAGCTTTATAGTGAGATGTTCTGATGGCAATGTGATCAGAAGTAACGCCTAGAACACTAAAAAGTTCTTGAACAGCAATTCCTATTGGCGCCCCACCTCTCCAAACACCAATTATGTAGTTGGGCCTGTAGCCATCCTCATAGACTTGCAAAGCGAGGTTGAATGAGTCCTGAATTAGATCTTCGGCTCTAATAAAATGCTTTTCCATGGCTAATTATATATTGATAACCACGAATTTTAAGCGAAGAGCTGAATAACTTTTTAGTAGTTCATGCTCAATCTAAGCATATATTGCCTTGGCGGAATTAATTCCAAACCTGTAGCTGCAACTCCAAACACATCTGTCATACTGGAATTAACTCCATCTTCATCAGTTGCATTCAGGATCATAAAATCTAATCCCCATTGATCACCAACAAAGTCAAAGCTCGCAGTTAGGTTCAAAATATCATATGCATCAATAGCATCTACTATCGGATTGTTATTTACCCGTTGTTGGAATTCGCCTCTTTCAACATATTGAAGTATTCCAGTAAACATTGTTCCAGAAGATAATACAGTCTCATATGTCATTGTTATGTCAGCTGTAAATTCAGGAGTTTTAGCCAATTCATTTCCTTTAATATTTTTTCTTAAGCCATATCTCAAATCTTCTTCGCCAAAGAAATACTGGTATGCATCAACATTATCTAGTGCTTCATAATCAGAGGATACTTCTGAATCAAGAAATGCTAGATTCATTTCTAAGGTTAGGGAATCAGAAATTAAGCCAGTAAATTCAACCTCTAAACCTGACATTTCTGATTCTGGAATGTTAGCAACGCCACCACGGTATGGATCAGGATCTGTTGCTTGGAATTGAAGGTTTTCATAATCATATGAAAAGATTGCAATATTTGCCCTTGCCCTACCATCATATAAGTCTGTTTTAAGACCAAATTCCATGGACTCTACTGTTTCAGCCGCAAAATTCGGGAAAACCATTGGGGGCGCATTATCATCAGCAAAGCCATATGTAAGATTTGTTCCTCCTGGTTTAAAGCCAGCCGAGAAAGCAAGATATGCCAAAGTATCATCATCAAGATCGAATTCAGCAGCTATTTTTCCAGTCGTCTTATCAGAACTGCCACTTAAGTTGTCACATACAGTTGTGAAGAAATTTTTAACACAACTTTCGACCTCATCATCAGAATAACGAAGTCCACTAAGAATACGAAATTGGTCAGAAACGCTGTAGGTGGTTTCTCCATAAACTGAGAATGACTCTCTTTTTGGGAAAGCATCACTTACAAAGTCAAATTCAAAGAAAAACCAGGGATCCGGACCACCAACTGTAAAACAGTAATCATTTCTTGCAAAAGGCTCACCACAAACATATTGTAATTCACCGTCTAAGTCATTATCTCTATATCCTCGAATATGATTTTCAATCTCATGATCCATGTAGAAAGCACCAATAGTCCAATCAAGCTTTCCACCCATTGCTGGCTCATTAGAAACTAAATTAACTTCAAAGGTTGTTGTGTCAACTAAAGAGGTTTCAGGGCGAAACTCAGCTCTCTGGTAAGTTGCTCCGTCTCCTAGTCCAGGAATTGCTAAAACGGGATCACCGAAATTGTGACGATCATTATCTCTGGTTACTGAAATGTCATCCTCTTGCATGCTCGCCATAATTTTTAAATTTGCATAACCAAGATCAGATTCATAAATTGCAGCAAAGATCTTTGAGGTTAGCTCATGATTTGAGATAGAGTCTTGAGATAAGTCCCTTGGGTTTGGTGAAGGATCATCAATACCTTTCATCGCAGAACCATTTCTATCAACTTCAAAAAACTGACCAAAAAATCTTAATGAAGAACTATTTCCAAATTCTGTAAGGAAATCCGCACGAAGGCTCAAGTTACTATCATCATCTAGGTCTTGTCCAGTTACTAGATTTTCACTAAAACCATCTCTTTCTGTAGTGGAAATTGAAAATCTGGCAGCAGTTGAACTACCTAAAACGATATTATTAGATGAGCGAAATTTTGTTAGGCCATAATTTCCAAAAGTGATATCAGATTTCCCTAAATATCCTTCCATNGATGGTTTTTTGCTGATTACATTTATNACTCCNCCAGTNGAATTCTGNCCNAAGAGTGTTCCTTGAGGNCCTCTTAAAANCTCAATTCTTTCTACATCAATAAAATCAGTTTGTAATGAAAAGGGAGAAGCTATAAAAATACCNTCCATGTGGAAAGCAACTGANGGAGCTGCGATNGCATTTTGATTGGTTTCATTTCCAACNCCTCTTATAGAAATTACNGTCTTGTAACCTTCATTCTTTGCNACAGTNACTCCNGGAACAATTGCACTNAGATCTACAAANGAGGTAATGTTTTTATTTTCTATATCCTCATCGCTNATTGCCGTCACCGCTTGNGATATNTCTTGCAAGCTTTCACTTCTCTTTTCNGCAGTTACAAATACTTCTTCTATAAAGCTATCTTGTGCACTNAGACCNATACAACCAAAAAGAAGTGNNAAAANCTTAATANTTTTNAGATGACTTGTTGATTTCATAATTTTTTAATNCCTTNTTAAAGAAAATGNTCTTATATAATATTTATGCAATATTAATGCCATTTTTTGTTAGATAATTTTTAAAATTTGGAACCNTGAAAAGTATGAGAGATTTACTTTNNGTTGTTAAATGCATTTAAAAGCTATAACAAAAATANAGTATAAGTTGTAAACTTAATTTTTAAANACCTTTNNANAAAAAATGCTNGAAAAAATCTTCAAATTAAAAAATTTTAATACTGATTTTAANANTGAGGTTCTTGCAGGNATCACTACNTTCATAACNATGGCATACATTATCTTNGTAAATCCACAAATGATGGCTGCAAGTGGCATGGATATTGGTGCTAGTTTCGTTGGAACATGTATTGCTGCTTCTATTGCNTGTATCNCAATGGGAGTATATGCAAATTGGCCTGTTGGTNTNGCACCNGGNATGGGTTTAAATGCATTTTTTACCTACACAGTAGTNGGTGAGATGGGTTACTCATGGGAAGTNGCTTTAGGTGCAGTATTTCTAGCTGGAATTCTNTTTTTTATAATGAGTGNAACGCCNCTNAGGCAATGGATGCTAGAGAGTATTCCNTTCAATTTACGAATTGCAATGGGTGCTGGTGTTGGTTTATTCATTGGAATTATTGGTCTTAAAAGTGGTGGAATAATCACATCAAATGAAGCTACCCTCCTCAGCATGGGTGACCTAACAAAGCCGGAAACAATTTTAGCCATGTTTAGTTTTTTAGTAATTGCTGTGCTTTCGATCCGTAAAATACCTGGTGCCATTNTCATAGGAATATTTTTAGTNACNTCCNTAGCTTTGGCTTTAAATCTTATTAAGTTTAATGGNATCGTTTCATCGCCCCCATCATTAATGCCAGTTTTGTTGAAACTTGATATTTCTCAAGCCTTTGATTTAGCCATGATCAGCATCATNATGTCCTTTCTCTTTGTTAACTTATTCGATACAGCTGGAACCCTTGTCGGAGTAGCTAANCANGCTAAACTNATAAACGCTAATGGTGATATTGATAATTTAGATAGAGCACTGAAAGCTGATAGTAGTTCAAGTGCTGTTGGTTCTTTATTTGGATGCTCTCCTGTNACTAGTTACGTTGAAAGCTCTGCNGGAATAGAGGCTGGCGGAAGAACTGGTTTAACTGCNGTCACAGTTGGAATGTTNTTTCTTTTGGCAATATTTTTTGCTCCACTAGCNTCNATGATTCCTNCTTATGCNACATCTGGTGCATTNATTTACGTNGCNATCTTGATGCTGAGCAGCATGGANAAACTGAATTGGTCTGATTTAAGCGACCTNCTNCCNGCTCTNGTAATAATTGTGATGATGCCATTAACCTTTTCGATCGCCAATGGGATAGCACTTGGATTTTTGTCTTATGTGATAATAAAAATTTTTTCAGGACAACTTAAAGCTATCACCTCAGGTGCATGGTTTCTTACAATAATTTTTTTATCAAAGTTTATTTTTTTATAAGCTAGCTTCTTTGATAATTTGGAGCTTCTTTAGTGATCATGACATCGTGAACATGGCTTTCCATCATCCCAGCATTAGTTACCTCGATGAATTCTGTTTCAGTTTGCATCGATTCTATGGTTTTGCATCCAACGTATCCCATGCTTTGACGCAACCCGCCCTCAAACTGATCTAAAACTTTAATCACTACACCTTTATAAGGCACCCTTCCTTCAACTCCCTCAGGAACAAGCTTTTCTGNNTCCACATCNTCTTGAGANTATCTGTTTGCATCATTTCTTTCTGACATTGCACCTAAAGAACCCATTCCTCTATACGTTTTAAAGCTTCTGCCTTGATAAAGTTCTATTTCTCCTGGAGCTTCTTCTGTACCTGCTAACATGCTGCCAAGCATTACTGAAGATGCACCAGCAGCAATCGCTTTTGCTAAATCACCTGAAAATCTAATACCNCCATCAGCAATTAATGGTATCGGTGAATTTTTCATAGCATCTCTTATTGATAATATTGCTGTAATTTGAGGAACACCCATCCCCGCAATGATTCTTGTAGTACATATAGAGCCTGGACCCATGCCTATCTTAATTGCATCTGCTCCAGCCTCTTCCAATGCAACTGCACCATCAGGTGTTGCAACATTTCCAGCNATCACTTGAACCTCTTTAAACTTATTTTTTANTAGTTTTATAGTTTCAATAACATTTTTTGAGTGNCCATGAGCCGAATCGANNACAAATACATCNACGCCCATTTCATTAAGGGCTTCTGCCCTATCCAATGTATCAGTTCCTGTTCCTAAGGCAGCAGCAACCAACAATTGCCCAGAGCTATCTTTTGTTGCAAGCGGAAACTCAGAAGACTTATCTATGTCCTTCATGGTAACCAGACCAGAAAGATTACCAGCTTTATCTAGCACTAATACCTTTTCAATACGATTTTGGTACATTAACTTCTTCACTTTATCTTGATGAGTTCCTTCATTAACAGTAATTAATCTATCAAGTGGAGTCATTATTGAACTTACATTTTCATTTATCTTGTCTGCGTACCTAAAATCACGAGATGTAACAATACCTTTTAAAACTCCATCATCAACAACTGGCATGCCTGAGATATTAAGTTCACTTGTAAGCTTAACTAAGTCTTCTATGGATTGAGTTGAGTTAATCGTTATCGGATCTTTAACAATTCCACTCTCATATTTTTTTACTTTTCGAACTTGGATTGCTTGATCTTCGATGGTGCTGTTCTTATGAATAACTCCAATACCTCCACCCTCAGCCATAGAAATTGCCATCCTTGACTCAGTTACGGTATCCATTGCAGCTGAAATTATTGGCAAATTTAGAGATATTTCCTTGGTGAGATTTGTTCTTAAAGAAGCTTCTTTTGGAGTAAAGTCAGAGTATCTTGGCAAAAGCAAAACATCATCATACGTAAGAGCTTTAAATTTAATCTTTTCCATAATCGATTATATAACGAAGACTAATTGAATTGAACTTTGAAATAAAAATTTGTTACTCATAAAAATATTCAAGCGATTGTGAGGACTGATATTGGTGTATAATTTTTCAAATTTTTAGATAAATAATAATGAAAAATAAACTTCTTTTTATGGGCAGAAAAATCTACGGGGCTGAGGCCCTTGAGTGGAGTGTTCAAAATAATTGGGATGTTGTCGCCGTTGTTACTGATGACCACCAAGATACTTCTCCAACTGCCGAAATGGCACGAAAGTACAATCTTAATCTCCTTGATTACGATGGCTTGATGGATGCAATAGAAGGAAATAAATTAGAATTTGATCTTGCTGTTTCATACGTTTATTGGAAGATTTTAAAAAAACCATTAATTGAAATTCCGAGTCTTGGAATTATTAATTTTCATCCTGCTCCCCTGCCCGAACTCAAAGGCACAGGGGGTTTCAATGTTGCGATATTAGAAAACCACGATTCTTTCGGTGTTACAGCTCATTATTTAGATGAGGGTATTGATACTGGACCAGTCATTGAGGTAGATAGATTCACTATTGATGCAAAATCTGAAACTGCACAAAGCTTAGAAAGAAAAAGTCATCAAAGAATGGTTGAGCTATATAAAAAAATACTTAATGAAGTTGCTCGAACAGGGGTCTTACCAAGTAAAAAATTAAATGGTGGGAGATCAGTATCAAGAAAAGAAATGGAAGAAATGAAACAAATTAAGCCGGGTGATGATATTGATGCAAAGATACGTGCTTTTTGGTTCCCACCATATGATGGTGCTTCCATTCAAATTAGTGGTCAGAGATTTACATTGGTAAACAGGGAAATAATTGAAAATTTAGAAGGTGATGCGGAGGCTCTATTCAGGCACACTCAAAAAGGCTCATAGACAAGAAATTATTATTATATTTATTTTATATTTATGTTTGATTGGGTAAGAAAAGATTTGGTTGATTTTGGAAAACTACTTGAACCAAAAGATATTTCCAAACAAATCAATGAAAAGAATTATGATGTAGCCTTTATTGGGGCTGGCTTATCTTCAACCTACACCCTTATCGAATTCATAAATCACATAAATACTCAAAATCTTTCAATTTCCGAAAATGAAACTTTAAAGATAGTTATATTTGAAAGAGACGAATGGGTTTGGGGTGGAATTCCTTATGGTAAAAGATCTGGATTTACATCCTTAATTATTACTCCACTTGATGAGTTTCTACCTGGTTATGAACTTGAATTATTCATGGAATGGATGAGTAAAAATTTCGAATGGCTAATACAACCATTCAAGAAAGTCGCTGGACCTAGATCTTTGACATGGCTAAAGGAATCTGAAACTAAAATTTTAAATTGCAAAAGTCAAAATATTCATATTCCACGATATTTCTTTGGAATATACCTTTGGGATAAATTNAGAGAGGCTNCTCAAAATTCAAAACATAAAATTGAAATGAGTCTCATTGCAGAGGAGGTTTCTTCCATANAAAAAGTGAGTGATTCAAATTGTAAATTTAGTGTCAAAGTCAGTAATGCAAACTTTTACTCAAATAACATAATGCTTGGTATTGGTATACCAAATATCAGAACACTTGATAGTGATGATTTAACGAATTCAAATTCAATGGTTATTCAGGACCCCTATTCACCAGATCTTGAATCTAAAATTCATGAAATGAAATCTCATGTTGAAAATATCAGTAGTCCTAAAATCATGATTATTGGAGCAAATGCAAGTGCCCTTGAAATGATTTATCAAATAAAAAATAATTTTGATCTGAACAAAAAAATAACCTTTAAAGTGCTGTCTCCTCAGGGAAAGTTGCCTGGTCTATTTATTAAAGATAAAGAAACTGATTTTTTTGCAAAACATTTACAAAGACTTGATTCATCAGATGAGTCCATATGTGCCGATCAGATTCTAGATGCACTAAAAGCAGATCTAAAATTTGCTGATGAGAGAAATTACGAAATTTCCGACACTCTACCGCAGTTTACAGAATACGTTGGTAACTTGATTAAAAGATTAAGCGAGGATGAGAAATTGAAATTTGTTTCATTCCATGGTCTTGAAATTGGTCGACTGCAACGTCGAGCAGGATACGAATATACACTTCCAATTGTTGAATTAAAGGAGACCAAATCAATTGAAATGATCTCAGGCTTATTAGAAACAGTGATTTTAACTGATGATGGTCTTGGCCATGCACAGTATTGGAATGATGAGGGAATACTGTACGAAAGTTTTGATATTCTTATCAATTGCTCAGGCTCTGCAGGCCTTGCAAATAAAAACTTATCAGGTTTATTTAGTGAACTGTTAGAGACAAACATTTGTAGTTTATCCTCTTCAGGTCATGGCTACTCAGTTGGCAATAAATTTGAGGTATGTGATGGGTTTTACATTAATGGGCCATTACTGGCTGGAAATATAGTCGGATCAATGGGGATATGGCATGTTGAGCATTGTGGGAGAATTATGTCTTTCGCAAAAGAAATATCTCAAAACATTTCCAGAAATATTTTTTCTTAAATTTTTAGGTCTACTTATTTATTAAATTTAATATTATCTCTATCACTTCATCTTGNTCATTTGAAGTGAGATCACTTCCTGATGGNAAGCATAGACCATTNTTAAATAGCTCTTCATCAAAACCNNCGCCATGATATTNTGTGCCTCTAAAAACAGGCTGAAGATGCATAGGCTTCCACAATGGTCGTGATTCTATCTCATGCTCCATTAAAGATTGAATTATTTCATCTTTATTTATCCCACAAATCTTTGGATCAATTATGAGTGTAGTTAACCATCTTGTTGATCTGTGACCNTTGGTTTCAGGCATAAATCGAATTCCTGGCNCAGATAACGCATCAGCATATTTAGAGAATATTCTTCTTCGCTGGTTAACTCTTTTATCCAGAACTTCAATTTGCCCTAGTCCGATCGCTGCACAAATATTTGATAATCTGTAGTTATATCCAATGGTTGAGTGCTCGTAATGTGGTGCTGGGTCACGCGCTTGGGTTGAAAGAAATCTAGCCTCTTTAGCCCATTCTTCATGTTTAGTAATGAGCATGCCCCCGCCTGAAGTAGTGATAATTTTGTTTCCATTGAAAGATAATATTGAAGCATCACCTCCACTTCCTGCTTTGCGTCCACTCAATGACTCTGCTCCAAAACTTTCAGCACTATCAATAATTAGCGGAATAGAATATTTTTTAGCTAAGTCCTCAAATTGATCAATGTCTACNGACTGACCATATAAATCTGTTGGAATGATTGCCTTTGGGAGAATTTTCTTAGCTGATGCATTTTTTAATGCATCTGCCAAAATATTTATATCTATGCACCAAGAGTCTCTATCTAAGTCAAAAAATCTTGGTTTTGCACCAAGATAATTAATCGGAAATACACCGCCTGCAAATGTCATCGATGATACCCATACTTCATCTCCTGCCTTTACTCCTGCTAGCCTTAATGCCAAGTGAAGTGCCGCAGTTCCTGAGCTTAAACCAACACAGTGTAAATTTTCATCTTCAAGGTATTCTCTTACACTATCTTCAAATTTATCAAGATGAGGACCTAGTGGAGCAATGAAATTTGAATTAAATGCATCAGAGACATAACTCTCTTCTGAACCTGACATATGGGGCTTTGAAAGATATATACGCATAATTATTTGCTAAGCATAGAGCTAGACTCCATTTAGTTTGAGTTACCTTTAAATTTTTCTTGTCCTACACCCCTATCATCATCAATGCCCGACTTATCAAGAACCTTTTTTATTGTTAAGAAAATGATCTTTAAATCAAGAACCAGACTATGATTATCAACATACCATGTATCAAGTGAAAACTTTTTATCCCAAGTAATAGCATTTCTTCCATTTACTTGAGCCCAACCCGTTATTCCTGGACGAACATTGTGTCTTCTTGATTGTTCTTTAGAATATAGAGGTAAATACTCTATTANCAAAGGTCTTGGGCCAACTATGCTCATCTCCCCTTTNAATACATTAAANAATTCTGGTAATTCATCTAGAGAACTATTTCTAAGCCAAGTGCCAAAACCAGTCATACGATCTTCATCAGGTAAGAGAGCTCCATTTTCATCTCTGGTGTTCAGCATTGTTCTAAACTTTATAATACTAAATAATTTTCCGTATCTACCAGGTCTTACTTGTGTAAATAAAACTGGCGATCCTAATTTAGTTCTTATAAGCNCATAAAGAATTATAAAAACAGGGCTCAAGCAGACAATTGCTGTGCTAGATACTAATAAATCAAATATTCTCTTCAACAACTTATTTTCTCCTATGACTCCAATATTTTAATCATTTCTTTATTAATTTTATGCACATCATATTTGTTCGCAGCTATTGCCCTAGATTGAAGACCCATACTATGGACTAAGCTTGGTGAATCAACAAATTTTTTCATTGTTTTTGATAATTCTTCTGGATTTTTAATTGGTACTAGAAAGCCATTTTTATTTGGTACAACCGTTTCTCTGCAGCCAGGTGCATCTGAAGTAATAATTGCTCTTCCTATAGACATAGCTTCCAAAACTGTTCTAGGAGTGCCCTCCCTGTAACTTGGTAAAACATAGACGCTTGATTTATCTATGAAAGGTGCAACGTCGTTCGTTGGTCCATGCCATGTAAACCATTCAAGTTCTTTCCAAAATTTGATTTCATCTTTAGTCATTGAATCTGGGTTTGAATCAAAAGAACCCACTAAATGTAGATGTGCAACATAATTATCTCTATTCAATATTTTTCCAGCTTCTACGTATTCTCTGACTCCTTTGTCACCGATTAATCTTGAGATCATTAGGAAGTTTAATTTGCTTTCACTTACTTTGCTAAAAGGAAAATCCTCTAAACTAACCCCTGAACCATTTACAACGTATACAGGCTTGTCTTTCTTAAGCAGTCCACTACATCTGAAGTCATTTTTATCATCTGGATTTTGAAATATTATTGCGTTTGCCTTTTTTAAACCCAAGCCGTATAAGATGTTAATAAGAGATTTTAAAACCTTTCTTTTAAAGGAATGATTTCCAGTAAAAGCAAAACCAAGTCCTGTTATCAAAGCGATGAACTTTTGGTTTCTAAAGAATAAAGAAGCGATCCCGCCCCATATTACTGGCTTAGTTGTATAAGCCAAGACAATACTTGGTCTTAAATCTCTAAATGCTCTAATGAAAAAAAATATTGAAAGAAGATCTTTGATTGGATTCATTCCAGTCCTAGCAATGGGTATGTTATAGGTTTCTACTCCGAGTTGATTAAGTAACTTTTTCGAATTTTGATCTCCATCTATGTTGTCAGCTGCTGCAAAAACCTTATAGCCTTTGTCAATCAATGCTTTCATGAGATGGCCGCGGAAATTTACTAAGGATTTTGGTTGAACGCCTACAACAAGGATGGACTTTTGCACAATTTTAATTTCTTTTAAAATCTTTAATTAAATTTATTAAAACCTCAAGAGGAGGGTTAAATGGTTCGGATATCCACGCTCCTGATCTATCAAAATATCCTCCTGCACCAAGTTGAGCTGTATGCGAAAATCCATAACTAATTTCTAGGATAACAGGCATATTAGATCTTGGATCAGTAATCATATCTAAACCAGTGCACTCAGAGCCCAAAGCATCAAAAGTTTTGAATGCTGAATCGATAATGTCTTTAGTTACAAGGGTTTTATCATAAAACAGTGTTCCGCCTCCTGAAGCACGAAACTCTCCTGGGCGCGTTCCTCTGGCTACAAAACTAAGCTTATTTCTAACAACAGCAATCTTGAGATCATAATCAACATTTGGAATAAATTCTTGCAAGTAAACATAACCTTTTTCTATGGGTAGTGATTTTGCTTGTGTTCTAGAAAATAGAAATTCTGGAATACGCTTAATTCGAGATAGAAATTCATCAAAAGACCTTGTCGATATCAAGTTCGACTTTAGTTTAAAGGCAGTACTAGGAGTTGCTTTCATGCCATTTCCAAACATTAGCTTTGCATATTTTTTTAGCTCATGTTTATCATTAATAAGTTGAACATTACTTGATCCAGAACCAGTTCTTAGCTTTGCAACCACAGGGAATTCTTTTACTTCTTTTATCCATTCATTAACAGCATTTAATGAATGTAATGGATAATTTTCTGGTGAATCTATCCCTAAAGCCTTCATAAAATATGATTGCGCAACCTTGTCATCAAAATGCTGTGAATCAGCTTGATCTGGAAAAACCTTGCAACCAATTGATTTCAATGCAGATAAAATATTCTTTGCAAATATCATCTCATCATTAGAATAATGGCTGTAATGCCACAAAATGATATCATGATCTATCAATTCTCTAAATGCGTCTTTTGAACGCCAGTCAATTAGACTATAGTTAATTTCTTGCTGTTCACAATATTTAATCCAAACATGTCCCCACGCACTTGAATGCTGATCATGAAAATCAGATTTAATAACTGCAATTTTAGGGTCATTCATAAATATTGATCGTACAGATCTATTTTTGTTGAGAATTCTTTTTTGTATCTTGAGGAATTTATTTTTGCCTTATACAAAATTCCAATGGAGTTGAGGTTCAACCTACTCAAATACCAATTTAAGTCTCTTAACTTATGTCTCCCCTCTATGTAATTAGAAATTTTTTTCATTCTGATTAACTCATAATGATCGCTATCTGAATCATCTAATATTGAGTTAATTCTATTCAAGTCGACTTGAACTAAATCTTTACCTACAAGAATTTGCTTTTCTCCAAGATAAATTGGGTTAGATCTTGATGATATTAAGTTACCATCTTTAATTTCTAATTCAGCTATTAAACCTGTTTTGTTATCTTCAGATAAAGCAACCAATGGCTTAGATTTGTCTCGAGGAGTGTAAACATCATCAAAAATAAAATTTCCTAAACTGTAATAGATAGCGGAACCATTTATTTTTTCGTGTCCTTGAATGACATGAGGATGATGCCCATAAAACACATAGTTATGTTTTGAGGCTATTGCTCTTGCAAACTTAATATCATCAACGCTTGGCATATCAACATGCTCCTGACCTGAATGAACAGATAGAATACTAAAATAACCATCCTTTACATTTTCTTTGATTCTTTGAAATACATCTGTTGCTTTCAAATAATTTAAACCTTTCTTGGAGGCACTATTAACCTTTGAAGGATTTGTGTTGTGAGAACAAAAACCCAAGAGTGAGATTTTTTCGTTATTTATTTTTAATCTGACTTGTTTATTTTCAGTGCCAAACCAGTCGAGACCATTAGATTCAAGTATTTTTTTGGTACTCTCATATGCACTCATTCCAAAATCTCCAATATGATTATTGGCTAAATTGAGATGGGTAATATTTAAATATTTTAATAGTGCTATATTTTCTGGATGTGAGCTTACAGTAGCAGATTTTCCAAGAATTCCTTTTTGGTTGACACAAAAAGGAGCTTCAAGGTTGCCTATAACAATATCAAATTGGCTCAAAAAATTTTTAACAGACTCAAATTCATCAAATAATTTCGAATTATTTTTAATGCAATACCGTCCAAACATAGCGATATCACCAACTAATGCAATTTTCATTTCTTACTTTTGAAGGGTAAATAAATTTTGTCTGACTTTGCTGCACAAATAAAGTCGTTCATATGAAGGCCTCTTATCTTATGTGACCACCATTGAACTCTTACAGAACCCCATTCTAATAAAATTGCTGGATGGTGATCTTCGTCTTCAGCTAACTTCGCAATGTCTATCGAAAACTTGACAGAGTCATCGTAGCTATTAAATGAATAGGTTTTAGAAAGTATATTTATGTCTCTGAAAATAATTTCCCAACCATCAAGATCCTTTAAAAGTTGAGTAAATCTTTTTTCATCTACCAATGGCGCATCAATTGTGCATGCTTCACACTTTTGTTCTACTAGATCCATGAATTAGATGCCACCTTTGGTAAGCTTTTTTGGGTCTAGTATTAAATTTAATCTTTTAATTGATATCCCCGTCTCTTCATGTGCAACATCAATTATAGGCCTGTTCTCTTTATAAGCTTTTTTAGCAATCAACGCAGCCTTTTCGTAGCCAATCTCTCTATTTAAAGCAGTAACTAAAATAGGGTTTTTAGATAATTGTTTTTCGATATTATTTTTATTGATCTTAAAGGTTTTGATTCCTTTTGAAGCCAATAAAGCACATGAGTTAGCTGCAAGAGTAATACTTTTAAGCAAGTTATATGCAATAACAGGCAACATAACATTCAATTGAAAATTTCCAGCTTGATTTGCATAAGAAATAGTTAAATCATTTCCTAATATATCAGCAGAAGCCATCATTACTGACTCACTTACAACAGGATTAACTTTTCCAGGCATGATACTGCTTCCAGGTTGAAGAGCCTGAAGTTCAATTTCACCTAAACCAGTTAATGGACCACTATTCATCCATCGTAAGTCATTTGAAATTTTTAAAAGCACTAATGCCAAGTTCTTTACTGCACTGGACATATTTGTAGCAGCATCTTGACTGCTAAGCGATTTAAAATAGTTTCTTGATGGCTTAAATTTTATCTTTGTTAGTTTTGAAACCTCATTGGCAAAAATGTTTCCAAAATTCTTAGGTGCATTAATCCCAGTTCCTATTGCTGTGCCCCCTTGAGGCAATGATTTTAAGCCTTCAGCTGCCAGCTTAATTTGATTATATTGATCACTTAATTGACTGGTCCAACCTGATAGCTCTTGAGCCATGTCGATAGGCATAGCATCCATAAGATGAGTTCTCCCTGTTTTAACAATGCCCTTAACTTTAGATTCTTTAGACTTTATTTGTTTTATAAGACTTTGAAGAGATGGTAATAATAGCTTTTCAACATCAAGCAAAGCAGAAATATGAATTGCTGTTGGAATAACGTCATTACTACTTTGACTCATATTTACATCATCATTGGGATGAATTGATGATTTGCCTTTTCTTGATGCAATTGTTGCCATAACTTCATTTGCATTCATATTTGTGCTCGTTCCTGAGCCTGTTTGGAAAATATCTAATGGAAATTGATCATCATGCTTGCCATCAATAATTTCTTTAGCAGCAAACTTTATATGCTTTGCTTTGCTTGATGGTAGTAATTTCAATGCTGTATTAGAGCTAGCAGCAGCGTGTTTAATTGTACCTAATGCTTCGATAAAAGATCTTCCAAAAGGAAATGCAAACTTAATTCCGCTAATTTGGAAATTATCTAATGCTCTTTGTGTTTGAGCACCCCAAAGTGCGGTTGATGGTACTTTAACTTCACCAAGAGAGTCTTTTTCTATTCTATATTTCATATCCGCCTCGATTTGGTTAAACTATTTTACACTCTGGAGAAAGAATTATGGCAAAAGTTTCACCATTAAGAATTGATACTGAATTAGGAAAATTACCCTTAAAAGACAAAGGGCTTGAAATGATTGAATTTGAATCTCCAGCAGAGTTGAGACGAAACCAGCTTGAAAAACTAGTCGCTGGCTTCAGATTATTTTCCTATTTTGGCTATGACGAAGGAGTTGCTGGACATATTACTTTCAGAGATCCAGAATTTAATGATCATTTCTGGGTCAATCCTCTTGGAGTTCACTTCAGTCAAATTAAAATATCAGATCTATTGCTTGTCAATCATGATGGAGAAGTTGTTCAAGGAAATAGGCCTGTGAACGTCGCTGCCTTTGCAATACACTCAAGACTTCATAAAGCCAGACCAGATGTTAATGCTGCAGCTCATTCACATTCAATGTATGGAAGAACTTTCTCATCCCTTGGCAAGTTACTTGATCCAATCACTCAAGATTCGTGTGCTTTTTACGAAAGACAAGCAATGTATGATCATTTTTCTGGTGTGGTTGAAGAAACTGAAGAAGGTGACAGAATTGCAAATTCCCTTGGAGATAAACAAGTAATTATTCTTAAGAATCATGGAATTTTGACTACTGGTAGCTCTGTGGATATAGCTCTTTGGTACTTTTTGTCTATGGAAAAATGCTGTCAGTCACAGTTAATGGCAGAAGCAGCAGGAAAGCCAACTCTGATTCCTCATGAGGTCGCAATTAAAACGAGAGGTTTCATTGCTAACGACGTTGCATTATGGGCAAGCTTTCAACCTTTGTTTGATATGGTTGTCAGCGAGCAGCCTGATCTTTTAGATTAATTTCCAATAATCGCTTTGGTTTCAAGGCACTCAACAAGGCCTAATCTGCCATGCTCTCTTCCATTACCAGAGGTTTTAAATCCTCCAAATGGTGCTGCTGGTCCAGCATTTGAACCGCCGTTAATAGCAATTTGTCCTGCTCTTATTTTTGTTGCAACTTCTTTTGCATGATCAAAATTCTCAGATTGAACGTACCCCGCTAACCCGTATGGAGTATCGTTTGCTATGGAAACTGCTTCATCTTCGGATTCATAAGAAAGCATGCATAAGACTGGACCAAAAATCTCCTCTCTAGCTATTGTCATATCATTGGTAACATTTGAAAAAATTGTTGGTTTTACAAAGAATCCATTCTCAAGACCTTCAGGTAAATCAGTCCCACCACAAACAAGAGTTGCTCCTTCTTCGATACCAATATCAATAAGTCTTTTTACTTTTTCATATTGAGTTCTATTAGAAATGGGACCTATTCTTACTCCTTCATCATTTGGTTTTCCAACAACAATAGAATTAGCAACATTTTTAGCAATTTCAACTGCCTCTTCGTATTGAGATGAATGTACCAACATTCTGGTAGGAGCATTACATGATTGACCGGTATTTAAAAAACAATGATTTGCGCCTGCAGCTACTGCCTTTTCAAGATTTGCATCCTGAAGGATTATATTTGCTGATTTTCCACCCAACTCTTGAGCCACCCTTTTAACAGTTGGAGCAGATGCTTGAGCAACGGCTACCCCAGCTCTAGTTGATCCTGTAAAGTGCATCATGTCCACATCAGGATGCTCAGATAAAGCTGCTCCAACAACAGGTCCATATCCATGAACTAAATTAAAAACTCCATTAGGTAAATTAGATTTATCTAAAATGTCAGTTAGCATCACTGCGCAGAAAGGGGTTATTTCGCTAGGTTTAAGGACCATGGTGCAGCCAGCAGCCAATGCTGAAGCAATTTTTGTACACATTTGATTCATGGGCCAATTCCACGGAGTGATCATTCCAACAACACCGATTGGTTCTTTTCTGACTAAATAATGATCTTCATTTGACTCAAATTCAAAGTCTTTCAAGACCGCTAAAGTATCTTTAAAATGCCCTAAGCCAGATGCAACTTGCGCGACTTGAGAAAGCCATAGTGGTGCACCCATCTCTTCAGATATACATAATGCTAAATCCTCAGCTGATGCCTCATAGTTTTTTATAATTTCTTCTAAAATTGCAATCCTATCTTCCTTTGATGTAAACCCAAAGGATTGAAATGCGTTTTTTGCTGCAGCAACTGCAAGATCTATATCTTCTTTTGTACCAGCAGAAATAGTACCGATAACTTCCTCAGTTGATGGATTTTCAATCTCTATAAGCTCGGTTGAGGATGAATTAATCCATTCACCATTGATGTAAAATCTATGCTCTTTTTTCATTTAACTTTTCCCTATTTAAGTAATGAGATTATACATAAACAGTAATGATTATTAATAATATTTATTTACAAAATAAGTGATATTTATATTGTTATTTGTTGGCTTTAAATACTTCAATAGCTCTTAACCGAGAAGATTTAAGATCAACAATTTGGCTTGGATAATCAATTTCATATAGTTGCTCAGGTGAGGGTAAATGAATTTCCTTATCATTGAGCGAGGCCAATTGAGGTAGATATTTTTTTATAAATCGCCCTTCTGAATCAAAATTTTGTGATTGAGTTAATGGATTAAAGATTCTGAAATATGGCGCAGCATCTGTTCCTGTTGAGGCGCTCCACTGCCAACCCCCATTATTAGATGCAAAGTCGCCATCAATTAAGTTTTCCATAAAAAAGGCTTCACCGATTCGCCAATCATGAAGCAAATTCTTTGTAAAAAACATTGCTACTACCATTCTTAACCTGTTATGCATCCAGCCTTCGTATTTTAACTGAAGCATTGCTGCATCAATTAAAGGAAAGCCTGTTCTACCGTTTTTCCAGGCATTTATTTCCTCTTCGTTATACCTCCACTGAATTGATTTGGTAGACATATTAAATGGCTGATTCATGCTCACTCTTGGAAAGGAATGCATAATATTTTTATAGAATTCTCTCCAAATAATCTCATCAATCCATTTACATATCCCTTTGTTACCAACCTGAAATTCAAAATTATTCAACTTAAGAGCTTCTAATAAGCAGCGACGATTTGAAATAACACCTGCAGCGAGATACGGAGATATTCTGCTTGTGCCCTCAAGTATTGGATCATTTCTATCTTTTGAGTAATTAGAAACTTTATGATTAAGAAAGTTTTCTAGTCTTGTTTTTGCAGCCAGCTCGCCAGCAGGCCATAAACTCATGTCTACATCATGATTTTGAACGAAAGAGATTTCATCATTAAATGTATTCATAACATTAAAATATTTTTTAACAGATATGACTGATTCTATTTCCAAATTATCTATTGAAAAGTTTTCAATCCATTTTTTCTTAAATGGAGTAAAAACTGTATAAGGTTTGCCTTGACCAGTTAATAAAGTTCCTGGCTTGAATACAATTTGTTCATCAAAAAACTGATAATCAATTTGAGAAATTTCAAGTACATTTTTAACTTTCTGATCTCTTTTTTGCTCGTCGACACCAAACTCATTATTCCAATAACATTTTGAAATGTTATTTGATTTAGAAAATTCAGCGATTTGATCTGGTATTGAATCAAAGTTTTTTATAGATGCAGCAATCAGAGGTATGTTTAACTTTTTAAGATCTTTGGATAAGTTTGATAAATTTTGAATTATGAAGTCTAGCTTTACATTTGCGTTGTTATGAGTCTTCCATTCTTCCTCAGATAGCAAGTACAAGCATACAATCTTTTCACATTCATTATCTGCTATGCTCAGCGCTGGATTATCGTCTATTCTTAAATCTGATCTAAGCCAAACCAATCCAATCATAATTTAATTATTTACAAAATTTTAATTTACTTTTCCATTAGTGAATTTTGCGTCAACACGAAAATCACTATTAAACTCTGATAGGCTAGCGAATCCACCAGCTTCATTAACTATAACTGCACCTGCAGCAACATCCCATATAAAGGTATCTTTTTCTTCATAGCAATCCGCTTTTCCTTTTGCAACGTAAAGATTTGCTATTGCCGCCGATCCAATCATTCTTACTTTTTTCCATTTTTGAAAAAGTTCTATCATTAATTTGAATTCATCATCTGAGTATAAAGACTTAGCCGGTATCCCAGTCATAATAGTTCCCTCAGCAGCATCTTCAATGTGAGAAACTTCAATAGGCATACCATTGCAAAATGCGCCTGCATTCTTTGATGCAAAATAAAGGTGCTCGTTCATAAAATCATTAATGACACCAAGCAATGGTTCACCTTGATGTATCAGAGCAATTGAAACAGCACAGATATCAATTTTTCTAAAGTAATTAGAACTTCCGTCTAGTGGATCTACTATCCAATAAGTCTCTCCAAGATCATTGCTTGCGCCAGATTCTTCAGAAAGAATAGGTAGTTTCGAATTTTGATTAATAAATTCAAGAATCAACTTTTCAGATTCAATATCAATCTTAAGTTTAATATCTCTACCCTTATTCAGTGATGCTTTTTGATCTTGATGAAATTCGTTTTTAAGAAAGTTGCCAGAAATTTGAGCAGCTTGCTTAGCAATTTCTAAAAGATCAGGCAATTTGTCCATACAGAATTATGTTCTATAGAGCTCTTTTGACTCTGTAGATTTGATTGGCATAGTCATCACTTATTATTAGTGTGCCATCAGAGAGCATCAGAGGTGCTGCTGGTCTTCCAATGACCTTTTCTCCATCTAAGAAACCTGTAATAAAGTCAGAATTAGATATTGGTTGACCATCTTCATCAAACATAACTCTTATAACTTTATATCCAACTTTTTTTGAGCTATTCCATGAACCATGGAGGGTTATAAAAGCATTGTTTTTATATTCATTGGGAAATAAATTTCCTGTATAAAATTCAATGCCAGTAGGGGCTACATGTGGGCCAAGATCTAATACAGGTTTATTGATTTCATAACCATGCTCATATTCACCAAATTCTGGATCGATAACATCCTGAGCATGTAAGTACGGAAAACCAAAGAAGTCTCCTGACTCTTCAAGGATGTTAAGTTCACATGATGGAAGCGAGTCACCTAACCAATCCCTACCATTGTCAGTAAAATATAAATGATTATTGGTCGGGTGAATGTCAAAGCCAACTGTATTTCTTACACCTCTTGCCTCAATAATCCAGCTATTATCCCTATAGCGAAGAATTGTTGCATACCTTTCGTCCTCTTTTAAGCAAACATTACATGGCGCTCCAACATTTAGAAGAATGCTGCCATCTTTATCTACCATGATCCATTTTCTTCCATGCCATGCATCTGATGGAAGATCGTCAGTTACTAAAGTTTTTTCAAGAACAGTATCATTGAAATCTGCAAGCTGCTTCTCAATATTATCAATTCTCCAAACCTTATCTATTTCTGCAATGAAAAGTGAACCTTCATGGTATGCAACGCCAGAAGAATCATTTAAGTCTTTAGCAATAATCTCAACATCATCAATCTTTCCATTGCCATCATGATCGCGCAGTGCATAAACCAACCCTTTTTTTGATCCAACAAAAATATAGCCATCTTCCCCTTCAGCCATCTGTCTTGGCGCCTCAATGTCTTCTACAAAAATTTCAACTTTAAAGTTTTCTGGAACATCCAATTTATTAATATCAAACGCGAGAATACTTTGAGTTGTTAATAAAATTAGTAATGATGTATTTAAAATTTTATTCATAATTAAATCCTTCGACGTGTTCGGTCATTACGTTAGCAAGTTCATTAAAGTTATCGTTCTCAATATGGTTGCTACAAATTTGTATAATTTCTTTAAGCATATCTATATCTATGGACTTTTCATTAGATTTAAAGATTCTTGGGTTATCTGTTTTCTCCTCATCGCCAGATATTAAAAGCTCTTCATACATCTTCTCACCTGGTCTTAAACCGACTTCGATGATTTCTATTCCTTCTGCACCTGAGTGATCTGCAACACTTCTTCCTGAAAGATGTATTAGCCTTTTAGCTATTTCAATTACCTTCATTTGTTCACCCATATCTAAAATAAATACTTCTCCGCCCTTGGACATTTCACCTGCCTGAATTACTAAATTTGATGCTTCAGGGATTGTCATGAAATATCTTTCAACATCCTTATGTGTGAGAGTTATTGGGCCTCCATTTGCAATCTGATCTATGAATAGCGGAACCACAGAGCCCGAGGAATTAATAACATTGCCAAACCTAACCATTGAAAATTTTGTATTTGAGTCTGTTTTATTCAGTGCCTGAATAGAAAGCTCTGCCATTCTTTTCGAAGCTCCCATTATATTTTCTGGTCTAACAGCTTTGTCAGTAGAAATTAGAACAAATGAATTTATATTTGCTTTGGCTGCTTCATGGGCAAATTTGTATGTACCAATGAAATTATTATTAACTGCTCTTGAAATGTTATGAGTCTCTTGAACTAGTGGAACATGCTTATAGGCTGCCGCATGATAAATAGTATCTACCTGATATTTAGATAATATTTGTGAAATGTGATTCCCATCTTTAACATCTGCAAGATAGGGAATAATTTCTGTTTGATAATCATTCTTTTTAATAAGGATTTTCAATTCTTCAAAAATTTTAAAAAGGTTGAATTCGGAAATATCCAACAAAATTACTTTTTTTGGATTACATCTTATAATTTGTCTAACTATTTCAGACCCAATTGATCCGCCAGCCCTGGAAACTAAAAATTCTCTATTAGTTGCATCGGAAATTGGCTTTAGCTCGAAATCTCTTTCTGGGATTAAATCGTCAAGCGAAAGGCTTTGTATGTCTGACATCTTTCTTTCATCAAAAATTAATTCATGAAATGCTGGAACGCTTCTTACTGGCACTCTAATTCTTTCCAATCTGGAAATTAGATCTCTTCGACTATTAATATCTAAACTTGGAATTGCTAACAAGACCTCAAGATTTTTATATTGTTTTTTTAAACCTTCAAGTTTTTTTATGGAGCCAAATATAGGAATACTATTTATTGATCTTCCTATTAAGTCCTTTGATTCATCAAAAAAAGCGATCAGATTTTTTGACTTATCTATTTGTATTGCCTCCATGAGTTCCTTGCCTGCAGCTCCTGCCCCATAGATCACAATGGGCATAGCATTTTCATCTATGGTTTCAGGATATAGGATAATTCTAGCCACTATTCTAGTAACATGAATCAATGCATAGAAGATTACTGATAATATAAATCCCTGCATCATTGTTACAAAGAAAATATTTGAAGCGCTAATTGATAACTGGCTCAAGAAGATAAATGCCCAAGAAAATCCAAATATTAATGATCCTGTTATTGACGTGACAAGGGAATCCATTGAATCAAAGAATCTTATTAGTGATCTGTAAAAACCCAATAAATACATAAATATAATTGCAATGCTTACAGGAAATATAAATTGAAAAAATTGATTACTGATTGTGTCCCAAATGGTTAATTTAAAATCAGTTCCAACAGCATTTATTAATGGCGGTCCAAATGTTGTCCAAGCAACGAAACCCATTAGGAAGTCACTAAAAAACAATATTAATAGTTTTGTTTTTCTGCCTAATTTTGAAAATTTATTTCTAATAATGAGGGGCATAAAATTTTTATGTGTAAATTAACATTATATAGCTTATGCTTAATTTATATGAGGAAATACTTTGTTTAAGTTCTTAAAAAGATCAGAACAGCAATTACCAATTGAAAATTCAGATTTTGATGCAATTGAAATTCTAATTTTATTTGCAAATGCTGATGGAAAAATAGATGAGAATGAGAAAAAAAATATTGTTGAATTCATAAAATCACAATTTCCTGATAAAAACGCGACCAGCCTTTTTAATAGTTTAAAAGTTAAATCAGATAACTCGATCTCATTTAACGAAAACATCAATGAATTAAATAAAAAATTAAGCAAATCAGAAAAATTAGAACTCCTAAGAACAATATGGAAACTTATTTTAGCTGATGGTGTGGTAGATAAATATGAAGAAAATCTTTTTTATAGAATTGGAGATTTAATCTATATTAAAAGAACAGAACTAAATAAAATTAAAAATACTTAGGGTTTGCGAAGATAAATTGGTGATGACCAAGCTCTCTCCTTGGAAATAGAAAGACAGTTATCATCAAGACCTGTTTTATAGCTACCCTTGCAAATGCTTGCAACTCCACTTTCGTCTATTGTTATGTTTTCGCCGTTAATTGCTAATGTGCCCTCTTGAATAGCTCTTACGTAATATGTGCTATCTCTCGAGTATTCTGGATCTTCAAACTCAACTACACAGCCAAGACTTGTTTTAGGGCAATCAATAACTTTCCAACTATCCTGAATTAAAGGATCAATTGGCTCTCCTTGATATTCTTGAGGCGTGATCTTAATTATTTCGATTCTCTCAATTAAATATCTTTCCGGACTTGGGTTGTAGCATTCCCCGGCGCACAAGTAATCCAATCTTTCTTCTGATAGCGAGTCGACGGCATAATCTGGGCAGCCAGGCATTTGTTTAAAACTGCCTGCTGCTTTTACTCTAAATGTGGGATTTGAAATCATGGTAACCTCACTCCCCATTATTGCCTGGCCATTTGGTCCATTTAATAAATCAAACCATAATAGAATTCTTGGACCAGATGTACCGTATACATTTTTATCTTTGAGTGCTTGCCAAATATCATCACGAGATCTTGATTTAGAATGCACAGCCACTATTCCACCTGGATAGGCAAAGCTTGAGTTTCTCTCACTATCTGTTTGAGATTCACCTGGCAAAGTACTAGGTAATTCTGGAAAATTAGGATCTTCTGCGGGGTACTTATAATCAAATAGAGTAGATTTTACACCTGCAGCAAATGTCATCTTCCGGCGCTCATACTGCTTATAACCTGTACCAGGTCTTGCAGTATGATCATCAGTGGATGCAATAAATCCAAAGTTATATCTCTGATTATCTTCAGAAAAATTAGTTAATGCTAGCGCATATTGTGCAGATTGTTTTGGCCTGTAATTAAAAGCTGGCTTAAAGCAATCTGTACACTGATTACAATTTAACCACTCTTCAGGTTCAGCTTCGGGAAATACCATATTAGAGTGTGGTCCTGCTTCAAGTGTGTATTGTTTGGCCAACTCAACTCTTGCAGAGCACTCAGCATCAGATAAACCCACACACCTTGCCTTCATCATCTCCCCTGCTTGCCAACAACAAGGTAAAAAGTCATCAGTTGGTTCTGGACAAAACATTGATCCATCATCATTTAATCCGGCACCAAAAAAACTTTTAAACTCCTCGCTGTTTCCATGTCCCGACATAACTTCAAGAAGAATCTGTTTGTTAGGATCATGGCCCTCTTGATTTAATCGGTTGTCCCAGGATGTATTATAGGGAACATGCAACCCCCATGATGTTCCATGAGGTATAACGATTGAATCATGGCCCCATTCATCAAGTTTTCTAAAAAGATCTCTAGGTGTTTCTGCGTATTCATAACAATCAAGAGGAAGTTCACGAACACCTAATTGATTATTACAAAAGGGTATCTCGGCAACCCTATCAAGCAACCATTCTAAATCAGAGTATCTTTTAAAGTTTAATGGATCTATCCATCTAGCATTAATTGCTTGTCTTGTCATATTAAACACGCCTAGCCCAGACTCAGGAGTTCTTGATCCTATTGGTCGAGCAGGCAAAGAATCTAAATCCTTAAAAATAACATTTCTGTGGCCCCAATGATTTTCAGGAGTATTGCCTATTTGTGTCCATTCCCAGCCTGGAAAAACGGTCAAATCAGCCGTAACTGAGTCAGTGGAATTTATATTACATTGCTGAACAATTTCTTTTTGATCACGCCAATGCTCTGGCGTCAAGCTTTCTGCATGATCATTGAAACTAAAAAAATCTAAGTTTGCACAATATCTAGCAAAGTCACATGCCATTGAACTATCATGAATTCCTTGCAAACCCATCATTGGCAATTCCAATGTAAAAGCATCAATGGAATACGTCGTATGAACATGCAAGTCGCCAAAAAGAATTTGAGTATCATCAATGACTTCTTGTGAGGATTGAAATAAATCCTCTTTAGTCTTATAAAACATTAAATCAGATTCATAAATCTCATTCTCAACACGAGGATTACCCTCTACAAAGCCTGCAGGCACATCTGAACCGCATCCAATCAACCCCGAGAGGAATAGAAATAGAAAACCTTTAGAATACTGAAACTTGGCCATATTTGCTGATTAAGTCATCTTCAATTTTTCTTAGCTCAAATTCAAGATCAAACCTATTACATGATCCATTATTCCAATTATTAAGAAGTGACACATTAGGATCTCCTATATTAATGACTGTCTCTCTCACCAGAAGACATTTCTCTAAGTCAGTGGCAACATTAGTGTTTGCAAAACCTAAGATGTCATCCATATTTTTTTTATCAGATATTGAACGTAATTGATTTAAATTATCAAGGACCATAAAAATTTGTTGAGTAGATGTGTATTTTTCCCACTGAACTTTAGCATTTTCAATAATAGGTTCTCCTTTTTTTGCAAAGTTAGACCATGCACTTAAAAAAGTTTCTTCCATCTGGTCTCTTTCGTCAGTCTTTGGATAAACATAACTAGAGACTGGTCCAAACTTATATTCTGTTGTGAGAAAAGCAATTTCAAGACCATGTGCAGCACCTATCATGTTTGGAAAGTCTGCAAAAAAACTTTTCTTTTGATCATCCCAGTCAAATCTATAGGCATAAATATTTTTATAGCCTGCTTTTTCAAGTTGAAGAAGCGGTTCGTCAACTCCTCTGAGTTTCCAAGCCTCAGATCTGACACTCAGCCATAACCTATATAGCTCGGGATTTTTTAATTCAATTTTTGGGATTGGTATTAGTCTTGTGAATGGATAGGTTCTTTCAGAAAAATAATTGTTTACACCAAGCCACAAAGATAATTCATCCTTGTTGGAACCAAAAATTACAGGCACATTTTTTGCATATTTTTTATTTCCAAGAGCAGATAGTATTCCTTCATTTGGAATTACAATTCCATCTCTATTGACCAATGGTATGTAGTCGAATGTTTCTTTCTCTAGTTCAAGATATATTGAAAGAAAATCCTCTGCTTTTAAGTTTTTTAAAAACCTTCTTTGAGATTGCAAATCAAGTTCATTAAAGTTTTTGATAACACTGTCAGTCATCTTAGAGACAGAAGCATTGCTAAATACATTTAATGAGCCAAAATCGTTAACTACTGAATTGTTGCTTAAAACTCCTAGAGATTGTTCAGCTGTATAAGAAGTCGTATATCCCGATTGAGAAATAGCTTTATGAAAAAGTCCATTGGAAAGTGGCGTTGCCAACATTGTCATAACGTTATGCCCACCTGCAGATTCCCCAAAAATTGTTACATTATTTTTATCGCCATCGAAATTGTGTATATTTTTTTGAACCCACTTAAGTGCCATAATGATGTCCAAAGTTCCAAAATTTGAAGATTTATCAATCCCATCTTGAAGAGATTGAATTGCTGGATGGCGAAACCATCCTAGAGGACCAAGTCTGTAGTTTATTACTACAACAACAATTCCCTTGGAGGAAGATAATTTTGAAAAATTATAATAATCTTTTGTTCCAGTTGTATTGCCACCACCGTGGATCCAAAACATAACGGGTAATTTATCGTTACTATTTTTTTCTGGCTGATAAATGTCAAGATACAGACAGTCCTCTGATCCAACTACACCCTCTCCCTCTAGACCTGCATACCTAGATGGCTCCTGTATACAGCCACTTCCTTTACCGGATAAAACGTTATTTGTAGATGGAATTTCTTGTGGAGCTTTCCATCTTAAATCACCAACAGGTGGTTTTGCATAGGGTATATTTTTCCAAACATAGACACCATCGCTTTTAATGGCATTACTTAATCCTGACGTACTTAAAACACTGACATTAGCATGAATGAAAAATGGTATCAGAAATAATATACACAGATAAAATAATCTATTATGTGAGTAAATATATTTGCTTAAAATCATGTTATAAAATATAAATATAATTTTTTTACGTAATTAATAACATTAATATTACGTAACTATTAATTGTTTAATGGAATCCAACCATTAAAATCATTAACGAGGTATAAATAATATGTCATACAAATTTTCAACACAAACGGAAAGAACTAATCAATCGCTACATGATGAGCTTATTGCAAAAGCCGAGGCCATGATACCTGTTTTAAGAGAAAGATCTAATTCTGCAAACAGTGACAGGAGGATTCCTAAAGAAACAATTCAAGATTTTAAAGAAGCTGGCTTTTTTAAGATACTTCAATCAAAAAAATATGGCGGATATGAATTAGATCCACATACTTTTTCAGAGGTTCAGATTAGAGTTGCGCAAGGATGTATGTCTACAGCCTGGGTTTTGGGCGTTGTTGGAATCCATCCATTCCAATTGGCTCTTTATGATGATAAAGCACAAAATGAAGTTTATGGAGATGATCCCGACACCTTAGTCTCTTCGTCTTATGCTCCATTAGGTCAAGTTGAATTAGTTGATGGTGGTTTCAAACTTTCTGGTCATTGGCAGTGGTCTAGTGGTTCNGAGCATTGNGAATGGGCATTANTAGGNGCGCTTGTTTTTCCTCCTGAGGGTGGNGCACCAGAATACAGNACNTTTTTNTTNCCTAGAGAAGATTATGAAATTAATGACACNTGGCATTCAATGGGNCTCAAAGCTACNGGAAGTCAGGATGTNATAGTGAAAGATGTTTNTGTTCCAGAATACAGAACNCATAAACAATCTGACGGATTCAATCTCACTAATCCTGGNTATGAAGTTAATAAAAATGATCTATTTAAAATTCCATGGGGCCAATTATTNGTGCGAGCAGTGTCCACTCCTGCAATAGGTGCAACCAAAAGAATGCTTGAGTTATTTATTGAAGGTGCAAACAATAAGGCATCAAGTGATCCTGCAAAGCTTGCAGGTGATACTCACACCCAAACCCTTGTTGCCGATGCACATGCTGAATTAGATGCTATCGAAACAGTTATGTTCAGAAATTATGATGTCATGTCAGATTTAGCTGGTAACCAAGGTGGCATACCCTTAATTGATAGGGTTAAGTTTAGATATGATGCCTCCCTAGTTCTTGAGAAATGCCTAAGTGTTGTTGATAAGCTTTTTGCTAATGCAGGCGGTGCATCAGTTTTTCTTGGAAGTGAAATACAAAAATTATTTTTAGACGTTCATACTGCAAGGGCTCATGTGGCAAATAATCCTGTAGGTTTTAGCCGTAATTTTGGTGCCATGCAGCTGGGCGTTGAAAATACAGATTATTTTGTTTAATAGCTTATAGGTGATAACCTCCGTCAACTGGTATACAGTGGCCAGTAATATAAGCCGCTTTAGATGATGCCAAAAATAGTGCTGTTTCAGATACTTCTTCAGCTTGTCCAAATCTTTTTAAAGCAAGATTATTCAACACTGCTTCATGCCAAGCCTCGTCAAAAAATGTGTTTTCCTCATTTAGAAGTCTATGAAAAATTCCAGCATCAATAACACCCAAAGCAATTGAGTTTGCTCTTACGCCATTAACTCCCTCTTCTTTGGCAATTCCTTTAATTAAATGCTCAATAGTTGCTTTAGGTGCAACAGATAAAGCATCACCCGGTGGATACCTAAATAAACCAGCTGAACTAATAAATACTATTGATCCTTTGGATTCGCGAAGTTCAGGAAGACTATGATGAACAAGGTTAAAAAAACCATTTATATCAGACTCAATAACGTCTCTCCATAATTTTGAGTCTATCTCAGATATATATTTTTGAGGAATATTGAAACCAGCCGCGTTAACAACTGTATTAATGCCATTATGGTCTTTGCTGATTTTGGCTATAGAATTTTTAATTGAATCTTCATCAATTAAATTTAGCTGTATAGATACTACTCCATTATGTGTATCTTCTATTTTTTTTGCTTCTTCAAGATTTGAATTATATGAAAAAACAACATTTGCCCCTGCTTCATGAAAGCTCTTAACGCATGCAGAGCCAACTCCTCCTGTACCCCCTACAACAAATACGCAACCATCTTTAAAATTTCTATCTGTCATATTTTTTTAAATAATTTAGCATCTTGGAGTATAGCATCGAGCGATGTAACAAATTGTGCGCCATAAACTCCATTAATAAGCCTGTGATCATAAGATAGCGAGATTGGCAAAACTTCTTTTTCTTTTAAGCTTTTGGAAGAGCTTAAATATGGTTTTTGATAGGTTTTAGAGAGGCCTAAAATTGCAACTTCAGGTGGATTGATAATCGGAGTAAAAAATCCACCACCAATATTTCCAAGCGAAGAAATACTAAAAGTTGCTCCCTTTAAGTCCTCAGGTTTTATCTTCTTATTCTTTGCTTTTTGTGCAAGCTCATTGATGTTCTCCGATATTTCTTGAACAGATAATTTATCCACATTCTTAATGTTTGGAACCATTAATCCTCGTTCTGTATCAACAGCTATTCCAATGTTTATATAATCTTTGGAAATGTAGCCATCTACACTTTCATTCAGAGAAGAGTTAAGTAATGGAAAGTCCTTGAGCAGTTTTGAAACTGCATAAACGATAAATGCTAAAGGGGAAATACTTATCTTTTCCTTTTTTTTAGATTTTCTGATACCTGAAACTAATGAAAAATCTATTTCATGATGCTGAGTTACATGAGGAATATTTATCCATGAATTATGTAAATTCTTTAGTGCAGTTTTCTCAAATTTAGTTAACGATTTTTTCTCTATCTTGCCCCACTGAGAAAAATCAACATTTGGCTGATTGAATGTAAAGCCTGAAGATTCTTGTCCAGACAACTCCCTCTGAACAAATCTATGTAAATCAGTTTTTAAAATTCTTCCCTTAGGACCTGTAGGTTGAATCAAATTTAGATCGATTCCAAATTCTCTAGCAAGCTTTCTTACCGCGGGACCCGCATATATTTTAAATTTTGACTGGGTTACTGGTTGAGGTTCACTAGGTGTTGCACCATCATTTTTATGCGAATCACCCTCAGCAGGAACTTCGGCATCAGGTGAAGAGATTTCTTTTTCAGGAATCGGTAATAAGGACCCTGAGGTTTCAACTTCTAAAAAAATATTTCCTGAAGAAACCTTATCTCCTATATCTACATTGATTTTTTTTATAACACCTTCGACCGGAGTTGGGACTTCCATTGCAGCTTTTTCTGATTTGAGAACTATGATTGAATCATCCTGATTTACTTTATCTCCAACTTTGACGCAAAGCTCAATGACCTCAACATCCTCAGCATCACCTAGATCTGGAATAGGTATACCTTGAATGGCATTTGATTCGTTAGAATTTCTAGTTTTTGATTGATTAGATTTTTTACCGGCCTTAATTTCTTCAAACTCAATCTCAAGAATGGAGTCACCTTTAGATACTTGATCTCCTAGAGATATTTTTATATCAACAATTTTTCCAGCATCAGGTGAGGGAACCTCCATTGCAGCTTTTTCTGATTCAAGGACAATTAATGGATCCTCAGCTGAAATCACATCACCTTTTTTTACGCAAACTTCAATTACTTCAACTTCATTTGCATCACCAAGATCAGGAACTTGTACAATTTTTTTCAAATTACACTTCCCATGGATTTGGCTTATTTTTTTTGACGCCTAATTTTTTGTATATTGAGTTTAGTTTTTGCTTGGTTATGATTTCTGATTGGTGAAGTGCATATACACCGGTTTGAACGATTGTCTTTGCATCTACCTCAAAAAACTCTCTCAATCTTTGCCTAGAATCGCTTCTACCAAAGCCATCTGTTCCCAAAACATAGTAATCCGAGGAAACATATGGCCTGATCTGTTCAGGGTATGCACGCATATAATCTGTTGAAGCAACCACTGGAACTTTTGGATCATTAAAAACTTTATCTAAATAAGTCTCTCTTTTTGACATTGGATCCATAATTTTTTCTCTTTCAGTTTCCATGCCATCTTTTCTTAGCAAATTGAAGCTTGTTACACTCCATACTTCAGCACTAATATCAAATTCTTTAAGCATTTCTTTTGCCTTAATTGACTCATTTAAAATTGCTCCAGAGCCAACTAGCTTTAGTGCAGGTGATTTTTCTTTTTCAAGACAATAAATACCCTTAATGATCCCCTCATCAGATCCTTTTGGCTGAGATGGATGAACATAATTTTCATTTGTAATAGTTAGGTAATAAAAGACTTTTTTCCGCTTGTGATACATTTCTTCAATTCCATGACGCGTTATTATCGAGAGCTCATAGCCAAATGCGGGATCATAGGACAAGCAATTAGGAATAGTCGCTGAAAGCAGATGAGAATGGCCATCCTGGTGCTGGAGACCCTCGCCATTAAGGGTTGTACGCCCAGATGTTGCACCAATTAAAAAACCCCTAGCCTGAGAATCACCTGCTGCCCAAGCTAAATCATGAATTCTTTGAAAGCCAAACATAGAGTAAAAAAGATAAATTGGAATCATTGGAAGGTTGTAGTTTGCGTACGAAGTTGCTAGTGCTAGCCAAGCAGAAAATGCTCCTGCCTCAGTTATGCCCTCTTCAAGCATTACCCCTTCCTTGCTCTCTTTGTACCACATCACCTGATCTGCATCCTCTGGCTGATATTTTTGACCCTCAGATGAGTAAATACCAATCTGCCTGAAAAGTGCTTCCATTCCAAATGTTCTCGCCTCATCTGGAACAATTGGAACTATCCTATCTCCGATATTTTTATCTTTAATTAAGTCAGTCATGAGCCTTACAAAGGTCATCGTTGTTGAAATTTTCTTATCACCCGAGCCATCAAGGTATTTTTTGAAATGTTCCAAAGAGGGTTTTTTCAATTGGCTATCATCAAAAACCCTAGCAGGAATTGGCCCCCCAAGTTTTTTTCTTGATTCTTTTAAGTAATTATATTCTTTTGAATTCTTTGAAAATTTTATATAAGGAAGCTTTTCTAAATCTTTATCAGAAACTGGAATATCAAATCTATCTCTAAAGGCTTTTAGATTATCCGTTGTCAGCTTTTTAACTTGGTGAGTAGTATTGTCTGCTTCTCTTGATCCAGTCCCATAACCTTTGGTTGTTAAGGCAAGAATGACAGTTGGAGCACCTTTGGTATTAACAGCCTTGTGATAGGCTGCATACACCTTGTAAGGGTCGTGCCCTCCTCTATTTAATTTATAGATATCCTCATCAGTTAAATCTTCAACCATCTTGAGCACTTCAGGGTCTTGACCAAAAAACTTTTCCCTAGTGTAAGCTCCGCCCTTTGCTTTGAAATTTTGAAGCTCACCATCTACGACAGCATCCATAAGTCTTTGAAGTTTTCCTTTTCCATCTCTTGAAAGAATCTGATCCCAATGCCTGCCCCAGACAACTTTTAGTACATTCCAACCAGAACCCCTGAATTCTCTTTCGAGCTCCTGAATAATTTTATGATTTCCTCTAACAGGACCATCTAACCTTTGAAGATTGCAATTTATAACAAAAATTAAGTTCTCTAAGCTTTCCCTACCAGCCAAGCCAATGGCGCCTTTTGACTCAGGCTCATCCATTTCACCATCTCCACAAAAAACCCACACTTTCCTGTTGCCTCTCTCAATAAGACCTCTTGCAGATAAATATCTCATTACATGTGCTTGATAGATTCCCATTATTGGGCCTAAGCCCATTGATACTGTAGGAAACTGCCAGTAGTCAGGCATCAACCAAGGATGCGGATATGAAGATATTCCTGGCTTATCTACTTCTCTTCTAAAATTATCTAGATCTTTCTCTGTTAACCTGCCTTCAAGAAAACTTCTTGCGTAAATTCCTGGTGAACAATGTCCTTGAAAATATATTAGATCTGCTTCTCCACTATCATGACCCTTAAAAAAATAATTAAACCCTACGTCATAAAGAGTTGCAGCTGATGAAAATGTTGAAATATGTCCACCCAAATCATCCTCAGATTTGTTAGCCTTCAGTACCATTGCTAGTGCATTCCATCTGATATACGAACGTATTTTTCTTTCTAAAAATAGATCGCCAGGCATTCTAGCTTCGTCTGTAATTGATATGGTATTCCTAAATGGAGTTGTCAGATTAAATGTAGGTATCGTTCCAGAGGCAGTAAGTTTGGACGCTAATTCACTTAGTATTTCTGAAGCTCTATCTGATCCGCTTTCATTGATAACGTTGTCAAGTGCTTCTAACCACTCTTGAAGCTCGTAATCTTCAGTTATTTGCTTATTTTGACTCAAAATTAATTCCCGTGTGGTTTATTATAAAGGAAATTATTTAAATAACCCCATACCCTAAGAGGCTAAATATGCGATTTGCTTATCATCCATCCATGTGTGATCCATCTTTCTACCTTGAACTTGGAAAGGCAGCTGAATCTGCCGGTTTTGATGTTATAACGTTTCCTGACAGTATTTGCTATCCAAAGGAATGTGATTCTACCTATCCGTATAACGATGATGGTTCAAGAGAGTTTCTAGATGGCGTTCCTTTTTTAGAGCCATTTAGTATTATTCCTGCAATAGCAGCAGTTACTTCAAAGCTAGAATTTTCTACATCTGTTTACAAGCTAGCGCCGAGACAAGCAGTAACGACTGCTAAATTTGTTACTACGCTTGGTGTAATGACAAATAATAGATTTCATTTTGGCATTGGTGTTAGTCCTTGGTATGAAGATTTTCTAGCAACTGGAGAGAGATGGGAAAAAAGAGGCAAACGGATGGACGAGCAAATTGAAATACTAAAAGGCCTTATGGATGGTGATTATTTTGGGTTTAAGGGGGAGTTTTATGACATTCCAGAACTTAAACTTTGTCCTGTTCCAACAAAACCAGTGCCCATTTTAATAGGTGGACATTCAAATCTTGCATTAAAAAGAGCTGCTAGGGTTGGCGATGGATGGATAAGCGCAGGCTTGTCAATTGAGGAAACTGAAACTCTGATAAATAAAATAAACAAATTCAGAGATGAATTTGACACACTTAATCATCCCAACTATCAATTCCAAGTAATGGGTGAAGCAGCATATTCCCCAGATGGAGTAAAACAACTAGAAGATCTTGGTGCAACTGAGGTAATTGTTGCTTTTAGAAATGCTTATGAAGGTGGTCCTGATGAGAGAACTCTCGAGAGCATGATTGCAGAAATAAACTGGTATGCAGAGGAAGTTATTAATAAATCAAGATAAATGGTCGGGATGGCCGGATTTGAACCGACGACCACCACACCCCCAGTGTGGTGCGCTACCAGGCTGCGCTACATCCCGAATACCAAAAATTCATAATATAGTATTACACTAAATAATTAACTAAAAAGAATTTAGTTTATTTTATTGTTAAAAAAAAACATAAAATATGTACAAAATCTCATAAAAAGATATAATTCCTTTTACTGGGTCATCTCAAAATGCATCTAGTCAGAGAATAAACAGGAAAAATTATGGCAAAGATTAAAAATAAGTTTAACGTATTACTTACTGGTTTTTTAGCGGCACTATTTGGAAATAACCTTGTAGCTCAAGAATCTAACGATTCAGGCGCTGCTACTAATGATGATTCTGTAGCTCAAGAAGAAGCTCAAGGATCACTATCTGCTGGAGCTATTGCTGCTGCTGTTGCTGCTGCTGCTGCTATTGCCGCTGCTGCAGACTCTGGAGGCGGAGGAGCTGCTGCACCTGCACCTACTCCAGCGCCTACATTAGGGCCACAACCATCTCCTACTCCAGCGCCTACTCCAGCGCCAACTACAATAATTAGTTTCCCTGTAACTTCTACTTCAACAGCTACAGCTACTTCAACATCGACATCTACAGCGACAGCCACTCAAACGGCTACAGCTACTGCTGCTGCTACTACAACAGCTACAGCTACTCAAACAGCTACTGCAACCGTTGAAACAAATACAGGTGCAGGCACTGTAATCGTAGAAGTTGATGCACAAGGCAACGAAATCATAGTTGAAGAAGTTGTTGAGGTCGTTGTTGATACGGAAGTACTTCAAGAGATAGAAGAGATAGTTGAAGAGACAGTTGTTGTTCCAACTGAAGTTGAAGTTGAGATATCATCAACCTCTACAGCGACTATTGCTACTACTCAATAAATATTTAAAGCCTAATTTTAATGGCCCAATAATGGGCCATTTTTTTTAGTGATCCTTGTGTAATTTATAAAAATTCATCTCTACTCTTGGCATCAAGGGATTGATGAAATTGATTGATCTATAAACTTTACCTTCGTTATTTAAATAAAATTTATTCTTGCCGCTCCATTTGATTGACTTGATTGAAAATTCTTCTTCTATAAACTCATCTTTTTTCTTTCTTATTAAATTCATATTTGCATCAAAAGCAGTATGAGTATCAGAAGAAATACTCACAACAAAATTCATTTCTTTTATATTTGATAAGGCAAGTTCATGATTTGCATTTAAAAAAGAAATATTTTTTTCCAGCCCGTTAGAAGCAATGATCTTCCCATTAATAGTCTTGATTTCAAAACCGTCATTAGAAATCCATCTTAGAACTTTATTATCTGCTTCTGATAAAACCACATAAATTATTTGGCCTCTACCTACCCTTACTGATGCATAAGCGTATGGAAAATCTTCATTGTATTCGTCAGGGATTGATTTATCAGGATTTACAATTGGCTTAATGCTTGTATATAAATTTTGAAAGGTAATGCTTCCGGTAGTGCAAGAAGAAATTATTATCAGGCAAAGAACGGCTGTATGAAAACTCTTAATCATAAATATAATCTTTTGTTCTATTAAGTGTATTGAAAGATGCAGAATTAGTTACACCCCATAAATCATATCCCGTAATTAGCCTTTGGGCACCATCTCGAGTTATCGGCCTTAATCCATAACCAGTAACAGCCTTGTTGTAACTTTGGAAAAATATCTCTAGAGGCATATTGAAATAGAATCCTTTATCAAAGCTTCCCTCACCAAATTCTTCCTGACTGATATCTGTTTTACTTGCAAAAATTCCCATACTAAGGCCTGATTTAAATTTTCTAGATACATCCAAAGTAACACCTGAATCTTTTGCTAAATATCTCCCGCCAATTAACCTTACCAATACATTTGTTCTTGGTTCCTGAATATATAATGTTGTGTGCCCGGTAACCACTGAATAATCAATAAAATCTAACATGCCATCATAATCTCTCTGTTTAACCCAATACATATCAACACCTACGCCAAAATTTGAGTTAAATGGTCGATATAAAATTTCACCACCTATACCACCAAACATTTCTTCAAAAATACCAACAGAAAATCTTGTATAGAAATTACTGGAGGGTTTTTGAATATTGTCATACTGTATTCTAGTAATATTGTAGTCTCTTGTACCCTTCAAATATTGCACGATTTCAGTTCTAACGTGTGGCAAAATACTATTGGATTTCTGTTTAAGTTCGTCAAAATTATCATATACACCAACACCGACTGATCCTGTAATAGAGTTATTTCTATCGAAGACAATTCTGCCATCTCCTCTCAACCATAACTGACCGAGAGCAAATCCATCTGGCCCTCCAATGTGAGATCTTAGAGCAGGACCAAAGGAATATGACCAAAAAGGAAATTTAGCTTTAGGTTTAAATTCATATTCATTTACATCTAATTTCTTGGATTTAAAATTAATAGTAGAAAAAGATGTGGAGTAATCTTGGCTTTTAGCATTGAGATTGAAGCTATGCCTATCTATTTCAGCATCAAAATTTATAAATGGGCCGTTAATTTCTCCTAAATTAATAGTTTTAACATCATCAGGCGCAATTTGGTCAATAATGCGAGCAGCTCTACCAATCGCAGTGGTTGCATTGTAGTATTTTGAATGTGAATATCGAACTGTGTATGTTTCATCCTCTAGTTTTGCATATTGAAGATAAATTCCCTCGAGCTGAAGATCTCTTAAAGAAGTAAGATAAAGATATTGTTTATTTTCAGAATTAAGAGATTTTATAATCTCTGCATTTTTTACCCTCTTAGGCTTATCAGTTTTATTAAAGAATGGTGTTCTTTGGCCATAATTATGTGTAAATGAAAATCCAAATTGAAAAGTATTTCCTCTTGTTATGCCAAAGTTTAGTTGTAATAGGTTATTAATCGGAACTGTGTATCCAATATTCACATTAGTATCAGCTTTAATTGGTCTCTTTCCCTCTAATGGAAGGTAATCTTTATCATAGTTATTTGAATCAAATTCAAGCTTAATTCGATGTCCTTTTGCATTTGGGAGCATCCATTCAACTCCTCCAAAAAGACCAATATTTCTTCCGCTTAGCCATGCATTAGTTGAGAAAGTACCTCCGGTTCCATCATTTGCGGCTCTTTCTATAAAAGTATCAGCCAGATCAGTTAGCGGATTTTTATAACTGAAATTACCTCCCGACATTACTCCCCATCCGACGCCAAGAGTAAAATCAAAATTATTAATAAACTTGCTTGCCACTAGATATTCTGATTGAAATCTATTTGTACCTCCAAAATCTCTAAATCCAAATGATATTGAGGGAAGATAATACGATTCCTCAAGCAATCTGAATTTGACATCAAAACCCTTATCTTTAAGTGATTGACCGCCACTATAAGCTTTAACATTTGAATATAGGGCATCATTGATATCCGTATATTTATAAATGATCTCAAACCAATTAAATGGATACGCAACAATACCGCCACGCATGTAAGGCTCATTTCTAGACCAAACAAAGCCTAAAGAACCCTCTTCAAGAAATCTTGAATTTGGCATTTGTATTAGTCCTAATGTGCCATAATCAGAAAATGACGGATTATTGTAAGGGAATAAGTAATCTAGTCTCGATGCATTAATCTGACCAACAAAAAATAAGACTAAAATTAGCCTTAGTATATTGGTAGTGATCATTCAAAAAAACAAATTAATCTTGTATTGCGGCAATAGATGCTGCGGTAACAGATAGACTTGCAATTGTAGGAGCAATCCTTTCTACCAATCCTAATCCATCTAAGTTTCTGGCCTTTCTAGGTACAATTATAGTAGCGCCCGGCATTATTGAATGCTTGGCCTTGAATCCTAGTGAACGAGATGCTCTCAAATTAAAGGTTTCACCATTAGGGTTAATAACATAGATACTTGATTTATCTGCGCCATCTTTTAGACCACCAGCAGAATTTATATAGTCATAAGGTTTAGAATCAGGAGAGTAAACTAGTGAGGTGGGATTTAAAACTTGACCGCTTACATTAATGGTATTGGTTTTACGTGGCATAAATATCATATCTCCATCAAGCAGTGTCAAATCCTTTGATGAATTTTTTATACTAGGACGTAAGTCGGTAACAAGCCTACCACTTACAGCAACGGAATTTGCTTGAGCCATCACATCCATAAGCACCATTAAGTCTGTTGGATTTTGCTGCAAATAACCATTCGATATAGCGTTTGTTAAGATATCTGAAAGATTATTCCTGAAAAGCTTGAGTGTATTTTCCTCTTCCTGCTTGAGATATTCTCTAGTAAAGATTGCACCACTAGGAAAAGCAGTTTCCTTAAAACCACCAGCCCTTTCATATATATCAGTAACGGTATCTCCGTCAAAAATAGGATAGGTTCCTGGATTAACAAATTCACCAGACAAGTGAACAAATCTGCTTAATTGATCCTGATTGACCTTGTTAAAGGTTAAGAAGCTAAGATTTGATGAATCTATAATTGCATTTTTTTGATTTGTAATGACATTGTTAATTGAAAGATTAAAGTCTTCATAATCTCCCGATGCATGAACGTAATCAAAAATTCCATTTATAAAAACTTTCCCTCCAACAGGATATATTCCAGGAGAATCTACATCACCAAAAACAACTTTAGTATTTTGAAGAACTGCAGCTAATAAAAAACTATGTTTTGAAAATAAATCTGTGCAACTTGAGTTATTTTTTGGGAGAAATGATGAAGTTTTTTGATATATCTCCTTTAGAAAATTCTGTGTTAACGTTGCTGAAAGATTATCAAAACATATTACATCATTACTTGTTTTTTGCTGGGATGAACTAATTGCAACTTCGCTCTCAAGATTTGTAATTCTTTCATTAATAATTTTTAAGCTAGAAATAGTGTTTGAATTTTCTTCTTTGGAGTCCATGGATGCTGGCTCGCTGTTAAAGTTATCATAAACTGAGTTTCTGGCCTGAAAATAATTCTGACTTGCTGATTTTAAAAAATTAGCAAGCTGAAATGAATTTAGGAAATTAATATCATTTTTTGATAGAAAGAATATTCTATCTTTTGGGAGAATATTGATTTCATTGAATTCATTTCTATTCATTAGATTGTAAAATTTGTACTTCCAATTGTTTGACAATGGATTGAAGCGTTGAACTACAAAGATTGGAAGATATGTTGATTCAATTAAATCATTTTCCAAGGAAATGATAGAAGAAAGCTTAGCATCATTAGAGAGTTGATATTTACCAGGCCTTCTTATTGCACCGTAAATCTCGATGCCATCTACAAACCGATTTTCATACTGGTTAACTTCTAAAATATCTCCTTTTTTTAACTTAACAGGGTTTGAAGAGGTCGCCATCAGTGAAACATAAGATCCAAGCTCATTCAGCCTTTTTACAACCATGAAATCGTCAGTATTTGGTTTGAAGCCTAGCCCCATTTTTACAAGATCAGAGGTAGTCTCTCCCTCCTTAAATTCATATATTGCTTGTCTGTTTACGTTGCCAAGCAGATATACAAAATTTTCAGCTGGAGGAATGTTAATAATATCTCCACTTTTTAGATAGGTTGTGCCTGATGCAGTTCCAAATATTAAGCTGTCATATAAATCCTCATAAACAACTGATCCATCAGCTGAAGTTATTTTTACATTTCTCAATGAAGGATTTCCTACTAGACCTCCAACTGCAGCAATAACATTCAAGGCAGACGATTGACTAGAAATTTTATACGTACCTGGATAACGAGTAGATCCACCCACATTAACTGTAATATTTTTTAATTTTTTTATGGAAATTTGAACATCTGCTCCTATTCCTTTTGAAGAAATAAAGTTAGAAATTTTTTCTTGTGCTTCTTTGAAAGTAAGGTTTTGTATATAAATTGATCCAAACTCTGGCAAATTAAGAGTTCCGTCTCTTCCAATAGGATAAAAATCTAAGGAGGGTTTGGGACCAAGGACGTTTACAGTCAAAACATCTCCATATCCTAATATATAAAAATCAGGTACAGGTGTATTATCTACAACATCAAAGTTAAGTGGATAACCCGTAAATAAATCTTTCCCGAAAAGTTCTAGATCATCAAGCAATAATTCACTTGATTCTTGTGATTTAAATTTAGAATAATTATCTATTAGGTAACATGCCTTATCATCTAAGAAACATAATTTAGTTGCTAGTTCTTTTCGAGCTTCAATCTGTCTCTCCAAATATTTTTGTTCCTCAACAAGCCTGTCTAACTCATCATATTGTTTAACAGAGTTATCAATATTTACAACTTCCCTTTCCTCTTGAAGGGATTGATTCATTCGAGCTTGTGAAGAAGTGCCTAAAGCCCTTTCTAAAGATTTTTGGATTTCAGGAGATTGAGCATGTAAGTGATTTGTTAGAACAAAAATCGTTACTAAAACCGACAATGATATAAGTTTATGAGATTGCATTTCTAGGTGATTTTACCTGAAATTAAGTGTTAAAAGTAGTCATTTGGTGAGGCGTATTATCGGTTTTCTTATATGATTCTAGGCGAACATGCCTCACCGCATACATTATCAAGATTAGAAGAATCCAAACAGGCAATCTTCTTAATATATCCCCACCTAGGGCGTAAATAGCTAATGGAGCCATGGATGCTAGAAAAATACTCTCGTTAAAAATATCTCTTGCAAATCTGTAAATTAATAGCATTAAGCTTACAAATCCAATAATTCCTGCCTGAATAAAAGCAGTTAGAAATGTTTGGTGTACATCCCAATAAAGCTCGCCCTTCCAAATATGTCCACCAGGACCCCTTCCTAAAATTGGTGACTCAGAAATCAAATTCAGTGCCCCACCATACAGATGTGCTCTAGCACCATCAATGCCATCTGCATCTACAAAAAAATCCGAAAAAATTCTTAACAGATCAAAATAATAAAAAATAAATACAATACAAATTATTAATGAATATATGATTAGTGATCTTAAAATAATTCCAGACTTTGAAATAAAGTAGAAAAGAAATAGGCATGCAACTCCAAGCCAAAATCCAACCACGGCTTTTGTTGCCTGAGCGGTCAACGCCATATAAATGGTTGTACAAAAGAGAGTTAATAGAAGAATGGTTTTAAAAATACTATTCTGTTCAGGATAAATCTCATACTCTTTCATCAAAATACCTATACATAAAAATGGAAGGATTATATAAAACATTGTTATCTGATGAACGTTGGTTACCAGTGGAGCAAAACTTGTTTCATCGTACATGAGAGCTAAACCTAATAAACTTGGTGTATAAAAACTAATAAGAAGAAGAATGGTCAAGATAATTGATGAAAGAATGATGAATCCTTTAAGTAACTGCCAAGGGTTTATTGATTTTTGATTTATGTTTGCTTCAAGAGTGAAAGCAGTAGCAAAAATAAAAATATATGCAAACAAATCAAGGCTCATTTTTGCTGTTGTCCCAGTTTGATTATTAAGTATAGTTAGATTTAAAAATGCTCCCATAAGAGACGCGGTAATGTAGACAGCCCAAAAAATAGTAAATGGATAATTTGAGAGATTGATGGGTGGTATTCTAGAAAAATTTGTTAAAAAAAAACTAAAAATTATCAACAGTTCTCCGAGTCCAAAAAAAGAAAATCTCAGCGAAGTAAATAGAGATAGAGTTGCTCCGCCAACAATGCTTAATCCAAGGAGTCTATTTACTGATAAACTCACGCTTCAGACACTCTAATCTTGATCAGAACTCAAAATGTTAATTCTAGGCGGGAAAATCTTAAAGTGCATTTTTTTATTCTGTATAAATAAAATTAATGATAAAAATATAAAACTAAAGAAAGTTAACGCAAAAGTAACAGCTAAAATAGCTGATCGTCTTGGCTTAAACTTTCTGTCTGGAACTCTTGGAGGATCAATGGTTCTTAAGATATATTCATCAGATATGTTTGCAAGCATTTTAGTTTGAATCTGATCTTCAATTACATTTGAGAAAACATTTCTTACCTCACTAACATTAGTTAATCTTAGTTGAGCAGTTAAATATTCAATTGCATTATTACTATAATCAAGATCTATTTCTCTCATGTGATCATTTATTCCAATAATAATATTCTTAAGTATTAGATTTGCATGAATTGGAGAAAGATGCTCAACTGAGATGGATATGAATCCAGAGTCAACATCATGAACCACTTTCAAATGGTTTCCTGTAAACTCTCTGAATGTTTGCATTTCGGAAGGCTGATTTCTAATCCAAGTCCCTTTTTTTTCATCATAGTCACTAGATACATTTAGTACTTTTTTGGAGGAATTCCAGCTTTTTTCATCATAAATAATGTGAACTAAGTCATAATCTTTTAAGAAATTTATAATAAAGTCCCTTGACTCTAAAATTTTTAATGCTTGTGTTCCTTTATCACTAGCGCTATTACCTTGGCCAATACTTATTCCAGCCAATGATGCAAGCTGAGAAGCGGTTTCATTTGAAGATGAAGATGATGATGAAGAGCCTGATGTAGGAACTAAAAGAGCATCAGCTCTGTATATATTTTTTAGTGAAAGCGAATACAGAACTGTTATTGATAATATGATGAAAAGCGCGAAAAAAAATAATTCTTTTGTCTCAAATAAAATTTTTATAAATTTATTTAAGTCTAATATTCTTTTATCTGTTTCCATAATCAGATTATATACACCTTACTTCGCTGAGACACTTAATAGATATACTATTTTTTAATTCCTTAACATATTGTCTTTAACATATTCTTTAATTCCATCAAGACATCTGATCTTTGGATCATAACCAAGAGTGATCTTTGCTTTAGTAATATCTGCTTCAGAGGCTCTTACATCGCCAGCGCGAAAGTCCACGTAATTAAATTCTTTTGAATATTTTATTCCATATATTGATAGTTCTTTTTTGATAGTGTCAGCAATAGTATTTAGTGAAGTTTGAGCTCCTACAGCAACGTTGAAGATTTCGTGAGTTTTTAGCTCAGTTCTTACCGCCAGCATAATAGCCTCTATTGCATTTTGAATATAGCAAAAATCTCTGGTTGTTTCTCCATCCCCAAAAATGTTTATTTCAGTATTTTCTTTCATCGCTTTGAGCCAGCGGGGAATCACGGCAGCATAATCACCATCTGGATTCTGCCTTGGCCCAAAAACATTGAAGAACCTTAACCCAATTGTTGGATAGTTATAAACTTTATCAAAAACCTCAGCATACATCTCATCTACACGTTTAGTAAGGGCATATGGGGATAGAGGGCTTCCAATCTCATTCTCTATCTTTGGAAGATTGGAGTTATCGCCGTAAACAGAACTTGAGCTTGCAAAGATAAATTTATCTAATTTTTGACGTCTAGCAAAATCAAGGATATTTAAAAACCCTTGGATATTTGCATTATTAGTGTTGATAGGATTATCAATCGATCTTGGCACAGACCCGAGTGCAGCAAGGTGAATACAACATGTTACTCCTAAACTGTTATCATTTAGGACATCCTCTTTTAACAAAGCAAGGTCCATTTCAAAAAACTTAAAATTTTTCCATTTTTTTCCAACCTTATCTTTTACATGATCAAGATTTGTTTGACTGCCCGTTGAAAAATTATCTATGCCTATAACTTCATGGCCTGCTTCTAGAAGGACTTCAAGCAAATTAGATCCAATGAATCCGGCTACACCAGTAAGAAAAAATTTTTGAAATTTCATAATGTTAAAATCTGTGGATTTTGGCCCTCATTAGAGATATATATAGAGAATATTAAAACTAAGCATTGTGATTATAAAGCAAATGGGAATAAATGAGGAAAATGGAAGTTTCAAATGTTTAGAGGAAAAATAAAAGTGAACTAAAAAACCAATTGATGTTGAAATTAGTGTAGCAGTGGCAGCTCCCAATATTCCAAACTCAGAAATAAAATAATAATTTAAAACTATATTTAGTATTGCAGTGCATAAATAAATCAATGAAAGTATTGATGTCTTCAATGATTTTATTAATCCAAAAAGAAAGATATTTAGTCCATTTATGACAGCTGAGCTTGCCAAAATTAATAAGACATCCACCCCGCTTGCTGCCTTATTAGTACCTAGAAATATAATAATATGTTCGCCAAAGACATATAAAAAAAATAAAAGAAAAATACTCAGAATTAAGTAAATAAAAAAAATCTGGCTGAGACTCCTTAGCCCTGACGAAGAATTCCAGGAGGAGATAAAGTGAGGCGCAAGTGTGCCCTGCACTCCTGATATAACAATCGTTACTAATGAGGCTGCTTTTGCTGCTATACCATATACAGCCAATGACTCTAATGAAAGCAATTCATTAATAATTAACCTATCAGCGAAAGTAGATAAATGAATAGCGATCCCAGAGAGAATTAACGGAAAAGAAAAGCTAACTATTTGTTTTACAATTAGCCAATTGATTTTATAAAAAATTAAACTTCTTATCTTATAAAAACCAATCAAAACAGCAACAGAACCTCCGATTATTTGTCCTAATAAAAATTGATTCAAGTTACCTGAAGAAGAAATTAAAAAGACAATACCGAATCCTCCAATAAAAGATGCAACCATGAGAGAATGGAAGATTGCAGAAGAAAATTCTCTCTTTGATCTGAAGGTTACTGCAATAGAATAATTTAATGCTTGAAGAGCAATGATAGGACCAATCAGTTTAATTGTCTGAGAATAAGAAAGTGTTTTAAAGAGAAAATTTGAAATCCATGGCGAGAAAAAATATACCAAAAGAACGAAAATTAAACATGAAAAAAGAATTGTATGGACTGCTGAACTAATGTAGCTTCTTTGTAATATTTCATTACTTTCATTATCAGGAACAAATCTAACTATTGACTGTGTAAGCTCTAAAGTTACAACCACAACAAATATTACAGTTAGCGTTGTAATCAACTCAAAGGCACCGTAGTCATCAAAGGATAAATATCTTATGTAAATGGGTACTAAAATAATATTTAGTGCTTTGACACAAATATTTGCTACAGTAAAACCAACAGAATCTCTGAAAAAATTCTTAAACATAAAATCTTTTTACTAGGAATTTATTGAGCATTACGACTTAACTATACGATCAACATAGTTAGTAGAAGCAAGATGAGAACAATGCCTTTTAGCCCAAAGAGTTCCCTGATTTGCACGAGCTTTTGCTAAATCTAAATTATCAAGATAATACTTTAAGTTATCATATATCTCGTAATACTGAGTTGAAACCCATGCATCATCACAACCATCAAATAATGAAGGTTCGAATTCTTTTTTGGCACTTGTAAGTAGTAAGCAATTTGCCTCAAGAGCTTCTATTCCAAATAAGCCAGGACAGTATGCATAAAATTCATTTAAGGCAAAATGACAATCATCGAGTTCGTGAATCACTTTATCCTGCGAAACTCCTGATAAAAACTTAAACGTAAATTTATATCCCTCTAGTTCGAGCTTTTTTACTGCAGCCATTACTATCTGCGTACCTTTTATGAGTGGAGAAGAGGGAGAATGAAGGATTTTAACTTGTGACAAATCATTCCATTTTTCTCTATTTATATTGTAATTATCTCTGGAGACAGGCATTGGAATAAAGTGTATTCTCTTTTTGATATAAGAAATATTGTCTCTCTCAGCACCAAAGACTACATCTGCATGATTATTAATTGCTTCACTATATATTCTAGATCTAAAATCACTTTGAGCAATTAATTGAGTGCTTACCCTAGAATCTAGGTAATTAGACCAATGATCAGAATTAATCTTTTTGCTAAGATTTTGTGCAAGTTTGAGTGACCGTATCTCTGAGCCCATTAAAAAACAAATTACTTGAAGATTATGCTTTTTTGCAATCTTAAACTCAAAATTCCTTCCATCATTTGATATGAAGAATGATGCAGAAGAAAAATAGTAAATTATTGAGCTATTTCTTAGCACAAATGGAAAAATAATAGGCAGAACTAGTAACTTAAGAGCTTTAGGCAAATGTGATAGATCATTTTGATATCTAGAATCATAAAACCTATTCACATCTAAATTAATTGAATAACAATCAAATAGCTTTGCATAAAGATTAAGTAAATTAGCTGTCTCTCTCCCAATAATTACTTTTTTGTATTTAAAAATGCCCTTAAACAAATAGGCAAAAGGATATGCTAAAAAAAATACAAACAATTGAATAAAGAAAACTAACTGTCTAATAAATTTCTTAAGGTAAGATCTCATTTTAAGTGTAATTTTTTATCAATGATTTTTGGGTTAGGGAAATTTATTAGAACTCCTTTATCTTTTTTTTGAAAAACAACCATACTGCCAACCCCAGCGCCAGAGCATCTAGTTTCTTTAATTAATTTTGCAACATTATCAATATCTTTTGCTCCTCCACATCCAATTAAGGGAATATTGATTTGTTTTTGAATTATATTAAATAAATCTAGGTCATAGCCTTCCCAAGTTCCATCTCTATCAATTGAATTTAAAAGAATTTCACCTGCCCCAAGAGACTCACACCTTTGTACCCAAGACAATAGATCAAGTTTTGTTCTTCTTTTGCCTGAATGTGAAAATATGGAGTACTTATTTCTTAAATACGACAGCTTAACATCTATTGAGACAACTACTGCCTGAGAGCCATATATTCCAACTATTTTGCTAATGAGTTCTGGATTATTTATTGCTGCACTATTTAAAATTACTTTTTCAACACCTAAATCAAAGATTTTTTTGGCTTTGTCCAGCGAATTGATCCCCCCCCCATAACTTAAAGGCATAAATGCCTCAGATGCAATGTCGCCAATTAAATCATACTTAGGATCTCTATTATGAAGGGTTGCATCAATGTCAAGAATAGAGATTTCATCTACTTCAAGCTCATTGAAGATTCTTACGGTATTGCAAGGATCTCCAATATATGAAAATTTATTAAATTTAACTGTTTTAACTAAACTCTTATCACGAAGTAGAAGGATCGGTATTATTCTTGACCTTAGCATTAAACATCCGAAAAATTTTTTAAAAGCTGCATGCCGTACTTGTGACTTTTCTCTGGATGAAACTGAACACCAAAAATATTATCTTTTTCAATTGCTGAATCAAATTCTAAGGAGTAGTTTGTTTTCATTGAAGATTCCTCATTATTTTTGACATTAACGTAATATGAATGAACAAAATAGAATTTTGAATCATGGGATAACCCATTAGAAAGTTTACTATTTTTATTAACTTCAACATAGTTCCAACCCATGTGAGGAACTTTTATATCTTGATTTGCTTTAAACTTTTTTGCCTCTCCAGAAATCCACCCTAAACCCCTAAGCTTTCCTTCCTGACTTTTCTCAGTAAGTATTTGCATACCCAAGCAAATACCTAAAATTGGGCACTTTTTTTCCATAACTTCTTGGTTAAGAATGTTAATTAAATTGTGCTTTTTAAGATTTGCCATTGCAGCATCGAATGAGCCCACTCCAGGAAGAATAATTTTATCAGCTGACTTAATTTTTTCGTGATCGCGGGTAATTATTGAGTTAATTCCTAGCCTATAAAGCATATTGACAATAGAGCGGCAATTACCCATTTCATAGTCTATTATCGCTATCACTTTAGGAAAGAATGTGGGTTAAATTTCATTTTTAGAAGTATATTTTATATAAAATGATTTGGGTACAAGATTGGATTTATATAGAAGGTAGAATAAAGGCCTCAGGGTTTCAAAGAGCTTTTTATAGGATGGATAATCCCTAAAAGTTTTTGTTTTCATGCTCATAACACGTTTGTATTCGTTGTCAGTAATTTCAAGCCTCTTTTTAAAATAGTCAACTAATCCAGGTTCATACGAAATTGATTGTCTATACTCTTTGAGTGCTGCTTCGCGCGAAATGATACCAGACCTTGCTTTTGCAGATAGTGTAAGATCTCTTAAATCGCGACCAAATTTTTGTGGTAAATAATTAGTATGAACAAAAGCTGTAAGCCTATTTTCTAGATGATGGCCACCATAGTATTTCCATCCATACTCTTGTTCTAAGATTTTTCTTGCAGATTCTTTTGAGTAATCTAGATACCATAAAGGTCTTATTTTTTTTATTCTTTTTACTAGAACCCACTTCATAAACCTCATAAAAGTCATAAGGGGATAGGTCTTAATTTTTTTGGTTCCAAATTTCTTATTGATTGAACTTATATATTTACCATCAAAATAAACATCACCTAACGCAGCAACTCCCTCTGTTTTAAATGAGTGGCCTTCTATAATGTATTTAACTCCAACATGATTTGCTGCCCTATAAAGAACTTCTGCTAGAGCTAGATCAGTTGCAGCATCAAGCTCAGGAACACTAGCATAAAAAAATGCTTTAAAAATTGAATCTGCTTCACTGTTATCAACAACATGTGTGTAGAGATCAATTCCTAACCTATCAAGCATAACTTTGATGTTTTGAGTAGCTATTGATGTATTCCAGGTATTATCATAGTGAACAGCTAATGGGCGAAGACCCCATTCTTTTATCATGTGCAACATGTATGACGAATCTGTGCCACCACTTACCCCAATCACACAGTCATATTCTTTGTTTCTCCCATCACTTTTGATTTTGGTTATGATGGATTCAAATATCTTTTTCCCCTTTTTTCTGCCAGTACCATACTCATCAGATAGCTGATCTATCATTAAGCAATAATTACAGATACCAGATTCATTGAATTCTATTGAGGGAGTAGTTTCGTCATAGATACATTTCGTACAAATTTGTATGTTTTTCATGGGATTTTAAATGTATCTGATACAGATTTAGTCACGAGCAGGTATTCCAAATACTTTTTTTCCAGCAGGAACATCTTTGTTAATAAAACTCATTGCCCCGATTATCGCTTTATCACCAATATTTACTCCTTGCTGAACAATGGTATTCGGTCCTATATATACTCCATTTCCAATTGAAGTTGCTCCTTTTTCAATAGGGTCTTGGCCCAAGGAAGTCGATTTTTTTACAGTATCATGAGTATAGATTTGAACACCTGCCGATATTGAGCAATGACTTCCAATAGATAGCCCGCCTGAACCATCTAAAATTACATTAGGGCCTATCCATGTGTCATTTGCAACACTAACATCTCCGATAATCAATACGTTGTTATAGCAAGATGAACCTTTGCCAAAATTATAGAACTTTGCTGTTTCCCATCTATCAGAGAATAAATCTTGTAACGATACATGTCTTTTAAATTTCTTATACATTTCATCTCTTAAAGCTTTAAATTCTGCAATAAAAGCTTCTCTATTAAATGTATCTTTCATTAGCTTAAGTCTACTTATCCAATAAGTTATTTTTAATCCACTCTGAGGTTTTAATAATTCCTTCTTCCAAGTCAATTTGCGCTTTTACACCCAATAACTCATTCATCTTTTCTACACTTGGAATCCTAATAGCTATATCTGCAGAGAGTGGTGGCTCGTGAATAATTTCAGATGAGGAATTTAAAACTCTGCAGACAGTATGTGCTAATCCCAATATTGTGATTACAGCTCTAGCGTTACCAATATTAAAACTTTCGCCAATCGCTAACGGATTTTCTAAACATTCAATTATACAGTCAACAAAATCATCAACATAACACCAGGCTCTAATTTGATTACCGTCTCCATCAATGCTTATTGGATCATTATTTAAAGCCTTTTTAATAAAAATTTGAATAGCTCCTTCTCCAGTCTGACCTGGTCCGTAAATATTAAAAGGTCTTACTGTGACAGTTGGGAGCTTAAATTCTTTAAAATAAGCATGTGCGAGATGTTCTCCAGCTAATTTAGAAACTGCATATGTCCATCTTGCCTCGCCTGCAGAGCCAGCAACAGTAGAGTCAGTTTCTGATGATCTAAAAGCCATTGGGCCAAAAACTTCTGATGTGGAAAAATCAATGAATCTGTCTTTGACTTTATTAGCCAACGCTGCTTCCAACACATTTGCCGTTCCTATTACATTCACTCTTCCAGTGAGCACAGGATTTCTTATGACTGTATCAATTCCTGCAATTCCTGCTGCATGTATAACTATATCAGATCCTTCCATTGATTCTTTTACATGATTAAAGTCAAGCACATCACCCTTAATAACTTTTATAGATCTGTTATTAGCAATTTCGCTGTTTGAAAAAGTATCTCTATGAAAATTATCAAAGATAATTATTTGATTATTATCAACCAACCTTTTAATTAAGTTATTCGCAATAAAACCAGCCCCGCCAGTAATAAAAATTGTTTTGTTTTTAATCATTTATAATCCTATTTTAGGTAATCAATAATCTTGTTGATAACAAAATCTTGATCATCAAATGTTAATCCCGGGAAAATTGGTAAGCTAAAACCACATAGATTTACAGCCCATGCCCTCGGATACTCCTCAGATTTAATTTTATATTTTTCTTTGTAATATGAAAGGGTATGTATCGCATGTGTTGGCGGCCTAGTCCCAATTCCTTTATTAGCAAGATATTTCATGAAACGATCTCTTTCTTCAGAAATTTGCAATAACAACTTATAATCATGATTTTCTAAAGCGTCTTTAACTAAGGATGCTTTGAAAATACATACATAGCTTTGATAGCTATGTTGAATGTTTTTTTCTCTAACAATAGGAATGCTTAACTGATCACAACCTCCTAGCGAAAGATGATATTTCTTAGATATTTCTTCTCTAGATTTTAGAATATTTTCTGCCCTTTTTAACTGAGAAATTCCTAAAGCTGCTTGTATGTCTGTCATTCTAAAGTTATATCCAGCATGGATATGATCTTTCATAAATGAAGGATCACTGGTAGCTGATGATTTAGATGAATAATCCATACCATGATCCCTTAGTGAAAGAAGTTTCTTGTAATGATTTTGGTCGCTCGTTACAATCATTCCACCCTCACCTGTCGAGATTGCTTTTCTAGGATGAAAGCTAAAACAACCAAACTCTCCATGGTTACCTACGTGATCATTATCAAGATATGAACCAAAACCACATGCAGCATCTTCAATAATCTTTATTTTTTTATTACCTATAACTTTCTGAATTTGTTTTATGTCACACGGATATCCAAACAAGTGAACAGGGATGATCACTTTTGTTTTTGAAGTAATCTTAGAATTAAGCTTATCAATATCTAAATTTAGAGTTTGTAAATCAATATCACAAAAAATAACTTTTGATCCTACATTTTCAACAATATTTGCAGTTGAGACCCAGGACAAAGCTGGAACTATGACTTCGTCATCTGGATTTAGATCAAGGCACTCTAGTGCTAAAAAAAGAGCGGATGTGCAAGATGTAGTTGCTACAGAATATTTTGATTCAGTAAATTTGGACCACAGTGATTCAAACTCAGCAACTCTTGGACCCTGCACAACCCAACCATCATTGAGGGGCTCAAGAACTTTTTCTAAGTCCTCCCCAGAAAATATAGATTTTGAAATTGGGATTTTCATAGGTTAAGTATACTCAATAAGACCATCTACTATTTTTTGAGAGGCATTTCCATCACCATAGAAATTTTCGTAATTATTTAAATCTAATTTAAAGGAATTTAAGGCATCAACAAGTTTATTGTCTCTTGGATTTGTTAGAATATTCCAACCACTGGTCACTGTTTCCTGCCATTCAGTTTCATCTCTTAATGTAAGGCAAGGTATCTTATGCAGGTAAGCTTCCTTTTGGAGGCCTCCTGAGTCTGTTATTACAAATTTAGAGCTCATTAAAAGTCTTTGCATTTCTAAATAACCCAATGGATCCGACAGAATTATATTTGAATCTTGAAATTTTTTGTTTGATATCAATTTAGATTTTTTGAGTCTAGGATGAACTAAAAAAATAATTTTAAAAGTCTTTGAAAGATCTATTAGCTCATCTAATATCCCCTCTAATAAGTCATTATCATTGGTATTAGATTCTCGATGAATCGTACAAGTAATTAGATTTTTATCTTCAAGCGGAATGTCATTAATCAAGTTTATTTTTGATGCTGACTCCTGGTAATAAGTTAGTACATCATACATGACATCACCACTAAGAATAATCTTCTGCTTCTTTGTGTCATTAATTCGAAATGGATAACCCTCATTGGTTAAGTTGTTAGTTGCAAGTGTTGTAGGACAAAAAAGTAAAGAAGAAAGCCTATCAGTTACCACACGATTAATTTCTTCAGGCATCAAGTGGTTATTTGATCTTAGGCCAGCCTCAACATGAGCAATAGGTATTTTATTTTGTGCAGCTGCCATAGCACCAGCTAGTGTGCTATTAGTATCCCCATATAAAAGAACAATATCTGGTCTCTCATGAAGGAATAATTCACTTAGCTTTTCTAACATTTTTGCAGTCATTGAAGAGTGTGAAAGGTTTGATATCGATAAGTTTAAATCAGGACTCGGTATGTCAAGTTCGTCAAAAAAAATATTAGACATATTGGTATCATAATGTTGACCAGTATGAATGATTTTTTCATCTATGAGTGTGCTCTTCCGTTCAAGCAAGCTATCGTTGTGAGCTTTGATAGTCCTGCTGACTGCTGCAGCCTTGATAAATTGCGGTCTTGCACCAACTACTGTTAATACTTTTAACACAATTCTACTAATGAGCTAATTATAAATTCCTGATGTTCTTTAGTTAAATAGGGGCTCATTGGCAAACTAAAAACTTCATTGCAATACATTTCTGTTTTCTTTAATCCCGAACTAACAACTTTGCAGTTTTTATATGCAGCTTGCTCATTGAGAGGAATTGGATAATAAATCGCTGTAGGTATTCCTTTTTCTTTTAGGGCCTTGATCAAAAAATCCCTTTGTTTATGACGAATTGTATATTGCGCCCATGCAAAACTTTTTTCTTTTGATAAGTGAGGAAGAATAATTTCAGTTTCTGACAATCCTGCATTGTATCTTTCAGCAATCTCATTTCGCTTTAAGATCTCATCTTCTAGTAATTTAATCTTTTCAATTAATATTGCTGCTTGGATGGTATCAAGTCTTGAATTCATGCCTACATTTACATGTTCATATTTATGAGACCCCATTCCATGATTTTTTATGGAGCGAATTAATTGAGCAAGTTCATCATCATTTGTAAAAATTGCTCCACCATCTCCATAGCAGCCTAATGGTTTTGCTGGAAAGAAACTGGTGGTAGTTATGTCACCGTAATTACCAATTTTCGTGCCTTCATGAGATGAACCAAAACTTTGAGCTGCATCATAAATAGAGCTAAGTTCGTATTTTTTTATGAGATTGTTTAATTCAACCGAAACTGACGGTTTACCAAATAAATCTACCGGAATAACAATCTTGGGGTTGTGATTATTTTTCAGAGCATCATTTATTGCAATCTCTAAACTAGAAGGACAAAGATTATAATCATCTGCTACGTCGATAAAATATGGTGTTCCTCCGACCAGTGCTATTGATTCAGCGCTTGCAATATAGGTAAAGGAAGGCACAAAAACAGCATCTGATTCTTTAACTCCAAACGCCAACAAAGCAATAGCCAAAGCATCGGTTCCGTTTGCACATGTTATTGAGTGTTTGACGCCAGTAAAATCATTTAAAAGACTTTCAAATTCTTGGACTTCTGGTCCGTTGATATATTTACCATGCTTCAATACCTCGCTTACTGCGAGCTCAATCGATGCTTGCAATTGCTGAAATTGACTTTTTAAATCAATAAATGGAATGGACATAATTATTCTCTGCTCAGGTTGCCGTCTTTGAGTAAATATTTCACATTACTCTTTTTGCATTCATAAGAGCCATCCCCATCAGTTGGCAAGGGGATCTGTTCTCCATACTCACTCATCCAACCTATTTGCTTGGCAGGGACGCCTACAACTAATGAATACGGTTTAACGTCTTTATTTACTAATGCTCCAGCTCCAATGAAGGCAAATTTACCTATAGTTACCCCACAAACTATTGTGCAATTAGCCCCCATTGTTGCGCCTTTTTCTACAATAGTATCTCTATATTCATCTTTCCTACTAACAGCAGATCTGGGATTATAAACATTCGTAAAGACCATGCTAGGACCACAAAATACATCATCATCTAAAAAAACATTATCATAGATTGAAACATTATTTTGAATCTTACAGTTGTTACCAATGCGTACATTATTTGCAACAAAAACATTTTGACCTATAGAGTTATTTTCACCAATTTTTGATTCAGAACTTATATGTGAGAAATGCCAAACCTTTGTGCCGCTACCAATATCTGCACCATCATCAACTATTGCAGAAGGATGAACAAATATCTCTTTCATGATTATTGAAATAAATTATAACTCTAAAGGCAAAGACACTAATTTACCGTCTCTGGATGAAGTATAAGCAGCAATTAGTAATTCTAAAGAACGCAAACCCTCTCTGCCGTCTGTTTCAGGTTTCGCTTTTCCTCTAATAACATTAATAACATTTTTATAATACATGGAGTGGCCTTGAAATTTATTGCCCATACTCTTGTTTAATGAATTCACTTTTCTGTCGTATGAGCATTTTTTATTAAAATTCCATTCTTCTATTTTATTTAGTGCTGTGCCTCCAATTTTAACCGTTCCTGTTTCGCCAAGAACTGTAATGCTGCCCTCAAAATTTTTAGGATAAGTACACATTGTTACAGACATTGATCCAAGAGCACCATTTCTCCATTTAAGATTTAAAACTCCTGTATCTTCTACTTCAATATTTCTAAATGTTGACATCAAGCTCTGAACTTTCTCAACCGGGCCTATTAACCAATCAAGTAAATCTACATAATGACTTGCTTGATTCATTAAAGCGCCGCCATCAAATTCCCATGTTCCTCTCCAGCCAGTGCCATGATCATAGTAAGATTGAGGTCTCGTCCAGAAAACATTTGCTTGGACAAGGTGAATCTTCCCAAATCTTCCTTCTGAGAGGGCTTGCTTAAGCAATTGGATAACTGGATTCATTCTGGTTTGCTTTACAACAAATAATCTAACGCCATTTTCATCGCAAGTTTTGACCATCTGGACTCCATCTCTCCACCTTGTAGCCATAGGTTTTTCTGTGACAACGCTAACTCCGTTCTTTGCACATAGTGATGCTTGATGAGGATGAAAACCACTAGGTGTACAAATAGAAACTATATCTAGAGATTCGCTTGTAAGCATTTCTTCAAGATCTGTATAGCAATTAATTTTATAAGTTTTTTTCACAGCAGAAAGCATTTCACTCACAGGATCACAAGCAGCAACAATCTCAAAATCCTTATGATGACCTACGATAGCCTCAAAGTGATTTTTTGAAATTCTACCGCACCCTACAATACCAATTTTGATTTTTCTATTTTTGATAATTGGTAATACTTTCATATTTAAAGCCTAAAATAATTAAAACCCAACGACTCAGCATCGTCTTTTTTATAAATACCCTTTAGATCAGCTAAAACAGGGTTAGAGACTCTACATTTTTCTCGTAACTCTTCCAATCTAAATTTGTTAAACTCATTATGAGGAACAGCAACAACAATTGCATCTAAATCAACAAGTTCTTTTGAATCTGATAAGTTGATATCATAAATTTGATTTGTTTCGTCACTATTTGCCCAAGGATCAACAATAATTGGATTTATTCCCCAATCCTGAAATTCGTTTATAAGATCAATTACCTTTGTATTTCTAATATCAGGACAATTCTCTTTAAAAGTAAATCCAAGTATTCCCAATCTTGAGTCGGAAATTTTTATATTTGATTTAGACATCTTTTGAATTATGGAAATACCTGCATGTTTAGCCATACTGTCATTAATTCTTCTGCCTGCTAGGATGATTTCAGGATTATATCCAAGTTCCTCAGCCTTATACGTAAGATAAAAAGGATCGACTCCAATACAATGGCCGCCAACCATACCAGGTTTGAATGGAAGAAAGTTCCATTTAGTTTCAGATGCCTCCAATACTTCTTTTGTATCGATATTCATTAATTGAAAAATTTTTGATAATTCATTCACAAACGCAATGTTCAAATCTCTTTGGCAATTCTCAATAACCTTTGCTGACTCTGCAACCCTGATTGAGCTTGCTAAGTGGGTTCCAGCGGTAATAATTTCAGCATAAAGGGCATCCACCTCTAATGCAGTTTCAGGATTGCTGCCACTAGTAATTTTAGTGATTTTTGTGAGCGTATTTACCTTATCACCGGGATTGATCCTCTCGGGACTGTACCCGCAGAAGAAATCTAAATTAAACTTTAGTCCACTTATTGATTCAAGTATTGGAACACATACTTCTTCAGTTAAACCAGGAAAGACTGTAGATTCAAAAATTACAATATTTCCTTTTTTGAGGTGGGAGCCTACCAAAGAAGAGGCACTCTTTATTGCATTCAGATCAGGATTATTACTTTTATCTATAGGTGTTGGAACCGTAACTATATATATTTCTGGTTCATCAAGATCAGCATCATTATTAGTAAATTTGATTTTTTTAGCTGCCTTTATTTCTTTATCTGAACATTCTCCAGTTTCATCATTAAAACCTTTTAATTGTTTAACCCTGTCAGTATTTATGTCAAAGGCAACAACTTCCCTATTTTTTGCAAATTCAACGGCCAATGGCAATCCTACGTAACCAAGACCTACAACGCTAAGCAATTTTTTTGATTTTGTAGACATTTTTTTAAAAATTAAGTGTGGATTTTAAACTTATCCATCAAAAATAGCACTAAAAACTGAGAACCAATGACTTATGAGTAGTACTAATCATTAAAATTAGATTATAGAGAAATCAATATATTCGACAGATTATTAAAAATTTCTTTGTAGTGGAACTGATCAACTTCAAAAGTGAACTTGCTAATAGAATTCTCCTTATTGCTATCATTCTTGGATTGCATAACTCTGCTTAATATATCAATTATGTTGTTTTGATCTATTTCAGATAAAAAATTTGACTCAATCGCAACGCCTGCATTGCAACCTTCTATTAGATTCTTGAATTCACTGTTTTGAAGATCACCATTTACAATTCCAATGATCGGTTTTCTTAGCATAAATGCTTCAAATATTTTACCTGTAAGTATTCCCTTTTCTTGCATGGAATTCCATGTGCCTACAACCACAAAATCACAACTTTTTTGTATTTTCATGGACTGAAGTCTCGATACGTAGCCATGATTAATAATATTTGCAGAAAGTCCATATTTTGAAGCTTGGTTAATTAAAGTTTTTATATCTGACCCAGCATAATGGAATTTTAAGTTTTCTTTTCGACCATCAACTAAAAATGCATTCAAAATTTTAAATAATGGTGATAAGTCGCGCTTGCCATCATACAAGGTCCCAACATAACAAAGATTTAAGTCTTTTTTATTTATTGAAGATAAGGTCTCAATATCAGGTAAGTTATCGTATCCGTTATAAATTACATCTATTTTTTTATTGACTGATGATTCTTGAAGCATTTCTTTTACTCCATTTGAGACAGTAATAACATGATCTGATTTATGCATTACTTCAGCTTGGATGCTAGCAAGATTTCTAGATGAACTAAAACTTTCATATACCATTGGGTCACGGAAGTCAGCTACCCATTTGATATTATTATCTAATCTCTTAATGCGAAGCCCGACTTGATGAGAAGAAAAGCTTGGGTAACTAGTAATTAAGATGTTGAACTCATTTACTTTGGCAAGCTCTTTGTAAGCTTTTAAAGCTCCATTTAAAAAATCTCTATTTCGAAGAAAAGTGAATGCCTTGAAAGCTAAGCGCATAAAGTAACTTTTTATTCTTGCTGAACTAGCAATTTTTTGGTTACTTAAGTTAATAACCTCACTAGCTTTTTTTTCTGATAAAACTCTGTTTCTAAGCAACTTAACAAACCTGAATATAATTGAACTTTTAGTTCTAGTAACTTCTAGATTTTGTATGTCATTTATGTCAAGCGTTTTGTCTGATAGCAAGGAATTTGAAAAATTGGGGCATATTACATGAACTGAAATAAATTTTTTGGAGAGATACTTTGCCATACTCGATAATCGCACAGCACCAATTGCATTTTCTGGAGCAAAGCTGGTAGTTATGATTACAAGCTTTTTATTGATATCTATTTCACTCATAATTGGAGGCTGAAGCCGGAATCGAACCGGCGTACACGGCTTTGCAGGCCGCTGCATAACCACTCTGCCATCCAGCCAAATTGGTCATTATATACAGTGTATTGAAAAAATACTTATTTTGATTTTAAAACATTCTCCGTGTAAGTCATGCCGGTTTTAAGAGATACAAGCAAACTTAAGAATAAGATAAATGATGATATGAAGATTCCAAGACTCAAACCATAACTAAATGAAAATAAGTATGAGCCAATAGCAATGAATTGAAGAGTTGTTTTGATTTTTGCAAGGTAGGAAACATCTGAGGCACCTTGAATATTGTTCAAAGCCGTATATTCCCTTAATCCAGAAACCCAAAACTCTCTAATTAGAATTAATGTTCCCATGAGACCAATAAAATAGTCATTAGTAATTAAAATAATTGATAAAATAGTCGAACATAGCAATATTTTGTCTGCTATTGGATCTAAAAGCTTGCCAAGAGATGACTCCTTATTAAACTTTCTTGCAAGATAGCCATCAAGAAAATCTGAAAAAGAGCACATAACGAAAATCACAAGAGATATAAAGTACATTTTAAAAAAAACAGCAATGATGAAAATTAATGGCCCAAAAAAAATTCTTAGATAAGTCAGTAGCATTATAAAATTTCTCATTATAAACCTAGCTTCCTAATCTCATTTGCTATTCGCTCATCCACTCCCTTAATATTTTGTAAATGATTTATATCTGCATTTAGAATAGCATCAATTGATTTAAATTTATTAAAAAGTCTCTCTTTGGTTTTAGGCCCGATACCTTTTATAGAATCCAATATTGAGACTTGCATATCTATACGCTTAGCTTTTCTGTTTGCCTTAATAGCAAACCTGTGAGCCTCGTCTCTTGCTCTGATTAGTAGATTAAATAATTTGGAGTTAACATCAATAGACTCTTGTCCATTGATGGAATAGATATTCTCCGTTAGAACTTTTCTTTGAGAGCCCTTCTCAATTGCTAATATTAGTATATCTTTATTTTTAATCTTTGAAGTAAGTGCATTTAATTGGGCTCTTCCACCATCAACCAACAGAATGTTTGGCTTTTCATCCTTTTTTTCAAGTCTTTTCATGATTGCAAATGCTATTGATCCTGGGTCATTACCACCCAGTTCTTTAGGGAGATTATAAGCTCGATAAAACTTTTTATCTGGACCCTCTATATTAAATCTAATAATTCCAGCTTTTGGATTGCTACCAGAATGATGACTGATATCTATGCAATCCAATGTTGGGTTATCAATATTTAGCTTGAATTTTTGCATTAATTCATTAAAAGCAAACTTCAGTGGGGGGGCTTTTTTTTCAGAATTTATGAGGGTTTGTTTTGAATTTAACTTAGCTAAATCTAAAAAACTTTTACTGCCTTTGGGCGCTTTTACAAAAATATTAACTTTCTTTCTGAATATCTTTTCAAGTGCTTCCTGTAGAAGTTTTCTTTCTGAGATCTTATTAGCAATAAGAATCTTATTTGGAATCTGACTTTTATGTAAGTAATTATGAAAAATTGCCCTTCTAAATACATTATCTACTTCAGAGGATGCATCAGAATCAATTAGGTAGGTTTTGGTAGATCTTACTTTCCCATTCCTGACAGATATTTTAGCAAGCCCGGTCTTTTGCTCAAAAGACCCATGCCAAATATCAATATCTAGTGGATGGATATTGATGGATGCTTCATCTTCAAGTGAAATAATGCTATCTAATCTTTTTTTGTATCTATCAGCTTCTTCAAACTGCAGTAACTCTGAATGCCGTTGCATCTTTTGTTTAAGGATTTTTTTTATATGTTTTTTTTCAGTGGTTAAATATCGTTTTGCTGAGGATACATCTTCAGCATATTCAGACTTGCTTATCAAATTAACACATGGCGCACTGCAGCGCTTCATTTGATACTCAATGCAAGGTCTGGATCTATTGCTGAACGTACTATTTGAACAATTACGTAGTCTAAAAATTTTTTGTAATTCTTTAATTTGATCACGGACTAATCTTGCATTCGTATATGGTCCATAGAAATTTTCATCAATTGCCTGCTTACTTCTTTTTAAGTTAACGGAAGGAAAATCATGAGAACCTAAAAAATAGATAAATGGAAAGGTTTTATCATCTCTTAGAAGAATATTAAACTTAGGTTTATATTCTTTTATAAGTTGTTGTTCTAATATTAGAGCCTCTGTCTCTGAGTGCGTTGCAAATGTCTCTACTTTAATAGCCTGCTTTTTAATTTGCTCAGTTTTTCTATCTTTAATTGCTGGGGTGAAATAAGATCTTACTCTTTTATTCAAATCTTTTGCTTTTCCAATATAAATTATCTTTGAACTATCAAAAAATTGATATACCCCTGGCCTATTAGGAACATGTGATAAATCTTTGATCATTAAATAATTGTATAAAGCTATTTATTTAAAATTTTCCTAGCAACTCTTTTGCCTGCATTTACACCAAATTGATCAAAAGGATTAATTTGGAGCATAGCAGCGGTAACAAAAACCCGATATTCCCAAAAAGCTACAAGAGAGCCTAATGAAAAAAGATCTAACTTGTCTAATGAGAAAAAATTTCCTCCAATATTGCTATTGGCAGCATCCATCCCTTTTTTGAATTTGATCTTTCCAGATAATAACTTGAATTGCCCCTCAGCTTGAGAATTTAGCAGTGCCGAGTGACTGCTTTGGCTTGAAATTATATCAGCTGAGGGTTTAGAGGTGCCTTGATGCAAGAGTTGGAAATAAGAATGTTGTGCTGTTGGGCCAAATCCACCGTAAATAGTTTGGCCTGTATACCCGAATATTGATTCAGGGTTATTTGGCTTACCAAGAGATTCCATTTCAAGTTGCTGGAGATAATTTGTTATGGATCTAAGCTTCCAGTTATAAGAAAGTACGACTCTGTTTTTTTTATCCATAAAGTTATGAGACCAAATATCATTAAAAACAATATTTTTAAGAGCACTTTTTACAGTTGATTTTTTTTGAACATTTTCATCAATATTTGCTGCTCCCTTAAGAAAGTTTGTACACTCTTTGGGTAGAAGAACTGGAGAATTCACCTGTGACCAAATTGAATAACGTCCTCCAATGCTTTCTGGGAAACCTATAATGTTTTGATCAATAAAACCAAGCTGAATTGCCTTGCTCTTATTTGCCGTAATAGCAAATAGATTCTTCTTAACTATACTTTTAGGTAGCCATGAATGAGATAAAAGCACTTCATCAGTTGAAAAGGATTTACTTATAAAAACGTATAAATTTTTTTCTTTGAGTCTTGGCTTTACCAAACTCAAGAACTCGTCTTTATCTGGTCCAGTAATAAAAAATAAATTATCTTTTGTTTCAGTAAACTCATGCAGTAATTTTGGTCCTTCGTAAGAACCTCCTATTCCAAAAACAAAAATATTTTTATAAGAATTTTCTTTTATCTTTTTTAAAAAAAATTTTGATGCGCTTATTGAATCAAAGTCACTATCTTTTTGGGATAGGTCTCGATAACGATGATGGAGAGCTGCCCTTTTTTCAGTAAAATTGACCTCTTTACCCTCCAGTAATGCGCTTAATAATTCATCTATTTTTAGCTCTTGATAAATATTATCCATAATCTGGCATACATCTTTTGAATAATTCTGATAAGTGCTGGAAATTGTTAAATAAGGAAGCTTATAGCTCTTATGAAATAACCTAGAAGTAGAGAACTTTTTGAGACTGTTAAGTTCCTTTAGATACTTATTCTTCATAAATGGATTGATATATTTTTTCAAATGCAGACGCTTTATCTTTATGAGATGTGATTGGTCTTCCAATTACTAAATATGTGGCACCCAAATCAATCGCTTCTTTTGGGTTCATTACTCTAGACTGATCATCAGAATTAGAGTCTGATAGTCTTATACCTGGTGTAATTTTAATTTTATCTTGAAGAAGATCACCTGCAAGTTTAAGCTCATGAGGAGAACAAACAACTCCATCAATATCTGTTTCTTTTGCTAAATTGAACATAGAAGAAACTGTTTTTGAGATTTCTTGATTATAAACTTCTATAGACTCTTCTTCGTTAAGGCTTGTAAGAATACTGACACCAATGCACTTTGCATTAATAATTTTACTTGAAACTAGCGCTGATTTGATCATAGACTTTCCACCAGAGAGATGAATAGTCAGCAACTTTATTGGATAACCTTTAAAAGATTCAATAGATTTGCTTACTGTGTTGGGAATGTCATGAAACTTAATGTCAAAGAATATTTCAAAACCATGATTCGAAACTTCATCAAGTATCTTTCTACCATGATAATTAAAAATTACGCTTCCAACTTTAATAATGCATTTTTTTGGGTCTAATACTTCAAGCACACCTTGATAATCAAGAGGATCATCCAGAGCAACAATAATATTCTTTTCAGTCATCGAGCAGGTTCTTTGAAGGTGAGAATAAGATGGTATGGGTTTCACCTAAAAAAGATACATTTTTAGTTTTTGGATTTATAAACTTTCTTGGCCTAATAGTTTTTTTTAAGAAAGTGCCAAAATCTCTAAACTCTGCTCTGCTTTTTAATGCAATAGAAGAGGCCAGAATTCCACATAATTGAACTAAATAGTCTGAGGTTAACGATGAACTAAGATTTAATGACCCGGATATTTTTTCAGAAAGATCAGATTTATTAAATGTATTATTAGTCACTTATTTTAAGAGATATTCTTTCTCGCTCTGCATCAATACCAAATATGATACAGGAAAGCTTATCTCCTTTATTATAATTCTTTAAATCTTCTTCGGGATTTTCATTATCAGACAAGTCTGAAAGGTGAATTAAGCCATCAATATCGCCCTCAAGACCAACAAATACACCAAAATCAGTGATTGATTTGATTGAGCCTTCTACACTGTCTCCAATATTGTATTTGTTTTCAAATTCAAGCCATGGGTTTGGTTTTGTTTGCTTAAGGCCTAATGAAATTCTTCTTTTCTCATTATCTAACTCTAGAATCATAACTCTAATATTCTCCTCAAGAGTTACAACTTTAGATGGATGAATGTTTTTATTCGTCCAATCTAACTCTGATAAATGAATTAGTCCCTCAACGCCCTGCTCTAATTCTGCAAAACAACCATAGTCAGTTAAATTAGATACTGTTGCTTCGTAAATGCCGCCAACAGAATATTTACCTTCGATGCCTTCCCATGGATCATTTTGAATTTGTTTTAAGCCTAAAGAAACTCTTAGTTTCTCCTTATCAAAACTTAATACCTTTACCTCAATTTCTTCGCCCAAATTCAAGGCTTCCTTTGGATTTACAACCCTTGACCATGAAATATCAGTTATATGGAGTAGACCATCTAAGCCACCCAAGTCTATGAAAGCACCGTAATCAGTTATATTCTTAACAATACCTTTAACAATTTGACCTTCTTCAAGATTTTTAAGAAGTTCGACTTTTTCTGCGGAGTTAATTTGCTCAAGTACTGCCTTCCTAGACAATACAACATTATTTCTCTTGTAATCGAGCTTAATCACCTTAAATTCTTGAATTGTATTCTCCAGTTCAGGTGCCTCTTTCACAGGCCTAATATCAACAAGGGAACCCGGCAAGAATGCTTTAATTACATCAACCTCTACAGAGAAACCGCCTTTAACCCTGTTCAAAACTTTGCCAGTAACAAATTCGCCAGTTTCTAGAGCCTCTTCTAAGTTTTTCCATGCAGAGATCTTTCTAGCTTTTTCTCTGGAGATCCTTGTTTCACCGTAACCATCCTCAACTGCCTCGAGCGCTACTTCAATCTCATCTCCAACGTTGATATCAACTTTTCCCTCAACATCCTTAAATTCATCAAGTGGTATAACTCCTTCTGACTTGAGACCAACATGAACAGTGACCCATTCCTTATCAAGATCCAATACAACCCCAGACACAATTGTTCCAGGCTGCATCTCTAATGTGTTTAGACTTTCATCTAATAGTGCAGCGAAATTCTCTGACATATATTTTTACTTCCTTTTAACAGACTAATTCAATAGCCCTAGATAATACCTGATCAGGATTTAAACTAGATGTATCAATAATTGATGCATCTGATGCTGGAATTAAGGGTGATAAAGATCTTTCCGTATCAGCCTTATCTCGAGCTTCAATATCCTTAATCAGATCGCGCATATTAACTTCTTGTCCCTTTTTCTGCAACTCTAGAAACCTTCTTTTGGCTCGAATTTCAGGATCTGCTGTTAAAAAAATCTTATATGCCGCCTCCGGGAATACAACCGTACCCATATCCCTCCCATCGGCAATAAGCCCGTTGTCATTCTTAAAGGATCTCTGAATCGAAATTAAATTTTTTCGTGTCTCTGGCATCATGCTAATTTTAGAAGCGATTTTTGCCATACTTTCTCTTCTTAGTTGTTTTGTAATTTCATTTCCATCATGGTTTACAGAGTACTTATTTGATGCATTCACAAAATTAATAGATTCGAAACTTTTTAATGCTAATTTGTGATCAAGAGATGATTCATAACAATAAGCATAAGCCCGATAAAGTAATCCACTATCTAAAAGAGAAAAATTTAAATGATTTGCTAATGATGAAGACAAAACTCCTTTGCCTGATGCGGAAGGTCCGTCAATAGTGATAATTTTCTTATCAAGCTTCATGAATGTTTAATCCTATCCGGTTCATAACGTGCATGAATGAAGGGAATGAAGTTTCAATGTTAGAACAATCATCAACAGTTATAGCTTCAGTTGATCGCAAAGAGGCAATTAAAAAAGACATTGCGATTCTGTGATCATGATATGAATTAATATTAATGTTTTTAACGTTTACGTTATTGCCTCCATCAATAATTATCCCATCATCAAGTTCAATAAAATTAATTTCAAGCCTTTGGAGTCCTTGTGCAACTGCATTTAATCTATCTGACTCTTTTACACGGAGTTCTTCAGCACCCTCGATTTTAGTTTGGCCAGAGGCAAAAGAGGCAGCGATACAAAGTATAGGTATTTCATCAATCAGGTTGGCAATAATGCTGCCTCCTATATTTATTCCATGTAACTCTGAGCTTTTTACTCTTATGTCTGCCCTAGGCTCATTCATGATGTTTTGTTGATTCGTAAGCTTTATATCAGCACCCATTTCAAGCAATACATCTAATAATCCAGATCGTGTTTTATTGATGCCAACATTTTTAATAAGTAAATCAGCATCCTTTGCTATTAAGGCAGAAATGATTAAAAAAGCTGCTGAAGAAAAATCACCAGGTACATCATAATTAGTAACCTCACTCTTTAATTGTCCTGATAACCTAATCCTTCTACCTTCACTGCTGTTATCAAGTTCAATTCTTGCACCCAAAAACTCAAGCATTTTTTCAGTATGGTCCCTGGTAGCCGTTGGCTCGATTATATCTATCTCGGCTCCAGAGCATAAGCCTGCTAAAAGAATTGATGATTTAACCTGTGCGCTCGCAACAGGAAGTTTATAGCTAAAACGTTTAATAGGAGTTGAATTTATATAATTAATTGGCAGCTTTCCTGCATTACTATTGTATTTAATTCCCATTTGACTGAGTGGGTCTAAGATCCTGGCCATAGGGCGAGCTGAAAGTGAATTATCTCCTATATAGTCTGCCTTTATATTCAGGCCTCCCAAGAATCCCAACATTAAACGCAAGCCTGTTCCAGAATTCCCTAGGTTAAGGGTAGAGTCAGGATCATTCACTCTTTTTTTCGAGTTTAAAATATTTACAGTATCTAAGTCATGTAGGTATTGATATTTAAATCCCACTCTTTCTAGTGCTGACATTGTAGAAATTGGATCTGCTGCGCTTAAAAAGTTTTCTACCTTCAAATCATGATCCAGTAAAGAGCCAAGCATTACAATTCTTTGCGATATCGATTTGTCTCCGGGACATAAAACCTCTCCAGAAACTTTATTGCATGGTTCGGCTATCAATCTCATAAGTGAATTATTATTTGAATTGTTTTAAATATTCTTTAAGCGCAAAGCCATCTTTTGAGCTTGATAACTCTTTTAACTCAATTAACTTTTCAACCAACTCATCGATGTGTTTATTAAGGTGTGCATTAGATTGAAAAATATCTCCCCACATTTCAGGTGAAGATTGAGACAAGCGAATAAATTCTTTCAGGCCTCCTCCAGCATATGTACTTATATCAATATTATTATCATGAAGAACTTTCATCAGACTGTAGGCAACAAAATGAGGTAGATGACTTGTTAATGAAAATAGTTTGTCATGATTCTCATAATCCAATTCAATTACATTTGATTTTAAAGATTTCCAAAGATTCTGAATTCTGTCTAAATGAAATTTAGATGAGCCAAATGAAGAGATAATAGTTGTCTTACCAGCAAAAAGATTTTCACTTGAATTCTCAAACCCACTTAGATGAGATCCAGAAATTGGATGAGAGAGAATGAAATTCTCAGCATCGAAACCTTTTAAATATTTTATAAGCTCGGTTTTAACACTAGTTACATCAGTGACAGAAAACTTTGAACCAAGTAACCATTCATTTTTTTTTAAAATTTCAAGTGTTGTTTTGGGCGGAGTAGCAAAAATAAAAATAGCATCTTCTAGTTTTTTTACTTCTTCAACTGAATCCATGGCCTCATGAGCATGCTTGTTTCTAATAGCGTTGTTTTTGGAGTCAAGATTTGAATCAATGACATATACATTGAAATTGTCCTTGGGGAGACCTTTCGCAATTGAACCGCCAATTAGGCCAATCCCACAAATGATAATATTATTCATAATAATTCTTTAAGTGCACTGATGAATATTTGATTTTGTTCCATAGTGCCTACAGTCACCCTAATGAAATCAGGCATGTCATATAAATCAATTTGTCTAACAATTATTCCCTTTCTTAAAAGAGCCTCGAATAGCTCTTTCCCATTAAACTGTCCATGAAAAGAAATAAAATTTCCAACGGATGGTATTGTTGTAAGCTTTAATTTTGAAAGCTCTTCAGATAGGTACTTAAGCCCTTCTTGATTTGCATCTATGCTCTTTTGAATATGCTCCCTATCATCAATAGCACTGATAGCTAACTTCTGTGCAAAAGAATTAATATTAAAGGGTTGTCTGATTCTGTTTAAACTCTCAATTAATGAGGCATTAGCTAATCCATAG
>NHFF02000019.1 GCA_002172535.2 Gammaproteobacteria bacterium TMED104 | reverse complement strand
GGTTTCTTGGGTGGTTTGCGCAACTTCTTCGGTGACTTCTTCGGTTGAGCTCTCATCCACATCAACCAAATCAACTTCGGTTTCCACTTCAAAGGCATCGGCTGTGCCCAGTTCGTCGGGTGCTACATCGGAGGAGACATCGGAAACACCCGAACTATCTAAGAGCCCTTCATCGACTTCAACTTCAGTCGTTCCACCATCACCACCAGCATCGGCAACCTCAGTGGTAACTTCAGTATCCGATTCTGTTTCTTGTGCAACTTCAGTAGTGGGCTCATCGCTTGATGAATCCGATGATGCATCATCGGATGAGCTATCGCTGGCAACCGAATCATCAGAGGAAGATTCATCACTTGAAGACTCTTCAGAAGAGGACTCATCACTTGATGAATCATCAGAGCTTGAATCGTCTGAGCTTTCTTCACNGGAAGATTCTTCTGAACTTGAATCATCAGAGCTTTCTTCGCCAGAAGATTCATCTGAACTCTCTTCACTTGAAGATTCTTCTTCGGGTGGCTCCTCTTCATTGGCTTCTAATTCGTCTTGAACAGCTTCGAGACTTTCTTCGGTTACCGGTTCCGGTTCAGAGGGTTCAGAATCTGCTGATTCTACACTGACTGAAAATCCTGGCTCCGTAATGGTGGTTATAAAATCAGCGCCACACTGATCGCCAAACGTATCTAAGTCGACACAATTTGGGGTCACGGTCATCTCCTCGCCATACAGGAAGGTTGCGTTCACTTGTGAACCCTCAGTTTGGACGATCCCAATTCCACCTCTAATACCTACGGTGGCAGAGTTAGTTCTTATAAGTGCGGGTTGTTTTTTGGTGACCTTACCGCCAACAATTCTCAAAAGCCCTCGTGCGGTAACTTCTAATGAGCCTTCAGCTGTTTCAGGGTTATAAATAAATCGATCGAGAACCACGCTTGAGTTCGGTCCAACAGAGAAAGCGGTTCCATCCAGCAGGAGCATTTGTGCTTTACCGATTTCATCGGTCTCAATGGTATGGTTTTGGATAATCTGATAGCCAGCCTCAACTAACTTACGTTCTTGTTCAAGCGTTAAATCAGTGGTATTACGATTAACTGCAGCAGCCACACCAATCTGCTCTTGAGCAACAATGGAGGTACTAAATAATATTAATAATAGTATTTTTGAATAAATTCTCTGCAATTTTTATTCCCTTTTTATGATTTAAAAGCGTGAGCTAATAAAATCAAGTCACATCTTATATAAAAAATGANATTTTGTCACTTTTATTAATATAATCTTATTTTCTAGCCTCACGAATCATTGGAAAAGCTGGAGGTGANTCCTCTGTTTGCACCTTACCAATCATTTCAAAGCCATAACGCTCATACAATGCTTTGTTTCTTTCATTTGAGGCTTCTAGATAAGCTCTATCCCCTTTTTCATCAATCATCTTTAATGCTTCTTTAAGTAAAAAAGAACCGATCCCTTGACCTTGTTTTGCCGGGTCAACAGCAATAAAAGCTAAGTACCAAGCATCTTCTGGGTGATAGGTTTCAAACTGTTCAAAAAAATGGGTCACTGCACCTAAATTTTCTTCAGGAATATTGCCAAAGGTGGGCTCTAATAGAGATTCATCAAAAGCTACTCCAGGCGGATGCCAAACCGATGCTCCAGCAAAAGAAGCTTCTGCAAAACAAATATTATGTTTGAATGAAATTTTTGAATACTCTTCCATCCAATGATCAAAGCTTTCTAAATAAGCCTTAGCATCAGGAAAAACCCAGCGCAGCAATGCATCATTAGCAAAGCCGAGCTTAAGCACACCTTTTACTTGTTCTTTATTAGTTTGAGCTGCGCGAATAATGGTTGGAGAATCCATGTCTAGTTCCTTGAATTAATAAAAGAGGTTATTTCATCATAATTAGCATCAAAATGATGTAAATGTTCGGTCTTATCGTATAAGCCTTTAAGTGCCTTGGGTGTCTCGGATAAATCGATGGCTAGCTTTTTATAAATGTCAGGAAACTTTGCAGGATGTGCCGTCGCCAAGACCACATAATGATCCGTACTTGAAGATAATTCCATAGCCTCTTGCATCGCTACGGCAGTGTGCGGATCTAATAAATAATGATGCTCATTATTAACGGACTGAATGATCGCTTGGGTTGCTGCATCATCGACACTGCTGGAACTAAATAACGAATTTTTTTTATTCCATGTTGACTCATCCAATTCAATNCCTTGATTGGGAAAGTTATTAAACAACTCAGCACATTTTGCGGTGCTGCGATCCAAGAAAAGATCATAAACCAATCGTTCAAAATTACTGGCCACACTAATATCCATACTGGGTGAAATGGTTTCATGCACCTGCTTTTTTGAATAATCATTNCTGNCAAANAATCGATGCAAAATATCGTTATCNTTGACCGCAACNGAGATGGTCTTGATNGGNAGNCCCATTTTAAAGGCTGAGTAACAGGCAAACACGTTACCAAAATTACCNGTAGGAATAGAGAAGTTCAGGTTTNNATGGTTGGCAAGGCGATTNNANGCATAAAAGTAATAACANATTTGGCCTACAATTCGNGTCCAATTGATCGAATTAACCGCCAGTAAATACTGATNAGNTTTTAAGAAATCTCTTTGAATGAATGCNTGTTTNACTAGATCCTGACAATCATCAAAAGTACCNTTNATTCTNAANGCAAAGACATTATCNGCNTCNATNGTACTCATNTGCCTTCTNTGNACTTCNGACATATTNCCNTNAGGNANCATGATAAANCTTTTNATGCGTGNATAAGAGCGNCAAGCATCAATGGCAGCCGANCCNGTNTCCCCTGAAGTNGCNCCTAANACNATNGCNGTCTTATCTTCTTTNTCAAGGANTTNATTAAAAAANGCTGCAGCAAGNTGCAANCCAAANTCTTTAAAGGCNGCTGTNGGTCCATGAAATAANTCCANNANNGAAATATTTTCAATNGTTTGAATGCCAACNAAATCTTGATGNTCNAAATCATGCCAAGTATTTTNNANAATCTNNATNGTTTCNTCTTNNGTAAANGAAGANGANGTANAAAGCGGNACNANNTCTTTNGCNANCTCAANNAANGATTGTAGCTCNTTTNATNTTNTCNANNTCNACTTGCGGCCAATGATCNGGCANAAANAGNCCNCCNTCNNCGGCAAGNCCTTGCATNAGAATNGANGCAAAATCCTTATCCTTNTCNCNNCCTCTGGTTGAATGAAATAACATTNCTAAGCTTCGATTCTAATNATTTTTGCAGAATGAATTTCTGATTGNGCAGAAAAATTNTNNAAGGCTTTTTGCATNTGNGACTCTTTAATTANGTCNGTNAAGACNACAACCGGNACTTTGCNATCGGGTAAATGATCTTTTTGNACGATCTTNTCAATACTGATTTCNTTATCTGAAAAAATCTGACTTACNAAGGCNAGNACTCCTGCCTGATCTTGAACTTCTAGGTAAACATAATAAGAAAAATCTAANCTCTCAAANGACNTAATCTTAGGCATATCCTTAAAATNNGGATAATGCATTGGTGTGCTTGAGGNGTNTTTAGATAGNGCNATCAGATCAGANATNAGTCCNGATGCTGTGGACTCTCTGCCNGCNCCTGAGCCTGCAATTAGAAACTCACCCAANAAATCAGTATCGATCTGAATACCNTTTCTTACGCCAGNAAGCCCTCCAAGGCTNGANTTTTTATCNATTAAAACNGGATGNCTTCTNAGTTCNATTTCATCACCNGCTTGCTTGGTNACAGCAAGGTGTTTGATGGTTAAATTAAATTCATNAGCATAGTNAAAATCTTCAGCNGTAATATTTTCAATGCCCTCAATNTGAAAATTACCTGCAGGAAGATCNCTGTTAAGNGCAAGTGAGGCTAAGATNCCAATNTTATGNGCAGCATCNGTNCCNTTNACATCGAGANTAGGNTCAGGCTCGGCNTANCCNTTTTCCTTNGCTTCCTCAAGAGCAACCTCATAAGCAATGCCCTGNTCCATGTTACTNAAAATNTAATTNGTNGTTCCGTTTAACATACCTGAGATTTTGGTGACCTGATTTGCACCCAAATCGTTAGAAAGCATCTTAATGATTGGTGTTCCAGCACACACCGCTGCTTCAAACATCAAGTGCACGTTGTTCTTAATTGCAAGATTGATGAGTTCATTGCCGTGCTCATACATAACGGCTTTGTTAGCAGTAACCACATGCTTGCCTGCATTAAGTGCTTTTGAAATTAAATCTCTGGCAGTATCGGTGCCACCAATCAACTCAATTAATACATCAATGTCTTGATTAATGACCTCAAAGATATCGCGATGGATTGTTACATCGCCAGGATCGCAGTTAGGGTTGTCCCGTCGTGCGCCAATACATACAAGCTCAAAAGCCTGTTCATTGGATGGTTTAGTGAGTTGTTCAAATAAGCCAGTTGCAACATTCCCCCAGCCGCAAATGCCAACTCTTAACTTAGGATTCACTTGCCTCTAACCTTGAAAATAAGTCACTGGCGGGTAAATAACCAGGAAACAGGGCTCCAGACTTACTAATGATGGCTGGAGTGCCCGTTATGCCAATTTTTTGACCCAACATGAAATGCTCCATCACTGGATTTTCCTCACACAGAGAAATTTTCGGCTCTTCACCTTTTTTTTGCTCTGTTAGAATTTTTTTAGGATCAGTAGAACACCATGCACCGACAATTTTATTATACGAAGAGGAATCGGGACCAGATCTTGGAAAGGCAACATAATTTACAGTGATGCCCATTTCATTGTAGTCCTCAATTTCACTATGAAACTTCCGGCAATACCCACAATCCACATCGGTAAAGACTGTGATTTCATGTTTGGCTCGTTTGGCTGGAAAGGTAATGTAATCTGCAGAGGAAAGGTTTGAAGCAATCAAATTTGCCCTTTTATCGCGCTTTGCTTGATCGGTTAAATTGTTGATGTTGGATTCATTGATTGAATAAAGCTCACCGTAAAAGAAATATTTGCCATCCTCGGTTACATAAATTGGTTGTAGTTCTCCAATATCAACCACCTTGATGCCATCAATGTTTGAGTCCGCAATTGCTTGAACCTGCATGCCAGGCGGTAAAATTTTATTTACAGCTGTTTCAACTTCTTCACCTTTGACTGCAATTACTAAAATCAAACTAATGAAGAGATTTAATTTCTTAACCATGATTACCCTCGCGGATGATGTTTTTTAATCATCTCACTAAGTCTTTGTTTTGCAATGTGAGTATATATTTGCGTGGTAGAAAGGTCACTATGTCCAAGCAACATTTGTACAGACCTAAGATCAGCTCCATTATTAAGTAAGTGAGTCGCAAAAGCATGTCGAAGTGTATGCGGTGATATCTTGAAAGGAATGGATGCAATTTTTTGATAATGTTCAACACGCTGCCAAAATGACTGACGTGTCAATTGAGATAGCTTTTGACTAATAAAAAAATATTTACTGTTCATGCTTAGATTGTTTTGCCTACGATAATCTATGTATTGTTTTAACCAAGACAGTGCGCTAACACCAAAGGGGATTATTCGCTCTTTTGAGCCTTTGCCAAGGACTTTAATAACACTTCTTTCAAAGTCAAAACTTGAATACTTTAAGTTCACAAGCTCAGAAACCCGCAAGCCTGTTGCGTACATCAATTCCAACATGGTTTTATCCCGTAACCCTATAAAGGTTGTGGTATCCGGTGCATCTAGCAAAGTATTTACCTCTGCCATCGACATGGATTTAGGGAGAGATTTTGGAATTTTTGGTAAGACCAAGTCTTGAAAAGGATTAGTTTTAATATATTGCTGTTTTTTTAAGTAAACAAACAGGGATTTTAATGATGAAATTTTTCTTGTAATCGATGCAGGAGCAAGTTCTTTTTTTCTTAAACTAACAATGAAATTTTCAGCATGACTCAGATTAACTTGCGAAAATTTTATCGCTTGACCAGAACACCACTGATTAAAACCGCTGATGTCATTTTGATAAGAACTTATGGTATTTTTAGATAGACCTTTTTCTAACTGTAAAAATCTCAAAAAAGAATCAATAAGATGACTCTCTTTTGTATCCATAGTCATGATTATTCGAGTCTTTCTTTGATCCTGGCAGATCTTCCAGATCTCTCTCTTAGATAATAGAGTTTAGCTTTTCTAACGTCGCCCTTACGTTTAACTTTGATGGAATCAATTAGAGGGCTGTGAACTTGAAATGTTCTTTCGACACCAATACCACTGGATATTTTTCTAACGATGAATGATGAGTTTAAGCCAGCATTTTTGATGTGCATAACAACGCCTTCAAAAGCTTGAAGTCTAGTTCTTTCACCTTCTTTAACTTTTACTGAAACAACAACAGTATCTCCTGGTCTAAAAGGAGGCACATCCTCTTTTAACTGGGATTTTTCGAAATTTTGAACTATTTGCCCTGGTGACAATTCTTCTAGCTTAGCTGTTGACACAGCTTCAACTGGCTCTTCCTCAACAGCACTAGCTTCTTCAGCGGGAACATCTGCTTCAGGTTCAGCAGTCTCAGCGGGTGCTTCAGGTACAGATTCTTCAGGCGCTGAAGCTTCCTCAGCTTCAACAACAGTTTCAGCTGTTTCGGGAGATGAATCTACTAATTCTTGAGTTTCTACTGTTTCCGATGCTTCTTCATTGTTAGAAGCGTTATTTTCAATTTCTTTATCTGACATGTCTACGGCCTAAAATGTGCTATAGGATACGCTTAGAATCTAATTCTTCCAAGAGTTTTTTTTGTTTTTTTGTAAGTTTTATTTTATCAAATATTTCAGGCCTTTTCTCAAGTGTGGTCTTGATCGATTGATATTCTCGCCAAGCTTTTATTTCTTCATGATTTCCTGACAGCAGAATGTCTGGGACACTCATTCCATCATAAACTTCAGGTCGAGTATATGAGGGGCCTTTAAGCAGTCCATTAAAGAAGGAGTCTTCTTTTACAGACTCTTCTTTTCCAATAACAGAAGGAATCATTCTTGCAAGAACATCAATAAGTACTATGCTGGCCAAATCTCCATTACTAAATACGTAATCACCTAAAGAAACTTCTAAATCGACATATTTATCAATAAACCTTTGATCAATACCTTCATATCTTCCGTTCACAATAGTAATTTCATCATAATCAAGCATTTTTTTAGCTAGGTTTTGATTTAATTGTTTTCCTTGAGGTGAGAAATTTATAACGATGTGTTTTTTCTTGGGTGATATTGATTTCAATGCATTTTCAAGTGGTTCCACCATCATAATCATGCCCTTTTCTCCTCCGAACGGTTTTCCATCTATCTGACCATGTTTATTAATTGCGAAATCTCGTAATTGAATCTTATTTAGCTCAATTACATTATTTTGAATGGCCTTACCGATTAATCCATGATCCAAAGCATCATAGATTTCAGGAAATAAGGTAATAAGATTAAATTTAATATCCATCAGTAGGAATCATACCAATCAACGTTAATAACTTTCTTTTCTTTATCAATATCAAAAATTATTCTGTTTTTAACAAAAGGAATAAGTAGTTTTTTCTCCTTGGTCTTCACTTCGAGCATGTCATTCGATCCATAATTATTAATAGCAATCACTTCTCCAAGAACGTCACCATCTAAATTAATAACCTTCATGCCTATCAATTCATGCCAGTAATAACCATCTTCTAATTCAGGAAGGTCATTTTTATCCAAAAAAAGGTCTGAATTTTTAATTCTTTCTGCTTCTTCAGGTGTATTGATATCGGATATTTTTCCAATAATTTTCTGGTTCTGTTTCTTTAAATACTCAAAATCAACAGGAATGAGTTCTAATTCAGAATAAAGAAAAAAGTTTTTATATTTTAAAAAAGCCTCTGATGATTCAGAAAATGAGTTTATGAAAAACTCACCTTTGAGACCTCTAGGTCTACCTATTCGTCCAATTAATATGTGGCTATCGTCTGAAGTATTACTTCTTTTCGTCATCTGATGGAGAATCTTCTTCAGCTGGAGCTTCTTCCTCAGCTGGAGCTTCTTCTACTGGAGCCTCTTCTGCTGGTGCAGCTTCTTCAGCTGGAGCTTCTTCCTCAGCTGGAGCTTCTTCTACTGGAGCCTCTTCTGCTGGTGCAGCTTCTTCGGCTGGAGCTTCTTCCTCAGCTGGAGCCTCTTCGGCTGGTGCAGCTTCTTCTGCTGGAGCTTCCTCAGCTGGGGCCTCTTCTGCTTGTACAGCTTCTTCAGATGCGGCCATCTCTTCAGCAAGTTTTGCAGCTTTAGCTTCTTTTTTAGCTTGACGTTTGGAATCTCTTTTTTCGAATTTGGAAGCTAGATCATCAGGAGACATTTCAGCCTCTTGATGCAAAACCTTTACACGATCTGAAACTTGTGCGCCTTGGCCCACCCAATGATCAAAGCGCTCGGTATTAAAGCGCAATCTTTCCTCAGAACCTCTTGCAGTTGGGTTGTAAAAACCAAGTCTTTCTATGAATCTACCGTCTCTAGGCATTCTAGAGTCAGCTACTGTAATAAAGAAATATGGGTTTTTCTTTGCCCCACTCTTTGCAAGTCTAATTACTACCATAAATTTTGTTAATCCTAAAAAGGTGTGTATTTTAGGGTAAGCTTGATAAATTTGATAGTGTTAATATATAAAAGATTAACAATTTATTTAATGGCCACTCCTTTCCTAATTTTTACCCTTTTAAGCCTTCCAAGCTATGTCTTGCTTAAAAGATTCTTTAGTAATGCAGTTTCANTNGGTTTGNTTGCNGNTGCNTTNNGTGCNTTNTATGCATTAATCTTTGCANACACNGATTTTNTNTANGATCTTCACGTATTNGCAACGATTTTAAGTGTNTCNNTCTTAATTATTACNATTTTNGANGCATTATTATTGGAGAGGCACTCTATNAATCTNAAAAAGGGTTTGTCTGAATCAAGCCTTNGNACNCCAATTGANAGCCAATTTAAGTTTCTACTNAAAGTTCTNGGGNTNGGATTANTTGTTTTAGTNTTTGCACTGGNAACAGGNTTTTTAATNTACAGCGATCCAGATATTGAGTCNCGAATNAAGATNTTGTTATCCTGNCTTGCTCTNGCNATNTANATNAGTGTTTACATAGCAATGAAATACTCTAAACTGAGTGCAAAATATGCTCTCAGATTTCTTTTGATAACATTTTTATTGATAATAATTACCTATTTCTTAAATATTCTAATCATCGACAGGTATACCTAAGCAGTGGACTCATTAATATATTTGCTTCTTTTATTGGTTGCGTTACTAATTTTTTCGGGATTTTCTTCAGGATCTGAAACCGGGATGATGGCCTCAAACAAGGTCAAGCTTCGCCATAATTCAAAAAAAAGCAGAGGGGCCAGAAGAGCATTAAGATTGTTGGCACGTCCTGATATTCTGCTGTCGGCAATTCTAGTTGGTAATAACTTTGCTAATATTCTTGCCTCATCGGTGGTGACCATAATCTTTATTGATTATTTTGGTGGTAACGTATTAGTGGGCTCGGTGATCCTTACCATTGTCATTTTAATCTTTTCAGAAATTACTCCCAAAACCATTGCCACTGTGTATCCAGAAAAATTTGCTGAAAAGTCATCATGGATCCTAAAGGGATTAATTTTTTTATTTAAGCCAATTATTGCTCTAACCAACTTCATCAGTTCAAGGTTGTTAAAGCTTTTAAATGTTGATCCAGCTGATTCTGCTGAAAACGATAACCTTAATTCTGGAGAGTTAAGAACATTATTAAGCGAACACGGAGACCTAATACCGGATCAATCAAGAACCATGCTCTCCTCGATCTTAGATTTAGAAGACCTCACCGTTGAAGACATCATGATTCCAGCTGCTGAAATGGTGGGTATCGATCTCAACAATCCTGATGAAGCTGAATCCATCATCAAATCCTCGTTTTACTCTAGACTCCCAGTTTTTAGGGGGTCCTTTGATAATATGATTGGGGTCCTGCATTTAAAAGATTCACATGAGTTTATTGAGAGTATTGAAAACAACCAATCGGTTAATCCTTTTTTGTCTGAAACTTATTTTGTTTCTCAAAGCACGAAACTTACCCATCAACTGAGGGAGTTTCAAAACCTAGATAAAAACATAGGCTTGGTCGTGGATGAGTATGGAGAAATTGAGGGTTTGATTTCCATTGAAGATCTATTTTCAGAAATAGTAGGTAAATTCAATCAACAAAACCTGCAAAAACCTGACGCCTTAAATGTAAGATCTGATGGTTCAATCATTGTTGAGGGTAATTACAAAATTAGAGACTTAAATAAGCAACTTGAATGGGAGCTGCCTGAGGATGGATCAAAAACAATCAATGGAATGATTGTGGATTATTTAGAATACATTCCTAACATTAACCTGTGCATGGAAATTAATGGTTATCAGCTTGAAATTTTGAACATAGTTGAAAACTCTATCGATAAAGTGAAACTAAAAAAGGGAGCCTAAGCTCCCTTTAATTTTCAAAAAAAAATATTACAAATAGTTAACAATCAAAGCAAATACTACTCCNAGCGCTAATCCCGAGTGCACTACAGCCTTAACGGATGTAATCATGGGATTCATTTTTCCAAATAAGGCATTGAGCTCAATCACAGCAATAATTACTAATCCCACCCAAAGTCCAGTCAACTGATTGCCTATGAGTAATTGATTTGGCAATGAGCCTGCGTGTGCGGAATAAACCATTAAATAGAGCATAGGAATAGAAAATAAAGTATTGGTTCTGGATGCAAGTCCTGCTTTAGCNCCAGCCTCTGCTGCATCCGGCGCACCAGCAATAACTTTCTTTTGATTAGGCCAAATTACAAACCAAACGTTAGCCGCCATAATGGTAGCCATGATTGCACCTAAAGTAATACCGACATTGGTTGCAATGCCTTTCCAATACAACAAATACACCCCGGTGAAAAAAGTAAATGCTGCAGCCCATCTGAAGTACCAAAGAGCGTTTGGAACAAGTTTTTTTACAACATCAGATTTAGCATCAGCTTCAGACTCTTTAAAGTATTCAGTCTGAACAAAGTTAAAATAATAAAGTAGGCCAATCCACAATATTCCAAAAAGAATATGCAGTGTCCTCATTAAAACAGTACCTAGATATGCTTCCATATTACCTCCCTAGTAATAACAAGATTATATAACTTCCAAAAAAAAACGGGGAAAATCCCCGTTTTTTTTATAAGTTACGATATTTTTTACATCATGCCTGGCATGCCGCCCATGCCGCCCATGTCTGGCATTACAGGAGCAGCTGGCTCATCTTTAGGGAGCTCAGTAACCATGGCTTCAGTAGTGATCATCATGCCTGCAATAGATCCTGCAGCTTGAAGTGCAGTTCTTGTTACTTTGGCTGGATCTAAAATACCCATTTCAATCATGTCACCATAATCACCGTTTGCAGCATTGAAACCAAAAGCATCTTTAGATTCTCTAACTTTAGATATGATGACAGAAGCTTCTTCACCGGCGTTGGTAACAATTTGTCTCAATGGAGCTTCAAATGCTTTTCGAGCAATGTTCACGCCAACATTTTGATCATCATTATCACCTTTGATTTTTTCAAGAGAATTGAGTGCTCTCACGAGGGCAACCCCTCCTCCAGGAACCACACCTTCTTCAACAGCAGCTCGGGTTGAATGCAAAGCATCCTCTACACGAGCTTTTTTCTCTTTCATCTCAACTTCAGAACCTGCACCTACTTTGATAACAGCGACACCGCCCGCAAGTTTGGCAACTCTTTCTTGAAGTTTTTCTCTATCATAATCAGAAGTTGTATCTTCGATTTGCGCTCTGATTTGGTTCACTCTGCCTTCGATATTAGCTTGGTCACCAGCACCATCGACGATGGTTGTATTGTCTTTATTTAAGCTAACTTTTTTAGCACTTCCAAGGTCTTCAATAGTTGCACCCTCAAGGGATAATCCTACCTCTTCAGAAATAACAGTTCCACCAGTTAAAATAGCGATATCTTCAAGCATTGCTTTTCTTCGATCACCAAAACCAGGTGCTTTACACGCAGCTGCCTTTACTGTCCCTCTAAGGTTATTAACTACAAGAGTTGCAAGCGCTTCACCTTCAATGTCTTCAGCAATAATTAGTAAAGGTCTTCCAGCTTTCGCAACAGCCTCAAGCAATGGAAGCATCTCTCTTATGTTTGCAATTTTCTTGTCATGAAGAAGAATAAGTGGATTTTCAAGCTCAGAAGTCATGTTGTCCTGATTGGTTACAAAATACGGAGATAGATATCCGCGATCAAATTGCATACCTTCTACAACGTCAAGCTCATTATTAATGCCCTGACCTTCTTCAACAGTGATCACACCCTCTTTGCCCACTTTTTCCATAGCTTCAGCAATGATGCCACCGACGTTATCATCGCCGTTGGCTGAAATGGTTCCAACCTGAGCAATCGCATTATCATCCGCACAAGGAACGCTTAGTTTTTGAACAAAATCTACTGCTGCTGCGACTGCCTTATCAATCCCTCTTTTTAAATCCATAGGGTTCATGCCTGCGGCTACAGCCTTATGGCCTTCATTAACGATTGCCTGAGCCAATACAGTTGCTGTTGTGGTTCCATCACCTGCTTCATCAGAAGTCTGCGAGGCAACTTGTTTTACCATTTGTGCGCCCATATTCTCAAATTTATCTTCAAGCTCAATTTCCTTTGCAACTGAGACCCCGTCTTTAGTTACCGTTGGTGCTCCAAATGACTTATCTAATACTACGTTTCTTCCCTTAGGTCCAAGGGTTACTTTTACTGCATCTGCTAGGGTGTTTACACCTTGAAGCATTCTGCTTCTGGCGGAATCACCGAATTTAACATCTTTTGCTGACATATTTATTTCTCCTTAAATATAAAACTTAACTAATGACTCCGAAGATATCCCCTTCACTAAGAATGAGATACTCTTCTCCGTCGATTTTTACTTCATTACCGCCGTATTGACCGAAGATTACAAGATCTCCAGCTTTTACATCGAGAGCGATCAACTCTCCATTCTCCTGTCTTTTGCCTGGACCGACAGCAATAACTTCTCCCTGAGATGGTTTTTCAGCAGCTGAACCCGGTAATACAATACCACCAGCTGTTGTTTCTTCTTCTTCAGTTCTCTTAACTAACACTTTGTCATGTAAAGGTCTAAGTTTCATATTTAGTCTCCCACTAATTAATGAATTAATGCCATTTTGGCAATTAAGTGATATCTATGGATTAATTAAATGAATTCAATAGTTTTTAATTAAAAAATTCAAAGTTTTTACCAAAATTAGGCCGCAGATTATACCAATCAAATCAGCAATTATGTCCAAATTTGAAAAATTTCTGTATGGTAAAAAAAATTGAACTAATTCTGAAAAAATTCCGTAACTGAGAAGAAAAAGTGAAACTTGCCGGTGGCCAGAAAAAATTTGGCTAAAAAAAGCTGAGATATATAACAACAAAAAACCAAATACATGAAGTAGTTTATCATTGACTAACTCTATGTCACTCCCGTCATTATTTGAGACTACAAAATATAGAGATAGTAAAAAGAGAATATAAAACTGTACTCTCACCATGCTAACTTAAATAGATCTTTTCTTAGATAAATCACAAACATAGATGGGAGTGCTAATATTGAGGTGAGAACAAAAAACATAGCCCAACCAACCTGAGATGAAGTTGCTAAAATTAGGGAATCTGCTAACAGACCAGACAATCCACTGAATAGCTTACCTGGTAGCATCATAAATGATGTTAACAGAGCATACTGTGTAGCCGTAAATTTTTTAGAAACGAGGCTGGTAAGAAAGGTAATATTAACTGTACCCACAAAACCTGCTGCGAGGCTATCCATGCCAACAATGATAGATAACTGGGTTAGATTGGATTCAGAAAGTGCGGTAAGGCAAAACAATAAATTTGTTATTAGCACAAGTAGTCCACCAAATATTAAACATGTCCTCAGAGTAAAGCGATGAATAAATTGTCCACCCACAAAAAAGCCTAAAATGGATGCCCCAAGTGCAACAGTTTTAACAATGGCACCAATTTCAGTCTTGCTATAACCCATATCAATATAAAAAGGCATTGCCATTGGGCCCATAATGATGTCAGTGAGTCGATATGTTGCAATTATAAATAGCAGCACTGAGGCAGAAATTACGCCAATTCTTTTAAAAAAATCTTTAAATGATGAAAGCAGGTTCTCAACATAGCCATAATCAACTTTAAAAGTTTCAGGTGTTTCTCCAACAAACACTCCCATAACACCAATTAACATAAAAAATGACAATATTAAGTAGACTGTTTGCCAAGAAAATAAGTCTGCGAAAATTAGCGCAAGTGAGGTTGCAACCAATATTGATAATCGGTAACCGAACTGATAACTAGCTGCGAGATTACCTTGTTCATCCAGGCTGACTAACTCAATCCTATAAGCATCCACTGCTATATCCTGTAGTGATCCAAAAAATGCTATTAACACTGCGGTTATTACTATGTGATTAAGACTTGAAATAGGATCAAATTGACTCATCATTATGATTAAAATCAAGATCAGCAGTTGCATCATGAGAATCCAGGATCGTCTTTGCCCAACAACTTGGTTAAGAGGCATTTTTATTCGATCCACAAATGGGGACCATAAAAATTTCAATGAATATGTAAGAGCTGCCCAGCTAATAAAGCCGATTACCGTTAAAGCAGCTCCAGCATCTCGCAACCAAGCAGATAGTGTTGAAAAGACCAACATGTAGGGAAGACCGCAGGAGAATCCTAGCGCAGATAAAACAAATATATTCTTCATCGATCTAAATGGCATGCGTTTATTTTACTCCAATCAAAATTTGGTCCAGGATCTGTTTTTCTTTCNGGTGCAACATGCTGGTGACCAACAATATTTTTATTAGGGANCGAGTATTCTTTTTTTAATAAATTTAAGATTGAATTCAATGCTTCNTATTGTNTTTCTTCAAAAATATCATCATCACAACCCTCTAACTCAATCCCAATTGAGAAATCATTACAATTTTCTTGCTCTTCAAAAACTGAAATACCAGCATGCCANGCTCTTTTGTGAAAAGGCACAAATTGNAGGANNTCTCCAGATCTTGTAATTAAAAGGTGAGATGANACTTTTAAATCTGAGACTGNCTTAAAATCTGGATGATCGTCAGGATTGAGCTCATTAGTAAAAAGTTTNACAATATTTTCAGTNANATATTNNCCANCAGGCATACTAATTGCGTGAATAATTATTAGNCTNATNNATGTTTTTTCAGGTCTGGAATCATAATTTGGTGAAGCTATATAACGTGCATCATCAATAATATGATCAGAAATATTCATGGATATGAACTATCTTAATTCAGGAGGCAACTTAAAGTATATGCTTTCTGAATTTCTACCTAACTCGTAAGCCTTTGTTTTGAAGTATTTTTCAAGCTCATTCACCAGCTCTCTAACGGTACTCTCAGGTGCAGAGGCACCAGCCGTAACTCCAATTGACCTCTTATTCCCTAAATCAGATAAATTAATATCAGCCACACTATCAATTAATACTGCTTCAACACCACATTTTTCGGCCAGCTCTTTTAGTCGATTTGAATTAGAACTATTTATTGAGCCAACCACAATGACAATATCAACTTCCAAAGATAGTTGTTTAACTGCGTCCTGCCTATTTTGAGTTGCGTAGCAAATATCACTACTTCTGGGCTGATGAAGTGATGGAAACTTAGCATTAAGAGCATCGACTATGTCTTTAGTATCATCCAGACTAAGTGTAGTTTGAGTCACATAAGCAATATTCTTTTCATCACATACTTCAAGTCTTTTAACATCATTCACATCTTCTACTAAATAAATATTTTTGGATGATCTAGGATCATGACGCCCAATCGTACCCTCAACTTCAGGATGTCCCGCATGACCAATTAAAACCACGTCTCTGTTGGCGCGATTATGTCTTATAACTTCATTATGAACTTTGGTCACTAAAGGACATGTTGCGTCAAAGTAATTAAGGTTGCGCTCTTCAGCCTCATCCTCTACTGATTTGGCAACACCATGGGCACTAAAAATAACCCTCTCGCCATCAGGCACTTCATCAAGTTCATCTACAAAAATAACCCCCTTTGATTTGAGGTCCTCAACAACAATTTTGTTGTGTACCACTTCATGTCGTACATAAATCGGGGAGCCAAATTTTTCAATGGCTTTCTCAACGATGTCTATAGCTCTATCNACGCCTGCGCAAAAACCTCTGGGATTGGCAAGTAATATTTTTTTAGTCATGTTGAGCCTTTTTGCTAATGTAGTTTGATAGCTCTATTCCAAAATATAAAACTGCTCCACATGAAATATATGCATCTGCTAAATTAAAGATAAAAAATGGTGTATTACCAACAAAAAAGAGTAAAAAGTCAGTAACCACTCCATCCATCGCTCGATCGATTATATTACCCAAAGCTCCTGAAATAATAAGTATCAAGCCTACTTTTGAAGTTATGTTATCTTCTTGNTTAAAAAGCCTTANTAAAAAGACANTAATGATNAGTCCTATAAAAAGTAAAACATAGTCGGTAAAAAAATTATTAAAATCCAAAAGACTGAAAGCTATTCCTGAATTAAAAGCCANCGTAATGCTAAGNAAAGGCAAAATATTTACTACATCGCCTTGCTGAAAGAAGTNCTCAACATAGCCTTTNCTAAAAANATCTANNANAANAAGTGAAGCNGCTGCTANAAAAAACTTGATGTTAGACAAATTGTCTTACCTCGCCACCGCCTTCNATATTNAGCTCACATCTTGAACAAATTTCAGGATGCTTTTCGTTCTTTCCAACAGAAGAACATCGATGCCAACACCTTANACATTTTTCATGAGCAGANGTAGAAACNTTGGCCTTAAACTTTTTGCCTTTTTTAAGNTTNCATTCTGAGGTAATAAATAAGAAATGAANCTCATCACCAAANCNACCTANCAAANNAAAGTCACTTNCCTCCAACTCTAACTCTAAGATGGTATCCAGCGANCCTTTGATATTGCCTTTGTTCCTCTCNTCTTCAATAGCTTGATTTACCAGATCTTTAATNTCAAAGATNCTCTGCCATTCANGNNNACTAAANGNAGCTTCAGGNAAATCAATTNAGTACTCATCNGCAAGAAATACAGATTTNGATATNGAGTTAAAATANGGATGNGTTTGCCAAATCTCTTCGGCNGTAAATGACAAAATTGGGCTGATNAGCCTNACAAGGACATTNATNANNTGATGTATTGCAGTTTGAGCAGATCTTCTAGCTATGGAATCTTGACGACTGGTGTACTGTCTATCTTTTATAATATCTAAGTAAATCCCTCCAAGCTCATTGACACAAAAATTATGAATCTTTTGGGTCACTAGGTGATATTCAAATTTTTTATAAGAATCTTTTACTGATTCTTGCAAACGATTGACTTGATTTAGAATCCATTTGTCAAGTTCCAACAAATTATTATTTGGGATCTGGTTTTCAACTTCAAAGTCATTAACATTGGCCAGCAAGAATCTCAAAGTATTTCTAATTCTTCTGTACTGATCAGAAACTCTTTTAAAAATTTCATCAGAGGCAACCATTTCGCTTCTAAAATCTGTATTCGCAATCCAGAGTCTTAGAATATCTGCACCAAGGGAATCCCAAATCTTTTGGGGAGAAATTACATTGCCTAGAGACTTAGACTGTTTTCTGCCCTGCTCATCAACCACAAATCCATGGGTTAAAACTGATTTATAAGGAGGTGTTCCATTAATGGCAATTCCTGTAAGCAAGGAAGATTGGAACCAGCCTCGATGCTGGTCCGAGCCCTCCAAGTAGAGATCTGCAACCAGGTCTGCGCCATAGTGCTTATCGAGCACGCCAAAATGTGTGATACCTGAATCAAACCATACATCCAATATGTCATATGTTTTAACGTAACTCTCATGATCATCAATGAGGGAATCTAAATCAAGCTTATCCCAGCCCTCAACCCCATTAGCTTGAATGTAGTCTGCGATTTCAGCAAACAATGTATTTTGCTTTGGATGAATGTCTCCTGTCTCCTTATGGACAATTAATGGGATCGGAACACCCCACCTCCTTTGTCTTGAGATGCACCAATCAGGACGGTCTTCAAGCATAGATAAAATTCTTTGTTTTCCCCATTCAGGATGCCAGTCAACTTGATCAACTGCGGCCTTAGCTCCACCTAACAGTCCTGACTGATCCATGGATATAAACCACTGCGGCGTAGAGGTGAAAATTAATGGGCTTTTGTGACGCCAGCAATGGGGATATGAATGATGAAAATCATCGGTATAAATTAAATTATTAGCTGCATCAATATCTTGAATAACTAACTCATCAGCTTTAACAGCCGGCAACCCAGCAATGGAAGAAAATTCATCCTTAAAAAAAGCTTTTGCATTAAGCGAGTGAATGGTGTCTAGGTTATATTTTTTACATACAAAATAATCGTCGATGCCATGAGCTGGAGCTGTATGGACACAACCGGTACCCGTTTCAATGGTCACATGATCACCATGAATCAAAATAGAATCTCTTTTAAGGTATGGATGCTCCAGCACTATGTCTGTTAGCTGGCTACCCTTAACTCTTGAAATTTCTTTGATTTTTAAACCCCATGTCTCCTCGCATGCTTTCATAAGATCAGTTGCGATAACAAAAAATCTCTTAGAACTTTCGCAAAGTGAATATTCAATTTCTGGACCAATAGAAACTGCTACATTGGCTGGAATTGTCCATGGTGTAGTGGTCCAAATAATAAAGGCGCATTCTTGAATGGTTTCACCAAAGTAAACACCTAGTGACTTCAATGATTCCGATTTTACAGGAAAGTTTACATAGATAGATTTAGAAATTTTATCTTGATACTCAACTTCTGCCTCAGCCAGCGCAGAACCGCAGTCATAGCACCAATGAACTGGTTTTTCGCCTCTTTGCAGATGACCGTTTGCAACAATTCGACTCAGTGCTCTGACAATATCTGCCTCATAAGCTGGATCCATTGATTTATAGGAATTCTCCCAATCACCTAAAACTCCTAAGCGTTGAAAATCCTCCATCTGATTTTCAACTTGTGAATCGGCATAATCTCTGCACGCTTTGATAAATTTATTTTTGTCTTGAACTATTTCACTCTTTTTTCCATGTTTCTTTTCTATGTTTAACTCAATAGGTAAACCGTGACAATCCCATCCTGGGATATAAGGAGCATCTTTCCCTATCAATGAGTGATACTTAATGGTGATGTCTTTTAAGACTTTATTGACTGCATGACCAAGATGAATATCTCCATTTGCATATGGAGGTCCGTCATGCAAAATGAATTTCTCGTTACCACTTCTAAGTTTTCGAATCTCACCATAAAGATTTATTTCATTCCAGAATTTAAGAATTTCTGGTTCTTTTTTAGCAAGCCCTGCTTTCATAGCAAGCTCTGTAAAAGGAAGATTTATGGTATCTCGATAGTCCATAGAGTTAATTATTCAGTAGTTTTTTTGCGACGTTTATATCTTTGTGAATTTGATCTTTTAAGGCATCTATATTATCAAACTTCTGCTCCTCACGAATCTTATTTTTAAATTCAACTTTAATTCTTTTGCCATAGATATTTTTATTAAAATTAAATAGGTGCACTTCTAATACTGGAGAGTTCCCCCCCACTGTAGGTCGGATCCCCATATTTGCAATGCCGTCTAGACGAGTACCATCTATTGAACAAGAAACTGCATATACACCGCTCACTGGTAAGCATTGCTTGGGCATCCAAAGATTAGCCGTTGGTATGCCAATGGTTCTACCTAATTGCTGACCCCTTACTACTTTGCCAGAAAAATAGTATGGCCTACCTAGTAATTGACTTGCCAACTTAAAATCATCTTTTTGAAGTGCTTCTCTGATCCATGTTGAGCTTACTCTTCTATTTTTAAAAAGAATTGTTTTAGTGGATACAACTTCAACATTAGAGCTTTGCCCCCAATCGGTTAGCATATTGAAACCTCCAGCTCGATCCTTTCCAAATCTAAAATCATCTCCCACTCTTAAATACTTGAGATTTAATTGCTCTAAAACTTGATTAATAAATTCTTCCGGCGACATGCGATTTAGAGTAGGGTTAAACTTTAAGAAAAAAGCAAAATCAATACCATAATCTTTTAGCAGAGTAACTTTTTCTCTCCATGGACAAATGCGAGGTGGGCTTTTTTTTTCGTCATAGAATTTTGCAAAATATTCACTTGCATGCGGTTCTGTAAAAAAAACCATAGAGGCGTAGTCGTTGTCTCTAGCATGACTTTTAACAGAATTTAGAATGTGCTGATGACCTAGATGCAATCCATCAAAATTACCGATTGTTGCACTTATTTTTAGTGATCCAAATCTTTCATTAAAAAGATCAATATTTTGTAATCCTCTAATTAAGTACATTTAGTATATCAATAAAAGTCTTTTTGCCTGACTCCTGTTATGAATGATGATGCTAAGAAAGTTAAAAATGCAATGAAAATTACTAAAAGTACCATCAAAATATTTGATAAACCACTCAAGGAGCCTAAATCAAAATAGTTCCTAAGTAATATTATGCAAATGGTCATTAAAAGAGCAGAAAAACATACTCTTAAGGAGAAAATAAAAAAAGAAGTATTTAGGCTAAAGTATTTTTCCTTAATCAAGATTGTAAAAAATATTGTGACGCCAATGACGGCAGCTATTGATGAACCAAGAGCTAATCCAGAGTGACCAAATTCTAAATAAAATGCAAAAAAATAATTTAAAATAACATTACTTACAAGGCCAACTATTGCAATATACAAGGGAATTCTCTCCCTTTTTAGAGCAAAAAAACATGGAACTAAGACTTTCATCAACATAAAAAAAGGTACTCCAATTGCAAACAACTGAAGGCTTTGATTTGCTTTGAAAACATCTTTCACTAAAAATGCTCCTCTATGAAAAAGCATATCTAAAATTTCATAACCCAATGAGATTAGCCCCAAGGTACATGGAAGACCAATAAATATAACTAGCTTTGTACTCTTTAGAAAGGTTTGTTTAAATTGATCAATATTTTTAGATGAAATGTGATGACTTAAGCTAGGCAGAAGAACTGTCCCTATCGCAACTGCAGCAACTCCTATAGGTAACTGCATAACCCGCTCAGATACATATAACCATGTTGGGCTACCCTCTTCCAAAAAAGAAGCAAACACTGTATCAACAACTAAGTTTATTTGAGCTACTCCCCCTGCAAGAATAGCTGGGATAATTGCCATACCAAATTTCTTCAAATGCTTATTTTTTAAACTTAATGAAAACTTTGGTCTGAATCCAATTCTATTGAGTGGATAAATTTGAAGTAAGAGCTGCAAGAATCCGGAAATCAGTACACCCCAAGCAAGAGCAAATACTGGTATTTCAAAAAATTCTGAGAAAAAAATTGCAGCTGCTATTAGCACACAATTAAAAACAATTGGAGTTGCAGCTGGAATTGAAAAATAGTTATGTGAGTTTTGTATTCCTGCAGCAAATGCTACCAATGACATTAATGAAAGATATGGGAACATAATCCTCAATATATCCACAGCAAGCATTTTTATTTCGGAATCAAAATAATATCCAGGCGCAAAAATGAATATAAATATAGGAGCGATAGCTAATGCCAATAATGTGAAAACGGATAAGGCGATTAACATAAAAGTTAATAATGAATCTGAAAATTCATTTGCTTCTGAATCCTTTTTATTAGAAATCAAGGATTTATAGATTGGTATAAAAGCTAATGTGAATGCTCCCTCAGCAAACAATCTTCTAAACATATTTGGAATTTTTAGAACAACAACAAAAACATCATGAAATACTGAGGCGCCAAGAAGATTCGTTGTTGCAATGTCTCTTAGCAAACCAAGAATTCTTGATATGAGAGTTAAAGCACCAACCTTAAATGTTGAAAATATTGAACTCACTTAACTTAATTGAAATAAATGATTAACTTGATTCAAAATCGATAGCCGCTGAGTTAACGCAATACCTCAAACCAGTTGGATTAGGGCCATCATCAAAAACATGGCCTAAGTGGGCATCGCATTTACTGCATCGAATTTCTGTTCGTTCTCTAGACAATGAATGATCTGGAAGTTCATCAATTGAGTCTTTATCTTGAGCTTCATAAAAACTTGGCCAGCCACACCCAGCATCAAATTTTGTTTCAGACTTAAAAAGAGGCTCGCCACAACAAATGCATTTATAAGTTCCATTATCAAAATTATCCCAGTATTTTCCTGTAAAAGGACGCTCAGTGCCTGCTTTCCGAGTTACCTCATAAGATTCCTTTGACAGAATATCTTTCCACTCTTGGTCTGATTTATTAATTTTTTCTTTCATAATTAATCCTAATCCTTACTCAGGTACCTTCCAACCTCTAACAATGTAAATAAATATGGTATCAACTATAGCTATAATGAATTTAAATATATATTTTACCACTGCAAGCCCAAATGCTTCTGCAAATGTTAAATCTGTGGCAATAACCCATGTGAATTGATAGATTAGTGTATCGATTAATTGAGATGTCATAGTTGAGAGATTATTTCGAAGCCATAGCTTTTTTCCATCTGTTTTTTCTTTTAGATAATTAAAAAACCAAACATCAAACGTTTGGCTCGCTAAATAAGCCATTAGTGAGCCGATAATAAATATTGGTGAGTATTGTGCCAATGTTGATATTGCGGTGTGTACCTCTAAGGCTGAGCCAGATAATGATGAGGGAAGAAAATTAATACTTAGCCAAAGAGTTATCATCACAGCAATGTTTGCAAAAAATCCTAAATAAACAGCCCGATTAGCTTCATTTTTTCCAAACTTTTCATTTAGCAGATCTGTAGCAAAGTATATTCCTGAGTACAAAATTGCACCCATGCTTACATTAATTGNGGCTCCAAAAATTTGTAACTCAGAAATCTTTCCTCCTTGAAGATTGCCAAGAATAATTCCTAATATTACTGCTGCGTAAAGACCATACTTTCCAAAAAATCGATACAACAANATTACGAGGGTNAAATCGTAGAAAACTACAAGAAACCAAAGTAGTTCTTGATTGTTGATAAAAAAATCCATTACTTTAAGCTTAAATANTAATTAATTGTGGTGATTAAATCATAAAACCCNAAAACATTGGAGAAATATAATGTCTGAACTTGGTTTTTACAGATTTGCAAAAAAGGATCCCTNAGAGGTAGCCATTATTGGGCCAAATGAGGAAGCTATTTCCCGCGGAGATTTGTTAAAAAAAGCAAATCAACTATCCCATGCTTTACGCAAATTAGGCCTCAATAAGGGAGATACCGTTGCAATAGTCTTACCAAATTCGATTGAGTATTACATTGCTTATATGGCCTGCTTGCAGGTGGGCTTTTACATGGTCCCTATTAACTGGCATCTTGCGGGTCCAGAAATTGCCTACATTCTCGAAGATTCTGAAGCAAAAGCTTTCATTGCCTCAGGATCTCATCCAGATATGAGAGATGCATGCTTAAAGGCTGTATCCTCAATAAATTTCGATTCAAAAGGATGCATCACTATTGATGACTTGGAGGGTTTTATTCATTTAGATGAATTTATTGAAGGTGAATCCGATGCTGATCCCGAGGAAAGAACTGCAGGTCAAGTTATGAACTACACCTCAGGAACAACAGGCAAGCCAAAGGGAGTTAAAAGAAGTTTGGTGGAAGGTGATCCAGATGATGTGTTAAGCATGTTTGCAATGATTCTAAGTTTTTTTGAGATTCAACCTGAAGAAGAAAATGTTCATATAGTTGGTTCACCTCTTTATCATACTGCTGTCATTGTTCATTCANCNGCTGCNTTGCATTACGGACATAGTCTTGTGGTGATGGAAAAATTTGATGCTGAAAAAATGTTGTATCTGATTGATAAATACAAAGTGACAACCTCACATATGGTCCCTACTCAATTTCATAGACTTCTTCAATTACCTGAGGAAATGAAAGATAAATACGACTGCTCATCAACCCGTGCGATGATTCATGCAGCTGCACCATGCCCAGTTCATACTAAACAGGAAATGATAGCTTGGTGGGGAAATTCTATATGGGAGTACTATGCTGCAACTGAAGGTGGTGGAACTGTGGTTGGAGCAAATGATTGGTCAAATTTTCCAGGCACTGTTGGTAAAGCATGGCCAGGTGCTGATATAAAAATTATTCTTGATAATCAAGAGGAAGCATCGGTAAATGAGCAAGGCACTGTTTATATGAGACTAGGAGATGCAACTAAGTTTGAATATAAAGGTGATAAAGCAAAAACTCAAAAAGAAAGACTGGAGCTTGATGGCTCAGTCTATTTCACTGTTGGTGATATTGGGTATCTTAATGAAGAGGGATATCTTTTCTTATGTGATAGAAAGATAGATATGATTATTTCGGGCGGTGCTAACATCTATCCTGCTGAAATTGAAAGCGTATTTCTAATGCATCCAAAAGTTTCAGACGTTGCAGTTTTTGGAATTCCAAATGAGGAATGGGGTGAAGAAGTTAAAGCTGTGATTGAACTTAATGATGACTCTCTTAATNCAGAAACGATTACAAAAGAGTTAATGGAATTTGCTTCTGAAAATCTTGCTAAAATGAAATTACCAAGATCTCTGGATATTATTGAAAAATTACCAAGAGATGAGAATGGCAAATTATTTAAACGTAAACTTAGAGACCCTTACTGGGAAGGACATTCAAAGCAAGTCTAATGGAATTCAATGCNGCTGATATCTTTGAAGGAGTTGTAGATAGAGTTCCTGATAGNGANGCAATTGTNCATGGATCAACTCGNTTAACCTATAAAGAATTAGATGCGCGCAGCAACAAAGCAGCAAATGCNTTAAAAAAACTAGGTATNAAAAAAGGNNGTCATATTGGGATATATGCCTTTAATTGTGTCGAGTGGCTAGAAATAATGCTNGGCGCTTATAANCTTTGCGCAATACCAATNAATATAAATTATAGATATGTGGAAGAAGANCTTAAGTACCTGATTGATAATGCGGATATGGAAGCTATCTTTTATCACAAACAATTCAGTAACAAGCTTGAAAATATCAAANGTCATTTACCTTTATTAAAGNATTTTATCTGCATTGAGGANAATTCAGGTNAAGATGATGTNATTGANAAAAGTTTTNATTTTGAAGACCTTATTNCCAATGAGGATGAATCTAGATTAGATGTTGATAGATCTGGAGATGATAAATATATTCTCTATACCGGAGGGACAACAGGAATGCCAAAAGGTGTTGTATGGCGCATGGAAGATGTGCTCATGACCCTNGGTGGNGGTATTGATGCAGTGACTGGNGAGAAATATCCAACCCCTGAAGCCTTTGCAGATAAATGCTTGCAAGATCAAACCATTGCCCTTGCATTAGCCCCCTTCATGCATGGTGGAGCTCAGTGGCANTCATTTAACTCTTTTTTTTCAGGTTGGAAATTAATCATCAACGATCAAGTCTCGTTTGATGCTGACTACGTTTGGGAGGTTGTTGCTAAAGAAAAAGTCATGAACCTTACCATTATGGGTGATGCAATGGGTCGACCTTTATGCGATGCACTTCCTAGGGCAATTGAAAAAGGATTGGATTTATCTTCTTTGTTTGTTTTATCAAGTACCGCTTCAGTATTTAGTGCATCTATCAAAGATACCATCCTGGAATATCTGCCTAATTTATTTCTGATCGATGCTGTTGGTTCTTCTGAAACTGGCGCAACAGGAGTTAATATTCATACTAAAGATGGTAAATTAAAAGACTCAGGTGGCGGTCCAAAATTCACAAAACCTAATTTTAGTGAGATCTTAAATTTAGATACTAAAGAAGTTATTCCGCCTAGTGATACAGAAACCATAGGATATTTGGCAAGAAAAGGTCATGTGCCCGTTGCTTATTACAAGGATGAGGAGAAATCAAAAAAAACCTTTATTGAAGTAGACGGTGTAAGGTATTCAATTCCTGGAGACATGGCTAAATATGAGGAAGATGGTCAAATGACGTTGCTAGGAAGAGGAAGTGTCTCAATTAACTCAGGCGGTGAAAAGATATTTCCAGAAGAAGTTGAAATGGCCCTCAAAGCTCATCCAAATATATTTGATTGCTTGGTTGTGGGTGTTAAAGATGATAGGTGGGGTCAAAAAGTTGTTGCCGTGATTCAAAGAAGAGAGAATGATGAACTATCACTGGATGATATAAAAGATGTTGCATCTAAATATATAGCAAGCTACAAAATGCCAAAAGAAATTGTTTTTTCTGAACTAATTGAAAGGGCTCCATCAGGAAAACCAAACTATCAATGGGCTCAAGAATTTGCAAATTCAAAATTAGGAAGTATATAAACATGAGAATTGAGACTTACATACCTGGACTATCAAAAAATACTGTGGACATAGTTAAGCATGCTGAATCTCTTGGTTACGATGCTCTAGTATCAGGTGAGTTGAATAATGAGCCTTTTTTACCCGTATTGGTTGGCTTAGAACATACAAACCTAATCGTACGTACTGGTTTAGCCATAGCCTTTCCAAGAAGTCCTATGACTGTTGCTAATATGGGATGGGATCTACAGTCATTTTCTAATGGGAGGTTTCAACTAGGGTTGGGTACACAAGTTAAGGGCCACAATGAAAGACGATTCAGTGTTCCATGGTCGCCGCCTGCACCAAGAATGAGGGAATACGTTCAAGCAGTCAAAGCTATTTGGAATTGTTGGAAAAATGGAGAGAAACTCGATTTTAAGGGTGATCACTATACGCATACTCTAATGACACCAATGTTTACCCCTCCCCCAATGGATGCCGATCTACCTCCGATTTATGTTTCCGGTCTGGGTCCCGGCATGGCAAGAATTGCTGGAGAAGTTGCTGATGGATTGCTTCTTCATCCGATGTGCTCCCTTCCATACATCAAAGAAATTATCCTGCCTGCTGTGAAAGAAGGAGCTGCTAAAGCAAATCGTGATCCTAAAGAATGTGAATTACTGTGGGGTGGATTTATTGCTACTGGAGAAACGGAAGAGGAATTAGCTAAAGCAAAAAGAGATATCGCTGCAAGAATAAGCTTTTACGCATCAACAAGGACTTATAAACCAGCATTAGATTTTCATGGTTGGGGAGATGTTAATACTCAGCTGCATGAATTATCTATAGCTGGAGAATGGCAAAAAATGTTTGATCTCGTCAGTGATGAAATGGTAGAAACCTTAGGTTTTTGTGGTTCAGGCAATGAAGTAGCTAATAATCTGAGAGACGAGCTTTCCCCAATCTGTTCTGCAGCTATGTGGAATGAAATTGAACACCTTGGAACTGATCACTCTCAAGATGAACGCATGCATGACCTAATTAAAATCGTTAAAGCATAAAGTGATTAAACAGCATTCCTTTCTGGATATGGGTGCAGAATTTTATTCTGCTCTACCTGCTAACCCTCCAGCTGATCTTAAATTAATTATTGATAATAGTGAATTAAGGGATCAAATAGGTCTTACTGATGAGGACTTAAAAAAAATACAATCTTATTGCCTTAATCCTAATACTAATGACTTTGATACTTTTGCAATGGTTTATGCTGGACATCAATTTGGTCAGTTTGTTAATCAACTAGGAGATGGTAGAGGAATTTTTTTAGGGCAAACCAACCATGATTATGATCTACACCTCAAAGGTGCTGGAAAAACTCCTTATTCCAGATTTGGTGATGGCAGAGCTGTTCTACGCTCCTCCATAAGAGAATACATTGCATCCGAAGTCATGAATAATCTTAATATTCCTTCAACCAGAGCAGTGGCATTATTTATAAGCGAAGAAAAAGTTTTAAGAGATTCTTATGAGCCAAGCGCTGTGTTACTTCGATCTAGCCAATCACATATTAGGTTTGGACATTTTGAATTCTTTCATTACAGAAATAAAAGTAAGCAAGTAAAAAAGCTTGCAGATTACGCTATTGAAAACTATTCCTTATTTGCTGAAAGTGCCGAGGAACCTTACGTTAATTTTTTCCAAACAATTGTTAAAAAAACAGCTCAAATGATTTCAAAATGGCAGGGGGTTGGCTTTTGTCATGGCGTGATGAACACAGATAATTTTAGTATCCTTGGTGAAACTTTTGATTACGGTCCCTATGCTTTTATGGAATCGTTAAATCCAGAATTTATTTGCAACACATCTGATTATGAAGGGAGGTATAGATATTCGAATCAACCCTATATTGGCTTATGGAACTGTTCTGCACTAGGCGAAGCACTCAAAACTTTAATCCCTGAAACTAAAATTGAGGAAATACTCAAAACTTATGAGCAAGAATTCTCATCAAACCTGAGAAAAATTTATCTAGATAAGCTAGGTTTGACTGTGCATCAACCCGGAGATGACGAGTTGATTCAAGATTATTTAAGCCTCATTAACAATGAAAACCTTGATTACACACAAAGCTTTCGATCTCTTGTAAAAATTATTCAAGACCAGGATTTAATTAAAGGTTCAGGCAGCCTGGAAAAATGGAAAAAAAGATTTCTTAAGAGGCATGAATTCGAAAAATCAGATTTAAGAGATAGATTAAATATGATGAAATCAATTAATCCGCATATAACTCCAAAAAACTTTCAAATTCAGAAAGTTATTGACGCCGTAGAGAAGGAAAACTATGAGGCGCTGCATAGTTTCTGTGATGCATTTAAGAACCCTTTCGAAGAAAATTCAAAAACACAAATCTTTGATGAAATTCCTGGTAAAAATGAGGCCAACATTCGTACTAGCTGCTCATCCTAATTATTTTACCTTTAAGTAAAATATGTTACGATAAATTTGTAAAACCCCAGAAAGGGTTATTGATATTTTACTGCTTTATCCTTAACCCTTTCATCCTCTCAATCTGACTAAATTATTTATAAATTTGTCTACGCTTTCATCTCTATTTAAAAAGTCATTGAAGTTAAAATTTATAAAATCCCTTCTTTGCGGATGACTTGATCTTAACTGTAAAAAGTTTTTTCCACATGCCTGTTTGAATTCATCAGATATTTCATTAATAGGAAATTCACTCGTAAACATACCTAAAGGAAAATCATGAGCATGGAAATTATTTAGGAATTTATCAAATGTGATTATTTTTAAAGCCTCTAGAGCAGAATAAGAGCATTCAATCTTATCCAATAATTTTGCTGTCCTGATAAAATTACAAGCTTCAATTAATGAGCCTGTCTTGCCATCAAGGCTATGACCAGCAATGTGTGGGGTTGAGATATATGCATGCTTAAGCGCTAATTCATTGACCTTTGGCTCATTTTCCCAAACGTCAGAAATGTAAAGAATAGATTCGCCTTGTAGAAGAGTTTTCTCGTCAACAATCCCGCCTCTAGATGTATTAATAATAATTTTATTTTTAAGAGATTTAATATTATTTTTATTTATTAGTTGATAAGTAGGATGCTCTCCTTCTCTGCTAAAAGGTGTGTGAATTGTAATCAAATCACAATTGAAGATTGTTTCAAGGTTAACTAAATTCTTATCTTCTAAAAATGGATCATTGGCATGCCAAGAAATATTAAAGGCGCTCAAAGTTTTACCAAGCCTTTTACCTATATTCCCATAACCTATAATCCCAACAGACTTTTGACTATTAAACAATTTCTCAGCAATTAAGGTCTCAATGACGGCCATAACATAATGAACAACTGACCATGCATTTGCACCAGATGAAAAAAATGTTTGGTAATTTTTTGAGTTTATTAGACCATCAGAAATATGATCTGTTCCAGAGGTTGCAGAAGCAATTACAGAAATCTGAGAATCTTTAAGAAATTCTTGATTAAGTTTTGTTACTGATCTGCAAAGAATTGCCTCAGCTGATTTTATTTCACTTGTTGTAAGCTCAGTACCAACAAAAAAATATTTTTCAAAAGATTTTTTGGGGAGAATTTCTTCAATTAAATTTGAATATTTAAAAAATTCGTTATCTATGAGGACATGCATTAATGTGATTTATCTCTGAATATTAAGCTTTTGATCCAGCTAAATGTAGAATTTTTTGCCAACGTATATCTATCAAGCATGTCAAAGTCATCTGCAAGTTTTTTTGGATCTGAAAAGAAAGATTCTCTACTGACGAATTCACCCTCATTTAATTCTTTTACTAACTTAGCTGGGTTGCCTGCATAAACTGAGTTCTTTGGTACATCTTTTGTTACAACTGAACCTGCTCCAATAATACTGTTTTCGCCAATAGTTACTCCTTTACAAACTATCGCACTGTCTCCGATCCAAACATTTTTTTCGAGCACAACTTCTTTAGGCGAGCCAACGACTTCGGTACGATCATAAATTCCATGCCAGTCCGAATCAGTGATGTATGCCCCATGTCCAAACATGCAAGCATCCCCAATAGAAACTCTTTTAGCGGCAAGTATTCTTACTCCAGGTGATATCAACGCATAATCTCCAATAGCTATTTCGCCCTCCCATTCACCTACATCCCAAGAGGTAAGCTGAATAAATGCATCCTGCTCGCCAATAATGGTTGGAAACTTTCCAATTGAAACATTTGCACCAAAAACTTTTACAAATCTTGGCTTAAATACTGCTGAGCCCTTACCGAAACTCTTAAACTGTGGAGATAAAAAATGGTTTACATAAAATCTGTTAATTCTTTTATCGAGTTTTTTTATCCAATATGGTCGATTATCTTGTCTAATATACTTCTCCCATTACCAACATATGAGTATCATACAATTCATATTTTTATGAGCAAACTGATTTGAAAAATTACCTAAAAGAATTAAAACAATTTCTTAAACTGGGTATTCCAATTTATGGGAGCCAAGCTTCCTATGCTGCAATGGGTCTCACAGATACCATTGTTGCTGGACGAGCAGGTGCGGTAGAGTTATCCGGTGTAGCCATTGGATCTTCTGTAGCAAATCCACTTTTTTTTTCGCTTAGCGGATTAATGTTTGCAATTACGCCGATCGTTGCGCATTTATTTGGTGCCAAACAATTAAAAGATATTTCACTAAAAATGAAAGAGGTGATTTGGATAGCATTGGGAGTTGGGTTAATTCTCACGCTTGCTTATCCACTGGCTGGATCATTGCTAAGATTCTCATCAATTGATAAAGAGATCCTTGAGGTAACTTTTGGATATTTAAGTGCATTGTCGATTGGGGCAACAGCTATCGTATTATTTACTGCTCTTAGGTGTTTTAGTGAGGGAATAACACAAACGAGACCGGTTTTTTGGGTCGCTTTCATTGGGATGTTAGTCAATATTCCATTAGATATTATTTTGGTTAATGGGTATTTTGGTTTGCCGAAACTGGGTGGTGTTGGATGTGGATTAGCAACTTCATTTGTTTCCATTGTGATGTTGATTTGCATGACGATCGTGATTCAAAAAGGTAATCCATTCAAAGAAATTAAAATTTTTAATGAAATGAAGTTTCCCAAACTTTCCACACTTAAAGAACTGATGGCACTTGGTATTCCTATTGGTATAGGAATTTTTGTTGAACTCAGTATGTTCTCTGGAGCTGCAATTATTCTTGGTCCCTTAGGTGATGTTGTGGTTGCAAGCCATGCTGTAGCTCTGTCTATTGCAAGCTTTTTCTTCATGATGCCTCTTTCTATTGGATTGGCATCTGCGACCAGGGTTGGAAACCTTCTTGGAGCAAATAATTTAAATGGAGCGAAAATTGCCTCATTCTTTTCTGTAGGACTTTGTTTGATTGGTGCCTTAATAAATGTTTCATTAATCTTGTTGTTTACAGACCTCTTGGTAAACCTTTTCACCACTGAAAAGGCAGTATTTGCTGCAGCAGTTAACCTATTGATATTTGCTGCCATATTTCAATTGCCTGATGGGATCCAGATGGGTGCACTTGGAAGCCTGAGAGGATATAAAGATACTTTTATCCCAATGATATTTCTAGGTGTTGCTTATTGGATGTTTGGATTACCCATTGGGTACTACCTGACTTATTACGGCATTAATGAGCCTATGGGTGCTGGAGGCGTATGGATAGGAATGATAGTGGGTTTAACTATTGCAGCAGTCTTATTGATTAATCGACTAAGAAAAATTTCTTAACCAATTACCTTTTTAACAGTCTCGCCTATGTGCAAAAGGCTCTCAGCAATATGGACGCCACTTTCTTGAAGTTTAGAAATCTTATCTGCAGCTGTCCCTTTGCCGCCTGCAATTATGGCGCCAGCATGTCCCATCCTTTTTCCAGCAGGAGCTGTCTGACCAGCAATGTATGAAATAACCGGTTTGTTAACATAATCTTTAATATAATCAGCTGCATCCTCCTCAGCCGACCCTCCGATTTCACCCACCATGACTATTGCTTCTGTTTCCTCATCGTCATTAAATAATTCCAACATATCAATAAAGGAAGATCCTGGAATGGGATCACCACCGATCCCTACGCAAGAGCTTTGTCCAAAACCAAGGTCCGTTGTTTGTTTTACGGCCTCGTAGGTTAAAGTTCCAGACCTTGAAATGATGCCAACTTTACCCTTTTTATGGATGCTGCCCGGCATAATTCCAAGCTTTGCCACATCGGGAGTAATGATACCTGGGCAATTAGGTCCAATTAATCGCAATCCAAGCTCATCAATTTTTTTCTTCACAATCAACATATCAAGCGTTGGCACACCTTCAGTAATGCAAATAATCAACTCTATACCTGAATCGGCTGCTTCTAAAATAGAATCCTTACAAAAAGGAGCTGGTACAAAAATTAATGCTGCATTTGGTTCCTCGGCTTTGACTGCATCTGCAACACTGTTGAATACTGGCTTGTTTAAATGGGTTGTTCCTCCTTTGCCAGGGGTTACCCCACCAACTATGTTGGTCCCATATTCAATGGACTGTTCTGAGTGTAATGTAGCCTGGGAGCCGGTAAATCCCTGAACTAATACCCTTGTCTGATCATTTACTAAAATACTCATTTTGCTAACTCAACCGATTTTCTTGCTGCAGATTCTAGATCATTTAAGCTTTCGACCTCAACGCCTGAATCTGCCAGTATTTGACTACCAAGCTCAGCATTATTACCTTCAAGCCTTACTACAACTGGAACATTTACACCCACATCTTTAATGGCTGCAACTATACCTTCGGCAATTAAATCACACCTGACAATACCGCCAAAAATATTTACAAGCACAACTTTTACTTCAGGATCTGCCAAAATAATTTTAAATGCATTTGAAACTCTTTCTTGAGTTGCAGTTCCACCCACATCAAGAAAATTAGCTGGCGCTCCACCAAAATATTTTATTGTATCCATGGTTCCCATAGCCAAGCCTGCACCGTTAACCATGCATCCAATATTTCCGTCCAAAGAAACATAACTTAAATCATGTTTTGCTGCCTCTGATTCTCTTGGATCTTCTTGCGTAGGATCTTGCATTTCAACTAAAGAAGGGTGTCTGTAGAGAGCGTTTGAATCAAGATTAATTTTTGCATCCAAACAGTGAAGCTTGCCCTCACTATTGATAACTAAAGGATTGACCTCCAATAGACTTAAATCAAGCTCATTAAAAAGTTTTACAAAATTTTGAAACATCCCGCTGAATTGTTTTGCTTGATTTGAGTCTAAACCTAAAACCGAAGATATTCTTCTCGCTTGAAAGGGTTGTGGACCGGTCAGAGGATCTACATTTTCATATATTATTTTCTCAGGAGTTTTTGAAGCAACCTCCTCAATATTAACTCCACCCTCACTGGATGCAATAAACGTAACTGATTGACTGGAGCGATCTATAACTGCACTCAAGTAAAGCTCTTTATCAATATCTGTACAAGATTCAATTAAAATTGCACTAACTAATTGTCCATTTTCATCTGTTTGATAAGTTTTTAATCTTTTACCCAGCCACTGACCAGCAAAATCCCTTGCTTCTTCAGGAGATTCAATTAATTTAACGCCGCCAGCCTTACCTCTTCCTCCAGCATGAACTTGTGCTTTAACAACCCACTTTGTTCCACCAATTTTATTGCATGCCTGAATAGCTTCGTCAGCATTAAAAATAACCTCATGCTTAGATACTGGCAGCCCAAACTCTGCAAACAACTGTTTGCCTTGATACTCATGAAGATTCACTTTCTTTTATTCCCTATATGTATGGCTTGGTTGTTCACAGACATTGCAGCCTCATGTAGCGCCTCAGACACAGTAGGATGGCTAAAGATGGTCATACCAAGATCTTCTGCGCTTGAACCAAATTCCATTGCTATCACACCTTGTTGAACAATCTCAGCTGCAGCAGGACCAAAAGCGTGAACACCTAAAATCGTATCATTTGCTTTATCTGCTAAAACTTTTACAAACCCCACTGCGTCATCGGCGGCAAGCGCTCTTCCACTTGCTGCAAATGGGAATGAACCAGATTTGTAATCGATACCTTCTTCTTTTAGTTCTTGTTCATTCTTCCCAACCCACGCAACTTCAGGATGTGTGTAAATTACTGATGGAACAAGCTCATACTCCATTTGAGCCTTTTTGCCTGCAATTCTTTCAGCAACCATTATTCCTTCTTCTGAGCCCTTATGAGCTAACATTGGCCCCCTTACAACATCACCTACCGCCCAGATTGTTTTCACAGAAGTTTGGCAAAAATCATCTACCTTAATAAATCCTTTTTCATCTATCTCAATGCCTAGTTCGGAACCAATAATATCTTCAGAATTAGGCCGCCTTCCAACTGCAACAATCAACTTATCAAACGAATCCTTTTGCTCTCCTTCGCTGCTTTGATAAGTTACATTAACTTTTTTTGCTGTTGATTTAGCATCCGTAAGATTGCAACCCAGTTTAATGTTTAAACCTTGATTACTGAATTCCTTTAAAACATCACGGGCAATTTGTTTGTCTGCCATGAATAAAAAATTTTCCATTGCTTCAATTACAGTGACCTCTGATCCGAGTCG
>NHFF02000011.1 GCA_002172535.2 Gammaproteobacteria bacterium TMED104 | reverse complement strand
TATAATTTCGGTCTTCGATCAATGCCCAGATAGCTCAGTCGGTAGAGCAAAGGACTGAAAATCCTTGTGTCGGTGGTTCGATTCCACCTCTGGGCACCAGAATTTTAATCTTTAAGAATATGTTAAATTTTTATAAGTATGAAATTTATTTCTTTGTTTTTTTCGCTGTTTCTTCTGATAGGTTGTGGAGGTGGAAATTCAAACTCAGATCAAATATTAGTACCTCCACAAAATGTTGCTCCTCAACCCTTATTTAATGAAGTACCGATAAAATTAGATGATGCAATTAGTATTTATGGGCAAGCATGTCCCGATCCATCATTCCAATTTCTGATTCCAGTAAAAATTAATGCAGATAATTTTGTAGATTTCATTGCTCATTTTTGGTGTGATTCAGATAATCCAGCTGCTATTGACGACAAACCAACAGAAGATGCATTGGTGGCTTACCTTAGTGATGGTTTGGGTGGATACTCAATTGATAATCAGAATGTCTTTGGAATTGAAATGCCAAAACTTGGAGGTGCCAGCCGAAAATATTCCAGAGGAGACATAAATAATGATGGAAAAGATGACTTTGCTTTTGCAATGAATTGGGAGGATGGTCGAGCAGCTTTTGATAGGGAATCTACCGCTACAAATTACACTGAACCAACGATCCTATTGAGTAACAGTGACGGGTATGAGGTTATAAGAATTGGCAAACCTGACTGGGGTCACTCGGTTAGAGTTAAAGATAATAAGGCTTTTTTTGCTGGACACAATGCACAAACATTCCAATTGAATGACTCTGTATGGATAAATGTTTCTGAACAATTTCCTGAGTTAAGTTTTGCTAGCTTCTTGATCTATGATGATTTCATTATCAACAGTGTAAGAAAGAACGATCAGCAAGGCTTAGAGCTGATCAAAAATAATCAGATCATTTCATCTTTAATGACTCAAGAAGTTTTTAAAGTAAATTTTGAAAGTTGGAACAATAAGGGTACGGGAAATTATAGTGAGCTTGGCGTGTACAACTTTGGTGGAGAAAACTACTTTCATGGCATGACATCAGAAATGTGTCGACAAGATGATTTAATTGTTGCCACCATTAATGCTAGTAAGCTTCAAGAAGGTGAAATTATTGAAGGAGGTTTTTATTCAGAAACTGATACTGTCCCCATAGTAATGTTTGCATTTTATGCAATTGAAAATGAAGCCTTGGTCAAAAAAGATATTGAGATTATTGGTGAGGAAATTGAACATAACTTTAATTTTTTTGATTGCGTGGATGTGAATGAAGATGGTCAAAAAGATCTTGTTGCCCAAGTTTTCAGCCAGCAATGGACTGAGCAAGATAATAATTTAGGTGTCCCAGAGGTATACATTAGAAACGGTGATTCATTTTCAAATATAGATACATCAGCTTGGCCAACCTTTAGTATAGATATAGATTCACAAGGATATCTTTATGATGTCGACTCAAGTGGGACTCATGACTTGGTCATGTTTCCACTCAAAGTAAACACCAGTGGCGCTATAGAGATCTATCTTTCTAACAAAAGTATTACCGATTAAAAAAGCAAAATTAATTTTTATGAATCACTATTTTAAGCTCTCTCCCAGAAGTGTACTTAATCATCTCTTGAATGCTAACTTGCGATTGATATGAGAGTCTCACATATCCGTTACCGTGACTTAAATATATAAAAGCTGGCTCATCAAAATACCAACTTAAGTTTGGTAGATTGCTCCATCTCTGTTCTCTACTATCAAAACCTTTTTCTGGATCCAAATAGTCACCTTTTTTATATCTGGCTATGAACCCCTGAACACTTCCTGAAGAAACCACTTCTTCATCAATTTCAGGTATCCAAATTACTTGGTTACCGTAAGTCATGTCCTCTGAAACAAAATCCATACCATTCAATTCAATGACGATGGATTTAATTTCATGAGAAAAGGCCACTGATGAAAGGATCGTCACCAATAACAAACTAAGAATTTTCATTTTAACTCCTCATAAATGAAATAGTGGGTATTGAACGCAAGTTTTATCTCTTACAAGTGAAGAATAAGAAACATTTGTATAAAATTATTGTTTATGAGTCGATCAAATCATTATTCGCTTGCTGCTCCAACATCATTGCTGTTGGATGATGATCAAATTATTGAGCGTGTTTTTTCTCACATTGATAACAAAACAACTGATTTGGGCGATCAGGTTTGGAAAGAGCCAGTTAAAAATTATATAGATCAAGATCGCTTTGATAATGAAATTAAATTGCTAAGATCCCTGCCGGTCCCCTTCTGTCCTTCGAGCGCTCTGCCAGAAAAGGGTTCATACGTATCAAGAATTGCAGCTGGAACTCCGATTCTTGTAACTAGAGATGATGAAAACAATATAAATGCATTTATAAATGCTTGCAGACATCGAGGCATGCAAGTAGCCTCAGGCAGCGGATGCAAAAAATCTTTTGTTTGTCCCTATCATGGTTGGACCTATGGATTAAAGGGAGAGAATAGGCATATTCCAGGCGCTGAAGGTTTTCCTGGCATTGACCCTCAAGTGCATGGACTTAAGCAAGTGAATGCTATTGAAAAAGGTGGCATTGTCTACGTTTGCCAAGACGAAGATATCGATAAAAAATTTCTAGATGAAACTCTAGACTACTTCACTGAAGATCAAGTTTTGATTAATCAATCTGGGATTGAAGATGAGGCTAACTGGAAGATATTGCATGAAACCCTACTTGAGGGATATCACATTAAATCTCTGCATAAGGATACTTTTTATCCCTATGGATTAGACAATATTAATGTTGTTGAAAACTATGGTCAGAATTCACGAGTCATCTTTCCATTTAAGCGCATTGAAAAACTAAGAGATATCCAGCCTTCCAATAGAGTGATTGATGGCACCATTACATCCGTATACAGCTTATTTCCTAATGTGAGTATCTCAGTGCTATCGAAGCATACTAATTTAGTTATTTTGGAACCAATGAGCCCGACCCGGTCAAAATGGGTTATATATACCTTGATAAACAAAAACAATAAGAAAGAAAAATTATCTAGAGAAGATGCTATGAGAGATGCAAAATTTGTTGGGGACACTGGTCAGGATGAAGACCGTGAAGCAGCAAGAACGATTCAGCAAACTTTAGGTACCAAAGCTAATGATCATTTAACATTTGGCTATTTTGAAAAAGCCATTGTGAATTTTCACTCACACCTAGCTGAATATTTAGATCAATAAGAAGTTGTCAGTGCCCTATATTATTGAGGGGAATATTAGGGCACAGACTAAAGAAACTATGATTAGAAAGTTAAATTAAATTTAACTCCATAGTTTCTTCCGGGCAATGGAACTTCTGACTTGACGTAAGATGAATGGTTTCTTGCCACTTCATCAAGCAAGTTATTTCCAAAAATAGAAACACTCAAATTTGAATTTCCAAGATCAAAAACCTTGGTAAGTCTCGCATTAAGCATTTGATAGCCGTCGGTAGTGGTCTCGCCTTCTCCAACATCGCTTTGCTTATCAACATCTTTAAGCATCAATTTAAAAATCATACTGTCTTTTGCGTAAGCTAAAGAATACATATTTCTGGCTGGAGTGATTCTTGGAACATCATGCCCATCATCAAAACTTGCAGAAACCTCATCCCTTGAGTATCTAAGATCCAATGTGCCTGAAGCAAGTTCAAACATTCTTCCAACCTGAAGTTCAACACCTTCAAATTCAGCATTTTGTTGCATGAAATTTGCAAGCGTTAAGCCTTCATGATCATCATGGCCTTCCTCATGCTCTTCATCATGCTCTTCATGCTCCTCTTCACTTTCATCCATCAGGTAGATGTAATTATCAACACTATTTCTATACATCGTAAATGATGAGTAAGCGCCTTCATTGTTATAGTTAACAGTGAACTCAAAATTGGTAGATTCTTCTACTGCTAAATTTGTATTACCCACCTCAAACCTTTGCGAGACTAAATGCGGGCCGTTCATAAACAACTCAGTCGCACTAGGAGCGCGCTCCACACGAGCAAAACCAAAATCAATATCAAAGAAATCATTTAGGTCGCGCTTTAGAGACGCTGCAAAACTAATGTTATCGAAGCTTTTATCAAAATAGCTAGTTTCACCTTCTTCTTCATGATGCTCTTCTTCATCATGGTGCTCTTCTTCTTCATGATGCTCTTCGGATTCAGTGACGGAGCCACTTCGATCAATTCGATCAAACCTTAAACCTAAGTCTAGGACATATTGACCATAATCTTGGGTAGAAAAATATCCAAAAGTAGTCTCATCTGAAGTAACTGGATTCATGAATGATTCAGCACCAATAACTGAAGACTCTTCATCAGCAACATTGATTACAAACTTTTGATTACCTGCAAGATTAAAAGTTAAACCAAATTCAGAGGCGTCATTTGCAAATGTTGTAGGGCCTTCTTCATGCCCATGCTCATCGTGATCTTCTTCTTCATCATGATGCCCTTCTTCCTCGGCATGTTGCTCAATTAATACATAGTCAGTGTCTCTGAAGGAGTAATCAATTGCACTTAATAGGGATCCATTTACATTATAAGAGCCCTTAATATCAAGTTTGTCTGAATCAGTTGTTGCGAAAATACGCTCTTCTTCGTGCTCTTCTTCTTCATGCTCATCCTCATCATGATCTTCTTCACTATGCTCATCATGACCATGTTCTTCTCCATGAAAAGGGATGCCATGCATATTTTCTAAAGACTTAACTGAGATACCAAAATAACCCCAGTCTCCTGTTTTTGAGATGCCAATGTTAGTAGACTCTAGCTCATAATCTGAGTTGGCAAGAAAACCCTCGTCTTCATCATGATGCTCTTCTTCTTCATGATCTTCGTCTTCATCATGATGCTCTTCTTCTTCATGCATGATTACACCATCGGGTACATCAAAGTTACCGAAATCGGCATTTTTATAAGAGAGCGCAACGTTGAAACCACCAACATTGTCAGTGAAGGTGAAATTGGTTGCATCACCGTCAGCAACTGACTGAGATTCAGCCCCAATATTAAATACAGGACCATCAAAATCTGTCTTGGAGATTGTGTTATCAACAATGTTTACAATTCCTCCAATGCTGCCATTTGCATAGAGCAGTGATGAAGGTCCTTTGACAATTTCAATTTGTTGAATGTTATTTAGATCAGTATCGTTTGGATGATCTGGACCGAGTGCTGAAACATCTCTATTAACCATCCCATTATCTAAAACTTTGACTCGTGTTCCAGACATTCCTCTAATAATTGGTTGCCCAATTGCAGATCCATAATCAGCAGATGAAACACCTAATAGGTCGTCAATTGCCTCTCCCAAACTACCGTTGGCATTCGTATCAATTTCATTTCCATCTACGACATGCAATGATCCGTTGATTTCAGTGTTAACAAATGAAGAAGTAACAATAACCTCTTCTAAATCTTGTGCGGTTATATTTAAGATTGAAAGTGCACCTATAACCAAAAATGCTTTAAATGTGTTCTTCATATCTACCTCCGTGAAGAAAATTTAAGAAATGGGGAAAGTCTTAAATTTTTGGAGGTGCTCGAGTGGAATAACTTGTTGTTAATTGAGGGTCTAATAAACTGGCTGAAGTAATTTTTTTTGGTATTTCTTTTGCAACTTCACTGATCTTATCTATATCAATACTAGATTCAGTTACATCATTGCTGCAGATATGACATTCAATGCTGTCTTCCTCAGTGGAATCATTATGCAAAAAAGGATCTGCAGATATGCTGAAAGCAAAAAATATGCCAGAAAAAGCTAGCAAAGCTCTCTTTGTAATTAAGTTATGGATCCTCATGAGTGTGATAATGTAACACAAATTATCACAAAGATTAATAAAAGCCCCAACTTGAATGGGGCTTTATGTAATATTAATTCAACTTGTATTTGATATTGAGTTGGAAATTATTTTGTGGCATTGAGAAGTTAGTAGGCCTAAATGCGTCCTCAAATGCTAATGAATCATCATTAATAAAATTGAATTCAAATTTATTAACTTTATTCTTGCTTGCTAAGGCAAATTCTTCGGTTACTTCCTCATCAGAGTCCCTGTTTAAAAAATAAATCAAGCCTCCGACAAGCAATAAGCCAGCAGCAGCACCACTGCTACCACTTCCATAACCGCCTCCACCTGAACTACCGCCTGAACTGCTGTCTCCACTACCACCACCGTGGTAAGAAGCAAAACTTAAAGGCGCCATAACCAGCATGGAGATTAATAATAGATTTCTCATAATTTTTCTCCTATTTTAAATTTTTTAAGTGCTGGGCGTCCNAAGTATGTAAGGTNTATNTGTGCCCACATAAACCAAGACTTANGCAAAACAACNATATAACAATATATNTATGGTCAAAATAGAATTTTTCAATATTTTGTTTATTTGAATGTGGAATTTGGGTGACGCATAATTATTTGATGGGCATTANAGTAGAAAAAACAAATGCATCATGCGGAGCCTATGTNACTGGNATAGATCTTTCTCAAAAGATATCTGATGATCTTGGTGGCTTGCTAAGAGAGCATTGGCTGGAGAATAAAGTTTTAATCTTTCCAGATCAAAANNTNACCGATGATGANTTAGAGAATTTTTCTCTAGCATTTGGTGAATTNGGAGACGATCCTTTTTTTGGTCACATAGATGGGCACAAAAACATTGCTGCCATCCAACGTGATCCCAATGAAACTACTCCCATCTTTGCAGAAGTCTTTCANACNGATTGGAGCTTTTTAGATATTCCGCCTGCTGGTACTTGTCTTTATGGAATCATTATCCCTCCCAAAGGTGGCAANACTTTATTTGCTGATCAAGTTAAAGCATATGAAANTCTGCCNTCTCANCTNAAAGATANNGTTGACTCACTAATTGCAATTCATTCTGCTGAATTGGGTTACGCACCAACTGGNGCNTACGGNGANGAGGATCAAAAAAATGGCAGGTCAATGAAAATTATTCCTAGCGAAAAGGCTCGTGAAAAATATAATCACCCTCTGGTTAGAACTCATCACGAAACCAATCAGAAAGCCCTCTACTCCTCTGCAGCATACATCCAAGGTTTTGAGGGCCTTGAAAAAGAAGAAAGTGATAATCTTTTAATTGAGCTATATGAATGGCAAACCAAAGAAGAGCTCATTTACTCTCATAANTGGTCAGAAAAAATGCTTGTGATATGGGATAACAGANCTCTATTGCATGCTGCAACAGGCGGGTATGATGGATATCAGCGCCTCTTGCATAGAACNACTGTAGCCGATACTCGNTTTTANGATAANATTCAAAATGTCAGCTCATCTGGCTGAAAATTAGTAGTNCTGCTATGCCTAACTGAAAAACAAGAGTAATGGTNAGAATTATTTTTGTTAAATTACTCGGTTGAAGTTCTTTATCAAGTTTATTAACTAAATATAAGGCNCCAATGTTAACGATTGGNAATCCTAGTGCAGCCCAAATACCNGCTATCATCAATAACAANATTGGATTTGGNAGAATAAAATAAGCNAGGCATGAAAATGCTGGGATTAAAAATGCGATGTAATGTATGAGGGTTTGTCTTGTGTTTCCTTTTTCAACAATCAAGCCCATTGAAATGAAATAATCTGAAATTGTACGAGTAAACGCTGCNGTGCCTGAAAGAAAAGTTGAAAATAGAACAAAGAATGTTAATGGGATGAAAAACCANCTAGCCCATTCTCCTAAAATACTAGTGAACATCACNAAAAGTGTTTGGATAATGTCTCCGTTNGGAGGTGGGTACAGACCCTGAGAGTTTAAAATNGATGCCCCNAATAAAAAGAACGGAATGGTACCAATGGTAACGAGAAAAACTGTTATCCAAACATCNGTTTGCATAGTCTTAATCCAATTTCTAACTTGTTTTGGATCNNCATCATGGTTTGAATATCCTTTTTCTTTGCACCAGTATGTATAGGCCATGATTTCGCCATAACTAATNCCTGTAAATCCAAAAACTGCTAGCGCTANTGCTGTATGCTCGGTTGGAAACTTAAAACTNAGGCCTNCNAGGATATCCTCTGCTTGAATCGAGAAAGGTGTAGATTGCATAGCNATTGCAATGATTAAAGTGACAATAGAAAAAGTAAAAACCATAGCTAGTAAAATTTTTTCTAGAGANTGGTAACCTCCGATATACAAAATCANCCAAGTAATAAGACACAAGAGAAATACCCANGTCTCGACNCTGATAATTGAAATCATCAANTATCCAGATTCAGCAACTGCNCCAATCAAGCCGCCCATTCCTGCAACTGATGGAATAACTCCAATNAACATAAACCATACCAACCATGAAGCCTGCTTATTATTAAAGTTGGTCTTTGGACCAGGCATTTCGGCAAATGATTCTAGAAAGGTCTTTTTCGTTGCTACAACATAACGACTGATCTCTGCTTGTATCAAAGGTTTGCTCCATANACTNAATAGAATCCACCACAATAATGAAAATCCTGCGGCAGCGCCTAGTAAGGGTGATAGGGCTATAGAGCCGCTACCAACAATGCTTCCAGTAACAATTACACTNGGGCCNAGAAATAAGANCCTTTTTAGGAAACTATCTGGAGCAATCCTCATGGAACCTTAAAGGTGTTGTTCAGCGAGAGCTTGGAGCTCAGATTGAAGATCAGGATTGTTTAAATGAAATCTATCTATCTCCATTCGAAAATCTAAATTATTAAACTTTTGAAGATTTGATTGATACCAATTAAGGTTCTTGAACTCTACTTCATGCTTGCTTTTTAAATGGATATTCAAAAGCCATGATCTAAAATCCATTTCCATGATCTTATTAAAGAATAATTCAGCATTCTCAAGATCATTTTTTAGATAGTA
>NHFF02000033.1 GCA_002172535.2 Gammaproteobacteria bacterium TMED104 | reverse complement strand
TAAAGTGAGACATCTGCTATTGCAACATACAGATCATAACCATCATTATGTTTAATGCAGAAAACAGCATCATCAAAGTCTTTTGCATCCTTCCCATCAATTGTCACAAACGCAAGATCACAAAGATTTTTTCGATCAAGTTCTTGCAGATTAATTTTCAATGCAGCCGTTTCATGCTTTACAATATTACTCCACATTGTCGGCAGTACGTTTTCTTGAACAACATGCTCAATGGCTTCTTCAAGGGTAACGGATGATGTATTTTTTTTAAGATTGATAACACATTATATATTTAATTAATTTTTATATCGAAACATGCTGCCAATGAAAAAATTTTTAATACCAGTCGCTCTCTTTCAACTCATATTTTTAAATGCAGAGACAATAGATGAGGTTACTGTAATTGGCTCTTATCTAGAATCTACTGAGATTGATCTTTCTCCTGTAACAATAATTGATAAAGATATGATTGAAGATATAAATATCTCATCAATTGCAGAAATTTCTAAGTACATATCCTCTTCGTCGGGCTCTCATTTTCAAGCAAATACTCTTGGGGGTGTTGATCAGGGTATGGCATCCATTACCTTAAGAGGATTGGATCATGCATCCACATTGGTCTTGATCAATTCAAAAAGACATACATTTGCTGGCACCCCATCTAATCAGGGAGAAGGCTACATTGATGTAAATATAATTCCCGAAATCGCATTGGATAGAGTTGAGTTGTTGAAGGAGGGAGCAACTTCGCTTTACGGATCCGATGCAGTAGCAGGAGTTATTAACTTTTCACTTATTCGAAAGGCTGATGGATTAAATTTAGATTTTAGTTACCAAGATACTGATAATTATGATCAATCCGAATATAACTTTGGAGCCCTTTACGGATGGACCTCAAAAAATTTTGATTTTGTAGCTGGCTTTAATCATTTGGATAGAAGCCCACTTTCAGCTGCAGAGATTCCAGGAATTGCTGAACTGGCACTGAGCGGTCTCGGCAAAACCTTTAGGGTTTTACAAGATACAACAGTTAATTCAGGAATCTACACCGGCAGCTACTCCAAGGGTGACCTTATTCCAGATCCAAATTGTGAGGAAAATGGTGGAGTTTTAAGTGGTGGTCGCTGCAGATTTCTTTACGGAAATCGTTTTAATGTTGTTAATGATGAAACCCATAACAAGCTTTATTTTTCTGCAACCTCTGAAACCACAGAAGTATTTTTGAATTCTTCGTTGATCCTTTCTAGGGTTGAGGTAAACGACAACCCGCAGTCTCCATCTTATCCCGCACTTCCTTTTTTAGGGCGGCCTATTCAGGCAAGTCAGGCTGGTAACCCTTTCGGGGTTCCAGTTCTATGGTTCGGCAGGCCCTTAGGTTCGGAATTTCCCTCACCACTTTCGCCAAAAGATATTTTTCAATATCACTGGAGTAATCAAATTATCTTTAATCTCAATGACTCCTCAAATTTGGAGATATCAGTCACTGATAGCATGCACTCAAATGATCATTCAAGACCTGACATTATTGATTCAAGGTTTTTAGATGCAATTAATGGCAAAGGTGGTTCAAGCGGCAACGAGTTCTGGAACATTTTTGATTCACAAAATTTATCGAGCGACCTTATTGATTATGTTCGTGGTTATGAGCAATCTGAAAAGGAAGCCTCCCTTGATGTGCTAGATGTGATTTATACAAGTTCTATCAATGCTTTTGAGTATGCAATTGGAGCCCAGTATGCCAAAGAATCTCTGAAAATTAATTACAATGAAATCTCCAGAGTTGAGTTTGATCAAAATGGAAAACTATTGAAAACAGCAGATCTATTTTTCTTAGGGGGTGGAAAAAATGTTGATTCCAGCAGATCAAAGCAAGCCATCTTTTTCGAAGCCAATCAGAGCATTTCTGAATTTACAGACCTTAGATTTGCAGCCAGGTATGAAGAAGTAAAAAATGATTCGTCCTTTGATCCAAAAATCTCAATTCGTCATCGATTATCTAATAATTTTTTACTAAGGGCATCATCAAGTACAGCATTTGCTATGCCTTCAATGGCACAAATGTATTCGAGCGAAATTAACTTAGGCAGCGTAAGGGATACTGGGAATGTCTTTGTTAGACAAGCTCAGCTGGGTAATCCTGATTTGAAGCCAGCAACCTCAGACAACCAAAATTTTGGGTTGATTTATAAAGCGAATAATTTTGACCTGGCGGTGGATTATTGGACAATCGATTATCAAAATAGAGTGGAGATTGAGGATGCACAAGCCATGCTCAATCAAGATCCAAATGGATCTTCTATTACAAGAACAGAAAGTGGCGACTTAATCGGTGTGACAACTCAATATTTTAATGAAGATCAAACCGATCTGAAGGGTATTGATTTAAGCATTAACTCAATCTTTAATTTTAAAAATTTTGGAGAACTTTCTCTTAATCTTGAAGCAACACATCTTATTGAATTTATGACTCCTGAACTACAGAACCAATCACAGCGTTCTTCTATGATAAATAGGGTCGGTAAATTTAATTACGATTCACCCACTCATGCTCTACCAAGAAATAGAGTAAATTTTTTTATTAATTGGTATGTTGATGGCTATGAGCATGTTCTAAATTCAAGATACATAGATAGCTACAAAACCAGCAGATCAATAAGTAGTCTTGCTCAATCATTGGGCTATGACAATTCGATTGATTCATTCTTGGTATTTGACTGGTGTCTTAAATCAAGTACGCAGGGTGAGGAAAGGATTTTTGGAGGCAGCATGGAGGTAGGTTTTTGTGTAATCAATCTTTCAGATGAAAAACCACCACGTTTATATGATGCACCAGATTTCAGTTTTGACACCAGGGTTCATGATCCTCGAGGAAGAATTTTTCAAATATCTTTTAACTACCGTATATAAAAAAAGCCCATACTTCTATGGGCTTTTTAAAAAAGAACACATGTAGTAGAAAAAGTAGGGGGGAAAAGAATTTCTACTACAATTATACTTATGCAATATTAATGCCAACTAGTGTTTTTCTGAGTTTTCTCATTTGAATTGCTCGGATATAAACCATATGTTTAAATTTCATTGTGCGTAATATTTACTCATATTTTGTACTTTTAATATTTCTTTCATCTTGTGGGGGAGGTGGTTGCGGTGATGATGTGATCAGTGGTGGCGATGGAGATGATAATCTTAACGGAGAAGCTGGCGACGACATTCTTTGGGGTGGCGTTGGTCAAGATGCTCTCAGAGGAGGGAGTGGGGCAGACCAATATGCTATCCAATCTGGCGAAGGCTCTTCAAGTCTTAACAACGTTAGTTATGTTCCCTCTAATGAATTTATTGATGGAACAGATAAAATTTTATTAAAGACTGGCCTGAGCTTTGGCGACTTAACTATTAGAACTGCAACCGGGAATGATGCTGCTAATAATCCTCAAGTTGAGGTTAATAATACATTGATTTCTGAAGTAAATAGTGGAACTAAATATCTATTAATCATTTAATCATTCAAAATAGTTCTGCCGTTATTACTTCTGACGATTTTGTAACAGAGTAAGACTAATAATTCTAAAAGTATAGATCAATAATCTTTTTTAAAATGGAGCCACCTGTCAGATTCGAACTGACGACCTGATGATTACAAATCAACTGCTCTAGCCAACTGAGCTAAGGTGGCACGGTTGCATATTATATATATTTTATTGCTCAGGAAAAGAGCAACCTATACCTCCAATTCCACAATATCCATTTGGGTTTTTTTGCAGGTATTGCTGGTGATATTCTTCAGCCAAATAATAATTATTTAATACTTTTAATTCAGTAGTTATCGGCCCAAATCCTGCATTTGATATTTCTTGTTGATAGGTCTCTAAAGTTGATTTGGCTAAATTGAGGTCTTCTTCATTATTTGCATAGATCACGGAACGATACTGACTGCCAATATCATTCCCCTGTCGCATGCCTTGGGTTGGATCATGCATTTCCCAAAAGCTGATCAAAATTTCTTTTAATGAAATCTCTAAAGGATCAAATACTACCTTGACCACTTCAGCATGGCCGGTGCTGCCAGAACAGACTTCTTTATACGATGGATTAATTGAGGTGCCACCTGCATAGCCTACTGAGGTAAGCGTGATACCTTGCAAATTCCAAAGCCGCCTTTCGACACCCCAAAAACATCCTGCACCCAGAATAATTTCTTTATGGCCTTCCGGGGCGGGTGAGTCTAGATCTAAATTAAAGATTGAATGAATCATATTGATGCATAATCTACCGAACACTCGCCAGAATTGAAAGTTAAAATTTCATTCTCATTGCTAAGTAGCATTTCGCCGTTGTGATTGATGCCCTCAAAAATCCCTTCTACTTTGTCAGAATCATTCAAATTAAGAGTAATTTTCTTATGCATATGCACACAATGCTTTTCCCACTCTGATTGCCAATCCTTAAAGTCTTCTTTACCTGAAGCTATTTTTTCAAAAGCACTCGCAATTTTGATAATAACTTTGCTTCGATCAACTTCATTATCAATTTCTTTTAGGCCAATCCATGAATCATTTGCTACATCAGATTCAACATTAATGCCGATGCCAACAATGAAATTATTAATCTTATTAGCTTGATCAATTTCTACTAATATTCCACCGGCCTTACGCTGGTTTAGAATTAGATCATTTGGCCACTTTAAAAGTACATTGATGTCTTTTGAAACTTCTTGAATTGCTTTTTTTACAATTAATCCAGTCACTAAACTCAATGCAGGTATTTTGTTAGAGACTGCAAATCTTAAGGACATATATATATTGCCTATTTCTGGACTGTCCCAAGCATTACCTCGCCTTCCTCTGCCCGCCGATTGCTTCTCAGCGACTACTAAATCAAGTATTTTTTCGCTTTGAAGCGATTTTATGAATGTATTGGTTGAGTCAACATTATTAAGAACAACTAAATTTGTAATTTCAGAGTTAAGTTTGCCTTGCAATTCAAGTGAATTAAATTTCATCAATTTAGGATTTTATGTTGACTTAAGGGCATTCTAGAACAAAAATACCATCCTTTGCATTGGAGGGGTTGGGGAGCGGTCAAACCCAGCAGACTGTAAATCTGCCGCCTCGTGCTTCGGAGGTTCGAATCCTCCCCCCTCCACCACCTAAAAACCCCCAATTTGAATACCAAAAAAAGGTTGAGTTTCTTGTTTTTTAAGGGGATAATACGCCACCTTAAATTTGGATGTTATAAATCGGGCTCATATAGCTCAGCGGTAGAGCACTTCCTTGGTAAGGAAGAGGTCACCGGTTCAAGTCCGGTTATGAGCTCCAAATTTATGATTTAACTAAATATTATTCAGAGAGGCACTAATGGCTAGAGAAAAATATGAAAGAACCCTCCCGCACGTAAATGTGGGAACGATTGGTCACGTTGACCATGGTAAAACTACTTTAACAGCTGCATTAACTAAGGTTTGTGCAGAAACATATGGTGGTGATGCAGTTGCATTTGACGGTATTGATAATGCTCCTGAAGAAAGAGAAAGAGGAATTACGATTGCTACTTCTCACGTAGAGTACGTATCAACTAACAGGCACTATGCACACGTTGATTGTCCAGGTCACGCCGACTATGTTAAAAACATGATCACTGGTGCTGCTCAGATGGATGGCGCTATATTGGTTGTAAGTGCTGCTGATGGCCCAATGCCACAAACTAGAGAGCACATTCTACTTGCAAGACAGGTAGGCGTTCCAAAAATTGTTGTTTTCCTAAACAAAGCTGATCAGGTCGATGATCCAGAGCTTCAAGAACTAGTTGAGCTAGAAATTAGAGAGCTACTTAATGAGTATGAGTTCCCTGGTGACGATACTCCGATCATTACAGGTAGTGCTCTAAAAGCTCTTGAAGGTGATACATCTGAAATCGGTGTATCTGCTGTACAAAAACTTGTAGAGGAGCTAGATGTTTATGTTCCAGAACCTGAAAGAGACATCGATAAGCCTTTCCTAATGCCTATTGAGGATGTATTTACTATCTCAGGTAGAGGAACTGTTGTAACAGGACGTATTGAAAGCGGTATTGTAAAAACTGNTGATGCATTAGAGATCGTTGGTATTAATGATACAACTACNACAACNTGTACAGGTGTNGAGATGTTNAGAAAGTCACTTGATGAAGGTCGNGCTGGTGAGAACTGTGGTGTACTTCTNAGAGGTATTGAAAGAGAAGCTGTTGAGAGAGGTCAAGTTCTTGCNCANCCNGGATCAATNACNCCTCATACAGAATTTGAAGCTGAGATTTATGTACTATCTAANGAAGAGGGNGGAAGACATACNCCTTTCTTTAGNAATTACAGACCTCAGTTCTACTTTAGAACTACTGATGTTACCGGAGCGTGTGCGNTGCCGGACGGTGTNGANATGGTTATGCCTGGCGANAATGTCAAGATGACNGTTTCCCTTATTGCACCGATTGCTATGGACGAAGGTCTTAAGTTNGCTATCCGTGAAGGTGGTAGAACAGTAGGCGCAGGCGTAGTATCAAAAATTATAAAGTAAGGAATTAATTACAGAAGTGCCGAGCATGTCTCGGCTTTTCTGTCTGTGTAGATTGGAGAAATAGGCCAGTAGCTCAATTGGTAGAGCGACGGTCTCCAAAACCGTAGGTTGGGGGTTCAAGTCCCTCCTGGCCTGCCAGTANAAAGGTGGAGTGTATTAATTGATGGCAACAAAACAAAAAACAGGAAACNTTATAGATAGGCTCAAGTGGGTTCTATCTTTGTCTGTTTTTACATTNGCAATTGTTGGTAACTCATATTATTCAGCAACNCCATTTCTTTATAGAGTNCTTGGNGTAGTTGGTCTTTTTATCCTTGGGCTTGTCATTTTGGCGTTAACTGATTTTGGTAGCAATGCCATCAAACTGATGCGGGAATCAAGAATAGAGCTAAGAAGGGTCGTTTGGCCATCAAGACCAGAAACCACTCAAACCTTTTTAATTGTATTTGGCTCAATTGTCGTTCTCTGTTTAGTTTTTTGGGGTCTGGAGTCTTTATTAAGCTGGCTTACTAAATTGGTGCTTGGATAATGGATTGGTATGTAGTGCAGGCCTACTCAGGCTACGAGCTAAAGGTTAAAGCTGCCCTCGAGGAGCGGATTGCTTTGGCAGATCTGAAGTCTCAATTTGGTGAGATACTCATCCCAACTGAACAAGTAGTCGAGCTTAAAAGTGGGGCTAAAAAGAAAACAGAAAGGAAATTTTTTCCAGGCTACATATTGATTGAAATGGAAATGAACGATGATACTTGGCAGCTCGTTAAGCATACTCCACGAATTAGTACATTTGTTGGTGGTACTAAAGAAAAACCCATGCCCATATCAAAGGCTGAAGTGGATGGAATTATCAATAGAATAGAAGTTGGTGAAGAAGCGCCGAGACCTAAAACTTTATTTGAGCCAGGTGAAGTGGTCAGAGTCTGTGATGGACCATTTAACGACTTTAATGGAGTTGTAGAAGAAGTTGATTATGAAAATAGTCAGGTAAAGGTATCGGTTCAAATTCTTGGTAGATCTACACCAGTCCAATTAGATTTTATACAAATTGAGAAAACATAATGGCTAAGAATAAAAANATAGCAACAGTCTTAAAACTTCAAATNCCTGCAGGCGGAGCAAATCCAAGTCCTCCAGTTGGACCAGCACTTGGTCAGGCAAATGTAAACATTATGGATTTTTGTAATGCTTTTAATGCAGAAACACAAAATGCAGAAAAGGGAGTACCGCTTCCTGTAGTTATTAATGTCTATGAAGATAAATCATTTAGTTTTGATATTAAATCGCCTCCNGCAGCAGTTNTAATTAGGAAAGCNTTAAANATTCCAAAAGGTAGTGGNGTNCCNAATTTAGAGAAGGTNGGAAAAATTACACGTGCTCAATTGGAAGAAATTGNAAAGGTAAAAGAGAAAGANCTTAATGCAAACACAATGGACCAGGCTGTNAAAATTATTGCTGGAACNGCAAGAAGNATGGGCGTNGAGGTAGATATTTAATGAGCAAGAAATCTNTAAAAATNAACGAGTTAGTTGACATCGAAAAGTTGTACTCTTTTGAAGGGGCTCTTGGTGTATTCCAAGAAGTTAAATCTAATAAGTTTGATGAATCTGTTGATATAGCAATTAATTTAGGCATTGATACTGGTAAATCAGATCAAAATGTTAGAGGCTCTGTAACTTTACCTAATTCTTTGGGTAAACAAGTAACTGTTGCAGCTTTTGCTGATGGCGATCAAGCAAATGAAGCGAAGGAAGCAGGCGCTGAATTCATCGGTATGGATGAGTTGGCCGAACAATTTAGAAAAGGCGAAGTTGCAGTTGATGTGGTTGTAGCAACACAAGCTTCAATGAAAGTGGTCGGCCAGTTAGGTCAGGTGCTTGGGCCTAAAGGACTAATGCCGAATCCTAAAAGCGGGACTGTTACGGACAAGATTGGTGAAGCGGTTAAGAACGCAAAATCTGGACAAGTAAGATTTAAAACTGATAAGGGAGGCACGATTCATGGATGTATTGGTAAAGTTTCATATTCCCCAACTCAGCTTGAAGAAAATACTAAAGTTTTAATTGATGAGGTTAAAAAACTTAAACCTGCCTCTGCTAAAGGTGTTTACATTAAGAATGTATCGCTCAGCAGCACAATGGGGCCAGGTGTTAAGTTAGACACCTCAAACATTTTATAAGTTTAGAGCTTGAAAAAGCTCTGATAGTTGCGTTGTATACGCAGCCGTCAAAGACCGTAGGTGCGAAAGCTTAATTTCCTACGTAGGTGG
>NHFF02000026.1 GCA_002172535.2 Gammaproteobacteria bacterium TMED104 | reverse complement strand
ACAAAAACTCATTAAATTTATCTTCAAAGTTATCTGGCAGGTTATTTGATGATGTTCTTAATAACTCAGAATAATCTTCCGGATAATCTGCTTGATAATTTTTTAAAAGATTATTCCAGTCATCTTCATAGACTTCTCCTGTTGCTTTCGCATCGAAAACCTCATAAACCTCTTTAGGGATTGTAAATGGAGGATATTCCCAACCCAGATTTTCTCTTGTGAGTTTCACCTCATCATCACCTAATGCGGCACCATGAACACCAGATGTACCTTCTTTATTAGGAGAACCAAATCCTATTTTTGTTTTGCAGCAAATAAGTGTAGGCTGACTAGCATTCTCTTTGGCAGTTGAAATAGCATTATCTATTTCCTTCAAGTTATGCCCATCGACTTTGATTACTTGCCAGTTATAGCTCTCAAAACGTTTTTGAGTATCATCGCTAAACCAAGAACTAACTTCTCCATCAATAGAGATTCCATTGTCATCATAAAGACAGATAAGTTTTCCTAGATTATGAGTTCCGGCAAAGGAGCAAGCTTCGTGGGATATTCCTTCCATCAAACAACCATCACCTAAAAAAACATATGTGTAGTGATCAACGACATTTAAATTTTCTTTATTAAATTTTGCAGCCAGATGCTTCTCAGCCAAAGCCATGCCGACACCATTTGAAAGCCCCTGACCAAGAGGGCCTGTGGTTGTTTCAATGCCAATCTCAATGTCATACTCCGGATGTCCGGGAGTTTTAGATCCAAGCTTTCTAAATGCTTTGATGTCATCAATTGAAAGAGGGTAGCCTGAAAGATGAAGCAAGCTGTAGAGCAACATTGAGCCATGACCATTGGATAATACGAATCTATCTCGATTAAACCATTTAGGGTTTTGAGGATTATGTTTGAGGTGATTTTTCCAAAGGACAACTGCTATATCCGACATACCCATAGGCATTCCAGGATGCCCAGAGTTTGCTAGCTGAACTGCATCAACAGAAAGAAACCTAATCGCATTACTTACTAGAGGTAAATCTGACATATATGATAGAAATAAAAAGTTAATAATAGTACGCCTGAATAATTAATTAAACGTTTAATTGTCTCTATCTTTGAAAAACTATAAAATACCAAAACTTAAAAAGTGATTTGTCCCTGCTTGCATGCTTAAACTGCTAAATTGGGGCGTCAATAAAGGCGCAGCTGATGCTAAAACAGCAATACAAAAAATCTTTTAAAATAATTATGAGTTATATATTTACATCTGAATCAGTCTCTGAAGGTCATCCAGATAAAGTTTGTGATCAAATTTCAGATGCGATTTTAGATGCATACTTAAAAGAAGATCCAGCATGCAGAGTTGCATGTGAAACTGTTGTAAAAAATAACAATGTAATAATCGCTGGCGAAATTACCTCAACGGCAGCCCCAAACTTAGAGTCAATAATTAGGAAAACCATCACTGAAATTGGCTACGATAATGATGAATTTGGTTTCAACGGTAATAGTTGTGTTATTGAAAATTATATTTACAAACAATCTCCTGATATTGCGCAAGGAGTTAATGAGGGTGAGGGTGAGAATTTAGAGCAAGGAGCAGGGGATCAAGGGTTAATGTTTGGTTATGCTTGCAGAGAAAATAGTTCGCTGATGCCAGCACCTATTGAGCTTGCGCACAGACTAATGAGAAAACAAGCTGAACTAAGAAAATCAGGAAGTATTGAGTGGTTAAGACCAGACGCAAAGAGTCAAGTTAGTGTTATCTATGAAGAGGACGGAAAAGTTATTTCTGGCCTATCTGCTATTGTTCTGTCAACACAACATGATGAAAGCATTTCTCAAGATGATTTAAAAGAAATAATCACCAAGGAAATAATTAACCCGGTAATACCAAAAGAATGGATGCTTCCTGAAACAAAAATCTTTATCAACCCTACAGGCAAATTTGTCATTGGAGGTCCAGCTGGTGACTGTGGATTAACTGGTAGAAAAATAATCGTTGATACCTATGGGGGTATGGCAAGGCATGGTGGTGGAGCATTTTCTGGAAAAGATCCATCAAAAGTAGACAGATCTGCAGCTTACGCTGCTAGATACGTTGCAAAAAATATTGTAGCTGCTGAAATCGCTGATCGTTGTGAAATTCAGCTCTCATACGCAATAGGTGTTGCAGAACCTACCTCAGTAAACATTAATACTTTTGAAACTTCAGATGTATCTCAATCAGATCTTGAAGAAGCTGTGAGAGAGATATTTGATTTAAGGCCAAAGGGAATAATTAAGATGCTTGATTTAAATCGTCCAATATACCAAGATACCGCTGCCTATGGTCACTTTGGACGAGAAGAGATGTTTTCATGGGAACAAGTTGATCAAGCAGGTAATTTGAGGGCTTTAATTTATGGGTAATGATTACAAAGTAGCAGATATTACATTATCAGACTTCGGTAGAAGAGAGATTTCACTTGCAGAAAATGAGATGCCTGCGTTAATGGCGCTCAGAGAAAAGTATAAAGATGATCAGCCTCTTAATGGTGCAAAAATTCTTGGCTGCATTCATATGACTGTCCAAACAGCTGTATTAATGGAAACACTTCAGGAGCTTGGAGCTGAACTAAGATGGTCATCATGCAACATTTTTTCTACTCAAGATCATGCTGCTGCAGCAATGGCAGAAAAAGGAATACCAATATTTGCGTGGAAAGGAGAAACTGAGAAGGAATATGAATGGTGTCTAGAACAAACCATTTTAAAAGATGGCCAGCCATGGGATGCAAACATGATTCTTGATGATGGTGGAGATCTTACTGAGCTTATTCATAAAAAATATCCTGAAATGTTAGAAAGGATTCATGGTATATCCGAAGAAACAACCACAGGTGTACATCGATTAAAAGAACTTTTAAGAAATGGTGAATTAAAGGTTCCCGCTATAAATGTTAATGACTCAGTTACGAAATCAAAGAACGATAATAAGTATGGGTGCAGACATAGTTTAAATGATGGCATAAAGAGAGCTACGGATATGTTGCTATCCGGTAAAAAAGCACTCGTTATTGGTTATGGTGACGTTGGAAAAGGGTCTGCTTTAAGTTTAGCTCAGGAAGGGGTTATAGTTCGTGTTATTGAGTCTGATCCAATATGCGCTATGCAAGCTTGCATGGATGGTTTTGAAGTAGTAGCTGCATACAAAAATGGTAATGTCACTAGAAAAGATGATGATCTTAATAAAGAGCTTTTGTTGGATACTGATTTGCTTGTCACAACCACAGGTAATGTAAATGTCTGTGATGCAGCAATCCTGAGAAATATAAAAAATACTGCTCTAATTTGTAACATAGGTCATTTTGATAATGAAATTGATACTGCTTATATGAGAGAGGCATGGTATTGGGAAGAAATAAAACCTCAAGTTCATAGAATTTTTAGAGACACGACACCGAGTGAAAAACCTGACTTGAGTAGTAAGAACTTCATTATTTTATTAGCTGAAGGAAGGCTAGTTAATCTTGGTAATGCAACAGGTCATCCTAGCAGGATTATGGATGGATCGTTTGCAAATCAGGTTCTTGCTCAAATATTCCTCTATGAACAGGCTTTTGCAAACATTAATGATGAAGATAAAAAGAAAGAATTAATTACTGTAAAAGTTTTACCAAAGAAACTCGATGAGGAAGTTGCTGAATTGATGGTTCAGGGGTTTGGGGGCACCATTACTAAACTTACTCAAGAACAAGCTGATTATATTCACGTCCCTGTTAATGGACCATTTAAAGAAGAAGAGTATAAGTATTAGAAAGTAGGATTTTAAGTATTATTTATAGATAATACTTTCATGAAAATTTATACTGCAATTTTTCTATTGATACTTCTATGTGGATGTGGGTATAAAGGTCCCATAGAGCCAAATACGATAGACCCGAGTACTCAAAATATTCATGGATCACTTTAATTTCAAACACGGGGAACTATTTTGTGAGGATGTTCCCATTAAAAATATTGCTGAGAAGTACGGAACCCCAGCTTATGTTTATTCAAGAGCTACCCTGCTAAGACACTTAGATGTTTACCAAAAGAGTCTTGAAAGACTAAATGGGATGGTTTGTTTTTCAGTAAAAGCCTTGTCAAACTTAAGCATATTAAAGTTACTAAATGAATATGGAAGTGGCTTCGATATTGTCTCAGGTGGTGAGCTCCATAGATGCATTAAGGCAGGTATTGATCCTCAAAAAATAATATTTTCAGGAGTTGGGAAATCTGCAGACGAAATCGTATTTGCTCTCAAGGTTGGCATCTTGTCTTTTAATGTAGAGTCAGAAAGTGAGCTGAAAAGAATTCATCAAATATCCAAAAACATGGGCTTAGTCGCACCTGTAGGCTTAAGAGTTAATCCAGATGTTGATGCTGGTGGACATGAATACATAAAGACGGGTAAAAAAGAAAACAAATTTGGGATATCCTTTGAAAAGGCTTTAGAGCTGGCAAAAAAATATTCAAATAAATCAGAGATAAAGTTTCTAGCAATTACCTGTCACATTGGTTCTCAAATCTTAAATCTAAATAGCTTTAAAGATGCTGCTGAGCAAATGTTAGATTTGGCGAGTCAATTAGATCAAATGGGTTTAGAAATAAAGATTATTGATATGGGTGGCGGTCTGGGGGTGAGATATATTGATGAGGAGACATCTGCTCCTGCTGAACTTATGGAGATCTATCAGGATGTTTTCTCAGGAACCAACAAAAGAATATTTCTTGAACCAGGCAGATCTATTGCCGCAAATGCTGGAATTTTATTAGCAAAGGTGGAGTACCTAAAGAATAATTTTCTTATCACAGATGCAGCAATGAACGATTTGCTTAGACCTGCCTTATATAAGGCCAATCATCAAGTTGTGTCCTTGCAAGAACAAAATAGCAGTCATAATAAAGTAGATGTGGTTGGACCTGTTTGCGAAAGTGGAGATTATTTAGCCAAAGGGGCTGAACTTGCAATCAAAGAAGATGAATTCTTGGCAATTCGAACTGCTGGAGCCTATGGTTTTGTAATGAGTTCCAACTATAACTCGAGACCAAGAGCATGCGAAATTCTTGTTGAGGGAGACGACTTTAGGTTAATAAGACAAAGAGAGTCTCATGATGACTTGTTTAAGCATGAAATAGATTTATTAAAATGATTGCCTTTGAAAAAATGCANGGTAACGGTAATGACTTNNTAGTNATTGATGCTTTGACCTCGAATATTACNTTTTCNAAANCNTTAGTTAAAANAATGGCTCACAGAAAACTNGGCGTTGGTTTTGATCAGTTNATAGNTATTTATCCGCCGAAAAAAAAGCANGANGANTTTTTTATAAAGTTCTTTAATGCAGATGGATCACANGCTGGNATGTGCATGAACGGNCTAAGATGTGTAGCTTATTTTATTTGGAAAAATAAATTGGCNCCTAAAAAAATATTAAANCTNGGCACTAAAACNAAGAGNATAGAAGCAAAACTTCTCAAGNATTCTATGATCGAACTTTCCTTTGATTTACCAAAAAAAATTNCTCTGNCTNNNTCAGTTNTTAACTTTTTAGANAAAAAAGGNTTTAAAAACTCNCAAGCTATTGATGTTGGAAATAANCACTTAATNATNAGNAAANCTAATCTCGATACTCATGACCTANCNAATACTGATGTGGTATTGCGTAAAAATAAGTTTTTAAGTGACTTTAATNTTTCNATAATAAAGATAACAAAAAATNCTATAAATGTTCGTACAAGCGAACATGGNGCTGGTGAAACGTTGGCTTGTGGTTCTGCAGCAGCAAGTATTGGTTTTGCATATGGCAAAGATGATGACAAAACAACTCTGAAGTTTAGAGGTGGTAAGATTACAACCATTAAGGCTGCTAACATGAAACTAATAGGGCCAGCAGTNAAGCTATTCGAAGGAAGATGGGAAAGTTAAAAGAAAAAGATGTAGAGTTATTCCTACTTGAAAACAGNGATTTTTTTGTTAANCANCCNGCCATCCTTGCTGAAATGGATTTTGANGAAGAAAAAGGNGNTNTATCTTCATTACTNCAGCGCCAAGTTGCTCGCTTAAGNGATGAGCAAAATAAACTTACAGGNCTTTTATCAAATTTTTTAGANACTGGTAAGGAAAATGAAATTCTNTTCTCAAAAATTAGATCNCTTGTTCTTCAGNTTTTAGACGCTGANAGTNATGAGANGACAAAAAAAGTTTTTGAATCATCTNTAAAAAAGGATTTCCAAATAGAGNCATGNTCANTNGAGTTTCTNGACCAAAAATCANTAATNAATTTNGGAGATGCAACANAANTGAATCTCCTTAAATCANAGNTTTTCACAGGNACNTTNAATANAAAAAACCTTAAANNNCTCTTTAATANTGAAAAAATAAANTCAGCTGTNGTTGCAAGCTTTAATTATGGTGAAGAAAAATTTGGATTAATTAAGTTTGGTTCTGAAGATCCCATCAAGTATCTCGGCGAGGCTGACGTTACTTTTGTTGAGTTTCTTAGGGATGTGCTTGCAGTTGCATTAAAGCGTCTTAATCATAATGTCTGATAAGGAAATCTTTTTTGTTTTTGAAGATGCTCTTAGATACACAAATTATTTGAAAGATATAAAAGGATTATCAGAAAATTCTCAAAGAGCATATTTAAGAGACCTTAAAAAATTTTCTGATTACATAGCAAAAAAAGATTGCAGTACATATAGGCAAATTACTTCTGATATTTGCTCTGAATGGTTAGGTCAGTTATTCGCAGATAACTTGAGTGCTAAAAGCATTCAACGTCATGTATCTTCGGGAAAGGGATTCTTTAATTTCTTGAAACAGAATAGCTTAGTAGATTCATCTCCATTTGATGATGTGGTAGCACCGAAAGCACCAAAGAATCTTCCTGAAGTCCTTAGCCCTGATCAAGTAAATAACTTGCTCTCATTTCCAGCAAAAAAACCTCAAGATTTTAGAGATCTTGCAATTCTTGAGCTTATTTATTCTTGTGGTTTGCGTGTTTCTGAAGCAAGCAATATTAGTATTGATGACTTTGAAGATAATAAATCATTCTTGAGGGTATTAGGTAAGGGCTCTAAAACCAGGTTAATTCCAGTTGGAAGTTTTGCTGTAAAGTCAGTTGATGTCTGGTTGAAGCATCGGAATAAAATTGATCCTGATACAAAAGCATTATTTATTAATCTTCGTGGAGAAAGATTGTCTGTTAGGTCAATCCAAGAAAGGATTAAAAAAATAGCAATTGCTCAGGGTCTTCCTCCTATTCATCCGCATATGCTACGGCATAGCTTTGCAACCCATCTGTTAGAATCAAGCGGTGACTTAAGAAGTATTCAGGAGCTATTGGGACATAGTTCATTGTCAACCACCCAAATTTACACAAAATTAGATTATCAGCATCTGATTAGAATTTATGAAAAATCACATCCAAAAGCTTTTCTTGATTCATGAGAGCTAAAATTAAAGCTATTACTTTTGATCTTGATGATACATTTTGGGATATAGGTCCAGTGATCATAAATGCGGAAATAAAAACACGAGAGTGGATAGAGAGCAGCTTAGATGAAGAGATAGCTTGGGGAGACTATGAATCTTTTATGCTTCTTCGAGAAGAACTAATTAAAAAAAATGAGCTTCTGGCATATGATTTGGGGGCGCTTAGAAGAGAGAGTATTAAGCATCACGTTAAGCATGCATTCAGTAATGAAAAACAGCTCGATGATTTTGTTGAATCAGCTTTTGAAGTATTTTTTGATTTGAGGCAACAAGTAACTCTCTATCCGCATGTAAAAGATTTCTTAAATACTGCCGCTACAAAATTGCCTCTTGGAATTCTTACTAATGGAAATGCTGACGTAAAGAAAATTGGTATTGATAAATTTTTTAAATGCCACTTTACCTCACTAGATGTAAAGTCAAATAAGCCCTCATCAAAACACTTCAAAAAAGCAGTCGAATTCTTTAATGTGCTTCCTGANGAAATCCTTCATGTTGGNGACGATAAAATTGCTGACATAAGTGGCTGNNTAAGNGCTGGNCTAAANCCTTTATGGTTTAATAATAAATCTAATGAATGGGACTTAGATCTAGANNAGCCTCCTCAGATTAGTTCNTGGNAAAACGCNNTGGAATATATTGAGCAAAATTATGANTTCTAAAGAGTCTTTACGAGCCTTNGTCGGNGTTATTCANGAAAAAATTGAAGAACTTGGTTCNAATAATCCATCGGATGAGNTAGAAAAANTAATTAAATCNAANTTAGAACCATTCCTTGAAAAGCAAGGCTATGTCAGTAAAGAAAAATATGAGGGNGTNCTTAANATTCTNGAAAGNTTAGAAAAGCGTCTTGAGAAACTTGAATCNAGATCAGAAAAATAATTTAAAGAGTATCCAGCATATATTCTACTGCCAAGCCAATTTCTTCTTTTGTGCAATCGCCACAAAGTCCTTTTGCAGGCATTCCACCAATCCCTGACCATGCATTATTAACAAGCATGTCAGTTCCTTTTGCTAACCTTTGTTCCCATTGACTTTGGTTGGCAAGCATTGGCGCCCCTGCAACACCAGCATCATGACAAGCGGCACATCCGCTTGTATAAATTTGTTCTGCTGAGCGTGAACCTCCCGCTGCAGATGATGATGTAGCTGCAAGAACTGCCTGCCCACAAGATTCACCTTGCAAACAAATTGCAACATCTGATGAAAGTCTTGATGAGACAAGTTCATCATATTTTTTGCCATTAAACATAAAGATAACAGCGCAAACAACGGTAAGAATTGGAAGTATTTTTTTCATATTATGAATTAGGTTTTTCAATATTAATTAAATAGTCAACGGTATCAAGCATCTTGCTGGTAGACCCTTTGACTTGGATTTTATATTTGCCATCAACAAACATCATTGGGACAGCAGAGACTTTAAGTCTTCGAGACAATTCTATTGATCTTTTTACTTTTTGCCTAACTGAAAATGAGTTCATTTGTTTATATGCCTCTTGTTCGTCAATACCAAGCTTAGACAAAAACTCCAGAATAGACTTTTCACTTGAGAGATAGTTCCCCTCTTTGTGAATTGTTGTAAAAACCGCACCATGTCCTGTTTCACCAATTTTTAGGGCCTCAATAGTGTAATAAAGCGTAGCATGGAGTTGATGCATTGGGCCCCAACCTACTGGAAGCTTTGCAAATTTAACGTCATCGTTTAATTCCTTCTTCCATTTATTGATTACAGGCTCAAATGAATAGCAATGACCACACCCATACCAAAAAGCCTCTATTACTTCTACTTTGCCATCTTGTTTAATTGGCAATGGAGATGAAATTCTTTCATAGTCTCTTCCAGCCTGATATTGAGCAAACGCAGTAGAGGAGAGCAAGATGGTAAAAATGAGAATAGATGCATTTAGAAATTTCTTCATTTTATTTCCTGTAAAGCCCATGCATATAATTGGCAAGAGCTTCAATGTCATCATCTTTTAAGTTAGCTGATGCAGCCTGCATCACCAAAGCATAATTTCCTGCATTTCTGATTTGTGATCTATATTCTTTTAAGGTACTGATTAAATAACCCTTTTGCTGTCCTGAAATTTTGGGAAAACCGGCCTGGATATTCCCCTCTCCGTATAAAGAGTGACAGGCAGTACATGCTGGTATCCCTCGACTTAAGTCTCCGGCTCTGTACAAAGACTCTCCTAATGCAAGCAAATCAATATCAGAATCAGCCTGACCAACAGATGCAGAACTTTCTGCATAGAAAGCAGCTATATCAAGTAATTCATCACTGCTTAGATTTTTTAGATAAGGAATGACCGCGGTCATAAGTGCATTTTCTCTTTCACCATTCACAAAATACACTAACTGATCATACAAATATTTCTGGTTTTGACCTGCAAGACTGGGCCAATCTGTATTAATACTATTGCCATCATTTCCATGGCAAGCTGCGCAAGTTGCTACCAATGAAGAGCCATTTGAAGCGTCTCCATTTTTAAGTACGTTGGGAATATTTAATTCTGCAGCATAGGAATCTACACCAATGAAAACTAAACTGATAGCTAAAAGTACTTTTTGCATTTTTGATATTTAATAAAGAGAGCCTATTATATGCGCAGAGGCGCCTGCATAAAAGATAAATATGAAAAATCCCTTTAAAAACACAGCCTTTGAATTTGGNGTTCTGAACTATAAATCCATGCCCGATGAAGATTGTGTTGAGGTNCTATTGTCAGGCAGATCAAATGCAGGAAAATCAAGTGCTTTAAATGCTCTGGCTGAGAATCGTAAACTTGCAAGAACAAGCAAGACGCCTGGTCGCACTACAGAAATAAACTTTTTTCGTGTTAACAAAGATCTTAGGCTGCTAGATTTGCCCGGTTACGGTTTTGCTAAATCAGATAAGTCAAAAAAGAAAGATTGGGGACCAATGCTTGGTGAATATTTTCAAAAAAGATACTGCTTGAAAGCAGTGGTTGTCTTTATGGATATCAGNCACCCTTTAAAGGAAATCGATATCGATATGATTGGTCTTTGTAGGGATTTTGATGTTGAATTTCTCCCAGTATTAACGAAATCTGATAAGGTCTCAAATAATCAAATTTTTAAGGTTAAGCAAGAAGTTCAAAAGAAAACTGGGGTGAAAGAAGTCCTTACTATTTCAACTTTAAAGGATCAAGGAATTAAAGAGCTAAGGACGCGNCTGATAAGCTATTCTCTGAAAGATGAGTGACCTAAGTTTTCAACAACAAGCTTGCACATTATCACTTGAAGATGGATTAATTGAATACAGATCCTACTTACAAATGAATAATAAAAAACAGCTTAAAGATGCTCCTGGCTCATGCGTCATAAGAGATCATGATGTAACGCATGTCATATTTGGTTTAGATACCTCTCTTGAACAAGAATCTCTTCTGGATTCATGGCTGTTTTCTGGGGCCAGTTGGAAATTGAAAGATTTGCTTGCCTATGGAAAGTTNCCAGAATTNAAGGAGCTTAATAAATANCTTGGTCGTGAAGTTGGTTANATNAGNCTTATANGAATGGTAATTTCTTTGATTCCNACGAAGATTCTTATTTGGAAGCGNGCTCGAAGAATGAAAAAAAAATGGCCATTCAAATCCTATGAAGAATATNTAAAGATGAGAATCTNTGATATNAGAGANGAGTTTGGCATAAAAATTTTATTACCNGAGGANAGAAAANTAAAAAATCCNGTTNTTTGGAGTGGNCTTATTNGAAATTAGATTAATGTGCCTCATTCCAATTGTTTCCAGNTTCTGCNTCAACAATNAGTGGCACCGANAGGNTAAATGTATTTTCCATNAGGGANACAATTTGNTCTTGATACTCTTTGGNTTTTGATTTTTTNACTTCAAANACCAATTCATCATGNACTTGCATAATCATTTTTATTTCATTACTNGAGNCTGNGTCNTCTATCCAGTGATANACATCTATCATAGCCTTTTTAATGATNTCTGCNGCAGAGCCCTGTAATGGTCCNTTAATNGCTGCTCTTTCTGCAGCTTGTCTTCTAAGGCCNTTCCCTGAATTTATTTCAGGCACATGAACTCTTCTGCCCATNACNGTTTCAACATAACCTTTTGCTTTNGCNTCACCTCTAATTGACTCCATGTATNCATTCACTCCCTGATATTTATNAAAATAAGAATCAAGNTATTGTTGNGCATCTTGTCTTGANATTCCGAGCTGACGCGTAAGACCAAATGCTGACATGCCATACATTAAGCCAAAATTAATTGCTTTAGCTTTGCGTCGATGATCAGAGGTTACCTCATCAATTGGAATTGAAAATATCTCAGAGGCAGTTGAGGCATGAACATCGAGCCCTTCTTTGAAGGCTCTAGTTAAATTTGTATCTTCAGAAAGATGCGCCATGATCCTTAGCTCAATCTGTGAGTAATCAGCAGAAATTATTATATTGGCTGGTTCTGCAATGAAAGCCTGTCTGATCTTTCTACCCTCTTCTGTCTTAATGGGAATGTTTTGAAGATTTGGTTCAGTTGAAGAAAGTCTTCCTGTTGAGGTCACAGCCTGTTGATAAGAGGTATGAACTCTTTTTGTTTGATTGTGAATCATTTTCACAAGACTGTCAGTGTAAGTTGATTTAAGTTTTGCTAGACCTCTATACTCCAAAATAACTTTTGGAAGTTCATATTCTTCAGATAGTCGAACAAGCGTTTCCTCGTTGGTGGAAGGCTGTCCTTTTGGAGTTTTCTTAAGAATTGGTAGTCCAAGTTTATTGAAAAGAATTTCAAGTAACTGCTTGGGTGAATCTAAATTAAACTCCTCTCCAGCAATTTTATATGCTTGTTTTTGAAGCTTATCAATTCGCAATGAAAGCTCTTTGGAATAGCTTTCAAGAAAATTTTGATCGATTTTTACACCATTAGTTTCAATTTTAAGAAGTGCATTGAGAGCAGGTTTCTCAATGGTTTCTAACAAAGTATTTAATGATTTTTCCTTGGCTAATTGGTCTGAAAAATATTTGAAAAGTCTTAAGGTGATATCAGCATCCTCTGCAGCATATTTTGTTGCAATATCNAGATCCACTTGAGAAAAACTAATTCTTTTTTTCCCTGTACCAACTACTTCATCAAATTTTGTGGGCTCATAATCCAAATAATTTTTTGCTAAATAATCTAGCCCATGTCGTGATCCAGTACTATTAAATACATAAGATAAAAGCATGGTATCGGCAAGAAAATCGGTGACGGCAAAACCATGTCTTCTTAACACCGGTAAATCAAATTTTAGATTTTGACCAACTAACTTTTTTTCATTGGCAACAATTACGGGTCCAAGAATGTCTTCTGCATCCGACAATGAAATTTGGTCAGGCGCTCCATCATAATCATGGCCAAAAGGAATATAACAACCTTCGCCTGATTTAGTGCTCAGAGATATCCCTAGCAGATTCGTGGTCTTTGTATCCAGTGAATCGGTTTCAGTATCTATTGCGAAGACATTTGATTGACTGATTTCTTCGCAAACTTTTAAAAGGGTATCTTTGTCTAGTACGCAAACATAATTACTTTTTATTGTCTTAGGTTTTGTTTTATTTTGTGGGGTTGAGATCCAGGCATTAAATTCAAGCTCGATGAATAGTGCTTCTAGCTCCTTACTATTTTCTTCAACTGCAATTAATTTATCAATACTAGTTTCAAGATCAACATCCTTTTTAAGTGATACCAACTCAACATTCCTTGCCAAATCGTCTATGGAATTTCTAAAGGATTCTCCAACAGCGCCTTTAAGTGATTCAGCATTNTCAATTATTGTTGAAANATCTTGATATTCATTCAGCCATTTAGATGCGGTTTTTGGNCCTACCTTTGGAACACCTGGAATGTTNTCAGATGAATCTCCAACTAAAGCNAGGTATTCAANAATTTGATTTGGCTTCACATTGAATTTCTTTTCTACNCCTTTTTCATCGAATTCTTCANTNGTCATTGTGTTCATNATCGATACACTTCNGTCTTCGACAAGCTGCATCAGATCTTTATCAAGACTNGAGATAATNATTTCGTATTTTGACTTAAGCTCCTCTGCAAGNGTTGCTATNACATCATCTGCTTCAACTCCTTTAACCTCAATGACTGGAGCNGCCATNAAATTACAAATAGATTTTAATGGNTNAAGTTGTTCAACAAGCTCTTTTGGCATAGGNGGNCGATTTGCTTTNTAAGTATTAAGAATCTCATGTCTNAAATTTTTTCCCTTTGCATCAAANACAGTNATTATTTTTGATTCTGGATNTTCTTTTTTTAAATTCCTCANCATATTAACAACNCCTTTAATTGCCCCAGTNGGAAGTCCTTTAGAAGTCGTTANAGGTGGCATTGCATGAAAAGCTCTATAAAGATATGAGGAGCCATCAATTAAAAAAACTTTGTTTTTGGNTGCCATATTTTATTATCTCACCTGCATAAATTTTCTTCCAACAGATATATAATTTAGCTATCTTAATGATTGCTCTGTGAACTACTTAATTAAACATCATAACTTGGTCATATTTTTTATATGNTTGGGCNTATTNATTGGGGCTTTCATATTTGATGCTTTGGGTATTTATCCTTGNCCTATGTGTATTGTGCAAAGGTGGTGTTTTGCTTTTGCTGGNTTGTNTGCATTAGGGTTATCAATTTNTAAAAATAACTNNCTCAACANNCTCTTGANGGNAGGGCTATATGNNTTTTTAATTTTTGGAATACTNTTTTCTTCTAGACAGATTTTTGTTCAAAACCTNCCCATAGATGAGCTGATGTCTATTNGTNGNTGNGGCATGCCATTTAGTACCATGGTTGAATATCAGGGTTTATTTAATGCCTTAATAATGGCTTATCAGGGCGGGCCCTCNTGCGCTGAAGATGGCTGGAGATTTATTTTTAACTTTGCTGAGTGGGCGCTNATTGCNTTTTTAGGGATGATNNTTTTNAAAACAATTAGTGCTTTAANGCAAAGATAATGTAGCNAAACTACATNTTATTNTGTCTNTNANGCNTNTNTTATAAGGTTTTCNAAATTTCTTGACCTANGTATCCNTTTAAAATTTAATTTCACTACACANNNATAGACACAANTNTTTATCAACCTATAATATTTANATATGAGNAATGATCNGNCNGCTTTGACCAAAGAATNNAGTTTATCTGCACANGAGCTTCTTGATANGGCTATTGAAAATGGTGAAGGTNTCATTGCATCTAANGGAGCNTTATCTGTTGANACAGGCGAAAGAACNGGNAGAAGTCCNAATGACAGATTTATTGTTAANGAACCTAGCACNGAAGANNTAATTGACTGGGGTGAGATNAANAAACCCTTTGANGNAGANGCATTTAATTTGCTTTGGGATAAAGTTCANTCTTATNTAGCNGAAAAAGATAGATACAAATCTNATGTNCACGTCGGCTCACATGACGANCACTATATNCCAATTAATATTACAACTGAAACAGCATGGCATAACATGTTCTCGCAATTAATNTTTGTCTGTCCAGATGAATTTAATCCAAAGGAAAAACAGTGTTGGGAAATTTTGAGNGCTCCAAATTTTGAGTGCGACCCTGCAGTCGATGGAACTAATTCNGAAGCAAGTGTGATAATTAATTTTGCAAAGAGAAAGGTCATAATTGCTGGAATGAAATATGCNGGAGAAATGAAAAAAGCAATGTTCTCTGTTCAAAATTTCCTCCTTCCAGAAAAAGATGTTCTGCCAATGCATTGCTCAGCAAATGTGGATGCTAATGGAAAAGTTGCTTTATTTTTTGGCTTGTCTGGTACTGGAAAAACAACTCTATCAGCTGATCCTTCGTGTCACCTTATTGGTGACGATGAGCATGGATGGTCNGAGGGATCTGTATTTAACTTTGAAGGCGGCTGTTATGCAAAATGCATAGATCTTTCTGAGGAGAATGAGCCTGTTATTTGGAAAGCAATTAAAAAAGGCAGCATCATTGAAAATGTAATTTTAGATGATCAGCTGGTACCTGATTATGCTGATACATCTCTTACTCAAAATTCACGTTGTTGTTATCCAAGATCTCATGTAGAAAAAGCTGTCCCCACAAACAATGGACCTGAACCTGAAGTTGTAATTTTTCTGACTTGTGATTTAACTGGTGTTCTACCCCCGGTTTCAATCCTTAGTAAGGAAGCGGCTGCATATCATTTTTTGAGTGGCTATACAGCAAAAGTAGGTTCTACAGAGGTTGGCTCTACATCTGCAATTGAATCAACATTTTCAACTTGCTTTGGTGCACCTTTTTTCCCTAGGCCTGCTGGTGTCTATGCTGATCTGTTAATCAAAAGAATAGAATCTTTTAATTCTCAAGTTTATCTGGTTAATACGGGCTGGACTGGAGGCCCACATGGTGTTGGTAAAAGATTTAGTATCCCCACTACAAGAAGAATTGTTAATGCTATTCAAGCTGGAGAACTAAAAACCACAGAAAAAATAATGCTTGATGGTTTAAATTTAGAAATCCCAAATCATATTGAAGGGGTTGATAAGAACATACTCAACCCTAGACAAACATGGGATAATGCTGATGATTATGATGAGGCTGCAAAAAAACTTATAGCTAAATTTGAAGAAAATTTTAAAAAATTCAACGTTAGACCAGAAATCTCCAAAGCCGGACCTAGCATGTAGGGTTAGGACAAATGACTAGTGCTAACTTTGAAAAAGCACTTGTTGCCCTGAGTAATAGAAAATTCTTTAAAAATATTTCAATTTCAAGAGGGATTGAGCGTGAGGCTTTACGTTCAAATCTCAATGGAGTTATTTCTAAAACCCTGCATCCTAAATCTCTTGGGTCTNCATTAACAAACCCCTTTATAACAACTGACTTTGCTGAGGCGCTGATAGAAATGGTTACGCCTACTTTTGATACAGTTGAAGGATTGCATAGTTTTCTTGAAAATCTGGATTTTTTTGTAAAAGAAAATCTTAATGATGAAATTCTCTGGAACGCCTCTATGCCATGTGAATTAGGTGATGAAAAACAAATACAAATTGCTGAGTACGGTGTTAGTAATACAGGAAGATTAAAAAACATATATCGGAGAGGCTTACGTGAAAGGTATGGCTCTGCCATGCAATGTGTTTCTGGAATTCATTACAATTTTTCTCTCTCAAAAAAGAGCTGGCAAGATTTTTTTAATCAAAATGAATCTAATCAAACAGAAATAGACAGAGCTTATTTTGGCCTAATTCGAAATGTAAAAAGGAATTATTGGCTTATTGCATATTTATTTGGTGCCAGCCCGATATGCCATCAATCGTTCCTCCAAAAAAGAGAGCATGAATTAATAGAAAGAAAAACGGATCTTTATGCGGAAACATCTACAAGCCTGAGAATGAGCGACATCGGCTATCAGAGTCTTGAACAGGATAACCTNAAAATTTCATATGATGATTTGGATGCCTTTGTNTCAGGTTTGGTTGATGGAATNAAAAATCCATCAAANANGTTTGAAAANATAGGNCTCTTTGATAAACANAATTATCCGTTACAAATTAGTAATGGAATCCTGCAAATTGAGAATGAGCTTTATGATGTAGTTAGGCCAAAAAGAAAGGTTCTTGCTGGAGAGAGACCAGCAAATATTCTNATGTCAAANGGTGTCGAGTATATTGAATTTAGAGGATTAGATATTAATCCTTATGANCCTGTTGGTATTAGCAAAGAACAAATACANTTTTTGGATCTTTTCTTGCTGCATTGTCTGGTTAATGAGTCACCTATGCTTGAAGACAATGAGAGTAAGATCATAAAGGAAAACAACAGAGCTGTTATATATAAAGGCAGAGATAAACAAACAACAATTTTTGTTGAAGGTAGGGAAGTATCATTAAATGAAGCAGCAAAGAATTTACTTGAAGAAATTTTAGCAATAGGAAATGAGATAGCTTTATATGATCAATCTCTAAAAAAATTAACAGAAGAATTTATTCCAACTGTTAGCCCAATATCTAAAAAGATAATGTCAGATATTTTTGATAATCAAAAAACTCATTGTGAGTTGATTTTGGAATTATCAAAACATCATCATGAAAACAAAAAATATAATGATAGATCTCAATTAGATAACTTTNAANAGGCTNCAAATCAATCAATTGATGAGCAAATGAANCTCGAAGAAAAAGATAAAATTGATATAATCGAATATCTTAAAAATTTTAACCNAAGTCTAAGGGGATAGTATGAAGGCGCTTAATTGCATNGAATTAGCTGGTCAGGAAAAATGGTCAGANACACTTCAATATATCGANGTTGATGACCCNATCCCANGCGATAATGAAATTTTAATAAGCCTNAAAGCAGCTAGTGTTAATTTCCCTGATGTATTAATGGTTCAAGGCCTTTACCAATTCCAGCCGCCCATGCCTTTCATTCCAGGTGCAGAAGCAGCAGGTGTTGTGGAGAAAGTTGGATCAGGCGTCACTGAGTTTAATGAGGGTGATCACGTTTTTGTGATGACAGGAAATGGATGTTTTGCAGAAAAACTAGTTGCAGATCAATCTAGAGTGCAGAAAATTCCAAAAGAAATGGACCTTCAGGTCGCTGCAGGACTTGCCATGACTTATGGAACATCGCTGTATGCACTTAAACAAAGGGCCGACCTTCAGGCAGGAGAAACATTATTGGTTCTTGGAGCAGCAGGTGGAGTTGGTTTGGCTGCTGTTGAGCTAGGCAAGTCTATGGGTGCAAAGGTTATTGCTGCAGCTTCAACACAGGAAAAGGTAGATATTTGTCTTGAGCATGGAGCAGATGAAGGATTTGTTTATAAATCGGGCAACATGAATAGAGATGAACAAAAAGAGTTCTCAAATAAAATTAAAGAACTTACTGGGGGCATGGGTGCTAATGTGGTTTACGATCCTGTCGGGGGATCCTTTAGTGAGCCTGCTATTCGTGCAACAGCTTGGGAAGGGAGATATTTAGTAATTGGTTTTGCAGCTGGTGAAATACCTAAGCCACCCCTTAATCTTGCATTGTTAAAAAGCTGTCAAATTGTAGGTGTTTTTTGGGGTGCATGGACGGCAATGTTTCCTAAAGAAAATCAAAAAAACTTTGAAGAACTTTTTGAGCTTTTAGAAGCAGGCAAAATTAATCCTCGTATAAAAGATAAATTTAAGCTTGAAGATTCAGCAAAAGCAATTGCGCACCTAGCTGAAAGGAAGGCAACTGGAAAAGTAATTGTTGAAATCGCATAAATTAACGCTGTTTGGTTTTTTGTTCTTATGCATTTCGTGCACAAACGAATCTGATAAAAAAATGAAAGTAATACATAAAGATAATCCTGACTTTCAAACAGAAGAGTATCGAAAGATTTTTCTGGATGGAACTCACAATACCAGAGAGCTTGGTGGGTATAAAACGACAGATGGAAAAAAAGTCAAATGGGGGGTCTTATATCGGTCTGATAAATTATCTGACCTCTCAACAGATGACCAGGAATACTTATCATCGCTGGGCATTAAAAATGTTATCGACTTCAGGTCAAGTAATGAGAAATCTGAGGATCCAGACCTAATTCCCGATGGTATGCGATATATCCAATTACCGATTGAGGCAGACGGTGCCATTCGCCCTAAAGTTGAAGCCATGATGAGAGGTCAAGATCAGGGTGATTTGGGCGAATTGCTAGTTGAGGCGAATGCAGAATTTGTATCAAAGTACAAAGGTGTCTACAAAGACTTCCTTGAAACTCTTGCAAACGAACAAAAACCATCTCTTTTTCATTGTACAGCCGGCAAAGATCGGGCTGGATTTGCAGCAGCCATAACATTGCTAGCAGTTGGCGTCCCAATGGAAACAGTAATAAGTGATTACATGAAAACAAATGAATACACTAAAGAATTCGTTGATGATTACTTAAAGAAGATTAAGCTTTATTCCCTTAATCAAGCAGATTTAGATCAATTAAGGCCGATAATGGGCGTGGAAGAGAGATTCATTGTTGCTGCCATGGATAGAATTATTAAAGATTACGGATCAATAGAAAACTTTATTGCTGAAGGGCTTGAAATTGATGACGAAACCTTAGGAAAACTTAAAAATTTTCTCTTAGAGGAATCCTGATTAATAAACTACTGATTGATAGGTTAAAAGTAAATTCTCTTTTATAAAAGGCGGTCTAAAATAGCCTAAGTATTTTTCATCGGGTCCGATCAAAATAATATTGTTCATATGATTATCCAAATGATTTGCATGACTGGCATGATCTTTTTGTTTGGGTGATGTGACCATGACGTCGAGTTGTGTTGCTAGATTAACCAACATTGGACGAATTGCTACAGCTCCATAAAAATTTTTATTAAATCCTTTTGCATACATATCGATTTCTTTGGGTGTATCGTTTTCTGGGTCAATAGAAATTAAAAGTACCTGCTTATCGCTTAATCCCATACCTTTTTCAGATAATGTCAAAAAAAGTTCCCTGATCATGGACATAGAGACAGGACATTCGTCTGGGCAATTAGTAAAACCAAAATAAATCAGCGTCCATTTATCCTTTAAAAAGTCCTTAGTAATCTTGGTATTATTTGAAGAGATGAATTCAAAATTAGAAATCTCTTTAGGCTGACTAAGTGAATAATAACCGTTCACCAAAAGTTCACTCCTGGATAGTTCGCGAGGTGTAGTTAGTTTGTTTATAAATAAAGTCAGGACAGTGGCCATAAATAAAATTATTAATATGATTGAGATCGAAATATTTCTGTTCATATAATGAAATGATCAATTAATAACGCTAAAAAAATAAGAAAAATATAATAAATTGAGTATTGAAATGTTGGCATGGCAAGGCTATTTGAATCATCGCCATACAACCTAAATGCATACCATAAAAAAATTGATCCAAGCACAATTGCTGAGACTAAATAAAATGCTCCGGACATCATTACAAAATAGGGAAATAGGCTGACCAAAAGCATGATGATCGTATAAAGAATAATTTGTAATTTTGTAAACGAAATGCCATGTGTAACTGGAAGCATTGGGATATTTTCTTTGGCATATTCATCTTTTCTATGAATAGCTAAAGCCCAAAAATGTGGTGGCGTCCATGCAAAAATAATCAATACCAGCAAAAGAGCGTTAGGATCAATGCTCCCTGTAATAGAGCTCCAACCCAAAAGAGGAGGCGCAGCTCCAGCAAGGCCACCAATCACTATGTTTTGAGGCGTTGCTCTTTTTAAAAAAACTGTATAAATAATTGCATAGCCTATCAATGAAGCAATTGTTAGATATGCTGTCAGCACATTTACATATCTGTACAAAATGGCATAGCCAATCAAGCCAATGACAATAGCAAATGAGATTGCTTTGCTGGAAGATATTTCTCCTTGAGGTATTGGTCTTTCACTTGTTCTTGGCATATTAGCATCAACTTTTTGATCAACCACTTGATTAATGGCAGCCGCAGATGCTGCACACAAACCAATACCTATGAGTGAAACTAAAATTAATAGTGGACTAAAGTTAGAAGCATTTGTTGCCAGTAATGATCCAATTAATGAGGTTATTAGCATCATAAGAACCACGTTTGGTTTACATAGATGATAGTAACTTCTGAGTATGCTCATTTTTTCCAAGCTAGCATATTTATATAAAGAGTTGTTAATAATAACAGTGCTGCAACTAAATTATGAGCAATCGCGATATAAAGTGGTAACACATAAACTACATTCATTATCCCAAGAGATATTTGTGTAAGCAGAACGATTCCTAAAGTCGATGCAAGAGGCGCGGCACTAGAGAACCACAACCTAGAAATTAATATTAGAAAAATAATTGTTAGGAATATTGCTGTTATACGGTGAGAATAATGAATTGCAACCCTTGCTTCATTATCTAAAAGGCCATAAAGATANTTTGGTCCAACCTCTTGAGCAAGATTAAATCCAGCTGAAAAATCCATATCTGGNATAAAACTACCTTGGCANGTTGGAAAATCNGGNCATGCCAATGANGCATAATTTGTTGAAGTCCATGCCCCTAGAAATATTTGNATGACNAAAACAAACAANGCAAGCATNGCTAGATTTTTTAAGTGACCNATTTGAAAGTTTTTGAAAAAATTAGAATTTTTAATGTACAAATAAAAGAATGTNGAAAGNGTAATAAAACCNCCAAATAGATGNGTTGTTACTATGATGGGCAGCAGCTTAAGGCTTACAGTTAAATAGCCAAANAATCCTTGGCAGCAGATGAATATCAATAAAAAAATTGAAATTCTNTTGTTTTGTTTNTCTTCGGTTNTATGAGTTAAGTACACAATAAAAATTGCNAGCAAACCAAGTGCAGCTGCAAAATATCTATGAACAACTTCTGGAATAGCTTTATCTATCTCATAAGGAAATGCTGGATATCTTTGCTCAGCGAGAGCAACTTCTGCCTCAGTAGTTGGAAAAAAAACAAAGCCATAACATCCTGGCCAGTCAGGACATCCCAGCCCAGCATCAACCAGTCTGGTCCAAGCACCCAGAGCTATAACCACGAAAGCAAATAGAATTCCGAAGAGAGATACATTTTTTATATTCATATAAGCACCTTTAAATCTTTTAGGATTAACTTTGGATCCATTGAGGCATCAAAAAACATTACTGCCCGACCATATGGATCTATTACAAAAATTCGAGGAGTTGAGAAATAATCTGTAGTATTTTTTTCAATTTGATATATAAATCCATCATTTACATCATTAAAAATTTCAATTCGCGGAAAATCTTCTAATAATTGTGCATTTGGTTGAAAAGACTTTGATTGAACAAAAATTCTTTTAAGCTTGAATATATCTCTGTTAAGAGCAACATTTAACTGTCGCATTACATAAAGTGCATTCTCAAAATTAAGATCATTATTGTAATAAACACCCAATACCCACTTACCATCCTCAAATTCAATTACAGATCCACTCTCATCAACTAACGACATTGGATCAACTTCAAAATAACTATCAAAAAAAGTCCCGTTATTTTTTGTGTTCTCAGGTGANTACCCAAGGTTAAATGCTAGCGTTGATCCAATAATTACAATTAGTGGCGTTACTAATAGAAANATTANAAAAATNCGNTTATTCATTCTCNTTCCTNTTTATTGTAAAAAAATACATTGCTGCAAGGACTATTGTCATNACAAACCACTGAAAAGCGTACCCAAAATGCCTAGTNGATGANATGGTAAAGGGNNCAATNTCTTGNAANGTTANTACTTCCCGATGATTTGNATCTAGGTGTAAAAAGAAATTTTCNACTGNCTCTGNATACTGTTTNCTANAAAAATTTGTNTCTCNTAGCTGNCTAATTTTNGGCCAACTTTCAGTNATAAGANTNTCNCCNAAGGTAATATTTNTTTCNGGGCGATAGATNATTCCTGTAATTNTNTTTGATTTAGATGTTACNTCAAGNATTGGCAACAATTNANTCATATCCGCTTTTGATAACCANCCTCTNTTTACCATNATTAGTCGATCATCNGANAAAATAAATGGNNTATAAACTTTATATCCTGGTTTNCCATCCAAAAGCTGNTTGTCAAAAAGTATTTGTCTTGAGGAATCAAACCTTCCCTCAATAGAAACNTTNGACCANNCNTGAAGTGANTGAGAATANGGGNTGCTNGGTTTATAAGCATAAAATTCTTTTTCTTCTTGTGNNTTAAGNTTNCCTTTATAAACCTGCCANATTCCAAGGGAGAAAAATACTATTATAAAAAAGAAGCTAAAAACTGATAAAGCTGAATTTTTTTTTATTAATTCTAAATAATTCATTATAGGTTTAAGTTACAATCAAATAATGTGGTTNAAGCCTGCTATATTCATCTTAATTATTTTAATACTTCTAAGTTTAACGAGTGGTCTGTTCTTTCTCTTCAAAGACAGAGGCAATAGCAAAGGAACAGTAATAAGCTTGGGTGTTAGAGTATCACTGGCTGCCTTGCTTCTTATATTAGTAGCTTATGGCTTGTATACCGGAGAACTTGGCAACTCAGTGCCGTGGGGCTCTTAAAGTATATAAACAAACATAAATAGCATCACCCAAACAACATCAACAAAATGCCAGTACCATGATGCAGCTTCAAAACCAAAGTGCTCATGAGGGTCTGGTTTAAAGTGATTATAAAAAACTGATCTAATCAGCATCACTGAAAGCATCAAACCGCCCATCATCACATGAAAGCCGTGGAACCCTGTTAGCATGAAGAAAGTTGANCCATAAATTCCAGAATTTAAGGTTANGCCATAGTGTTCNTANGCTTCNTANTANTCAAGCGCCTGAAGAAAAACAAAAAATATNGCAAGTGAGACGGTAACNCCCAGCCAAATATTAAACTTNTTTTTATTNGCAGCNTTTANATTAATNTGNGCCATATGAACNGTTACGCTAGAGCTNAGAAGAACGACTGTGTTCCACAATGGAAGCCAAGTTANTATTTTNTCCCATCCAGGAAAAGCCATACTTTTTTCAGGAACAGTGNAAGCAGCACCCAAATCTGGAGTGGTCAAAAGTGGCCAAGTTGANTGNAAATTTTCCCATANCATATTTGCTAANCCTTTTTCTCCCTCNCCNCCAAGCCATGGAACNGAAAATGTTCTTACATAAAATAANGCACCAAAAAATGCTGCGAAAAACATNACTTCTGAAAAAATGAACCATGCCATTCCGTAAACAAANGATTGATTNAGCTGAGCNCTATCTAGTCCTGCTAAATGTTCTTGAACAACTTTTCGAAACCAAAANAATAAGGTAGCNCCAAAAGATGCCAGCCCAGCATAAAGTATGTANTTAGCCATNCTGTCAGGCTGTCCCAATGCATTGATGGTNCTGGCNGCACCCATAACTAGAATAAATAAAGAAGTCGCAGCATAGATTGGAAACCTGCTNTGCTCTGGTACATAGTATTTTTCGTAAGTNCTCATTTCTAACTCCCCATTGAGTGATGANCTNCACCATGCTCATGCATGTAACTAGCTAANTCATCTAAATTNTCTTCAGTAACATCGAAGATTGTGTACGAAAGAACAATATTATTAATATTGTCTGGTAATTCATTATCAAAAATAAGTCTGACTGGTAGCANNGCTTCTTCNCCTGGCTTTAANATTTGTTGCTCAAAGCANAAACATTCCAATTTTTTTAAATGTGCAGCTGCATTNGATGGNGCAACGCTTGGAATNGCTTGAGCCACCATTGCTCTNCTGGTTGTATTTTTAACATAGTAGGTGGCTGTGTAATATTTACCAGTTGTTATGTTTATAACCTCATCAGAAGGACCAAAATCCCACGGCATCTGNTCNTTATTATGAGAAACAAATTGAACAGTAATATCTCTACCCTCTGAAATATCNCTTTCNGCAATCCTGGTTGGAGATAAGTCGATCTTTCCATTCAATCCNGTGACTTCGCAGAANACATCATAAAGAGGGACCAAGGCAAAAGAAAAGAAAAACATNCCCAACACTGCAAGTGANAGCATCTTGATNGTCTTTTTGCCNCCCTCNTTCATAATTACTTAACTTCTGGTGGTGTTGAAAATGTGTGATATGGAGGAGGAGAATCAACTGTCCATTCTAAACCTTGGGCTCCCTCCCAGACTTCAGGAGTAGCCTTCTTGCCGCCCATAACTGTTCTTACAACAATAAATAGGAAGAGTATTTGAGAGGCACCGAACAAGAAAGCCCCAACAGTAGATACCATATTCCAGTCTGCAAACTGAAGCGCGTAATCAGGAATCCTTCTAGGCATTCCAGCTAACCCAATAAAGTGCTGCGGGAAAAATGTAACGTTTACACCAATAAATGAAAGCCAAAAGTGCAAGCGACCTAGCCTTTCGTCATACATGTTTCCACACCATTTNGGAAGCCAGTAATATACTGCAGCCATAATTGANAATATTGCTCCGGGTACGAGTACATAGTGGAAATGAGCAACAACAAAATATGTATCATGATATTGAAAATCAGCAGGTGTGATGGCAAGCATTAGCCCAGAAANCCCGCCGATCGTAAATAGAACAACGAATGCTATTGCAAACAACATTGGTGTTTCGTAAGTTATTGAGCCCCTAAACATGGTTGCAACCCAATTAAAGACCTTAACTCCTGTAGGAACTGCGATTAGCATGGTTGCCCACATAAAAAATAGTTCAGCTGCTAATGGCATTCCAACAGTAAACATATGATGAGCCCAAACAACGAAAGAAAGAATAGCAATTGAAACCATTGCCCAAACCATTGACGAGTAACCGAAAAGCTCTTTCCTAGAGAAAGTAGAAATTATGTGCGAAACAATTCCGAAGGCCGGCAATATCATTATGTAAACCTCAGGGTGACCAAAGAACCAGAAAATATGTTGAAAAAGGACTGGGTCTCCACCACCTGCAGCATTGAAGAAACTGGTTCCAAAGTGGATATCCATCAGCATCATGGTTACTGCACCTGCTAGGACAGGCATCACTGCTATCAACAAATATGCTGTTATGAGCCATGACCAAACAAATAATGGCATCTTCATTAAAGTCATTCCTGGAGCTCTCATATTCATAATAGTTACAATCACATTAATAGCTCCCATAATTGATGAGGCTCCGAGAATATGAACAGAAAAAATGAAAAAAGTAACACTGGGTGGTGCATATGTTGTGGATAATGGAGCATAGAAAGTCCAACCAAAATTAGGTGCTCCTCCCTCCATAAATAAAGATGAAAGCATCATTAAAAAGGCAAAAGGCAAAATCCAAAAACTCAAATTATTCATTCTAGGTAGTGCCATATCTGGGGCACCAACCATCATAGGAACAAGCCAATTTGCTAGGCCTACAAAAGCTGGCATCACTGCTCCAAAAACCATTATTAGGCCATGCAAAGTAAGCATCTGGTTATAAAATTCTGGCTCTACGATTTGCATACCAGGCTGAAATAACTCTGCTCTAATTACCAAAGCCATTGCTCCGCCAATTAAGAACATCGCAAAGCTAAACCAAAGGTATAAAGTGCCAATATCTTTATGGTTTGTGGTGAATAACCATCTGGTTAAGCCTTTTGCAGGACCGTGATGGTGATCATCATGAGATTCTATAACTGCGCTCATATCTACTTCCTATATCTTAATTTTGTTTTCTTTATATTCGACAATTTCTTTTGGAACAACAATTTCACCGTCTCCTTTTGCATCATTGCCCCAAGCTCTTCTTGTATATGTAATTACAGCCGCCATATCAACTTCAGAAAGTTGATTCGCAAAAGATTGCATTGCAGCACCTTGAACTCCTTCCATCAATATTTCTACGTTGCGAGGTTTATTGTTTAAAACTATGTCGCTGCCTGCGAGTGCGGGAAAGATTCCAGGAATTCCTGCTCCATTCACCTGATGACAAGCAACACAGTTCATTTGATAAACACCCTCTCCTTTTGCAACTAACTCTTCCATGGTCCAATCNTTCTCAGTGAGCTGGGCAAGTTCAAAGGCTGCCTGTTTTTTTTCTGCTACCCAAAGATCATAATCTTCGGGGGTNACTGCTCTNACNACTACTGGCATGAAGCCATGATTTTTNCCACATAATTCCGTACATTGACCTCTGTANATACCTGGCTCATCTACAATNGTCCAAGCGGTATTAATGAANCCTGGAATAGCATCCTGCTTGATTGCAAAATCTGGCACCCACCAAGANTGNATTACNTCATTNGCTGTAATTAAAAATCTNATTCTTTTNCCAGTGGGGATCACAACCGGCTCATCAACNTCAAGTAGATANTNTTCGCCTTTTGGTGTTTGATTGTAAATTTCGTCTTGATCAGTGGTTAAGTTGGAGAAAAAGTTAACNCCATCCTCTAAATACTTGTATTCCCATTTCCATTGATAGCCGACTACTTGAATATTTATATCGCCTTCTTCGTCAGCATACATTTTCTGTAATGTATTCGTTGCTGGTACTGCCATACTAATTAATATTACAAAAGGAATAACGGTCCAAAGTATTTCTAATTTTGTATTTTCATGAAAACTAGCNGGCTCTGGATTTTTCTTCTTAGTATGAGCATACATTGAATAAAACATGACACCAAAGACAAGAACTCCNATGGCAACAACGATCCAAAAGATGAACATGTGAAGACCAAAAACTTCTCTACTAATGTCGGTTACACCCTCAGTCATGTTAAGGGCATTCCATTCTGCAAAAGCTGACTGACTAAAGATTAAACCTAAAAAAANTGTAAACGAACTGATAAAANTTGAACGAATATTNAACATTNTGATCCCTTGTGCCGTGTTCTGAATAAAATAAATTATTTGTATAATCAATTATAAATAAAAATAATGTGAATTTACAGTTAAATATCAATTNATTAACNATTTACGGNCGCTATGATAGCTTCATTTAAANCTTANTTCTAGAGGGNTTTAAAGGAAAATTNAACNGCAATATTCCTAAGCTTTTAAAGCTTTNTAATTTTGTTTTCTTNTTGTGGATTTTTNGGTTTAAGCTCTTCAAAATCACAGCTNACACAGATNATTTTTTCATCGTCATAGGTNACTGCAATTCTATCAAGAGCTTTGCATTTTGGACAAATGGCTCCNGCNATGAACTTNAGTTGCTGCTTATTCATAGTATTTNTTTNNNAATATTNTTTGTNGTNGGTTTTTTNCCAAACCAATACTCAAAAGAAAGAGCTGCTTGCTCCACCANCATACCCTCTCCAGAATNTATGTANTGAGAATNTTNTTTAAACCANTTTCTTGTTGGTTTGTGAGGANTNCCATAACTCAAATCATATANAATGCAGTCTTTAGAAATTTTTAAGTTNTTAAANAATTCNGGCACTNATNAATCATGNCCAGCAGAAGAACAATTTATNANTANATCAGGGCNAAGCTNGTANTCATGAAGAGAAACNGATTCNCCGAACNGNCCAATTAATTTCTTTGCATTTTCTTCGCTTCTNTTTGCNATCTCNATNCNGNTTGGATTNAAACCNCNAATAGCTGGGATTATGCTGGCAGCTGANCCNCCTGCTCCAAGTATTAAAANTTTTTTATCTTTNATTGATATGCNTTTTTTNNTNAGGTCATTTACAAGTCCCTGACCGTCAGTNGAATGCAAATATAATGATTCATTGCTTTTCTTTATGGTNTTAGCTGAATNAATTTTATTNACAATNTTAGATTTNTTNGCATCAAGCTCNAGCNCTTCNTTTTTTAATGGAAGAGTTACGTTTAATCCTAATGCGTTNGGNTTGTCAAAAAATTGATTACAAAAGCTNCTAAGCTCGCCGGCATTAACANGATATTTCTNATAGCTGATTTTAATATTTAGCTCCTGCGCAAAAATATTATGAATCTCAGGAGACAGTGAGTGCTCAATTGGAGAACCAACTACTCCTAACTTATATTCCATTTTTATTTATGCCAATCATTTGATAAAAAATCATTAAGTTTTTTGTTCATGGAAATTTGCTTGCTCGTTAATTTGCCTGGCCATACAACATTTTGAGGCAGTGAAGCTAGAATTGAGTCTGTTCTTCCTCCNGATTCAATNCCAAACTTCGTACCCCTATCAAANAGCAAATTAAACTCTACGTATCTTCCGCGTCTATATAACTGAAATTNTTTTTCATCTNTAGAAAATTTAGANTTTAATCTTCTATTTATTATTTTTTTATANCTAGNTAGATANGTTTCAAACATATTTGCTAANAAGCTAAGTGAGCTTATTATGTTTTTATGTTTCAAGTTTTCAAAGAAGATCCCTCCTATACCCCTCTGTTCGTCTCTGTGAGGAAGATAGAAGTATTCATCACAATTTTTTGCAAATTTTGAATAATAAGTTTTATTAAATTTATTTAAAAAATCTTTTGCGCCCTTATGCCATAACTCAGCATCTGTTTTATAAGGAACATAGGGTGTTAAATCAAAGCCGCCGCCAATCCACCATTTTTTTATTTCCTTTTTGTTATGAATAATAAATATTCTTCCATTCATATGACTGGTGGGTGCTTTTGGATTTGATGGGTGAGAAATTACAGATAGTCCAGACGCAATGAATTCATCTCCTTTTTTTACATTTAATGCTTTTGCTTGAGAAGAGCTTGGAATGTTATTGTCATAAATTAGTGAAAAATTTATTGCAGCTTTTTCGATTTTATCTCCGGAAAGAATTATTGTTTTTCCTCCGCCACCATTTTGTCTTGACCACTCAGAGATATTTTCTTCAACGGTTTCATTAATTCCTGCAAAATCAGATGATATTTTTGATTGATGGTCCTGAAAAAGACTAACAATCTGTTTTTTTAAATCTGAATCAATCTTCACTTAATTACTCTCTTATTACCTTTTTTGATTTAAGCATAATAATTTTTGATGGCTTAGAAATTCCCCCAGGCTGATGATTAAATAATGCAACTTCATTTGAATTAAAAGTATTACATATATCCTTAAGGTTGTTTGTATATTCTGTTCCGGATATATTTGCTGATGTAGAAATAAAAGGAGCTTTTAGTTCTTTAATCAAAACATTTAGATGATAGTGAGTGCTAACTCTACATGCAATATTATTTTTTTCATCTGTAAAATTTTCCAGGCATTTGCTAGTTGATTCTGCTACTAAAGTTACGTGTCCCGGCCATACTTCTCTGATGAACTTTCTATCAATTTTGTCGGATTCAATATGCTCTAATGCATTGTCAATGTCATGAAATAGAATGATGTAATTTTTATTTTTTTTTCTCTGCTTTAATTTATCAATCTTTGTGATCGCAGCTTTTGTTGCGATACAACCTAAACCCCAAATGCCATCAGTTGGATGAATTAATATGCGATTATTTAAAAGCCAGTCAGCGCCCTCTTTGACGTCAACAATTTCTTTCAAAATTAGTTTGTTTCAGAGTTAATCTGAATAACTTCTTCGGTTTGATCTTTTCTAAACTGATCAAACTTCTCGCTTAAGTTTGTATCAGCAAGAGATAAAATCTGAACCGCACATAACGCAGCATTTATTGCACCAGATTTTCCAATAGCAAAGGTTGCCACAGGAATGCCTTTTGGCATTTGAACTGTTGACATTAAAGAGTCTAGTCCGTTCATATCACCACCGCCTAAGGGTATTCCTAAAACAGGCTTATGAGTGTGTGCAGCTATTACACCAGCAAGGTGAGCTGCCATACCAGCAGCAGCAATAAAGATTTTAACTCCTTTATTTTCGAGTTCTTCAAGCTTTCTTACAACCTCATGAGGCGTTCGATGAGCAGAAAGCACATTAAGATCGTAAGAAACACCAAAATTAGATAAGATCTTTGCTGATTCTTCAACAATTGGAAGATCTGATTTAGATCCCATGAATATACCTACGGACACTGATTCGTTAGACATTATGATTCCTTAAAAAAATATAGTTTAGATTATAAATAAAGAACCTATAATATCCACATGTCTATAATGAAAATATTAACTTTTCCTGACCCTAGGTTAAGAACAGTTGCTGATCCAGTAGAAAAATTCGACAAAAGTTTAAAAAAGCTTACAGATGATATGCTCGAAACTATGTATTCAGAAAATGGTATAGGGTTAGCTGCAACTCAAGTAAATGTTCATAAAAGAGTTATCGTTATGGATATAAGTGAAGAAAGAAATCAGCCCAGAGTCTTTATAAATCCAGAATTTGAAATAAAAAGCAACAAAAGTTTATTTACCTTCTCAGAAGGATGTCTTTCTGTACCAGGTTTTAATGAGGAAATTACTAGGCCTGATCAAATAATCCTAAAATGGCAGAACCTTGATGGCGGTCGATTAGAAGATGAACCAGAGGGCTTATTAACTGTATGTATTCAACATGAAATAGATCATTTAGAAGGCAAACTTATGGTCGACTATTTATCAACACTAAAGCGAGATAGAATAAGAAATAAGCTAAATAAGCGAATTTAAAAGAATTTAAACGAATTTAATTATATTTAGCAACTTTTAAAAGAATTCAATGGAAAATAAGTTAAAAATTGTTTTTGCAGGTTCTCCAAAATCATCTTCGACAATACTTCAATCATTGATTGACAATAGTAAGGTAAAAGTTCCGTATGTTATTTCACAAGAACCCAAAAGAGCAAAAAGAGGCAACAAACTTATACCCACAGAAGTAGCAATTATGGCCACTGAAAATGGCATTGATTTATTGGAGCCAGGATCTTTGAATGAAATTAAAAAATTAATTACTGGCTTTGATTTTGATTTTCTTCTTGTTGCGGCCTATGGAAAGATTCTACCTGATTGGATGTTGGACGCTCCTGTTTACGAGCCAATAAATGTTCACTATTCTGTTTTACCAAAACACAGAGGAGCTTCTCCAATACAATCAACAATTTTGGCAGGTGACACAATGGCTGGAATATCAATAATGAAAATGACAAAGGGATTGGATGAGGGACCAATTTATAGAAAGTTTAAGATTGGTATTAACGAATCGGATAAAGAAGAGCTTGAAGATAAACTATCGGTCATCGCAGCTAATAATATTACTAGTGTTTTATCTGAAATAAAAAACAAGAATATAAAACCTATAGCCCAAAATGAAGATGACGCATCATATTGCAAGAAAATTAAAAAAGAGTCTGGATTGATTGATTTACAAAAAGATGATTCAGAAAAAATACTTCTCAAGTTTAGAGCATATAAAGGCTGGCCTGGAGTTTTTTTTAGATATAAAAATGTAGATATAAAAATACATGGACTAAAGCTTTTAGATTCTACTGATGGTATTCACATGGAAAATTCTGGTTCAATATTTAAAGTTACTAAAGATGGTTTATATATTAAAACAATAGATTCAACGATAGTAATCACTCACTTACAAATGCCAGGAAAGAAAGTCATTAATACGAGTGATATTTATAATGCGTACTCAAATTATTTTGAATAACTTCCCATTGAAGCAAAACAGGTTTAAGTTACGCATATGAACATTCTTGTATTAGGGGCTGGAAAAGTAGGTAGAAATATTGCTAAGAATTTAGCTAGACAAACTTTTGATGTTTGTATAGTCGATGTTGATATTGAAAGATTAAAAAGTATACAAGAGGATCATGACCTGGCAATTATTCAAGGGCATGCATCAAGCCCTGAAGTTCTTAAAAAAGCAGGCGCCAATATAGAGACTGTTGTTCTTGCAGTTACTAATGATGATGAAGTGAATATAGTCTCGTGTCAGCTAGCAAAAAAACTATTTAATGTATCAAAGACTATTTGTAGGCTGTCTGACTATACATATATTGAAAACTTGGGTGCTCTTGGCAAAGATAATATTGATGTTGCTATAAGCCCTGAGCTAGAAGTTACTCAGCACATTGTTGACCTAATTAATCATCCAGGTGCAGAACAAATAGAATCTTTTGCAGATGGTAAGGTGAAGCTGGTTTCAGTAAAAGCTAAAAAAGACGGAAAGCTTGTTAATAGGGAACTTAAATCCATAAAAAGTGATTTGCCTGACATAGATACATTTGTTCCAACTATATTTAGAAAAAATAAGCCCGTTGTGCCTGATGGAAGCACCGTCATCAAAGAAAATGATGAAGTTTACTTTTTATCCTCTGAAGAGAATATAGACAAAATCGTTAATGAGCTCAGGGATCAAGGAGATACTTCATCAAGAATAATGATTGTAGGAGGTGGCAGGATAGGCCTTTCCTTGGCAATGACCCTAGAAAAAAATTATAAAGTTAAAGTTTTGGAGCAAGACCACACCAAATGTGAATCAATTGCAAAAGATTTAAACAAAGCAATAGTATTAAAGGGAAGTGGCTCTGATGAAGAGTTATTGCGGAGCGAAAACATTGAAAATATAGATGTATTTTGCGCGCTTACAAATGATGATGAAACAAATATTATGTCAGCCTTCCTTGCAAAAAAACTAGGTGCAAAGAAAACCCTCATAATCCTTAACAATTATTCATACATTAATATTCTGCCGAAAAGTTTTGTAGATCTTCCTCTTTCACCACAAAGAATGACAGTTTCTCTGGTAATGCAACATCTCACATCAGTAGATATGCCACAAGAGGTTTTATTAAAAATGAATTCAGGGGTTGAGGCCTTGGAAGGTGTTATTCATTTCAATAATGACACTAAGGATTTATTTGGATCAAAATATGTCCTGCTTCCTCTACCTGAAAATTCGGTTCTTGGTTCAATCTATCGAAATGGAAAAAACATTATTCCGTCTGATGACCTTACCATTGAGAGAGACGATCACTTAATAGTTTTTATCAACGGCAAGACAGACAAATCTCAAATTGAAAAACTCTTCAAGGAGTCATAAATTTGAATATTAGGCCTATTTTTTCATTATTTGGAATTCTTTTGTGCTCATTTAGTACTGTTTTTCTAGTGCCGGCATTTGTGGGTTACATATTTAATGAAATGAATTACTTTAGCTTCGTATTGGTTTTTATTGGTGTGATGTTATTGGGTTTGCTAATGTGGCTTCCAAACAAAAACTCAATTGATGCTCTCAAAATATCAGATGGCTTCATTGTTACTGCTATGTTTTGGTTCGTGTTAGGTATTGTGGGTGCTATACCTTTTATTACTTATGGAATATCGCCGGTAAATGCATTTTTTGAGTCAACATCTGGAATTACAACAACTGGCGCAACGGTTCTTGTTGGCTTAGATGATTTGCCTAAATCACTTTTGATCTATAGACAGATGCTTCAATGGGTTGGGGGAATGGGGCTAATAATTCTTGTGGTCGCGATTATGCCAACCCTAGGTATTGGTGGTGGTCAATTATTTAAGATGGAAGTTCCTAGCTTTGAGTCTTCGCAGAGATTAACTCCTAGGATCACACAAAATGCAAAAGCTCTTTGGCAAATATATTTATTTTTGACGATTAGCTGTTTATTAGCATATTTAATCTCAGGAATGGGACTGTTTGATGCCTTCGCTCATGCATTATCAACTGTTGCGATTGGTGGCTTTTCGACTCATGACGCAAGCATAGGCTATTTTGATAGTTTTGCTGTAGAGGTTGTTTGTATTATTTTTATGTTGATGTCTGCCACATCATTTTCGCTGCACTATGCTGCTCTATATGAGAGGAAATTTCTTAAATATTTATACAGTGAGGAGCTGAAATTTTTTCTTTCCGTGATTGCAATATTTCTTACTCTTACAATTATATGTTTTGCGACATTTTCAATGCTCGATTGGGATACGTTAAGAAAATCTATTTTCCAAACAATCTCAATTGTTACTACCTCGGGTTTTACAATAGACGATTACTCGCTTTGGCCGGGGTATATACCTTTCTTGCTTCTTGTTGGAGCCTTTATTGGTGCTTGCTCTGGATCTGTTGGTGGGGGTCTGAAATCATGGAGAGTTCTTATAATCTTAGACCAGGCTAGGCAAGAAATAATTAAAACCATTCATCCAAATGCTGTTGTAACTTCAAGAATAGGTAAAAAAGTTGTTGATGCCTCTATTTCTGAGAAAGTCTGGGGATTTTTTGCTGTGTATGTAATTACCTTCATAGTTCTTTTAGTTCTAGTGCTAATGTCTGGACTCGATTTTGAAAGCTCTTTTTCAGCTGTTGGGGCAACCCTTAACAACCTAGGACCTGGACTAGGCGAAGTTTCATCAAACTATGAATCGCTCTCAAGCTTTACAAAAATTGTTTTATCTTTAGCGATGATTCTTGGAAGATTAGAAATTTTTACGCTTTTGGTTCTGCTTACTCCTGCTTTTTGGAAACGCTAGAAATTATATAAATCTTTATTTTCTTCTATTCTTCTGAACTTTTTATATTCCCATGAATATTCTTTCGGATTCTTGGAAATTTCTGCTTCGAAAAGTTTATTCATATATCTATGACCATCATCTAATTTAATTTGAGGTGAAGATTGGGCAAATACTATTGAATAAATTGATTTATTTGGTTTGGTTACATAGACCATTATTGGAAGATTGTTCATTTTTTTTGCAAGTGAGCTAACTATTGTTGTTGAATAACATTTTTTCCCGAAAAAATGCGATTCGATGCCTAATTTTCTTTGTGGAACTTGATCAGAGGCAAGCGTTATAGTCTTATTGCTTTTAATATCTATAAGCATTTGTCTAACACCTCTTATAGATGCCTCAACAGGCAATGAATTGTTATGTGAGCGATGCTTTTTTACAAACTCATCAAAGGGTCTCAATTTAAATGGTTTGTACATTACCGTACTTTGACTTTGTACTATTAACCAGGAAAGCAAAAAATCTATACTGCGATTGTGAAAAGAGAAACATAACCTTGGGTTGTTAACAGTTTCTTGAGTGTATAAATAACGGTCTACGACCTTGTTAACATGAAAGGAAGTCTTTCGGGGACCACGACCCCATGAATAAAGACTTTCAAAAAATGAGATGAGTGTTTCTTTACAGCTATCATTGGTTAGCTTATCTATTTCATTTCTAGATTTATTAGTAAAAACTGTAGTT
>NHFF02000024.1:37516-92814 GCA_002172535.2 Gammaproteobacteria bacterium TMED104 | reverse complement strand
CAGGTAATTCAAACTGTCCCCATTTTAGAGGGGTTGGATGGAGTAAAAAAAATGTCTAAGTCGTTGGATAACTATATTGGTATAGATGAAGAACCCAATAATATGTTTGGTAAAGTGATGTCAATTTCGGATGAGTTAATGTGGCGTTGGTTTGATTTATTAAGCTTTAAATCCGATAAAGAAATCAAAAAATTAAAAGCATCACAAAAAAAGGGTGCGAACCCTAGAGATATAAAAATAGAACTAGCCAAAGAAATCATTGCTCGGTTTCATGATGAGGTTGCCGCTGATTCTGCATACTCAAATTTTGTGAATCAATTTCAAAAAAAACAAACACCTGATGATATTGAAGAGGTCGAACTCACCATCGCATCATCATCAATAGCTTTACCAAACTTACTTAAGGATAGCGGTATGTTAAAGAGTACTTCCGAAGCCATGAGGCTCATCAAGCAAGGAGCAGTAAAAATTGATGAGCAAAAAATTGAAGATGCAAAGTTCCAAGTTGAAAAAGGCACCAATCAAACCTACCAAGTTGGCAAAAGAAATTTTAAGAAAATTAACGTCACCTGATAAAATACAATCACTTAAGTTAAAAACCACTCAATGAATCAGTTCTTTTACACACTCTCATTTTGCCTGAAGCACTTTGCTTATTTGTTTGTACTGGCGCTGCCGCTTATAACCTTGGAATTTGCAGTTAGTTATTTAGTTTTACAACTGGATCTCAATGAGAATATGTCTAATGACTTGATTATTGAATCCATCCAACCAGTCGCAATACAGTTGGCTGTCCTTGGTATTGTTTCAATGATTCTATCGATAGCTTTTTATGGAGCAATGATGGTCGCCTTTGAAGCTCTTACATCCAATCAAAATTTGAGCATAAATCAAGCATACCTCATGGGCTTGAGAAAATTTTTCCCATTACTTTGGAGCTCTATCGCTGCCTCAATTGTATATGGGCTAGGGCTATTACTGCTTGTATTGCCAGGATTCTACCTATTTGCAAGACTAGGAATGTATCCAGCATACATTATGTTTCAAAATAAAAGAGCATTCGAATCGTTGGGCCTAGCATGGAATGATTCAGATAAAGAGGGCACCAAGCTCTTTTTAATCACCAGTGTATTTATTGGACTTCAATTAGTCATAGGTTTAATTTTTGGCTTTCTATCCATTGATACCAACATGGTTGCAATATTGGTCTTGGCTTTGGTCAAATACTTCACACTCATACCACTTTTTTATCTTTTTTATAGTCTTTATAAATCACTGCATCCAAACAATATCTGATTGTCACTCAGACGAATGAGTTGTAGAATGCACCTTCCAATTTTTTTGGGTCTGTAGCTCAGCTTGGTTAGAGCGCACCCCTGATAAGGGTGAGGTCGGAAGTTCAAGTCTTCCCAGACCCACCAAGTTTTAACATACTTGTTAACAAGCACATTCCCATACAGATTAAAAAAAGAATGTACTTTATAAGGGTAATTTTATTTTTATAACTTACTACCTTCATTTCTGTTGTTTCAGCTTTTAATAGCTGAATCTGAAAAATTCCTTCGGTGAGGTCGGCTGCAATTAATATTAAAGGCAGGACAGCTAAAAACCTCCATTGGCTTTCAAGATTATTTAATAGGATCCCAAAAAATAAAAATCCATAGGCAAGTGGGAAAACAACATCCAGCGTCATTGTCACCCATAGATGAATACTTGCTTGCAAAGCATTCATATTTTCAAGAATAAAAAGAACCCTTTTATCAAGGTATTCTTGATCTAAATAATTAATTTCAAACCTGTTTCCAATAAATAGAAATGCACATATGCAGACAAAAGATAAAATTAAGCATCCAAATTGAAATCTCTTATTTTTTACTACTTCAAACATTGTTTAATAGGTATTTTAATTCAGACAGATACTATTTTTGTCTGAAACAATGCAAAATTAATATCTATGCAATATTTAATTGCCTTAATTCTTGCTTGTATAACTATTTACCTAGGCAGTCCTGTAGTAGGGCTATTATTAGGGATTGGATTCTCGATTGTTTTTTTAACTGATAATGAGTTTATAACCAGAAAGTACACCACTAAATTATTACAAACCGGAATCATTCTTTTGGGTTTCTCAATTGACTTTAGTGTTGCTCAAGAAACCAGTTCAAGCTATTTGTTACCAATATCATTGTTTGTTGTTTTTGTTTTCTTATTAACTTTAATTTTTGGAAAGCTACTGAAATTAAAGCAATCATACATATATTTAATTGCATCAGGCTCATCAATTTGTGGTGGAACAGCAATGGCCGCAGTAGCTCCAATTATTAAATCAAAACCTCAAGAGCTATCGATAGCCATTGCCATAATCTTTTTATTAAATGCAATCGGCATATTATTTTTTCCTTTGATTGCTGAACAGATCAATCTATCTCAATCGGAATTTGGTTTATGGGCAGCGACAGCCATTCATGATACCAGTGCAGTAATTGGAGCTGCGATGATTTATGGAGCCGAATCCCTAGAGGTTGCTGCAACATTAAAGCTTGGTCGAACATTATGGATTATTCCTTTAGTTATCATTCTTTCATTAATGAACAGGACAGACAGCAGACCAAAATTACCATTGTTTGTAATTGGTTTTATCTTAGCTATTTTTATAGGCTCCTCATTTCAACTACCAATTGATTCTTCTCAATTTAAACAATTAAGTTCAGTTTTCTTACTGTTAGGTCTTTTTTGTGTAGGTACACAGATTACTAAAGATGCTTTCGTGGGAGTTGATAAAAGCCTATTTATCTTTCCAGTTTTAATTTGGCTGATCGTTATCCCAGCTTCATTGTTTTTGACCTTTCAAATAGCTTAATAGTTAATTTATGATCAAAAAACTTTTTTTATTTGTTCTTCTGTTACCAATAGCTAATCTTGAGTCGCATGAATTTAATCCAGCTCATTTGATTATTAATCAAAATAATAATGAGCGAACTTATGATGCCACCTGGATGTATCCAGTAAAAAATGTTGGGGAAAAAGCTGAAGTTATATTTCCTGATGTATGCATCTCAGAAGGCTCGGATCCTTATGTGCAGGGTAAATATTATATTGAAAAAATTGTTCTTAATTGCAGTGAATCGATCAAAGGAAAATCCTTAGAAATAATTGATTTAGGCGTCTTAATAGATGCCCTGGTAACCATAAATTTTCAAGATGATACTTTTGAGGGATTGGTGAATGCTCAGAGAAATAAATTAGATATTCCAATCACAGAACAATATTACCCAACCACATATCTTTACCTTGGCATCGACCACTTATTTGATGGCCTTGATCACATATTATTTATTTTTGGTCTTATATTTTGTATCAGTGGATTGGGAAACATTATTAAAACCATCACTGCCTTTACTGCTGCTCATAGCATTACACTTGGACTTTCTATCTATGATTTAATTTACTTACCGCAAGGGACAGTAGAGGCACTTATCGCCTTAACAATTATCTATTTAGCCTTGGAAATTAATGAATCTGATAGGCAATTTAAAACTCCCTGGCTGATGGCATTTAGCTTTGGTCTGTTACATGGGTTAGGATTCGCCGGAGCTTTAAGTGACATAGGGATTGCTAACAACCAAATGCTACTTTCTTTATTATTTTTTAATGTAGGCATTGAGATTGCGCAAATTGCTTTAATACCTATACCGCTGCTGATTATTTATTTATCTACAAAAATAAATATTCAAAATTACTCTCAAATAGCTGCAAGCTTAGTTATTGGTAGTATGGGAGCTTATTGGTTTATTGATCGAGTCATCGGCATCACTCAATAATCATTCCATCCTCGGCAATGATGATATCGCCTGTAAATGTTGATCTTACCTCTTCCATGATATCTTTTGGTGTTGATCCCCAAAACAAGATGTGTGAGAGCAGCAACTTTTTTGGCTTAGCAAGGCTGGCAATCTCTCCTACTTCAATTGTTGAGGTGTGATGTTCTGAATGATATTTCTGCCAGTCCTTTGTTTTCTTTTTAAAACCTTTAAGCGAGTAAACCTCGTGAACCAAGATATCAGCATTTTTTGCTAATTCAGCAATCTTTAGCGATTTACCAGTATCGCCTGAAAATACAATAACCTTATCTGCAGTTTTAAATCTAAAACCATAGGAATCTTCAAAGTCTCCATGTGGAACTTTAAATGCTTCAACTTTTATTTCCTCATTTTCGAAGACAATGCCTTCATTTAGTTCTTTAAAGATAAATTTATATCCGGTCTTATTTGCTGGCTGAGTTCCATTAATTCTGTAATCAATATCAATTTTATTTGCTTTTAGGGTATCTGCTGCAAGCTGATCAAGGCCCTTTGGCCCATATAAATTTAATGGCTTGCTTCTTCCCATCACCCATGGTGTTAGCAAAAGATCAGCAATGCCCATCGTATGATCTGAATGAAGATGAGTTAGAAATGCGTGTTCAAAATTAGCAACATTCATTTGCGGAATTTTTCCACCCCAATTTTGAGACAGCTGAGCAGCATTTCTTATGATTCCTGGACCAAAATCAATCAAATAGACTGTCTGTTCTGTGATCACTGCATAACCTGAGCCCATTCTTTCTGGATCTGGATTTGGCGTTCCTGATCCCAGGATTGCTAGTTTTGTACCACCAAACAAAACACTTGGGATAAGAATTAGAAATAAAATGATGTGGGAATTTTTCAAGAGCCAAGAAAGGCCCCTCATTAAAGAGGGGCAAAATAATTTATTTACTTAATTTGTAACCGTTTTGCTGAGCAATAAGTAAATCCTCGTTAATGTCACCGTGATGAACAATTTGTCCACTATCATTAAAGATGAATCTTTCTACTGTCCACCATCTGACTTCATTTCCATCTTCATTAGTGTCCTTGCTTTCAAAAGAAGCATAGACTTCATTACCATCAGCGACGACAGGATTCCTTTGGATAACCTTTGACCTATCCTTCCAATCTTCTTCATTAAAGGTTGATAACCAGCCAAGCATTCTTTCTTTATCCCCTCTATTTGTTTGAAGAGCTCTATTCATTTTTACAGTCATTTTCTTTCCGTCCCGCTCCAGCTTTACTTTGACCTCTCCACCAAGCGGTCCTTGGAATGGGAGTTCATTACCTTCTTTTGCTTTGACGCCATTAACTGAAAGAATTTTATCGCCAGGTTTAAGATGATCCTTTGCAGGTGAGTTGACTACTTCTTCAACTGTCATTTCGTTATCATTCATCCTGAAGCCAAGGCCTACATATCTGCCTAACCATCTGTCATAGTCCTCAGCAACTAAAGATGCGTATGTGTCTGCAAATTCTCTAGCTGAACCATTCTCATATAGATCATATAGTTTCTCTACTGTAGCCTTGTTTGAAGCAGCATCTGCTTGAACAAATAATGCAAAGCAAGCAACAGTAAGTGTTATAAATTTATTCATGATTTTCTCCTCTGAAAATATAAGATAACTATAAAGTAAAAAAGTTTATTGTTTCTACCTTTGGGTAAAATTTTTTCATGTATTTTTCTAGCACAAAGTGACATAGAATTAGCCTTATGAAAATTCTTGTTATGGGTTTGCCAGGAAGTGGCAAGACATACCTTACTGAGAGACTTGTTCCTTTGCTTGAGGCTGCTTGGTATAACGCTGATAAAGTTAGGACTATGGCAAATGACTGGGACTTTTCTGAATCCGGCAGGCTGAGGCAGAGCATGAGAATGAAAACCTTTGCTGATTTTGAAAAAGCTAACGGTCGGTTCGTTGTCTGTGATTTTGTTTGTCCTACCAAAGAAACAAGAGAAAATTTTGAACCTGATATTGTTATTTGGCTGGATACAATCTCATCTGGTAGATTTGAGGATACCAATAAGATTTTCCAAAAACCTGAATCGGTTGATTTCCATGTTACTGAATGGAATGAGACCAACCACATAGAAATAGCAGAAAAGCTTTTAAAGAATGTTTGACCCAAAAAAACCCACTGTTCAAATGNTAGGAAGATGGCAGCCTTGGCATGAAGGCCATCAAGAACTTTTTAAGCGNTGTGTGGCTAANACNGGACAGGTAATCATTCANGTTAGAGACGTTCANGGNTCATCNGGAGGCGAGGGCCAAGATGACAATCCTTTTNANTGGGACACAGTATGCAAAAATATTGAGGAAGGTTTGTCTAAGGATGGTTTTACGAGAGGTATTGAATACGAAATCATGCTGGTTCCTAANATAGTTAANATTACTTACGGACGNGGNGTAGGTTATGTNTTNGAGGAAGAGGTCTTTGATAAATCAATAACTGATATTAGTGCAACTAAAATCAGGATGAAAATGAGAGANGAGGGAGATCTTTAGCTTTTTAAATTTTTGACTTCNGCTTCAAGNTTTTCAATTCTAGCTTCTAATTTTGAGAGCTCAGCTTTTTTNACAAATCCAGATTCNTTCAAAAACTTTTCAAGCGCAGGCTTTANCATTTTTTCCATGCCCTTAATGTCACCTGCCATTTTTAATGGATTAAACATAAATTCACTTTGANTATTAATTAGCGTAATATTTTATTAGCTAGCAACCAATTTTCAAAGAGAGGACANATGAACATTTCAGCATATTTAGACAACGTCGCAAAACCATTTATGANCTTTAGTCCATGGTTATTAAGGCTCTCACTTGGGACATCTTTTATTCTNCATGGATTAGGTAAATTNCCAATGCCAGCCGATGGCATGGTTAAATTATTCGAAAGTAAAGGAATCCTTTTTCCNGAGTTAACTGCTAGCCTNGTAGCGCTAGGAGANGTTGGTGCTGGTGCTGCAGTNATAATAGGTGGNTTTCTTGGTGCANCAGGCCACCTCGTCACTAGATTNGGTGGTGGTGCAGTTGCTGTAATTATGATCGGAGCACTANTAATTGCTCATCCTGACTGGCTGATTACTCAAAAATTATTTATGAGTGAACAAATTTTCTTATTGGCTTTGGGAACCTATTTCGCTATNAGAGGAAATAACTAGAAAAGTTGTTGCAAATCTAAATGAGAATGATTATCATTATCATTCTCAAAGANNAGGACNTCTTATTCTTTGATTTAAATCGNAGAATAAGATGGAAATTTCAAATAATTCAAAACCAAAATTCTGGGTGAGCCAAGCTATAAGCTTGCCTTCACTAATAGCTTATTTAACTNTTTGCTTAACCTTACTTATATCACCTCTAGCTTTTTCACANCAAGGTGAAATTGAGGAAGTAATTGTAAAAGGCAATGTTTTATATTCGGATCAAGTAAANGCNTTAAAAACTCCAGTTGAGGTAATTGATGTTCCACAAACAGTATCAATNGTTACCGATGAAGATATTAGGAAGCAAGGCTTTANACAAATTGGTGACATTATTAGGTACACACCAGGTGTAAATACTTCTCAAGGAGAGGGTCACAGGGATGCAGTTGTTTTTAGAGGNGTAAGNTCAACAGCAGATTTCTATCANGATGGTGTTAGAGATGATGTTCAATATTACAGATCACTTTATAACGTAGAACAGGTTGAAATTCTTANAGGACCAAACGCATTATTATTTGGCCGNGGAGGAACNGGNGGTATTTTAAATAGAGTAACTAAAAAAGCTATGGTTGGAGAAAANTTTGGTTCTTTTGACTTTGGAATCGATAGTTTTGGAGGAAGTGATCTTGCTGCTGATTATAATGTTGAGACAGGTNCAAATACTGCCCTTCGATTTAATATTCATAGTGATGCTTTAGAAAATCATAGAGATCATTATGATGGCGATAGATTTGGCTTCAATCCAACTATGCGAATTGAGCTTAGCTCNGCAACNACCTTAGATCTGTCTTACGAGCATGCTGATNATGAAAGATTTATAGACAGAGGCATACCAACTTACAACGGCGANCCAGAAGAGGCTTTTGAAAAAGTTACTTTTGGTGATCCAAAAATTAATACCACAACNCTTGAGGCAGATATNTTTAGAGGTTCTTTGAACCATGACTTCTCAGACACCAGNAAAGGNGTCTTTNCCATTACTTCCAGTGAATTTGAAAAAATGTACAGGAACCTCTATGCCTCTGGTTATGATGGGCAAACAACTGTAACCATGGATGGCTACGAAGATCCAACAGAAAGANAAAATCTAATAATATCTGGAAATTTAATTAATGNATTAACGTTTGGATCCACAAAGCATACTTTGCTGATCGGAACTGAAATGATTGANACTGAAAATTCAAACTTAAGGTATGACACCTATTGGTCAACAACANAAAAAGATAAAGAGTCTTTTNCCATAACACGNCCAATNGATTTTTCAGTCAATGTAGATGGAGTTGCTACAAGTGTTGACTTTACAACAAAGCTTAAAAGCAAAACAGAATCTGATATAGAGGTAACTTCGTTCTATATTCAAGATCAAATTGATGTTAATGAAAGCTTGAAATTGATGCTTGGTGCAAGATTAGATACGTTTGATATAACAGTAAAAGATATTAAGTCAGGAACATCACAATCAAGAGAGGACGATGAAGTATCTCCAAGAGCAGGAATTATTTTCAAACCTGCAGAAAATATTTCTTGGTATGTTAGCTACAGCGAAAGCTTTTTACCGAGATCCGGNGAGCAATTTAAAAAACTTACTGCTGACGCTGCGANACTAGATCCGGACGTATTTGAGAATACAGAGTTTGGAGTAAAGTGGGAAATTACACCTGATTTATATTTNACTGCAGCATACTTTGACAGCGAGCAAACACAAGCTGTGAGAGATAGCGAAACAGGTGAGAATTCAGAAATCGTTGGATTACAGGTTGATGGCTTTGANCTGGANTTGAAAGGTGATGTTAATGAAAAGCTATCAATTGCTGTTGGCGTAACAAGTATGGATGGAGAAACTAGCTCTGGTGGTNAGCCAAGAGAAATCCCAGATACNCAAGCTTCTTTATGGGCAACTTATCAGGTTAATGATAGGTTTGGGTGGGGTTTTGGTTTTACTCATCAAGGTNAATCTAATATCAGTAACAACAAGCCTGGTTTAGTATTACCTGACTACANACGAGTNGATTTTGCTGCATATTATATGATCTCAGATGAGTGGAGCATGCAGTTCAATGTAGAGAACTTGACTGATGAACTCTATTTCCCGCATTCTCATAGCACACACCAAGCTTCAGTTGGCGAACCAATGAATGCAAGAATTTCTATTAGGAGGAATTTCTAATTTAGTTTTGGGACGGCTGCTTAGTCATGATGATCCTTGTGCTTCCATANAGTGATNTAGGCAGCCAATTTACCAGTTTGGGTAGATAATCAATGAACTTAGTTACATTCCCCTAAGTGTTAGTTTCACAAAACTCTAATATGATTTTCTNCCCAGCCTTAGATATATTTTTTTAGAAATTAATCTTGTACAATAGCTCTCCAATGTGGGGCTATAGCTCAGCTGGGAGAGCACCTGCTTTGCAAGCAGGGGGTCCGCGGTTCGATCCCGCGTAGCTCCACCANTTATNAGATGATNAAATTTCCNTCAACAATTTCTNTAATCGGNATGGCAGGCGCTGGNAAGACTTCTGTTGGNNAAGCTTTNGCAGAGANANTAAATTACAAATTTATAGATACNGATNAAGTTATTGAGGATACGCATAAAAGCTCTTTGCAAGNATTGCTNGAAAGANATGGNTANTTAAANCTAAGAGAAATNGAAGAAAAGGANGTNCTANGNNTNTCAATTGATGGAAGCATAATTTCAACAGGCGGAAGTGTTGTCTATGGAAGCNAAGCAATGNATTTTTTAAANGAAAATTCAACCATNGTTTATCTTGAGNTGNGNTTAGAGCAAATCCNCAAAAGAAATATTAATTTTTCAAATAGAGGCTTTGCAAAGCATCCNGACCAATCCATTGAAGNAGTNTTTGCTGAACGNACAGAACTTTATAAAAAGTATGCGAACCTNACTGTTTCAAATAATGCTGANATTGACGATTGTGTGGATTTAATTATTGATAGGCTTAATCAATAATCGTCTTTGATAGCTAAATAATATCCCAAAACNTACAANNAGATTTATNAANGCATGCAAGGTCATGACAATGCTTGGTAGNAANGTTTCATCAGCAAAACCAAATAGATAAATTAGTATCACTACCNCGAGTGCTCTAAAAATTTCTACATAAAGAACTGAAAAATTATTGTTNAGAGTAATGCCTATGATGCTGGATGAAATTAATATTGATGCTCCAAAGAAAGCAGTTTCAGTATATGTTTGCTGACTGACAGTCAGAAAAACTATCATTGCAAAAACTGGCATGATGAAGATCTGAGAAAATAAAAATGGTTTCAATGCTGAATCAAGCTTTGGATCGAATTTTTCTTTAAACTCTATGTCCGTAGGAGGGAATCTTTCGATCATGTCCGCAGGCCTCCATTTGGTCGAAGAAAACCAAACTTTAATTTTATCTTTCCAGTGCTTTGTGTAGAAAGAATCTCTTACCATTCCTGAAAAGACCTCTACATTAGCCCAAAGCGGATTCCAGCTTCTCAATGGCTTAACGGTTCCGTAGACAGGCTTAATTTCATCTTTTTCTTCGATNTATGTGCCGAAGAATCGATCCCAAAGTATAAAAACACCGCCATAATTAGCATCAATATACTCAGGATTTTTNGCGTGGTGAATTCTATGATTGGACGGAGTTATAAAAATTTTCTCATACCAACCAAGCTTTGCAATGTGTTCAGTATGAACCCAATATTGATAGATAAGATTTAAGCCGCCTACTGCAACAAAGATCAATGGTGGGATACCTAAAATTACCATTGGTAAATAAAAAATCCATTTCCAAAGAAAGCCAGTNCTCGTCTGACGCATCGCAGTTGATAAATTGAACTCTTCACCATGATGATGAACAACATGAGTTCCCCATAGCAGTTTATTTTCATGATGCAAACGATGCATCCAGTAATATAGAAAATCATACAATACAAAAGCAAACACCCATGTAAAGATTGAATTTTCAGGCAGAATATTTAGGCTTAGATATGATGCAACATAAGCATAAACTAGGCCCTGAANTCCTAAATTTAAAATAGTAGGAAATCTGCTCAGTAATCCAATATTAATGCTAGTAATGGTATCGTTCAGTCGGTAATTATTTTTACCCTTTAATTTGCCATAGGNATATTCAATCAAGATCATGATAAAAAATATTGGAATAGCTAAAAATATTAGAAATGATTTATCCATGATGTAATCTNAGATAGNACATTTTATCCTATTTTNAAGGTAAAATTGAANTATGAAGATTTCTGTTGCTAGNGGAGGATTCGATCCTTTGCANTCTGGNCACATTCAATACCTTAAATCCTCTGCAAACATAGGGGATNATTTGGTTGTAGCGCTTAATAGNGATGACTGGTTGATAGCAAAAAAAGGTAAAAATTTTCTTCCTTTTACTGAGAGAAAGATGATTTTAGAACATATGGAGATGGTGGATGAAGTTATCGAGTTTGATGATGATGAACTTGGGAGCTGTAAAAATGCGCTTTATAAAGTTAAAGAGAAGTATCCGAGTGATGAAATAATATTTTGCAATGGAGGAGACAGAGACCAAGATAATATCCCAGAGTTAGAAGTCGAAGATGTAATTTTTAAATTTGGTGTAGGTGGAGAAAGTAAAGCTAACTCGTCAAGCTGGATCTTAAAAGATTGGCATTACGGAGATGAAGATAGGGTTTGGGGCAGCTATAAGAATTTGCTTAAGGAATCAAATTTAACCGTTAAAGAAATTANGCTTGAACCAGGTAAGGGGATGAGCTTGCAAAAGCATTCGATGCGGAGTGAAGTTTGGTTCGTAAGCAAAGGAGAGTGTTACGTCAATCACTCAAAAGCGTCACCGGAAAAAACTGAAGAAATTTTCTTACCAAATGAGTCGGTATTTACGGTTAATCAGGGTCACTGGCATCAACTCTTTAATAAATCAGATCAGCCATGTCATATCATAGAAATTCAGTATGGAGCTAAAACGATTGAAGATGACATTGAAAGACACAGCTATTTTAAAAATAATTAACTAGCTAATTTTCCATACAGCCAAGAGCATTTGCATACTCACAATTTTCTGCATACTGGCCTTCGACGCCTGCAAGTTGAAGGCGTTCATTGATCCCCCCTCGAACGTTTTTAAGTAAAGCAGTTCTTCCAATAAAGTAAACTTTATCAACCCCCAGTAAAAAGGCATTAAGATACGCAATGGTGCCAATGACCTCTCCGATCATATTACAGAGACTTGCAGCAACATTTTCCATAGTTGCGGATTCTGAATTAACTGCTTTGCCAAAATTTGCNGCCGTGATTTCAGGAGACAAATTACCGATCTTATTGACCACATCACCAATCAAAAAGTCTATTTTGGATTTATCTCCTTTTTCTGCAAACTCATCAATTTCCAATGCATCACCATTATTAAATAACAGGCTACCTAATCCACATAACATTCCACCACCAACAGCAATGCCCCCCAGGTGATTACCATTTTTGCCGTCAAAGTGCACACAAGCAGTTCCAGTCCCAGTGCTAACAATTAATGCACTTTCTTTTAGGCCATAAAGTTGTTTAGCGCCGAGTGCAATTGAATCAATTTCATTCTTATGACTCACAGGCAAACCATTGAATGTTTCAGGTAAGTCACTTGATTTGCCTCCAGTTACAAATATTTTTTTTATATTTTGCGGATCTTGAATGGAATCAAATACACATTTGAGGTCTTGATTTATTTTTAAAGATTTAAATGTTTGAAAGTTAGTTCCTTTATCGTCAGTAATAGCAACATCTGTATGAGTAATACCAAAATCAATTCCAATTTTCATCTTTTAAATAATCCAGATTATGGACTTTAATCTTTATTAATTTCTTCTGCTTCGCCCTCAATAATTCGTCCGGATGAACTATCTCTTTTTGAAGAAGGATTCTTTTTTCTCCATGGAGGAGTACCCCAATTTATTCGATCATCTCTATTTGTCTGTTTAGCAGAGGCTTTAACTTTACCAAGATTAAAGAATATAAATAATGAAATCGCAGCTAGCAATCCAAAAATTATGGAGTTCATTTAGTTACCTGCTTCTAAGCTTAGCTAGGAGTCTAAGGATCTCTAAATAAAGCCAAATCAGCGTTACCATCAATGAAAATGCCCCATACCACTCCATATATTTAGGAAGACTGTTTTCAGCACCTTGTTCAATGAAATCAAAATCAAGAACCAAGTTAAGAGCAGCAATGCATACAACAAAAAGCGAGAAACCAATTCCAAAAATTCCATTTGAATGAATAAAGCCAATACCTGACCCAAAAAAGCTCATAACAAAACTTACAAGATAAAGAATCATGATTCCAAATGTTGCAGAAAAAATCATTAATCTGAAATTTTCTGTTGGTTTAATTAATCCACTTTTGTAGAAAAATAATAATGAGGCGAGCGTCCCGAAAGTCAGGCCAATAGCCTGAATCGCAATACCCGGAAATTGCATTTCAAGCACCAATGAAATACCTCCCAAAAATAAACCCTTTACAAAAGCATAAATTGGGGCAGTAATTCCAGCATTTCTTGGCACAAACGAGGTATATATTGCTAGGCAAAAGCCAACAAGAGCTCCTCCAACCATTAAAAATGGGTTTGGAATATTCCAGCTGATAATCGCCCCAAAAAAACATAGCCCTAAAAGGATACCTGTTTTATTAACTGTTCCATCAAGAGTCATTCTTTCAGAACCTACAAAACCCTGTGACTGATTAAATTTATCCCCAAAGACGGGATTTCCTGATCGACCAAATGTTTCTAATGCAGCATGTCTAGCCATAATTCACCTCTTATATATATTTATGGACAATTAAATAAAAGTAAAGTTTANAGTGAGTTAATCCATTCACTTATAACTTCAATTCCCTCGNCATGTTTAAGGGCTCTTCCAGATTCTGGCATCATGATGCCTGGATCCATCGANTCCATTCTTCGTAACAATATCGATTGGTTGGGTTTTTTTGGAACTATTGAATATTTTAGATTAAAACTAGCCTTACCTGCAGCAACTGGCTTTTTATAAAATCCAAGACTCTTTTTATTGGTTTCTTCCAACATTAAATAAAGCCCAGTGGTATCGGCTGCTCCGCCAGGGATATGGCAATGAGCACAGTTTATTTCAAGGTANGCACGTGCACGATCTTCGATGTCTTCATTAAGACTTGAGTAATTGATCATTTTCATAAAATCTATATCTTGATCAATCCACCCCAGATCATGCCATTTAGCTAACTGGTTTTGAGGTTTATCATCGTAGCTTAAAGTNAGATTCATATTCCTTGCTTTTGGTCCAATAGGAGTTAGAGAGGNATTAATCTGATGACACTCTTTACACTGATTTTTATTTGGTGCCCTGTATCTTACTGATCTGATGTTGCCGTCTTCATCACTGAAGCTTGTTTGAATAGTTNCTCCAACCAGACTGAGGTATGCNTCAGATTGATCTTCATTCCAAATGTAGCTGACNGCTTTCCATCCTCCTTCGCTGTGAATTAAGAGTCTCGTTTCTAGTAGCTGTGGAGTAAGTTCGGACATGGTATTTTGATACGAGAAGGTTTTAATCAGCACTGATCCGACTGGAAACATGAAAACTTTATTTTTTTCATGTCCTACCTTCATTGCAGGTGGAACGTATACAAATCTTTGTTTATAGGTGTAATCAGAAAAAAGATCACTTTGAAGTTGATAAGGCAAGACTTCATCTGCTGGAATTTGACTAGTTAGATCTTTAAAAAAACGATAATCGGAAAGCTTAGAAAAAAACTTACCCTCGATATGTGCCTGTTTATCTATTGCCGTTATTGGTATTGATACTAAGCTTATAACTACGAGAATAGATCTAAAGAACTTCATTTAATTTAACTGCTTGTAAGGGCTTTATATTTCCTGAGAATTCATTGATATCGCTTTTTACTGGGTCTAAGAGTGGCAGTATGTATTTAATTGGATCTAATGTGATAATTGAAGGAGAGCTATCTTCATCAATGATCATCTTGTCTTCTTGGTTTTGTCCAAAAAACATTTGAGAAACTGGAACCACGCCATCCCAAAAGATATCAGGCATCTCTCCATTAGAAAGTTCAAATAAAAGTCTAGCCAAATCGTTTGATTCAACGTCCGGATTTTTACCATTGTTTATGTACTCATTGTTATGAATTTGTATGGAGCGAGGATGTGGGTAGTAGCTTTTATCTTCGTAGTCATCAGCATAGGACACTACTGCAATTCCTGTGGTGCCGTTATTTTCAATACGGTTTTCAAAGACTTCTACATGAGAATTAGCCATCACCATAATTCCACTTCCGCTAGGCACTTCTCCAACAATATTTCCCTCAGGTGCAAAATTCGGCGTGTTGTTATTAATAACTTTATTATTGAAAACCCTCACATGATGTCCGCCTTGCTGAGGTAGATCCGGTAAATCAAACACAAGGATTCCTCCTGTATTTTCTTCAGCTAAATTATCAAAGACATCTGCATAAAATGAATTCTCTATTTCTATTCCAGCAACGTTATGCTTAACAAAACTATTTTTAACGATGATATTTTTTGACTGTCCAACATAAATGCCCGCATCAGAGGCTCCAATTGCTACACAATCATCAATCAGAATATTCTCAGATTCAACAGGGTATAAACCGTAGGCACCGTTTGTTGTTTTGGGACCACCAGTCCATTCAGTTTTAACTCTTATAAAAGAAATATTATTAGCACCTTTAGACTTGATCGCATCGCCTCTTGCATTCACAACTGCGAAGTCTTGCAAAGTTACATTATCAGAGGTGACCAATAGTCCTTGTGCTCCAGATTTTTGATTGCTAAATTCTAGGATGGAAGCATCCATCCCTTCTCCTTCAATTTTGACACCCGGAACATCCAAAGATAATCCATCTTCAATGACAAACGTTCCTCCGGTGAGTCTAACAACATCTCCGGGCTCAGCAATAATTAAAGCTTCTTGAATATCTTTATAGGAGTTTTCNCTGGGCTCAATAATGATTAGGGCAGCACTTNAATTNAATGCTGCTAAGCCGGATAGTATTGCTAAATTAAGCTGTAGCAGGGATTTCGTTAAACTTCTCAAGCGGCTTCTCAAGCTCTNTCCAATCACACTCAAAGTCATCAGGAGCATTCTCATACTCTAATAAACCTAATGCCTCAAATTTAGGACGCACGTTGTCAGTTAGCAGTCCAATTCTAGATAGATTAGGCATGATTCTTGAAAACAAGAAATTCCTAAAGGTTGAGTTTGCTGATGTACTGAGCGTAAATTCTCTAGCTTCTTCAGCTGACATTTTTAGGTATTTCTGCATTGCAACAGTATTGATTAGCCTTTCTCTTGAAATAACACAGGCTTCATATGCAAATTCTGCTCTTTCTTCTACTTCTTCTGGGGACAATGTTTTCACAAAGTCTTCAAGATAGTTAATTCCAAAAGTAACATGGCGAGCTTCATCTCTTATTACATAATGCAGCAACTGTTCTAAAAGCGGATCTTTGGTTAGGCCCTTTAGCATTTGAAATGCCGCAAGTGCAAGACCTTCAATAATAATCTGCATACCGATGAATTTAAGATCCCATCTTTCATCAGTAAGAATCTTATCCAGCAACATTTTTAAATTTTTATTAATTGGATAGTGGATACCAATTTTATCTTGAAGATATCTGTTGAAGACCTCAACATGTCTTGCCTCATCAAAAGTTTGGGAGGCAGCATATAATTTTGCATTGTAGGTTGGAGCGCAACTTGTAAGCTGAGATGCTACCAACAAAGCACCTTGCTCACCNTGAAGAAACTGAGAAAGTAGTTCAGCAGCATCGTGCCTATCAAACTCAATTTTTTCTTCATCAGTTAGTGCTTCATACGCTTCGAGAGTTTCATGGGGAAGCTGCTCATCTACTTCTACAAGTTTCTGATCGGCAGGATGAGTGTAATCCCAATTTAAATCGATGGATCCATTCCAATTTAGCTGTTTGCCTAATTCATAGAGCTTCTTAATTCTATTATCCGCGACTGTGTAGTCCCAGTTGTAAGCACCAGTAAGAGGTGTATTAAATATCTCTACAATGTCNTCAACATGATCNTTTGTGAGGTTCATTTCATTATCAAAATAGAGTAAATNGNTTGGTGGGCCGTCTTGTTGTTTTATCTTCATAGTTTTAATGTTAACAGTGTAAACATTAATTATAATACTTTTTNGTGTTTGATAAAAGTTCGGTTAACTGATCAAGAAGAACTTCAGCCAATTCTTCCGCACGATGGATGGTGACCGATCTTTGATAATATTTTGTAACATCGTGCCCAATTCCTATTGCAATTAACTCAGTATCTTCAAGTTTTGAGATTGTTGAAATTGAATCATGAAGATGATTCTCTAAAAGATTATTTTCGTTGGTGGATAGAGTGCTGTCATCTACTGGAGCACCATCAGAAATTACAATTAGAATCTTTCTTTGTTCAGGTCTGACTCGGAGCCTACTGGCAGCCCATAACAGAGCCTCTCCATCAATATTTTCTTTAAGTAATCCATCCCTTAGCATTACGCCAAAATTTTTCCTAGCCCTTCTAAAGCTATTATCAGCAGATTTAAAAATAATGTGTCTAAGGTCATTTAGGCGACCTGGCAGAGGAACACTTCCTTGGTTCATCCAAAGCTTTCTTGCCTCACCGCCTTTCCAATGTTTGGTGGTAAAGCCTAATATTTCTGTATTGATGNTGCATCTATCAAGCGTACTTCCAATGATGTCAGCACATATNGCAGCAAGCGTCATTGACCTACCTCTCATTGAGCCTGAACTATCAATTAATATAGAGACAACTGTATCTTTAAAATTTATTTCTGATTCCTGCTTGAAACTAAGNGCNGAACCAGGCCTAGTAACAATTCTTGTAAGTCTTGCTGTATCGAGCAATCCNTCTTCAAGATTAAAATTCCAACTTCGATTTTGCTGGGCTTGTAGAATTCTTTGTAGTCGATTGGCTAGCTTACCGATGGTTTGAATATGAGGTTCCATCAACCTATCTAGCTGTTGTCTTAGCCGTTGGACTTCNTCACGAGTTGCTAGATCCTCTGCATTAATGATTTCATCAAAATGCGTTGAAAAAATAGAATATTCTTGTTGTCCTAGGGATTCATTATCAGCTCTGCTATTTCTCTCTAAATCAATCTCTTCTTGTATCGATGTATCATCANCTGCAACCTGTTCCATCGATTCAGTTTCAAAGAATTCTTCAGACATTTCTCCATCAAGGTCTGTCTCAACCGAAGAATCTTCACTAATTTCATTTTGCTCTGCATTTTCTTGTGTTTCTTGCTGATCTTGATCCTGTTCGGACTCATCATACTTTTCATTATTAAGATCATCGTCACTTTTAAGAAACTCCTTAATTAAATCAGTACACAGCTGTTGATATCTCTCTTGATCATTTATTGAATTGATCAATTCAATAAAACTATTTTCAAACGACGCTAGATAGTTTTTATCTTCTTGAAGAATTTTCTTTGCTGCATCGCCTAAATCTTTATTTGCAATCTCGCGCATGAATAAATTAAGCGAGATAGGAAAAAAATCTTTTTCTTTTTTGCTTGAAACAAGCTCTGNAGATCTTTGCTCAATAAATTCAGCTATATTATTTTCTGAGCCTTTATAGAGNGAGGTTCCAAGGTATTCAACACGAAATCTTTCAAGCTCATAAAAAAGCTCAACTTCTGAACCGGATAGCTCTTCTTTTAAATTTTTGTGGAATTTTTTCCAGAATAACTGTGTATCTAGGCTTCCCCTCCATTGATCAAGTTTTCTTTTTGCTCTAGGAGGCAGTGGAATATGAACCTCATTAGAAGGGAAATTATTCCAGTTTCTTTTAGTAATGCTTAAATCTTTCTTTTTGGTAATTGCCCTGGCCGTTGAGTCAGCTGCAAGCTTTAAGGCATCATTTGACAATTGTTCAGGCATTAAGAATCATTTTTTTCTTCAAAGCATCTTTGAAAGTATTCCATAACTATCGGCTTCTCAAGATCATCGCACTTATTCAAAAATGTTAAAGAAAAAGAATCTAACAAGTCATTAAAAATAAGATAGTTTTGTGCCCAGCTTAAAACTGTCCTCGGAGACATTAATGTTGATATGTCACCATTAATAAAGCCTTGTCTTGTGAGCTCTGCAAGCAAGACCATATTTTTTATAATTTCTTGGTTCTCTTTTCCTTTCAACTCAGGAATCTTTTTTTGAATAATTGCCTCTTCTTGTTTTCTTGGAAGATAATTTAAAGTTGAAAGGACATGCCACCTATCCATCTGCCCCTGATTAATTTGCTGCGTTCCATGATAAAGGCCGGATGTGTCACCAAGACCAACCGTATTTGTTGTAGCAAATAATCTAAAGGATTTATGAGGTGTAATAACAGTGTTTTGATCGAGGAGGGTAAGCTTTCCATCTACTTCTAGAATTCGTTGGATAACAAACATCACATCTGGTCTACCCGCATCATATTCATCGAAAACCATTGCAACAGGATTTCTGAGTGACCATGGCAGGATGCCTTCTTTGAATTCAGTAATTTGTTTTCCGTCCTCAAGCACAATCGCATCCTTACCCAATAAATCTATTCTGCTTATATGACTATCAAGATTTATCCTCACGCATGGCCAATTAAGTCGCGCTGCAACTTGTTCGAGGTGGGTTGATTTCCCAGTTCCGTGATAGCCTTGAATCATAACTCTGCGGTTAAACATAAAGCCAGCAAGGATCGAGCGGGTATTTGACTCATCAAACACATAAGTCTCATCTATCATTGGCACCCATTCAGTTTTTTCTTTGAAACCAAAAACATCAAATCCAGCATCAAAACCAAAAACTTTTTTTGTATTAATCTTTTCTTCTGGCCTTTCAGGCAATTCTATTAATTTTTTATCCATTATTTTTTGTATTGGGGTGGATATCCTACATTTAGAATCCGATTAGTTCTAGTTTTTATGGGATAATTGTAGGCATGAATAAAGCCTTAACAAACACCCTTAAGCTCTTTGAATTGGAAAAAATTGATAGAGATATTTATGCATGGAGTGGTTCAAGTGTTGGGTTCGGAAGGATTTTTGGGGGTCAAGTTATGGCACAGTCACTCATGGCAGCATATTCAACGGTAGATAAGAAAAGATTTGCACACTCTTTTCATTCTTATTTTTTAAGGCCAGGTGATATGAACCAAAAAATTATTTTTGATGTAGACAGAATAAGGGATGGTAGGAGTTTTACCACGAGGCGGGTGAGAGCAATTCAAAACGGTGAAGCCATCTTTAATTGCTCGATATCATTCAAAGTTAAGGAGAAAGGGTTAATGCATCAATTGAGCATGCCAAAAGTTCCTGGTCCAGAGGGATTGGAGAGTGAATGGGAAATGCGAAATAAATTAAAAAGCAAAATTGAAAAAAAATATTTACCAATTTGGCTGAGGGAAAGGGAGATTGATATGCGTCAAGTGGATCCAGTAGACCTGCTTAATCCACAAAAATCTCCGCCTTATAAAAAAACATGGATCAAGCCTAATGGCAACTTACCTAAAGATCAGAAAATACATCAAGCTTTGATGCTTTATGTTTCTGATATGGGTTTATTGGGAACAGCAGTAAACCCTCATGGACTCAACTTTATGTCAAAAAATTTCCAAGGTGCAAGCCTAGATCATGCTATGTGGTTTCATAACAATATAAATTTCAATAACTGGCATCTGTATCATATTGATAGCCCCGTATCTGGTGGTGCGAGGGGGTTTTCTAGAGGCTCAATTTATACCAAGTCTGGGAGGCTTGTCGCTTCTACTTCTCAAGAGGGATTAATGCGAGTATGGGACTAGTCTTAATTAGTCTCTAATTGCTTTAATCATAAGTTTTATATTTTCTGGATCGATGTCAGGGGTTATCCCATGCCCTAGATTAAAAATATAGCCAGGATAATCTTTCATTGTGCTGCATATTTTTCTTACTTCGGTAATGATCTCATTCTCACCAAGTAAAAGTATTCTAGGATCAAGGTTGCCTTGAATGGCATACTTATTTAGGAGTTTATCCTTAGAATTTTTAAGATTTTCTGTGAAATGCAAGCTTAAACATTGAATGTTTTTAAATGGATTATCTGAAAAAGGTAAGATTGGATTTTTCTCAAAGACAATTAAAGGTATGTCTTTTGTTATTTCATCATGCTTTAACAAATCAATTAATTTTTGAGTGTAACCAAAGGAAAATTTTCGTAATTGACTTGCATCCAGAAGGTCAGCCCATGAATCAAATATCTGGAGCGCATTTACACCAGACATAACTTGTTGTTTTAGGTATTCGAAACAAGCATTTGTATAAACCTCTAGTAATTTATGAATAGAGGCTTCATTTTCTATCATGAATTTTTTGGTCTTCTGAAAAGTTTTTGAGCCACTGCCCTCTATGGAATAAGCCACTAAGGTCCATGGACTTCCACAAAATCCAATTAGGGGCAAATTATGGGGAAGGATTTTTTTAGTTTCTTCAACCGTCTTAAAAACATAACTCAAATCATTAACATCAAATTCATTTAAATCATCAACATGTTTTTTTGAGGATATCGGATTTTGGAAACGAGGACCCTCTCCTTCAGCAAAATATAAGCCTAGGTTAAATGCATCTGGTACCGTCAGGATATCTGAAAATAAAATTGAAGCATCGAGCTCATATCGCTCTATTGGCTGAAGTGCCAATTCTGCGCAAGTTATTGGCTCCTTGCACATATTAAGAAAATTTTTATAGTTTTTTCTGATTACCTGATATTCCGGCAGATATCTACCGGCTTGCCGCATTAGCCAAATAGGAGGCTTACTAGTTGGTTCTAAATTAAGCGCACTTAAAAAAGAAGATTCATTAACTGACATATTCAATAATGCTTTTAGCGGCTTCTCTACCTTCCCAAATTGCAGTAACCACAAGATCTGAACCTCGCACCATATCNCCTCCTGCAAAGATGTTTGGGTTGGAAGTTTGGAATTTAAATTCCTGATGTTCTTNTGCGATCACTAAGCCATTCTTATCAGTATGTATGTCATGGTCTACAAACCAGTTATNGGGACTTGCTCTAAATCCAAAAGCAACGATTACTGCATCCGCAGGATAAATTTTTTCACTTCCTTTAATTGGAATTGGCATTCTTCTGCCATTAATATCGGNATCCCCAAGCTGTGTATTAATGGTTTTAACCCCCTCGACTTTGCCATCACCAATAATTTCAATCGGCTGAACATTAAACTCGAAGTTAACTCCTTCTTCCTTTGCATTCATGACTTCTTTCCTAGAGCCCGGCATATTTTTTTCATCNCTCCTATACAGGCATGAAACAGACTTAGCAGATTGCCTGATAGCGGTTCTGTTGCAATCCATTGCAGTATCACCACCACCAAGTACAACAACATTTTTANCCTTTAAGTTGATGTAGTCTTCTTTTTTTTGTGNAAGTTTGAGCAGGTGATTTGTATTGCCAATGAGGTAGTCAATTGCTTTAAATACTCCTGGCAGGCTCTCACCCTCAAAACCTCCTTCTAGAGAGGTATAGGTTCCAGTTCCCAAGAAAACAGCATCATATTTAGATTCAATTTCTTGAAAAGAGATGTCTTTGCCAATTTCACAGTTTAAGTTAAATGTAACACCCATTTCTTCAAACATCTTTCTTCTTTTCTTGACAATCTTTTTTTCAAGCTTGAATTCAGGGATCCCAAAGGTTAATAAACCTCCGATTTCAGATTGTTTTTCAAAAACATCGCATTTAACCCCAGCCCTGATTAAGACATCAGCACAAGCNAGACCTGCAGGGCCTGAACCAACAATAGCAACATTATTTTTGGTCCATCTTCTATTTTCTAAATTAGGTTTCCAGCCTAATTCAAATGCNTTATCAGTTATATATTTTTCAATATTTCCAATGCTAACAGCNCCATAGCCNTCATTAAGAGTACATGCTCCTTCACATAATCTGTCTTGAGGACATACTCGACCACAAACCTCAGGGAGACTGTTTGTTTGATGGCATAATTCGACAGCTTCTAGAATATTGCCTTCATTAACCAGTTTGAGCCAATTAGGAATGTAATTATGCACAGGACACTTCCACTCACAATAAGGATTNCCACAATCTAANCACCGATGAGCCTGACCCGCAGCCTCTGNTGAATTATANTTCTCATAAATTTCAATAAAGTTAATGCGCCTNTCTTCGATTGTNTTCTTTTTTGGATCAAATCTATTTACNTCTAAAAACTGAAAATCATTTTCNAAAGTGACATGNTCCTTACTNGCGAATGAATCNCNNAAGNTTTGGCCTAAAGNCATTGCAGGAATTGCTTCTGCTTGNTTNGANGTTAGCTCNTCTTTCCATTCATATAACCTTNTTTTTGCNTCCTCAAGGGTNGTGATTGGNGCAAATGATTTNGTAAAGTATTTTCNGTTNAGTCTTATTTTCCCATAGTAATAGGGTGACTTTGGNTGGGTGAAAAGCATTAATCCTTTTTCAACCTTATATTGCTTGTGCTTCTTATTCATAAAGGTATGACATAGTATGACATTTTTGTGTTAGTATCTACCTCCCAATGACCATAAATGCTAAAACTTTATTTGATCCAAGTCTTGAAAAGGACAACTGTGGCTTTGGCTTAATTGCTCAAAGAAATGGTAAAAGATCAAGAAAGCTNGTAAAAAAATCTATTTTAGGACTTACCAGCATGACCCATCGTGGAGCAATTGGTGCCGATGGAAAAACTGGAGATGGCTGCGGATTATTATTTGATCTAAACCATTCTTTTTTTAAGTTTAAGGTTGCTGGAGAGCTTGACGTTGAGCTTCCAGATTTTTTTGCTGTTGCTCAATTATTCCACAGGAATGATTTAGATTTTTATTATAGTTCGATACGTAAATTTCTTAATTCCCAAGACTTAGATATTGCNGTCACAAGAAGCGTTCCAGTTAATAATGAAGTCCTAGGGAAAATTGCAAGACAAAACTTACCTAATATTTCACAGGTTTTTATAACTTCAAAAAATACAAACCTTAANAAAGAAAGGTTCGAGGCATGCCTACTTCAAGCGAGAAAGTTTATCGAAGAGAAGTTNGATAATGATGAAGAGTTTTATGTTTGNAGCATGTCAACTCAGACGATTGTTTATAAAGGTTTAATGCTTCCAAGTGCAATCGATCAATTTTATTTAGATTTGAAGGATAAAAAATTTGAAGCAAAGATTTGCTTATTCCATCAACGATTTTCAACAAATACATTGCCTAGATGGCATNTGGCTCAACCATTCAGATTATTGGCTCACAATGGAGAAATTAATGCGATTAGAGGAAATAGAAATTGGGCTAAAGCAAGAAAATCGAAGTTCTCAACGGCATTAATTCCAGAGATAACAACATTCAAGAATCTTGTTAATGAAAAAGGATCAGATTCTTCNGCTCTCGATAATATGATCGAAATATTAGTTAAAGGTGGCATCAATACTTTTCGTGCATTGAGAATGGTGCTACCGCCTGCTTGGCAAAATATCCATATGATGGATCCCGAAATTAAATCTTTTCATGAATATAATTCCATGCATATGGAGGCATGGGATGGTCCTGCTGGCATTGTTATGAGTGACGGTAGATGGGCAATATGTTTACTTGATAGAAATGGCTTGAGGCCCGCTAGGTATCAAATTGATNATGAAGGATATGTCACAATTGCTTCAGAGATAGGTGTATTCCCCCAAGATGAATCAAACTTCATNACCAAGGGAAGAATTGGGGCAGGGGGAATATTTGCCATTGATACTGAGACGGGTGAATTAATTGATCAATCAATAATTGATAGCAAGCTCAAAGAAGGCAANCCTTACAGAGCNTGGTTNCGATCTAAAGCAAAGTANCTTGAGTCTTCGCTTTANAACTATGCTGGAAGTGGAATAAAGCTGATTTCTTCTAGCGATCTNAACAAGGCATCAAAGTATTTCATGCTTTANACCGAAGAAAGACAAAGTGTTATCAAACCCTTAGCCATGGATTCNAGTGAGGGAACAGGTTCGATGGGTGATGATACTGCGTTAGCTGTTGTAAGCTCTATGCCNAGACAGATTTATGATTTTTTTAGGCAACAATTCGCGCAGGTAACAAACCCGCCTATTGATTCTCTTAGGGAATCAGCAGTAATGTCCTTGGAAACTTGTTTTGGTCCAGAGCTTAATATTTTTGAGGAAACCCCAGAGCATGCAAATAGAATAGTTACAAGTTCACCTGTTCTGTCTCATAAAAAATTAAATACTCTCTTAAAAAGNAAGCGATTTAAATCTCAAGAATTCAAACTAGTTTTTTCAAAGAGTGAGGCACTTGAAGGCGCACTTATTAANCTAGGCGATAAGGTTAAAAGTGCTGTTAAAAAAGGAAATGTCCTTATCCATCTAATTGAAGAAATGCCCNGAGATAATATGCTTAGCATCAATGCTTTGCTTGCAACCGGTTATATTCATCANCAGCTAATTAATGAAGGGCTTAGAACTGATGCNAATATTATTGTTAGCACAGCCTCTGCTAGAGATACTCACTCTATAGCTTGTTTGATAAGTTATGGGGCGACAGCTGTTTATCCATGGTTGGCATTTCAATCTATATTAGATCTAACCAATAAGGGAGAGCTAAAAGGGAGCCCAACAGAAAATTGTGCTAAGTACAGAAAGGGAATAAATAAAGGACTGCTTAAAATCATCTCAAAAATTGGTATCTCAACCATTTCAAGTTATCGGGGTTCGCAGCTTCATGAAATAGTTGGCCTGGATGATGAGGTTGTAGATAAATGTTTCACTGGAACAGTTAGCAGGATTGGCGGCAAAAACTTTGGGTCAATAAAACAACAAGAGACAGATTTATTTTCGTATGCAAACTCAAATTTAACCGATATTAATCCAGGTGGTCTCTTAAAATTTGTTCANGGTGGAGAGTATCACACCTATAACCCCTCANTTGTAGAAGCACTCCAAAAAGCAGTTAAGTTATCCTCAAAAGAAGAATTCGATATTTATTCAGACCTTGTAAATAATCGACCAAAATCAATGCTTAGGGATTTTCTTGAGGTTAAATCAAGCAACAAACCCATCCCCCTTTCAAAGGTTGAGGATGAAACTAATATTTTAAAAAGATTTGATTCAGCTGGCATGAGCCTGGGCGCACTTTCACCTGAGGCACATGAGACATTGGCTGAAGCAATGAACGAATTGGGTGCCCGCTCAAATTCTGGAGAGGGCGGCGAAGCTCTTGAACGCTATGGAACCAATAAGATGTCAAAAATTAAGCAAGTTGCATCAGGTAGGTTTGGTGTTACACCGGCATATTTNGTAAATGCTGAGGTTTTGCAGATTAAAATTGCACAAGGTGCNAAGCCAGGTGAAGGAGGTCAACTGCCTGGTGGTAAGGTTAATAGTCTTATTGCGAAACTAAGATACTCCACTCCAGGNATTACATTAATCTCGCCACCTCCTCANCATGATATTTACTCNATCGAGGATNTAGCTCAGTTAATTTTTGATTTAAAACAAGTGAATCCAAAAGCACTGGTATCTGTAAAACTNGTTTCTGAACCAGGNGTGGGCACGATAGCGGTTGGTGTTGCAAAAGCCTATGCNGATCTCATCACAATTTCTGGNCANGATGGNGGNACNGGAGCAAGCCCTTTGTCTTCGATTAGACATGCAGGATCTCCATGGGANCTTGGTNTAGCTGAAACCCATCAAGCACTNAGAAATGCAGGGCTTAGAGGCCAAGTNAGGATTCAAGCAGATGGNGGATTAAAAACCGGATTAGATGTCGTTAAGGCTGCAATCTTAGGTGCTGAGTCTTTTGGTTTTGGTACAGGCCCAATGATNTCAATGGGCTGCAAGTATTTAAGAATATGCCATTTAAATAATTGCGCCACCGGAGTTGCCACTCAAAGAAAGGANATTATCAGCAATCATTTTGTTGGTGAAAAAGAGAGAGTAAAAAATTATTTNAGATTTATTGCGCAAGACGTTAGAGATATTTTGGCAGAAATTGGACACGATTCACTTGAGAGCATTGTTGGCAAGACATCATTGTTAAAAGAAATTTCTGAGGCAAAAGACTTTGGTCTTTCATTAGATCCACTTCTTTACGAGGATAAAAATTTAGATGAACCACATACCTGCATTGCTGATCTAAATGATCCTTGGGATAAAGCTAATCTNAGTCAGAAAGCCTTAAATGATCTTAAAAAAACAATAACATCCCAGCAAAAAAATGAAGTCAGTTATCAAATCTCGAACAGAGATAGATCTTTTGGTGCAAAAATNTCAGGATTTATTGCCATGAAATATGGTGAAAAGGGATGCTCAAAAACCCAGACCATCAACCTTNAAGGAAATGCAGGCCAAAGCCTTGGCGCATGGAATGCTAATGGATTGAATATTTCTCTTGAAGGCGACGCAAATGATTACGTGGGTAAGGGTATGAATGGCGGCAGAATTATAATTCATAACTCTGCAGATTATGCTCAAAAGAAAGACCCATCAATATTAATTGGTAATACTGCATTATACGGAGCAACAGGCGGTGAGTTATATGTTGCGGGTAAGGCGGGAGAAAGATTTGCTGTAAGAAATTCAGGTGCAAGTGCAGTCATAGAAGGTGCTGGTGATCATTGCTGTGAATACATGACTGGTGGGAATATTGTAGTTCTTGGAGATGTTGGAAATAATTTCGGAGCAGGAATGACAGGCGGCTTTGCTTATGTTTTGGATATGCAACAAACTTTCTTTGACAAGTGCAACCGATCACTAATTAACCTTGAGAGGATTGTTGAAGAAGAAATGGAACCTCATAGGCAATTTCTTAAAACTCAAATCAAAAAACATATCAAATACACAAATAGCTATAGATCAAAAGAGATCTTAGAGGACTTTGATAAATTTGAATCTAGATTTTGGCTAATTTCACCAAAGGCGATTAGTGTAAAAGATTTGCTAAAAGCCACTACAGCTTCAGCCGCTTAATTAAAAATATTTCTTAAAACTTTCGAACTTACCTTATCTTCGATTTTCGCNTTAGAGATGCCATCCAGCAGCACAAACCTTATCTTGCCTTTGAGTATTTTTTTGTCTCTTTTTAAGTAGGGCATTAAATCATTCAATTTTAAATTTGGTAAATTACTTTTGATTTTAAGCTTATCGAATAATTCTAGAACTGCTTCAAATTCTTTCGTTGTAATTAATTTCAGTTCCAAGGAGATTTTGGAAGCACATCTCATACCAATAGCAACTGCTTCACCATGTAAATATTTTTTGTATTTGTACTTTGCTTCGAGTGCATGCCCAAAAGTATGACCAAAATTTAAAATTGCTCTCAAGCCTTTCTCTCTTTCATCTTGTTGAACTATTTTTGCTTTAGATTTTATCGATTCTGAAATAATAAAGCTTAGAGCCTTAGTGTCTTTATCTAAAATAGACTCATAGTTTTTTTTCAGATAATTAAATAACTTCCTGTTATCAATGAGCCCATATTTTATAACTTCAGCTAGTCCAGCTTTATATTCTCGTTCTGCTAATGAATTTAGATGAGAGGGATCAATGATTACTAAAGAAGGGTTATAAAAAGCGCCAAAAAGGTTTTTTCCATTTTTTGAATTGATAGCTGTTTTTCCACCCACGGATGAATCAACTTGAGCCAAAAGCGTTGTTGGAATTTGAATNAAATCTATGCCTCTGAGATATGTGCTTGCCACAAAACCACTTATGTCCCCAACAACACCACCTCCAAGAGCAATGATGAGATCATCACGCGCAAAATTTTTCTCTGCTAAATGCTCTAATATGTACTGATAGTTCTTAAATGATTTTGATTGCTCCCCATTAGAGATAGTTAAAACTTTGGCACTTGCACCACACAACCTGATAGTCTTTTTAAGATCATTAATGTATTTTTTTGGAATGCCAGAATCGGAAATAATTAAGATATTGTTTCTATTAGCAACGTAAGGCTTAAGGTTTGATTTATTTACACCTTTATCTTGGATAATCACTGAGTAGGATTTGAACCTACTCTTTATAGATAAATTAATTTTCATTCTTACTTTTTAGTGAGCTTAGTATTTGTTGGGTTACTTCGTTCTCATTAAGATTAGAAGTATCAATAACAATATCTGCTAAATCAAGAAAGAAGGGCTCTCTTGCCTCATTTGTCTTTTCGATTGATCCATCTGAGTTTTTGCTAACTAAGGGCCGATCATCTGAATTAGCCAGTCTTTTTAGTTGCTCATCAAAATCGATTTTAAGATATATGCAAGTTCCATTTTTCATAATGACTCGATTTTCTTTCATAAGAACGATTCCGCCTCCTGTTGAAATTATAGATTTTGGTTTTATCGATAATTCCTCAAGTATTTGTGATTCAATAATCCTAAACCCACTTTCACCTTGTTTATCAAAAATTGATGATATCGACATGCCTATTTTTTTCTTTATTTCCTCATCGGTATCAAAAAATTGGTATTTAAGTCGGCTTGAAAGGATTTTACCTATTGTTGTTTTGCCAGATCCCATTGGGCCTATAAGATAAATCATCATATATACATAAATTTTCGAATGCATTCTATCATTTAAGTTATTTTTTTCTTATATTAGCCAATAGACTAGGTCAGTAATGCTTCATTTTATTTACAGGTTTTCCCATTTAATTCTTAACCTTCTAATCGCGGCTACTCTATTATCAATTACCGTAATTCTTGCAGGATATTTTTACTTTAAGCCTTCATTGCCCTCCATTGATTTGGTTGATGAGAATGTACTACAGGTTCCCATGAAAATATTTTCTGCTGATGAAAAATTAATAGGTGAGTTTGGTGAGCAAAAAAGAAGGACTCTTTCATTTGATGAGATACCTGAAAATGTTAAATATGCTTTTTTGGCTGCGGAGGATGATCAGTTCTTTTCGCATACAGGATTTAGGTTGCTTTCATTCACAAGGGCTTTATTACAGATTGTTCGATATCGCGAAATTGTGAGCGGTGGAGGCACCATTACAATGCAAGTTGTTAGAGGTTATTTGTTAAGCAGGGATCAAAATGCAATTCGAAAACTTAAAGAAATCTATTTAGCTTTCGAGCTTGAAAGCAAGGCTACTAAGGAAGAAATATTTTCTCTTTACGTAAATAGAATTTTTTTAGGAAATAGAGCATATGGTGTTGAGTCTGCTGCTGAAGTATATTTTGGAAAGTCAGTTGAAGAGCTCAGCCTTGATGAAGCTGCATTGATTGCTGCCTCAGCACAACTCCCATCCCGCATTAATCCTATTCGAAATCCTGAGAGATCAAAGATACGACGCAATTGGATTCTTCAGAGAATGCATAAGCTTGGGTACATAGGAAAAGGACAATATTTATTTAATGCTCGAAAGCCAATCAATCTTTTCAATGAAACTGATAGCTTTGAATCAAATGCAGAATATTTTGCAGAGCTNNTCAGGCAGACNATGATTGANAGGTATGGNCTTGATGCATACAACCTNGGATGGAATATATACACAACATTAGACACAGAAATGCAAAATCATGCAGAAGANGCCATATTTNAAAATATTGAGGTTTATTCAGAGCGTTATGGGTGGANTGAAAAAAATAATTTTGCTGAAGAACTAGGAGATCAATTNTTTGATCAGATANTTCTTAATGGACCATCAATAATTTTTGATGCTGTTGANGAAGNTGATGATTCTGAATCAATTTTTAANAAGCTGGGTGAGATTTTTGAGAGCCATAAAATTCCTGATCGATATTTANGAGCATTGNTTGCTGANGTTCAAAAAGATCAAGTAACTGTTTTAACAGAGAATTATGATAAAGAAATTTTAATTTGGGATGATCAATACGGTTGGGCTAGAAAGCGATCAAATAATAAAAAAGGTCCAAAGCCAGATAATTTTTTTGATCTTGTAAGAAAAGGTGATNTNGTTNCATTATCTANTAGCGAATCCAATCAGCGAATTATTCAAATTCCNCCAGCTGAAGCGGCATTTGTTTCCATGAATCCTAAAAATGGCCANATTAAAACCTANATNGGCGGNACAAACTTTTTGAAAACAAAGTTTGATCGAGTTAGGCAATCTTTTCCGCAAACTGGATCAAGCTTCAAACCCTTTATCTATGCGAGTGCTATTTCTAGGGGTTATGATGCATCATCTCTGATCAATGATGCTCCAATCATATTTGAAGACGAAAACCTAGAGGATTATTGGAGACCAGAAAATTACACAAAAAAATTCTACGGCTTAACAAGTTTAAGAGAGGCGCTTGTTCAGTCTATTAATATTGTCTCTATCAAACTTCTCAGAAATATAGGTGTTGAAAATGTAAGAAATGACCTGCAGGCATTTGGTTTTGAGAAAAGAAGATTGCCAAGTGATCTATCTTTGGCATTAGGTTCATCTAGCTTTTCACCAATTGAAATGACAAGAGCTTTTTCAATTTTAGTTAATGAAGGCAAGGTTCAAGAGCCTGTTTACATAACCAAGGTGGAGGATAGGAACGGCAACATCATCTATGAACATCAATCTTTCAGTGATGATGGGGCGGAAGATAATATTAATTTCCCTTGGATTAATAATGAAGAGAACATAAAGCCAATTCAATTAATAAATGAAGTTGACTCTGTAGAGAATTTTGATGCAAGGTCGACATATGTAGTTAAAGACATTTTAAAAGAAGCAATGCAAAGAGGCTCAAACCGAAGAAGAACAGAATCAATATCAAGAAACGATTTTGGTGGAAAGACCGGAACAACGAATGATTCAATTAGTACATGGTTTTCAGGATTTCATGAAGATTTAGTTACAACTGTCTGGATTGGTAATGATGATTTTTCATCGCTTGGAGAGGACGAGTTTGGATCCACAATCGCATTNCCAATTTGGGTCAGTTTTATGGAGGAGGTGATACCTCAGCTTNCTGAATATAAGGCAAGCATTCCACAAGGAATCTCATTTGTGAGAGTCAATAAAGAAACAGGTGAAAGATCAGATGACCTTGATGATGATGCCTATTTTGAATTGTTGTTAGATTAGTCTATTTCAGAATGGATCTTTCAAGTATTTGCCAGTAATTATCTAAGTAGCTGCTTGGATTTTCTTTAAATTCATTGCGAATAAATCTTGCNACTATTCCTTCAAGGCCAGTGATTACTATTTGNGCACATAGGCCNGCTGGNGCAANGAGTTTTTTTTCATCAGCAAGTATTTGTTTTACAGATAACTCNAGGCTATTGAAGAATTGGTTAACAGCATCAATTACATTTTTTTCAGCTGGCCCCAATGCTTCTCTTGAAAGAATTCNCGCAAAACCTTTATTTTTTTCAACGAACATTACTAAGAAGAAGAAAAGAATTTTGATTTGCTCTATTGAATTCTTATTTGTTTTTTTTAATTCAGATATTTTCTCTCGAATTGAAACATCACAAAAATTAAATAATTCNAGNTAGATTGTTCGCTTGCTNGGAAAATGACGATATAGTGCAGCCTCAGTAATTTTTGATTCTTTTGCTAAAAGTGCTGTAGTTATTTTGGAAGGATTTCTTTTTTCTAACAGTTGCGCTAGGGCCTGTAAAATTATTTGTTTCCTTTCATTCTTCATATTTGATCAATTATCTTATCAAGATTAGGATGCACTTTTTGAAATTCCTCATCAAATTTTCGGATTATGCCATCTAAACTTTTTTGACTTGTGCCCTCAAATCTAAGAACTAGTTTAGGTGTTGTATTAGAAGCTCTCAAAAGACCCCATCCATCNTCATACTCAACTCTTAAGCCGTCCAACATACTTACTGATGCGTTTTCAAATGATGCNCTTTTNTTAAACTCATCTACGATTTGAAATTTCTTATCTTCATCGACATCAAGATTTATTTCAGGTGTNGTAAAGCCGTCTGGAAATTCACNAAGTAATTCAGNAAGTTCAGATTCATTTTCAATCAGTATCTTTATAAGTCTAAATCCAGAGTANTGAGCATCATCAAAGCCATACCAATCATCGTTAAAGAAAATATGACCACTCATTTCACCAGCAAGATGNGCATTAGTTTTTCTCAGCATCTTTTTAATATGGAAATGACCTGTAGGAGACATAATTGGTTCACCTCCATAGCNTAAGATCACATCTTTTAATCTNTTNGTNCATTTAACATCAAAAATAATCTTTGCTTGTGGTGAGTTTTTAAGAATATCTTTTGCAAGGAGCATCAAAAATTTATCTTGAGGAATAATTTTGCCTTTATTATCAACAACCCCAAGCCTGTCTCCATCTCCATCAAAAGCCAAGCCAATATTGGCTTTTTCACTTAAAACCTTATCTGACAGATCTTTTAAGTTTTCAGGATTGCCTGGATCAGGGTGATGGTTTGGAAAACTGCCATCAACCTCACTGTAGATTTCAACTACATTAAATCCAAGTGCTGNAAAAAGTTTTGGAGCTATGACACCCGCAGCGCCATTNCCACAATCAATAACAACTTTAATTTCNTCTTTTGATTGGATGCTTTTTGATTTTACTTCCTNAATATAATTATCAATTACATCTTCGTTTNCCGAGGAAGTACCTTTGATAGTTACATTATTGGGTGTGCCTATGAGCTCAAATATCTCTTTACCTGATACTGGCTCATCATTAATAATCATTTTAATACCGTTATATTCTTTTGGGTTATGGCTTCCGGTAACCATNATTCCNCTTTTGGAGGTATGTTTTTTCGCGGCATAGTAAAGCAACGGACTTGTCACAATACCNATANTTTCAACATTTATTCCATTATTTATTAATGAATTTTCAAGAGCATTCATTAATGATTTTCCAGATAAGCGACCNTCTCTTCCGANGACAATGCTNTCAATANTCAATTGNTTACATTTAGAAGCTATCGCATTACCTATTTCAAAATATANATCTTCATTGAGGTCAATAGGATAAACACCTCTGATGTCATATTCTCTGAAAATATTTTTGTTCATCTAAAAGTCTTTTAGAATAGAATTTCATATTTTAACCTTGTTTGTCATAATACAGCGCTTAAATGTTTATAAATACAGATTCAAAATTCATTTGGATGAACGGAGAGTTTCTTAAATGGGATGAAACTAAGGTTCATGCGCTTACTCATACTCTGCATTATGGTGTAGGTGTCTTTGAGGGGGTAAGAGCTTATAAAAATGATTTAGGCGGAGCAATATTTAGATTGGATGATCATACCAGAAGGCTCTTTGATGCAGCTTCTAAGGTAAATATTGATATTCCTTACTCAATAGAAGACTTAAACCAAATTCAAAAAGATACTCTAAAACAAAACAAGTTAGAGGAGGCCTACATTAGACCGATTGTTTTTTTTGGTTCTGAGGAATTGGGACTGCGAGCGAGCGATCTCTCAGTTAATGTTGCTGTTGCTTGTTGGGAGTGGCCCTCATACATGGATCCAGAGAAGAAAAAAAATGGGATAAGCATTGTTACCTCTCCGTATAAACAATATGAAAATCCACTTTATTCAAATAATAAAATAGTTGGCACCTATGTAAATTCAATAATGGCTCTTCACGATGCCTTAGCAAGAGGATCGGATGAAGCATTGTTGATGGATATCAAGGGTAATATTTCAGAAGGCAGCGGTGAGAATTTGTTCATTGTAAAAAATGGAGACATTTTTACTCCAACTACTGAAAACTGTCTAAATGGNATAACCAGGCAAAGCATNATAAAAATAGCATCAGATCTTAATCTGAAAGTAAAAGAATTAAATCTTNANTACGAAGACTTNTTNNATGCCGATGAGGCTTTNTTTACTGGGACCGCTGTCGAGGTAACACCAATTTCCANNGTNGATGATAGGNTTATTGGTTCAGGNAAAATTGGTTCTACAACACAAAAACTTCAATCAATATTTGAAGACATAGTTTCTGCAAAAAATAATCAATATAAAGACTGGCTGTATCAGATTTAATATTNAAAAAATCTTAGAGTGAGAAAATTTAAAATAGCTTTTTTAAGTTATCGAAGTGCACCCTTCAGTGGAGGGCAAGGTATNTATGTTTATGAGCTTAGCAGGGCTTTTAAAGATTTAGGCCATGAAGTAGATATTATCTCTGGCCCGCCTTATCCAAAGTTAGCTGATGGGATCAATCTAATAAAATTGCCTGGCTTAGATCTATTCAGTACATTTAATTTTCGTGACAGATTAAATTTATTTTTNAATAAGAAAAATAAAGATTTTGATGATTATTATGAATTTTTTATAGCTTTGATTGGAGGATTTCCTGAAATGAGAACATTTGGAAATCGAGCAAAAAATTATTTATCAACNAGAAAAGAATACGATTTTGTTATCGACAATCAATCTCTCTCTTATGCAATGATAAAAATTCAAGAAGAATTTCCTCTTTTTCAGGTTATCCATCATCCTATCCCGAGGGATAAAGAGTATGAATTAAAGTACGCTAAAGGTATTGTAAAGAAGACCTTTATACGAAGCTGGTATTCATTTTTAAAGATGCAATCAAAAGTTGCTCCCAAAATGCATAATATTATTTCTCCATCCAAAAGCTCCAAGAATGACATACAGAAGTACTTTCATATAGATGTAAGCAAAATTCATGTAATTCCAAATGGTATTGATACGGAGATATTTAAACCAAATCCTGTGATCTCAAAGAAACCATTCAAGTTAATTACAACGGCAAGTGCAGACGTGCCTTTAAAAGGGCTAGACTTCACTCTTAGGGCGATAGCTGTTGCGAAAGATAAGTACCCATTAATTAATTTGGTAGTTATTGGAAAGCCTAGATCTGGAGGACATACTGAAAGATTAATTTCTAAGCTAGGTATTGATGAGTTCGTGTCGTTTAAAACTAACTTAACCAATCAAGAGGTTAGTGATGAATATGCTTCAAGCCAAATTGCGATTGTAAGTTCTTTGTATGAGGGGTTTGGCTTTCCAGTTGGAGAGGCTATGGCATGTGCTGTTCCTCTTATTGCTACAGATGTTGCTTCAATACCTGAGATTACTGGACCTTACGCTGAGATGATTGCCCCTGAAAGTCATGAAGATATTTTTAATTCATTGGATAACATTTTCCAGAAATATGATATCTACATGAAAAAAGCTAATTTAGGACGAGATCACATATTACAAAACTTTAGTTGGTCAGTTATTGCAAACAGTTATATAGATCATATCTCTTCAACTTTAACTTCGCATGCTGACATTTAATTTCTCAAATATTTATTTATCACGAGGGAACAAAATACTGGATGTCGGGTGCGGAGAGGGTAGGCATATTTTTGGAGCAATGGATGCTCAGTCAGGCCTAAATCTTTTTGGAGTCGATATGGATATTCCATCATTAGAAAAGAGCAATGAAGGTTTAGATTTTTTTAGAGAGATGGATTTTAACTTAGTAAAATTTTTACAAGGCTCAATCTATAATCTCCCTTTTCAAGATAATGAATTAGACATTGTGATTTGCTCTGAAGTGTTGGAGCACTTAGAGGATTACAGCAAAGCAATTCAAGAAATCCATAGAGTGTTAAAGCCGGGAGGATATTTTCTTGCCAGTGTCCCATCATTTTTACCGGAGAAGATATGCTGGATGCTATCAAAGGAATATCAAAATATGCCAGGCGGCCACGTTAGAATTTTTAAAAAATCAAATATCTTAAAGGTAATGCAGGACCATAATTTTTCTTTTATTCAATCTGAAAAATATCATGCATTTCATTCTGCTTATTGGTGGCTAAGATGCATCTTTTGGAAAACACAAGAACATAATTTTTTAGTAAAGGTTTATAAGAAAATACTTGAAAGACATATTTTAAAAAATACTCCTATCATGGATGTAATTGAAAAATTACTTAACCCCATCCTTGGAAAGAGTATTAGTTTTTATTTTAAGAAAAATTAATTTATGGCTATCCATTCTTCGGAAGATTTTATTCACCACTTAGGCAACAAGCTTAAGGAATATCAAAATTCTGATGGTTCAATAGTTTGTAAGGATGACCAAACTCACGATCATTGGGATCATCTAGAAGCATGCATTGGTCTTGGTATTGCAGGATTTAAAGATGAATTTGAGAGAGGACTTATATGGTCTCGACTTAATCAAAACATGGATGGCAGTTGGTATGAAGAATACAAAAAATCTAATCCCACAAAGCTCAATAAACAATCAAATCATGCTGCTTATTTTGCAACAGCACTTGCATTCCATTACATCCTTTTTCAAGATAAAGCCTTTATTAAAGAGAATTGGAACTGCCTTCTCATGGCAAATGATTTCCTTTTGGATATGCAGTCTGAATCGGGCGCATTTATTTGGAACATTGATGAAGACGGTGAGTACGATATTGACTTTTTGCTTACCGGCAATAGTTCGATAGTTAAAAGCCTTGAATGCTCAATTTTTCTTGCAGATGAAATAGGGGACACTAATAAAGACAAATGGCATGAAATTTATCAAAGTGCAAAAAAATGTATTCAAGCCCCAAAAAATAATTTTGATTTGAAAGCTGATAGAAGTAATTTCTCTATGGATGCGTATTACCCAATTTTATCTGGAGCATTAACAGCAGAACAAGAGGATATGTATGTAGAAAAAACAATGCAGAGATTCTATGTTGATGGACTAGGGGTAAAGTGTGTTGCGGAAGAACCATGGGTTACGGTAGCCGAGACATGCGAATTTTGTATTGCCCTAGTAAAAGCTGGACATAGAGAGAGGGCAATCAAGATCTTACAAGAAGTTAAAACCATTAGCGATGATGAACAAATTCCATATATGGGATGGCAATTTAATGAAAAAATATTTTGGCCCTTTGAGCAGCCAAGTTGGACCATTGCTGCATTAATTCTTGCAGAAGATGCCATTTACAATACATCAAAAGCATCACGAGTCTTTACTGCTAATTTAGTTTAATNCGTAAGACAAACCGCTGNATCAACTCTATCAAAAATCTTAAAACCATCATCGATGGCCTTTTGGAAGACTTTATATGGTGCTTGNCCTCCTTTGCTAGGATCTTCATAGATATCATGAAAGGCCAAGGCNCCATGCTTTTCAATTAAATGTTTCCAGTTTTCATAGTCATTGTTTGCGGACTCAAAACTATGACTACCATCTATAAATAACATTCCCAATCNTGTTTGCCATGACTGTGAAATAGTATTTGCATCACCAATTATTGGAATTATGTTTGTAATTTCTTTAACTTCTTCNAGATTTTTTTGGAGTAACGGAACTGTATTTACCCTGTTGAGAGCCTCATCAAAATTTTCTTGATCAAAATACTCTTCTCCNNGCTGATGTTCTTCAGATCCTCTATGATGATCAATTGTGTAAACTATCTGATTATTCTTTCTTGAGCCATAAGCTAAGAATGCAGCAGACTTCCCTCCAAATGTTCCTATTTCTAAAATAGGGCCTACCTTTGAAAATTTTTCCGCCCATTTTGTTAAAGCCTCTCCCTCATGCAGCGGCATAAATCCTTTTAATGAATTGATCTTATCTAGCATCTTTATAAAACTCTTTTCCTAGAGAACTTTTAAATCTTTTATGATGCCAAAGGTACTCACCAGGATTTCTCCTAATNGATGATTCAATTNTTTGACTAATCATTTNAGTTGAAGCTATGGCATTATTTTTAGATATTTCTTCAAGGTTAATTCGAAGCGCCCCATCTTCAAACCATGAGTCTAAAAAAACAACGTTACAATTTGTTATCTCTTGCAGTCTTTCAGCAGTTGTAATTGTGTAGGTTGGTATCCCAAAAAAATTTATTTTTTTTGAATGTTTTATTCCATAATCTTGGTCAATTGCATACAGAACATTTTTTCCCTTCTTTAACCATTTAATAAATCTTAAAGTTTCTTTTTTAGTTGCTGTATCTTTAACAGCTCTTTTTCTGCCCGAATCAATAATTTTATGCATATAAGGAGAGTTATGCTCTCTACCTACACCATACAATTCTGCTTGCATCCCTAAAATCCTTGCATCCAGCTCCAAATGCAAAGAATGCTTAAAGATAATTAAATTTCCTTGTGAACTATTATTTATTAGCTCCAAGTTAGTTATCTTGCTAGGAAGTTCTTTTTTAATTCTTGCATCGCTCCAAAACCATGCAATTCCCATATCGAAGATTGACAGGGAAGCAGCCTCAAGATTTTTCTTGAAGATACCCTTAAGTTCTTGTTTATTCATTTCTTTAAAGCATAGCTTTATATTTTTCTTAGCAACTTTGATTCGATTAAATAAAAATATTTTTAATAAGAATGAAAATAGTTTTGCACCATGAAACCTTCGAGGGATTCGAATGATTAATTTCCATAAGAAAATAATGATGCTCATATTTTTTAATAAAACCGTTATTATTACATTTAAAGTATTCTCACATTGATGTTTCTATTTATTTATCAGATTTGTTTTTTTTGCTTAATACCAATCTTTTTTTTAAATTTATTTATTAAGGGAGCTAAACAAAGGTTATATCTATCAAAAATTAGCAATAGGATTGGNCTAGGATTCAAGAAAAGAAATAATCCTATTCTTATTCATGCGGTAAGTCTTGGTGAGGTTTTAGGTATCAAGAATTTTGTTAAAACCCTAGAAGGAAATAACGAAATTATTATTAGCGTTTCCACTGCTACTGGATTACAAAAAGCTAAAGAATTATATGGTCATAAACATCAAGTTATATTTTTACCTTGGGATTTTTTTATTTTTATTAATCTTTTTTTTCGCTTTTTAGATATAAAACTGATCCTCTTATTTGAAACAGAAATATGGCCCTATTTAATTTACAAAGCCAATAAACTCAATATTCCAGTAATCTTGCTCAATGGCCGTCTTAGCAAAAGATCAGCAAGCTTATACAAACAAACTCGCTTACTAATGACCCCTATTTTTAAAAAAATGGATAAACTTTTTGTTCAATCGGATAAACACTTAGAGCGATTTTGCAACTTAGGGGTTGATTCTAAAAAGATAGAAGTTGTTGGCTCTGTGAAATATGATATTGAACCTGCAAAAAAAACATCATCAGAAAACAAACTGCCAAACAAATTTATTCTTGCTGCAAGCACTCACAAGGGAGAAGAGGAAATTGTTTTGAATGCCTACAAAACATTTAAGCAAAATAATCCATCACACCGAAATGTAAAACTAGTTATATGCCCAAGACATCCCGAGCGAGCTAATTCTGTAAAAAGTTTATGCAATGAAATGGGATTTGATGGCGAGATATTTTCTTGTGTGGATGGTGATTCCCAGCCCGAAGTTATCATTATAGATAGAATTGGCCTATTAAATACTTGCTATATGCTCTCAAGCTGTGCCTTTGTTGGCGGAAGCCTTATCAATCATGGAGGTCATAATCTTGCTGAACCTGCATGCAATAAAACACCAATTATTATTGGCCCATACACATTTAACTTTGAAGAAATGTCATCAGAATTTATTTCAAGTGATTCCGCAGTAGTAGTTCATAATCAATTAGAGCTTGGTAATGCATTTAATAAATTAATTAATGATGTGAATTATTCTTCTTCATTAATAGCTAACGCAGNAGANGTTTTTAATAAGAACAAAGGCTCTACTCANAGACAAGGCTCATATATAATGAAACTATTGGAGTCAAAATGAAATTAATCNCTGCAATTATTAAACCTTTTAAATTAGAAGAAGTTCGAGAAAGTCTAGATCAGTTNGGCATTACTGGCATGACCATTAGCGAAGTAAAAGGATANGGAAGGCAAAAAGGACATACCGAACTTTATCGAGGAGCTGAGTACGTAATTGATTTTCTCCCAAAAATTAAGATAGAAGTTGCTGTAAGAGATGATCAAACAGAGTCTATTGTTGAGGCAATAAGTACAGCTGCTTCCTCTGGAAAAATTGGAGATGGAAAGATTTTTATTTCACCCCTTGAAAAAGTTATTCGTATTAGAACTGGAGAACTTAACGAAGAGGCTCTTTAAACTTGGGTAATCAATCCAAGCCCACAGCTATATTTCTACTTGGACCTACTGCGTCAGGTAAAACTAGATGGGCAATTGAAATCATAGACAAATTTCCAAAAACATTTGAATTAATATCTGTTGACTCAGTTCAAGTCTATAAGGGTTGCAATGTTGGATCTGGTAAACCTGATCAAGATACGCTGAAAAAGTATCCACATTATTTGATAGATCACTGTTCCGTAAGCGAAATCTACAATGTAGCTCAGTTCATAAATGATGCCTCAATTCTTGCAAAAAAAATTGTTGATGATGGAAAAGTTCCATTATTTGTTGGGGGCACAATGATGTATTTCAAAAGTCTTTTTGAGGGCATTCACTCATTGCCTAATGCTGATTCCGCATTAAGAAAAAAGTTAGATGCTGAACTGAAAAAAAATGGGCCAAACAAACTGTTTGATCAATTGGTTAAATTAAATCCAATAAAAGCTAGAGAAATTTCACCCAATGATAAGCAAAGACTAATTAGGGCAATAGAGNTAGAGCTCAGCCAAAATAATCAAGATAAAGGCTCTGCTAAATCAGGCATCAGAAATGAATTNAATATTATTCAGATCGGAATATTCCCAAATCAAAGGGCTGAATTACACGAAAGAATTGAAAAAAGGCAACCAAGTCTTGTAAATAAAAAATTGATTAATGANCTTGATGAATTGATTATGAATAATAATTTGGAAAAAACTCATCCTGTCTTGAAGGCAGTGAACTACAAGCAAGCGTTTATGGTGTTAGATGGTTCGCTAAAAGAGTCAGAGATGTTGGAAAAATCAATTTTTGGCACACGCCAATTAGCAAAAAGACAAATTACATGGATGAGAAGTTGGAAGGATTTAAATTTTTTTGACTTACATGAGCAAGACGCTGCAAGTGAATTCATTAAAAAGGGCTTAAAGTTATAAGTAATTCTTTAATTATTAACTTTCGCCCTTAAATACTAGATATAATCTTCATTTNAAAGGCAATAATGTGAACTGGGATAACCAAAACAACCAAGATCCATGGGGTCGAAATAATAACAATAATGATGGTCCTAACTTTGATGATCTAATGAAACAATTTTCTTTACTTTTTGGAGGAAATAAAAAATCAACTAATGGATCAGGGGGNTCAGGCAATAATTTCTCTTTCAAAAGAATCNTTACATATGGAATCTTCGGTCTCCTTATTATTTATGGGTCAATGTGTGTTTATCAGCTTGAAGCACCCGAGAGAGCNGTTGTACTAAGATTGGGAACATACTATCAAGAAACTGATGAAGGTTTAAATTTTATGATCGCTGGCATTGATGAACGATTTGTTGAGAATGTTGCCCTGACTAGACGTTTTTCTCAAACCGCAAATATGTTGACTCAAGATGAAAATCTAGTTGATGTTACGATTTCAATTCAATATCGAATAAAAAACCTTAAGGATTTTGTACTAAACGTTAACGATCCAGAAGCAAGTCTCCGCCAAGCTACAGAAAGTTCTTTACGCCATGTTGTTGGAGATAACTCACTCGAAGAAACACTTACTACAGGTAGGCAAATCTTAGCGCTGAATGTGCAAGAGAGACTGCAAAGCTATTTGGATCTATATGCCACTGGTTTAATAGTTCAGCAAGTAAACATAGAAAAGACAGATCCGCCAACTGCCGTTAAGGAAGCCTTTGATGATGTTGTGGCTGCCAGAGAGGACAAAGTTAGACTTCAGAACGAAGCTGAAAGATATGCTTTATCCATTGTCCCAGAGGCTCGTGGTCAAGGATTTGCTAGGGTACAAGCTGCAGAGGCATATCGAGAAGAAGTAATCGCAAATGCAGAAGGTGAAGTTGTTAGATTTGAAAAGCTTCTAGCAGAGTATCAAAAAGCGCCAAAAGTAACGCGTGATAGGCTTTATCTTGATGCAATCCAAAGCGTCTTATCTAACTCAACAAAAATTATGGTGGATGTAGAGGGAGGAAATAACCTGCTTTATCTTCCACTTGATAAAATCATGGAGCAAAATAAAAAAGCGGAGGATGATGATGAATAGATCGAATCTTATATTAATTCTTTCTGCCCTGATCATAGCAATTATTGCTAACAGCATTTATATAGTTAATGAAAAGGAAAAAGCATTGGTAACTCAATTTGGTGAGGTGATCAAACCTGATGTTGAGGTTGGAATCCATTTCAAAGTTCCGCTTATTCAGAGTGTTAGAAAATTCGATGCAAGATTGCAAAGTCTTGATGAAGAACCCAACAGAATACTTACGGTTGAAAGTAAATACCTTCTGGTTGATTCATTTGTAAAATACAAAATTGTTGATGTATTAACTTTTTATAAAGCAACCACTGGAAGCTTTCTTACACTTAATAATCTGCTTGGTCAGAGAACAGAATTTGAACTCAAAAATCAGTTTGGTCAGAGAACCGTTACAGAGCTTGTTTCCGGTGAGCGAGACGAGATGATGACTTCTATGACAAATAATCTTGGTGCATCCGTAGCTGATCTTGGGGTTGAAATTATTGATTTCAGAGTTAAAAGAATTGATCTACCATCAGAGCTTAGCAGCTCAGTTTTCGAGAGAATGCGTACAGAAAGAAATAGGCTTGCTGAAGAGTTAAGATCTGAAGGTAAAGAGCTTTCTAATGAAATACGCTCAAAAGCAGACAAGCAGAAAGTTATTATTCTTTCAGAGGCCTATAAGCAAGCTGAACAGATTCGTGGTGAAGGCGACGCCAAAGCCGCAGCCATTTATGCCAATGCTTTTTCAAAAGACCCTGAGTTTTATGAATTCACAAGAAGCATAAAGGGGTATACCAGTACTTTCCAAAATAAGGCAGATGTATTGTTAATAGATCCCAAGTCTGATTACTTTAAGTATCTTAATAAATCTGACGGTACTCAAAAGCCCTAACTAATGAATTCCACCCTAATTCTTGGATTGCAATGGGGTGATGAAGGAAAAGGCAAAATTGTTGATGCTCTTTGTAAAGAGGGCTCATTAGTTTGTAGATTTCAAGGCGGACATAACGCTGGTCATACAATTAAGGTTGATGGTTCCCAAAAAGTTCTTCATTTAATCCCTTCAGGAATTATGCACTCATCTTCGAGCTGCATTATTGGTAATGGGGTTGTGATTTCCTTGCCAGCACTCAATGAAGAAATTGAGATGTTGTCTGATAGTGGCATATCCGTTAAAAACCGACTACATATTAGTAATGATTGCCCTTTAATTTTGCCGACCCACATTGCCATTGATCAAGTTCGTGATAAGCATGAGGGTATTGGCACGACTGGAAGAGGTATCGGNCCAGCTTACGAAGATAAGGTNGGAAGAAGATCATTAAANTTTGGAGATCTTGCTGATNTTGAACTTCATANATCTAAGATTNCTNANCTAGTTNAATACCACAATCAATTACTNACTAAAATTTANGAAAGTACTCCTATNNATATNGATCTTGTNATCNANGAACTNACTANTTTTAGNAAACTACANACTAATTTTGGTTGTGANACTTATAAAATTTTGCACAAAAGNATTAAAGAAAAAAAAGANATANTATTTGAGGGNGCNCAAGGCTCCATGCTTGATATTGATCATGGTACTTATCCCTATGTAACCTCATCAAGCACAACTGCCGGTGGTGTTTCATCAGGTCTNGGGGTTGGTCCAAAACAGATTAATAAAATTCTGGGAATTACAAAAGCTTATACAACAAGAGTGGGAGAGGGCCCATTTCCTACTGAATTATTTGACGAAGATGGTGCAACCTTGGCTAAAATTGGTCATGAGTTTGGTGCNACAACCGGAAGACCCAGAAGATGTGGATGGCTTGATCTGCATGCATTAAAAAAAATTATATTTATAAATTCAGTTACAGAATTATGCATTACTAAATTAGATGTTATGGATAGTTTNAAGTCNATTAAGNNTTGCATTGATTACGAAGANGGNAAGCCGNTATATAAGACTTTTCANGGCTGGCTNGAAGAGATATCAGATANAAAAAANTTTGAAAANTTACCAATACCTGCTCAAAAATATATATCATANATNGAAGATTATCTAAAAGTTCCTGTNACAGTAGTTTCTGTTGGGCCTGATAGAGATCAAACCGTTCACAAGTAATTTAAAAAATCTTNGGGGGTTTTTATGAAGAACGTCTTAACCTCAATAGTTCTTTTAGCAGTTTTTTCAGTCGTCATTTTCTTCGTNGGAGGAATATTTAAACTTTACGGGACCCTAGAGGGTCCTGGGGAAATATTAGGCGACAAAGTTCCAGAATATGTTATTCAGAAAAGGGAGCAAAGAATATCTAAAATTGCAGATGATCTGGGAGTCGAATCAGAGAAACAAATTCTCTTTGGTGACTTGCATGTCCATACAACATATTCTACTGATGCATTCATGTGGTCTTTACCTTATTTTAATGGCCCGGGAGCATCACCAATATCGGATGCATGTGACTTTGCTAGATTTTGTTCCGCACTAGATTTTTGGTCTATTAATGATCATGCTGAGGCGTCAACACCTAGAAAGTGGTTAGATACTAAAGAGAGTATTCGTCAATGTAATAACATTGCAGAAGGTACCAATGATTTAGTTAGCTTTCTCGGTTGGGAGTGGACACAAGTTAGTGACGTTCCTGAAAATCACTTTGGTCATAAGAATGTCATCTTTTTAGATACTGAAGAAAATGCTGTGCCCCCTAGGGCTATTGGATCTGGAGGTATTTCACCATTAGTGATGCGGCTAGGGTTGCCATGGACTATGTCATTGGTTCCCGCAACCTTAGATCTAGATAACAGAGAAAGATATTTTGCTTTTGATAAATTTTTTGAAGAAATACAGAAAACTCCAATTTGTGAAAGAGGCGCCCCCTCAAAGAGCCTTCCATTAGATTGTTATGAGGAAGCTGAGGATCCAAATATCTTATTTTCTAAGCTAAAGGAGTGGGATACTCAATATATGGTTATTCCCCATGGAACAACATGGGGTTATTACACGCCAGCAACTTCAGATTGGATGAAACAACTTGTTGATTATCAAGATGATGAATCTCAATTTTTATTTGAGATTTACTCAGGGCATGGAAATAGTGAGGAGTATAGACCTTGGAGTGATGCTCTAGAAAATGAATCTGGAGATCTATTTTGTCCTGAGGCAACCGAAGAATTTTTACCAACCTGCCAACAAGCAGGAAGAATCATGGCACAAAGGTGTGAAGATGCAGGCCTAGATGAGAAAACCTGCAACGATCTCTCTGAAAAAACAAAATCTTATGCAGCAAACATGGGTTCAGCAGGATTTGGGGCAGTCAATGAGACAAAGGGTGATGATTTTATTAATGCAGGACAATGCATGGATTGTTTCTTGCCTGCATTTAATTATCGCCCTCTCGGATCTGCTCAATATATCTTGGCTTTGAGAGATTTTACTGATCCAGAAAATCCAAAACGATTTAAATTTGGATTTATGGGATCAAGCGATAATCATAATGCTCGACCAGGAACAGGGTATAAAGAGTTATTTAGAAATAGAAATACTGAAGCAAGAGGATGGGCAGATCCTATATCAGAGTTCTTAGCTGATACCAGAAGACCAAAAGGAGAGCTTGAACCCACATACCTCAGATTTGGAGGGGATAGAGAAATAACCAGCATTATCGATTTAAATATTGTGACTGATTCAGAGCGTCAAAGTGCTTATTTTATGAGCGGCGGACTGATTGCGGTTCACTCTAATTCCAGATCACGCGAAGATATTTGGGATGCTATGGAGAACAAAGAAACATACGCAACTTCTGGTCCAAGAATACTTTTATGGTTTGATGCTTTTGAAAGCAATACACGCCATCATATGGGATCTGAATTATTTGCATCAGAATCACCTAAGTTCAAAGTAAAAGCTGCTGGTTCTCTGATCCAGAAACCTGGCTGTCCAGATTATAGTGATCAGGCTCTCAGTCAAGAAAGGCTTGAAAAAATTTGTAATCTTGAATGCTATAACCCGAGCAATGAAAGAAGAAAAATTGATAGGATTGAGATTGTTAAAATCTTACCGCAACAATTTGCGGGTGAACCTATTCAGGATTTAGTCACTGAATCATGGATGGTTTTTGATTGTGATGATACAAGCTGTGAAATCGAGTTCACTGATGAACAATTTAAATTTGGTAAAAGAGATGCAATTTATTATGTGAGAGCCATAGAGGAAGCTTCGCAGGCCTTATCAGCAGATCCACTAAGATGTGAATTTGATGAATTTGGAAATTGCATTCAAACAAAAATATGCCAAGAAGGATATAGAAAGACAGAAGAGTGTATAGGGCCAGTAGAACATAGAGCCTGGTCTAGTCCAATCTACTTGAACTATAAGTCGTAAATTTTCTCTAGCTTTGCATTGATAAATTTATAGGCGCTTTCGTTAGAGAATTTTCTAGCCAACCTAATACTTTCATCAAATATAACTTCTTTTGGAAGCTCTTTAAGGTCTCTTTCAATTAATGCATAGGCCATGATTGCTTTATCAATTACTTGATAATTATCACCCTTATTTGTTGAATCAAGTGATTTAATGATTTGTTCTTCATTTGTAAAAAAATACTTAAGTCTAGATTTCAATAAATCAAAACTAATTTTTTTAGGATTATTTTCCTTCGTGAACTGTTGCATCAGCAGCTCAACGCTTGAAGGTTCCATTAAGCTTTGATAGAGGGCTTGAATGATACACTCGCGTGTCTTTACAGAGACCTTATGCTTTGCGAGGTTTTTGGCCATTAATTATTTCGAAGAGCAAGGATTTCTAGGGCTGACTGGGCAAATTCTTTTCCCTTGTTTAGCTTTTCAGGGTTTGCTCTTTTTAGTGCCTGCTCTTCATTCTCTGTAGCTAACAGCCCCATGATCACCGGCTTATCATTTTTAATCATAAGATCCATCAATCCCTGAGTTACTGTCTCAGAGATCAATTCATAATGAGTCGTTTCTCCTCTTATTACTACACCGAGAGGGATAATAAGATCACATTTGCTGATTAATTTTTGGGCACCAGCAATAAGCTCCCATGAGCCTGGAACTTCACAAATCTCGATGAGTTTAATGCCAGAAGCCTCCAAGTGATTGACTACTTCTGATGCAAGCATGTTAATTACCTCATGATTCCATTTGGATTTTATAATCCCAATTTTCCAAGAGGGATCAGCTGTTACTGCTTGAAAATTAAAGCTTGATTCGCTCATTTCTCAAATCCTATAACCTCAAGATCAAATCCAGATATGGATGGATACTTTACTGGTGTGGCCAGTAATTTGATTCTTGTAAGTCCCAATTCTTTTAAAATTTGAGAACCAATGCCAACCGTCTTAGTTTCTGGTTGGGGTACATTTTTTTTGCCCTCTAAGTCCATCATGATTGATTGATTCTTTTGCTCAGTTCCAATCATCAATAAGACGCCACATTTAGATTCATGAATCTTTTTTAATGCTTCCTTAATATTCATGCGTTTTCCAAAACCATCCATCCCGATCATGTCATGTAGAACATTTGGTACATGAACTCTGACTAAAGGTGCATCTGATTTCTTAATATTTCCAACTTCAAAAGTTAAATGTAAGTTTTGAAAAATTGAGTCTTCCCATGCTTTTAACTTAAAACTCATTCCGTCAATGGTTATTGTTTTTGAATAAAGTTTCTCAACAGTTTTTTCTTTAAGTGTTCTGTAATGAATTAAATCAGCAATAGTTCCAATTTTAAGCTTATGAGTCTTTGCGAATGCTATCAAATCATCGCGTCTAGCCATGGTTCCATCTTCGTTCATAATTTCACAAATCACACCAGCCGCTCCCTTATTTGCAAACTTTGCCAAGTCACAAGCAGCTTCCGTGTGTCCTGCTCTACTTAGTACGCCACCTTCAGAAGCTCTCAGCGGAAATATGTGACCAGGCTGAACTAAGTCAGATGGTTTTGCATTTTTTGCTGCAGCAGCTTTNATAGTATGAGCTCTGTCTGATGCGGAAATTCCAGTTGAGATACCACTTGCAGCTTCAATTGAAACAGTGAAAGCAGTTCCATGTTTGGTACGATTATAATTTGTCATCATCGGCAGGTTTAGCTGATCACATTTTTCGGGTGACAGGGTCAGGCAAACTAAGCCTCTTCCTTTAGATACCATGAAGTTGATTATCTCCGGCGTTACAGAGTCGGCAGCACATACTAGATCGCCTTCATTTTCTCTATCCTCGTCATCTAGAAGAATAACCATCTTTCCAGATTTAATATCTTTAATTAACGCTTCTGTTGAATTAAATTCCATTAGCTTTCTTATTTATATAAGTAACTTTTATATCTTCACCAAAATTTTCTATCGAATGAACCTTTGTAAGGGTATCAATAATCTTGTCAGCTTTATCATCCATAGCCTTTAGCCCCTTACTACCCAAAATTCTTGAGGCAGTATATACGATGAGCTCATCAAAATATCCTTTTTTGATAAATGAAGAAATTATGCCTTTTCCTCCTTCGACAAGAATACTGGTATAACCTCTTAANATTAGTTCTTTAAAAAGTTTCTGTAATCCATTTNNCTTATTTGTTTGAATGCAGGTTATTTTGTTNGAATATTTTTCAGGCACAATAAGTTTCTNCGAAGTAACAAAAAAAATNTGGGAGAAGTTTTTAAAAATATTTTTTTGAATNAGTCTTCCAAAATTATTCCCGACGATTATTTTTGCTGGCTGGATTTTAATTTTTGATTCCGGTCTNGATGTTAATCTAGGATTGTCCAACCTTAATGTATTGGCACCAATCAGGATTGAGCTGTGCTCTTTACGTATATTTTGCACATCTTGTTTTGAACGAGCATTGCTTATTTGAATNCCTCTTTTAGCTTGATAGCCAATCATTTGNTCCAATGTTTGGGCATATTTAATCGTAATAAAAGGTCGCTTGAATTTTTGGTTCACAATAAAGACCTTATTCAGCTCTTTTGCTTCATCTGATGCAGCNCCAACTTCAACTTTGATGCCCGCTGCTCTTAATTTATTTATGCCTTTTCCGTTTATTCTGGGATTTGGATCTTTCATCGAGCAAACAACCTTGGCTGCTTGAACACGGATAATTGAATCGGTGCAGGCAGGCGTNTTGTTTTTAATTGAGCAGGGCTCAAGGTTTACAAAAAAACNAGAGTTTTTAAGCAGTTCTTTTGATTTATCCTTACCAAATCTTGCTTGGCAATCCTTAATTGCATTTACCTCAGCATGATCTNGTCCGTATTTCTTATGCCATCCTTCACCAATAATCTTGCCTTTNTTAGTGATAACACACCCAACCATAGGATTNGGTGCAACTTTTCCTNTACCCTTTTTTGCTAAAGTTATTGTTTGAGANATGAAGTCTTTCGAACTCATTTTTTAGTGGTTTTAGATCGCTTTTTTTCCTTTGAGAGGGTTGATATTTCCTGAGCAAACTCTTCAATATCCTGAAAATCTCTATAGACAGATGCAAATCTTACGTAAGCGACCTGATCAACAGACTTTAACGATTTCATTACAATTTCACCCAGCATTCTCGATGGAATTTCTCTTTCTCCNAGTTGCCGAATCTGAGTTAAAACGTTNCCAAAAANTGCATCTACCTCTTCAGATGATAAGGGTCTTTTCTCAAGTGCTCTGAGCATCCCTGCTTTGAGTTTTGTNCCATTAAAAGGCTGCCTTTCCCCNTCGCTTTTTATAATTCTNGGGAGCGCAAGGTCAGCTGTCTCAAAAGTTGTAAACCTGGCCTTACAAAGCTCGCATTCTCTTCGCCGNCTTATTTGAGTACCATCGCCAACCAGTCTTGAATCAATAACTTTTGTATCTTGTGCTTGGCAAAACGGACAATGCATTACTTATAAACTGGAAAGGCTGCGCAGAGCTCTTCAACTTCTCCTTTAATCTTANTAATGTTTTCATGATTATCTAAATCAAGAACCACGTCACATATCCAGTTAGAAAGTTNTTCAGTTTGNTCTTCTTTAAAACCCCTTGTAGTGATCGCTGCAGTTCCTAATCTAATTCCTGAAGTAACGAATGGNGATTNTGGATCATTGGGGACAGTGTTTTTATTNACAGTAATATTTGCTTTGCCAAGAGCTGCTTCAGAATCTTTACCAGTAATCTCATGCGACCTTAAGTCCATTAAAACAATATGATTATCCGTACTTCCTCTCACAACATCGATCCCTCTATCCATAATAGTTTTGCACATAACTTTTGCATTTTTTACTACTTGCTGCATGTAAATTTTGAATTCTGGCTCTAGNGCTTCTTTAAAACACACTGCCTTTGCAGCAACAACATGCATNAGTGGACCGCCTTGGGATCCAGGAAATACTGCTGAATTAAGCTTTTTTTCAAGATCAGGATTACTTTTGGCCAAAATTATTCCTGATCTAGGACCTCTAAGGGTTTTATGAGTGGTTGATGTTACTACATCAGCAAATGGTACTGGGGAAGGATAAACTCCAGCTGCAATTAAGCCCGAAACATGCGCCATGTCTACTAAAAAATAAGCCCCAACCTCATTAGCAATATCTGCAAAATTTTCCCAATCAACAATTCCAGAAAATGCTGAAAAGCCAGCAATGATAAGTTTTGGGTTATGTTTTTTTGCCAAATCTCTTACTTGGTCATAATCAATATCGTGAGTTTCNGGATGTAAACCGTATTGAAAAGCGTTGTAGTTTCTACCAGAAAAATTAACTTTTGCACCATGAGTAAGGTGACCGCCATGATCAAGCGACATACCTAGGATATTATCATTAGGCTCTAGCATTGCTAAAAATGCTGCAGCATTTGCGGATGANCCTGAATGCGGTTGAACGTTTGCATAGTCAGCTTGATAAAGCTCTTTAGCACGTTCAATCGCTAAATGTTCAGCTATATCAACAAACTCACAGCCCCCATAATATCTTTTATCTGGGTAACCTTCGGCATATTTATTAGTAAGCAAAGATCCTTGAGCTTCAAGTACTCGTTTGCTTGCATAATTCTCTGAAGCAATAAGTTCTATATGATCTTCCTGTCGGATTGATTCATCCTGCATTGCTCGCCACAAATCCACATCATAATCAGCAATATCTGAGGGATTAGAAAAAATTAAATCAGCATGAGATTTCATCATTACTCCAAAAAATAGGTTTAATTGATTAAGTTATTATTCTAATTTATCTAAGGTCTTTTGTGGGCAAATGGCCTAATTCTTTTTGGATTAATTGCTTTACAAATCTTACACTCCAGTGCAAAGCATTCATGAGCTTGGCAAAACTCCCTTCCCCAAAAGATTATCTGTAAATGCAGTTTATTCCATGATTCTTCAGGAAAGATACGCTTAAGATCTTTTTCAGTTTGAGTGACGTTTTTACCGTTGGTAAGCCTCCATCTTTGAGCCAAACGGTGAATGTGAGTATCAACTGGAAAGGCGGGATGACCAAATCCTTGACTCATAACAACCGACGCTGTTTTGTGCCCAACTCCTGGAAGATTTTCAAGCGCATTTAAGTTCTCAGGCACTTTTTCTCCATAATCTTTTACGAGTATTTTAGAAAGCAGTTTTATCGCTTTTGATTTTTTAGGGCCTAAGCCACACGGCTTAATGATGCTATAAATTTTTTTCTCTGAAAGTTTTGACATGGATAGAGGATTATCTGCAACATTAAATAAATCAGGCGTAACCTCATTAACCCTTTTATCAGTGCACTGTGCAGACAATAAAACTGCAATTAGTAGAGTGTAAATATCATCATGATTCAAAGGCACAGGTGTTTCGGGATATTGTTTATTAAGAATGCTAGTTATTAAATTAGCTTTTTGTTTTATTTTCATAAATTAAATCAGAAGTTTTAGCACTAAAAATAGAGCTAAATAAATATTCTAAAAACTTGCTGAACTCTTTTATTAGGGTATATCATAGCTAAAAGATCCATTTAGGGGGGTATCTTATGGAAAGGTTTTTATTAAGTTTTATCTTTGTTTTCTCTTTTGCTCTTCCAGTCTTTGCACAGGAAAGAGTTATTGAGGAAGTAATTGTTACATCAACTAAGAAAGAGGAGTCCGCTCAAGACTTGCCTATTTCAATTCAAGCTTTATCAGGTGATGATCTTGATGAAAGACAAATCTTCGATGTGCAAAGTCTGTCACAAAATGTACCAGGTTTTGTCCACTCGAAAGCTTTGGGTTCAGGAATATCAATTTTCATAAGAGGATCTGGCCCACAGGGTGTGGGGGCTTCAACTGTTGATTCTGTAGTTTCAACTATAAATGGACACAGTGTGACTAACTCAATCCTTACTGATGCTGGTTTTTTAGATCTCGACAGAATTGAGGTGCTTAAAGGGCCGCAAGGTACTCTTAACGGTAGAAATGCTGTTGGTGGCCTAGTTAACTATATCCCTAAGCGCCCAGGTGATGAATTTGGCGGTTATGTAAAGGTCAGAATGGGTGACTATGATTTAACTCATCTTCAAGCAGCTGTTGATATACCTCTCTCAGAAAACTTGAGATCAAGAATTGCAGTTCAATCATATGAGCGTGGTGGCTGGGTTGAAAACGTATATACAAAAAATGAAGTTGACGATAGAAGTCAAATGGATGTGAGACTTTCACTTGATTGGGACATAGACGATACAACACTTCTTGAGCTCTCTTATCAAGAATCAAACGGTGAAGACAACCGATTTAACATTGGCCAGATTTACTGTGCCAAGGACCCTCTATTAGGTTGTGATCCCTTTAAACTGGGAACAATGGGTCAAGGAAGTGCTCCTGCAGGGTCATTTTCTGGTGCATTTTATTTAATTGCTAATCTGACACCTTCTGCTACGTATGATTTTTATCAAAACTCTTATCAGATTAAGAGTATAGATGAAGTTAACCACAACATTGATCCATACCATGAACAGAAGTATCGCTTTGGACAAATGAGGCTTGTAAAGGAGCTCGAGTCAGGATCATTTGAAGCTAAAGTTACTTATGATCAAAGAGATTATTACCATCATCAGGATAACGAATACAACGTTGGTGTTGTTGGTCTTCCTGGATCATTAGGAGCTCTTGGGTTTCCTCCAATAACTTATAAAGGTAACTTTGGATTTACTCCAGGCGATCACATGTCACAAAGACAGATGCAACTTTTTGTAGCCAATGGTATGCAGTTAGAATTCTCAGGCGTTGATCAAGAAGTTCTGCAGACTGAAATTACTTATATTTCTGATCTAGATGGCCCAGTTAATTACGTAGTTGGTTGGTATGACTACGGTTCAAAATATATGAATAACTATTTGGTACAAAGTGCTGCTATCAACATGATGGGTTCATTTGGTCAACATCCCTATAANACGCTTGCNATACCAGGNTTNACCGGTGGTGCTACCTTTGANGGGTATGGCGGAGTNCCTTTTTATACCGCCTTTACACTTGGTGCTCTACCATTAGCAGCGGCTGGNGACTTTGCAGGGTTTGCAGGAGCATTACAAGGNCTATTTGCTTTACCTGCATATGAGAATCCAACAACCATGAGAGGTTTCTTTAGTAATGANCATGGTCGAATTAGCAATACTGCTNTNTTAGGTGAAATGTATGTTGATATTTCTGAAGCAACNAAACTTANATTAGGAATTAGACAAGATGAGTTTACAGTTAGCAATAATCAATTTAGTGATTTAGGTGATCTTGGTGCAGGTACTGCTNTATACAAANATNCNAGAGCTCTAGGAACTCATCCNGGTGGCTNNGCNAGATATCCTTCTATCAGNAGTGCTGTTACGAGTGANGATACTTCATATAAGATTGCTCTTCAGCAATACTTATCAGAGGAAGTGATGGCTTATGCATCATTCACTACTGCTGTTAAGGCGGGTGGAACTAATCCAAATGAGAGAGGAATTGTCGACACCTACGATAAGGAAGAAGTTGAAGTATTTGAGCTNGGAATTAAGGGATCTTTCTTAGATAACAGAATGCTTGCTAGCTTANCATTNTTCTCNACTGANAATGCTAACCAAATNGTTTCCAGCATTACAGANGCNGGTTCAAGAAACGTNAANATTGANTCNACTACAGAAGGATTTGAAGGTGAAATTGCATATCTAGTTACCGACACNCTAAGNCTAGACTTTAATTTCTTNAGTTTAGANAGTGAAGTTGCAA
>NHFF02000024.1:0-37511 GCA_002172535.2 Gammaproteobacteria bacterium TMED104 | reverse complement strand
ACANTNCTAGTNGATCCTCTNAACATNGGNGGNGCAACTACNAGGNTTCCAAGTCCANTNACTGGAAACATGGCAGATNTCGTTCCGGGNACCAATGGATTGATGCAAGTTGGCTTTACCGANACNGGACCNATATNNAAGTTTGCNGGATACTCATGTACTATCCCNCNNTTTAATCCTNTGGGTGGANTTTTCTGTCCAGNNTCAGCNATNACACCTACTGATGTNAGTGGAAACATGATGCCNGGAGCAGCNGATTTAAGCTANAACATTGGCTTATCNAAGGACTTNAATACAGCTGGCGGTATGTATACATTAAGGTATCAGTNCAGCTGGGCGGATGAGAGATATTCAGATATTTTCAATAACGAAGCNCTAAAGGTTGNTGAAACTGANTTCACNGACTTAAGCTTAACTTTTACTCCTAATGATGAGAGTTACTACATAGGCTTCTGGGTGAAGAATCTTGATGATGACCGCTCAATTCAGTCCATCTTTAAAGCAAGTAACTTACAAGGTGGTGCAAAATTTGTTAACCACAATGATCCTAGGACTATGGGTATTAGTTTTGGAATTAATTTCTAAGTTTACTTAAACTTTTTTTAAAGCCCGGTATATCCGGGCTTTTTATTTATATGAAGCGAGTCGAAAAATTTTTAGTCAAACTTAAAGAGCTTTTTTTAGCTGAAAATGCTGAAAATCAAAAAATGCTTGATACATATATTAAGTTTGCTGAAGGCAAGGTATCGGATGAAGAACTAGCAAAGGCCAATTATCAGCTTGCTGAAAACTTTAAAAATTTAGGTTTGGGTGTTCTTGTCATCCTGCCTTTTAGTCCAATTACAATTCCTTATATATTTAAAAAAGCTCAAGAGTATAAAATAGATATCGTACCTAAATGGTATAAAGATATTACTAACGAAAATAAGGAAATCAAATAGCTTGTTTAGATTTGCAGAGGCTAACTTGTGGCATATATAATGCCATATTCCAAGGGACTCAAATTAAAGTTTAAACAGGAGAAGAATAATGAAAACAGCTGTAATAGTTGATAGTGTTAGAACAGGCCTTGCTAAATCGCATCGAGGTGGTTTTAACATTACAAGAGCTGATGACATGCTTGCACATATCATCAACAACCTAATTGAAAGAAATCCAAATTTACCAGGTGAAGCGGTTGAAGACGTCATTATGGGTTGCGGTAATCCAGAGGGACCAATGGGNCACAATATTGGAAGAAATGCAGCTGTGCTTTCAAACCTACCNATTACTGTTGGTGGAACAACTGTAAATAGATATTGTTCTTCAGGGCTTCAAACTNTTTCNATGGCTGCTAGTCAGGTAATGGCTGGTTGTTATGATACTGTCATCGCAGGTGGAGTAGAGCAGATATCTATGTTGTCCGGTAAACAAAACATGGAAGGATTTGTTAACGAAAAACTTGCTGAGCAAAGTCCTGGTATTTATCACCCAATGGGTATTACTGCTGAAACAGTTGCTAAAAGATATGATGTTTCAAGAGAATCCCAAGATGAATATGCACTTGAGAGTCAAAAAAGGACTGCAAATGCTCAAGAACTAGGTTTATACGATGATGAGATCGTGCCCATGGAAACTAAGATGCTGCTAGTCAATAAAGAAACTGGCGATTCAAAAGAAGTTGACTACACCGTTGATAAAGATGAATGCAACAGACCGGATACTACATTAGAGGGCTTGTCATCTCTCAAGCCTGTCTTTGATCCAGAAAACGGATCGGTTACTGCAGGAAATTCATCTCAGCTGTCCGATGGCGCTTCAGTTACCCTTGTCATGAGTGAAGAAAAGGCACTTGAACTTGGTTTAAAACCTTTAGCTTATTTTAGAGGATTCACTACGATGGGTTGTGAGCCGGATGAAATGGGTATCGGACCAGTCTTCTCTGTACCAAAATTACTAAAGAACTATGATTTAAACGTTGATGACATTGACTTGTGGGAACTAAATGAAGCTTTTGCAGTTCAGGTTGTTTATTGTAGAGATAAGCTAGGCATTCCAATGGATAAGCTCAATGTTAATGGTGGCTCAATTTCAATTGGCCATCCATTTGGCATGACTGGTTCAAGACAAGTTGGTCATATCGTTCGAGAGCTTGATCGTAAAGATAAGCAATTTGGTGTAGTTACCATGTGCGTAGGCGGCGGTATGGGTGCCAGCGGTCTATTCGAAAGATATCCAAGCTAAAACCATTTCTGAATTTAAGATTATTGAGAAGTACCTATCTGAGATAGGTACTTCTTATAATGTTAAGAACAAGGTCCTAAGAGGCGTAGGGGATGATGCTGCAGTAATTTCATTATCCAAAAATCTTATTGTTTCAACTGATACATCGGTTGAGGGAGTCCATTTTCTAAAAGGGATCAAGCCAGAGTATGCAGCTTATAGAGCATGTGTTACAGCACTAAGTGATTTGGCAGCGATGGGCTCTAAACCATTAGCATTCCAGCTCTCGCTTTCAACTAAAGAGAGCAATTCAAAATTCTTTTCTTCATTTAAAAAAGGACTTCAAGATTTTTCAAACGATTACAAGATCGGCTTAATTGGGGGTGACCTGGTAAAAGGGCAATACCAAATATCTGTCACTGTCTTTGGAAAGCAGCATTCTAATATATTGCTAAGAAAAAATGCCTGTGTTGGTGATGTTGTTTGCTTGTCAGGCCCATTGGGTAATGGTTTATTTGGTATGCAGGACTTTAAAAAATTTAATAAAAAAAATAAGACATCGTCTGCTTATCTAAAACCTAAAGCTCTAATAGATTATGGCAAATTCATAGCAGGGTTTGCCTCGAGTGCAATTGATATTTCTGACGGATTTCTTCAAGACCTTGGACATTTGAGCAAGGCATCTAATGTTGGATTCGAATTATCTTCAAGCTTGATACCTCACAATTCAAATTTATCATTAAATCAATGTTTGAATTGTGGCGATGATTATCAATTAATTTTCACAGTGCCAAAAAAACATATACAACCTCTCATGAAAAAGATGAAAAGAAAGAAGCTTGCAATTTATCAAGTTGGCAATTCAATTAAAAGAAAGAACATTCTTCTGGATGGTAAGATACCTGCATTAAGCAGAGGCTATAATCATTTCTAAATTTATATGAGTTTCCCAAATTATAATAAAGCGTCCCATGTCTTAGCGACTTGCTTTGGAGTTGGATCTATCCCATTTGCTCCGGGAACCTGGGGGAGCTTATTTGCTGTATTGCTAATCTATAACATAACTTTTTTGCAAGAGTGGATTGTTCTTACTACAGTTTCAGTAGTGGCTTTAAGTTGGTGGATCTGTGTTGAAGTATATCAAGACACCAAGTCTGATAGCTCAGAGATTGTTATTGATGAATTTGCAGGAATGTTTGTGGCTTGCATGTTCATTAATCATGATTTCATTTCACTGGTCTTCGCATTTTTATTTTTTCGTTTTTTTGACATTGTTAAACCATGGCCAATTTCGTGGGTCGATAAAAATATTAAAAATGGACCAGGAATTCTGATTGATGATCTACTTGCAGGATTATTTGCAGGCGTTTTAATGCTGGCTATCTTTAAAATTGTAATTTAAAAAATTAAGAGATTTTTACAGAATTAGACTAATTTTTTAATCTGATCGAATATCGCATCCCCATTAAGAGAAGCCATTCTTATCATTTCATCTCTGCTGGCATGCTCAATGAATTCATCAGGTATACCAAATGATCTGATGGTGACATTAAGATTATTATCAGCAAACCATTCTTGAACGGCTGACCCTGCACCGCCATAGCGACTGCNATCTTCAATGGTAACAATTAGTTTTTTATCATGTATTTTTTTAAGAAATTCTGCATCAAGGGGTTTTACAAATCTCATATCAACTAAAGAACAATCTAATTTTTCAGCAACATTCTTGCTTATCTCCATCAAAGCACCAAAATTTAGGATAATTATTTCTGAATCTTTATTGATCACAAGATTAGATTTACCTATTTCCAATGTCTCTAAATTCTTTTCAATTTGGATATTTGGACCAGTTCCTCTTGGATAGCGTATAGCTGCAGGACCCTCATACTTATAACCAGTAGATAATAGTTTTCTGGTTTCCTTTTCATTGGAGGGGGTCATGATTATCATATTTGGGATACATCTTAGATAGGCAAGATCATAATTACCTGAGTGTGTTGGACCATCCTCGCCAACAAGTCCAGCTCTATCGATTGCAAAGGTAACATCTAAGTTTTGCAACGCCACATCATGAATCAGTTGATCATATGCCCTTTGTAAAAATGTTGAGTAAATTGCAACAATTGGTTTTTTATCTTCTGCTGCCAGGCCAGCTGCAAATGTAACAGCATGTTGTTCAGCTATAGCAACATCAAAGTATCTCTCNGGAAATTTTCTACTAAATTCAACCAATCCAGAACCTTCTCGCATTGCTGGAGTTATTGCATATAAGCTCTCATCCTCTGTTGCCATATCAACAACCCATTCACTAAAAATATCTTGATATTTAGGTTTTGAATTATTTTGTTTTTTTGCAANAGGTTTAATTTTCCCAATGGCATGAAAACCTATCCTGTCAGCTTCAGCCGGATCAAGACCCGCTCCTTTTTTTGTAATAATGTGCAGAAATTGCGGCCCTTCAAAGTCCTTTAAGTTCTTGATTACACTTAGTAATTCATCAATATCATGACCATCAACTGGTCCGATGTAGTTTAGCCCTAATTCCTCAAAGATAGATCCAGGTGAAACCATGCTTTTCATTTGTGTTTCTACTTTTCGAGCTAAATGATGAGCTTGTGGTAGGTTTTCTAGGAAACTTTTTCCACCTTTTCTAATTCCTTTGTAAAGTTTTGAAGCCCAAATTCTAGAAAAATAATTTGATAAGCCACCTACATTTTCTGAGATGGACATATCGTTATCATTCAGGATGATAAGCATGTTTGGCTTTACACTGCCTGCATGACTCATTGCCTCAAAAGCCATTCCTGCTGTCATTGCTCCATCACCAATCACAGCAATTGTTTTTTTATTCTGATTGGCAACAGCCATACCCAAGGCTGCACTTATTGATGTACTTGAATGGCCAGTTCCAAAAGCATCATATTCACTTTCATTTCTTGAGGGGAAGGGTGCGAGACCTCCTTTCACTCTAATGGTTTTAAGTTTATCTCTTCGGCCAGTAAGTATTTTATGAGGATAGGCTTGATGACCCACATCCCATATTAAATTGTCATCAGGAGTATTAAACAAGTAATGTAAAACAACGGTTAACTCAACAACACCTAAGCCACCACCTAAATGACCTCCTGTTTGCCCAACTTGATAGAGTAAAAATGCTCTTAATTCATCGGCTAAATTCTTTAGCTGCTCAAGGGTTAGAGGTTTTAAATCTTTAGGTGAATTAATTTCATCAAGCAAAGGTGTGCTAGGACGAGAATTTGGTATTTCCTTAAAAAATTTCATAACTAGTTATCTCTGCTAATAATAAAATCACAAATNTCAAGGAGGCTNTTCTTATTAAAATTATCGTCAAGATCAATAATTTTATTTTTTGACTTTTCAATCAATTTTTCAGCATTTTTTATTGCAGATTCCAGGCCATAAACTGATACATAAGTAAGTTTTTTATTTTTAATATCTGATCCTGAATCTTTTCCGAGAGCTGCTGAAGAGGCAGTGATCTCTAAAACATCGTCCATGATCTGAAATGCTAAGCCAATATCCTCTCCTACNGTCTTAAGTTTCATACTAAGTTTTGAATTTGTGATTGGCAGCGCAACTGAAGCACTAATCAATCTGCCAGTTTTTAACGCATGGATTTTATTTATATCTCCAGTGTCTGATCCTTCAGACTCTAAATCTAATTGCTGGCCGAGTATCATGCCATTAAAACCACAANNNTCTGAAAGTAANTTAATNATGTTNANNTTNTGCTCATNAGANAAGTGAGNATCGTTNGNAANAATTTCATAANCNAAGCTNTGCAANGCNTCNCCTGCAAGNATTGCAGTCGCTTCACCATAAGCAANATGANTGGANGCTTGNCCTCTTCTNATATCATCNTCATCCATAGCTGGNAAATCATCATGAATNAATGAATATGAATGCATCGCNTCAACTGCNNNCTNNAAATTATTAATAGATTCTTTATTTANGGNACCTTCAAGCTCNGCAGCAGCTCTNACNATTCCTGCTCTAATACATTTACTTGGAGCTAGCACGGTGTGAAGCATTGCTTTAGAAACNTGAGAATCNNNTTTAATGATNTTTAAGAATTGTTGATTNACACTTTCNCGCACATTNGCGAGGTACTCATCAATCATGNCTTAATTCTCTTGATCTAAAATTTCACCATCACCCATAAGCTTATTAACTTTTAGCTCAGCTTCTTTGAGTTGCTTTTGACAGTCTTTNACNAGCTTAATCCCTTCTTCAAATTTTTTAACACTCNCTTCCAGGCTAACNTCATTATCTTCTAAGGCATCAACAATGCCCTCAAGCTTTGCCAAAGAATCTTCAAAGTTAAGGTTTTTTTTAGTCATATAAATATTTTAACTGAGTTTTNTATTAATTATTAAGAAGTCTCGACCGCTGTACTTTNNNTAAAGTAATTTTTAATTGATTCAGGAACCATTAANGCGGCTGGGGTAAAAATNAGAGTCAAGATTGTACTAAAACCTAATCCAAAAACTATTGATTGTGCTAAAAGCTGCCACCAATCTACAACTCGGCTNCCTAATTCAATTGATCTTGCNACAATATCTAGNCTTACTCCAGCAGCAAGCGGNANNAGNCCGAANATAGTTGTNAGGGTTGTTAATAANATCGGTCTTAATCTTTGTTTACAAGCCATGANNACTACATCATATCTAGCTAGATNTTGNTTCTCNTCTCGAAGCCTGTTAAANGTATCAATCAANACGATNTTGTTATTAACNACAATTCCNGCTAANGCAACAATGCCNATTCCAGTCATGGTTGTNCCNAANGGTTGTCCNGTAATTAGTAATCCNANTAANACNCCTGTAGCNGACATAAATACTGCAGANAAAATGAGAATTGATTGATAAAAGCTATTAAATTGAGTAAGTAGNAGNACAAGCATAAGGAAGATAGCTGTAATNCCTGCAACACTCAAAAAACTATTTACCTCNTCAGTTTCCTCTTGTTGCCCCCTAAATTGAACAAAAATTCCTGAAGGAAACTCTTGTTGATCTATCCATTGCCTCATTTCTNTAACTTTTTCATCAATTAANATNTCTTTATTTGCTCCAGCAGCTCCAATTTCATGNAAAAACTTACCNTTTCTTCTAACAACAGANTGCCTATTTTCTTTNGGAATAATTTTGATAAATGAGCTGATAGGTATTTGTCCTCGCNANGAGGGNACCTTNAGATCATCAATNCCCGTTAANGATCTTTCATCGCGCTTAAACCTNACTCTTATCTCAACTTCATCTCTTGANTCATCNGGTCTATATTCACCNGCTTTAAAACCATTTGTAAGCATCTGNACAATAGCNCCNACGTCNGANATATTGACTCCNAGTTGAGCAGCTTTTTGTTTATCAACATCAATCTTCCACTCAATTTGGGGGTAAGGTAGCGTTGAACTTATATTCGCNAANCCAGTAACTNNATTCTTNGCATAGTCTTCAACNATCCGAGTTACCTGAACAACCTCATTTTCNGTATTTCCAAAAATACCTATTTCAATGGGATTCTCAAATGCAGGCCCACCTTCTTGCTCACTTATCTCAACAATAATGCCTGGGATATTTGCCACTACCAGTTTGGCTTGATCAATTATTTGTTGACCTGTGAGTCCCTTTGAATTAAATTCCTCAACCTCAAAAAAGCCACGTCCAACAACATCACCTCCTGAGTTAAACCACTCAGAGCCTGTTCTTAAATAAAGACTTTTTATTTCTTGAATTTCGAGCAGCCTGTCTTCAACTTGCTCAACAATGTCTTTTGATTCGGTAGCTGAAAAATTACCTCTTGCTCTTATTGATACCTCAGCAGCAACAGGATCTACGTAAGGAAAATATACTGTACCTTTTCCAAAGCGATCGTAAGAAATAATAATGACTGATAATAGAAAAAAAACGCTTAATATTGTTTCAAATGGATTCTTTGCAAAAACCCTCACCCATTTGCTGTAGAAGGATGAAATTCTGTCAAAAACAACCTCTCCAGTTTTCTCAGATTCTCCAGACATAAGTGAAGATCTTCTTTGACCAAATACAGCACCGAGAACTGGCACTACAATCATTGCATAGACCAATGAAGCTGATAGAACTATGAAAACAGCAATTGGTAAAAAACGCATAAATTGACCTGTGAATCCAGGCCAGAAAATAAGTGGTGTAAAGGCAGCAATTGTAGTTGCTGTCGAGGACAGTATCGGATAGAACATCCTTTTTGAAGCGAGTCTGTAGGCTTCAATTCTTTGTACGCCTTCAGATATTTTTCTATCTGCATATTCAGTTACAACAATAGANCCATCGATCAGCATTCCAAGCCCTAACAACAACCCCATCATTACAAGGAAGTTAAATTCAATATTTGCAATATTTAAAACAATAAAAGTTAANAGAAAGCAAAACGGTATCGATAGACCAACCAACATACCGACTCTAATACCCATACTGGCAACAACCAATATCATTACCAGAAAGATTGCAGTAACAATGTTTCCTTGGAGCTCTGTAATCATTTTTTCAGCCCAAATGGTTTCATCATCAGTTTTAACAATTTCAATGTTTTCAGGTAGATAAGGTTCAAACTCAGATATATTTGACATGATTGCTCGTTTAGCATCTATTGAATTAGCACCCTCTCTAAGTTTTACTTCAAGNGTAACCGCGTCTTTACCATTAACTTTTGAATATGATGAGTAGTCTTTAAAGGTTCTTCTTATCTCACCAAGATCTCCAAGGGTCACAACTGCTGAGGGTGTAACTTTAACTGGAATGCTGTAAACATCTTGAGCAGTCTCAAAAACTCCAGGAACTTCNATGTTAAAACGACCGTCACCGGTATCTTGAGCACCACCAGGAATAATNACGTTATTGTTTGAAACAGCTAAATATAGATCTCTTAATGTAATTCCATAAGTCTCCAGCTTTGANTTATCAATAATTGCTTCAAGAACTTCATCCGGAGCACCACTTATATCAATACTCANAACCTCATCTATACCCTCGAGTTGATCNTGAAGTTCTTTTGCAAAAAAAACCTTTTGTCTCAATGGCCCATTTCCTATCAAGCTNAGGTTCATAACGGGAAATGTTGCAAATGAATATTCTCTTATTTGTGGATCCTCTGCCTCTAGCGGAAGCTTGTATTTAACTTCTTCTACTGCNTGTTTGATNTCTACTANNGCAGCATCAATGTCATGTCCTACTTCAAATTCAGCAACCAATCTTGCAAATCCTAAAGTGCTACTAGAAGATATTTCNTCAATGCCAGGGACACTTCTAAGTCTATTTTCTAATGGCTTTGCTATTAATCTAGATGCATCATTTGGAGAAGCTCCATCGAGGAAGACCGAAACACTTACCAGGGGAAGCTGGATACTCGGATCTGCAGCAACGGGAATGATTGTGCGAGAGTAACTTCCAGCAATTAAAACCAGCAAGGCAATAGTTAATGTTGTCTTTCCTTTGGAAAGAGCAAAATCAACTATTTTATTCATAGACTAGCTAGATTTGTAACAGCTACGGTTTGACCATTTTCAACAAATCCCTGTCCTTGAACTATAAGATTTGAAAATTGAGGTATACCACTTACCCAAAGCCCGTCNGCTGTATCTTTAATAATTTTTATTGAATGAAACTCAACTTTGCTTTCTGAATTAACAGTCCTGACACCGATATTGCCTTCATCNGTTAGCAATAAAACNGAAGCAGTAATTTTATGGGCTAANATCGGTTGAGTACTAATGTGCATTGTGCCAGTAATACCATCTCTTACAGCNCCAGTTACATTCTCAAACTCTGCTTCAACTCTGAAGGTTCTTGTAGCNGGAGATGCGCTTTTAGATACGAATGTGAGATTAGATGAGATAGTTTCATCAGTGATTAAATCAATTTTGACCTGAAGACCTTCAAAGATGTCTTTGATTTTAGCNTCNGGAACCTCAGCAACAAATGTTATAGGACTTAGCTCAATTATGGTTGCGCAGATTTCACCTCTTTGAATAAAGTTACCTGGCTTAACAATATTTTCNACATAGCCATCGAATGGCGCTTTTACTTCTGTTCGATTCAGTTCGACTATGCCGAGTCTACANAAAAGCTCATCTTTTTTGACCCATTCACCTTGTCGAACACCTGTTGACACNACNTCACCTGAAGTTTTTGCCTTAACCGCAACTCTTTTTTCACTTATAGCAACAGAGTTTACGCTTATGGTCGGNGAAATCATTTCCGCAATACTTTCATTAATCACAACTGAGGATAATGTTTTCTGAGCCTTTGGTGGCTCTATTTTGTCTTCTTCAAGCACGCCAGTTGCAAACCAGAAAGATACTGGCAGCAAAATTAGTAAAGCCATCCTGACGTTTTTAGACATAATCTTTATATATTAGAACCTACATCCATATATAGGTCCAAATCTCNTGTTTAAAAGGGTGAGTATTATAGTGTAATCAGTNCAAATTGTATGTTTTTGCCTCAAAGATCATATTTTTTTCTGAGTTCTTTGAATAAACTGGAATCAAACTTTTTTGATTCAAATTCTTCAGTCTCAGTATGATCAATTGATAAATCCAGGCCTTCTTCAAGTTTGATNAGTAATTCTGCATAATTTTTTCTAAATTGGTTGATTGCATTGTATTGATTGGAGTCATTCAGAGTACTCCATCCAGTTTTGCATCCAGCGAAATAAACTATCGGATGTGACCAATTATATTTTTTTCTTGGAGAATAAGATTTTTGAGCTTCCAAAAATGCTTCATCAGCACTTGGAATGCTATCGGAGTATGGCTGCTTTCTTACTGCTTTTACAAATTCATTTAGAGTGGGAATGAACTCATTGTTGCTAATAATAAAAGCACTAGCTTGGTTTAGCTGGTGAATTGAAAAGTTTTTTAATGTACTGGCCCAGAGTCGTTTGGCAGTAATGATTTTTTCATTGGATGAGTAAATTTTAAAGAACTGATAATGATAGGCTACCTCAAACTTATAAAATAAGTCCTCAATAAATTGAATTATGAGTTTCTTTTTAGAGCTCGAGATCTTTTGACCACGATAGGTCTTTTGTCTGCTCTGAAGATTCCCCATGGCCTTCTTCTTTGTTATTAGATCTTTTATTTTCTTCATTATTAATTGTATTAACTATTTCTTTTCTCTTTACAAAGTCTACAAACTTTGAATTCCATGATTTTAGGGCTACTCCATCTTCTTCCCAAAANAGNANAAATTCTAATATATANGATTGTGAAATATTTTTTGGGATATTAGCTAACTCAAGAACCTCATAGGCGTCACTGCTTGGTTGCCAATTTCGATGCATTTGGGTTGGAGCGCCTTTATTTGGTGATTTTTCCTTTACCCATTCTCTTCTTACAAAATCAACAAAGATTGAGTTCCAATTATCTTTAAGCAAGCCTTTTTCGCCCCAATAAATTTTAAATTCTTGAAGCTTGTTAGCACTAAATTCTTTTGATATTCCACCCATTAATAATACTTCGTAAACTTCTTGATTAGGTTGCCAGCTAGAATTCATTTGCTTTTTTAACCCAGCTGGAGATTTCCCAGGAAGCTTTAATTTATAAACATTATCTTTTTTTCTGGTTGCAGAATCGATAGATCCAATTAGTTTTAGTTTCAAAAGCTTTTGAGTCGCCTGGATGAGATTTTTCCTATTTTCAAATTTTAGATAATTCTCTAAAGTAGAGATCAGTTCATCGAAGTTTTCAGAGGGAATTTTATTCTGCTGAATCACAGCCAAAACTATTGCTGAAGTAGGGCCTAGAGTATTAATTATATCGAGTGAAACTGAAACTTCCTTCAATTAGTTTCCTCTTCTTTTTTCAACAGCTTCAGAGCAAGATTTCAAACATATCAACGTATCTTCTGTGTTCATGCATGCGTCAGTAATACTTTGACCATATGTAAGATTTTCTGAAATTGACTGATTACCTTCAACTAAATTGCTCTCAAGCATTAAGCCTCTGATAAGCAAGTTACCATCAGAAATTTGATCAGCGATTTTTTGTGTAACGGCGACTTGATTTTTATGTTGCTTTTGACTATTTCCATGGCTCGCATCGATCATAATCGATTCATTAACCTCCGCTTCTCTTAACGCTATCAAGGTTTGTTCAACTGCTTCATTNTCATAATTAGGATTGCTGCCACCTCTTAAAATAATGTGAGCATCTGAATTACCTGAAGTCTTATAAATGGAGACCATGCCTTCTTTTGTATTGGAAAAGAATACGTGTGAGTGGTTAGCTGCTTGGATTCCATCAATTGCTGGCTTGAGTGCACCAGAAGTTCCATTTTTAATACCAATAGGACAAGACAAACCAGATGCTAGCTCTCTATGTATCTGACTTTCTGCAGTTCGAGCACCAATGGCACCCCAAGATATTAGATCAGCAACATATTGTGGTGAAATGGGATCCAGGAATTCTGTACCAATAGGAAGCCCAATTTCAGAAATTTCTTTAAGAATTGACCTAGCTAACATCAAACCTTTATTAGCATCAAAAGTATTATTCAGATCAGGATCGTTTATGAGACCTTTCCAACCAACTGTGGTCCTGGGTTTTTCAAAGTATACTCTCATTACTATCAAAAGATTATCTGAGAATTGATCTCTAGCATCTTTTAAAAATTTAGCGTATTCAATGGCTGATTTTTTATCATGAACTGAACATGGCCCACATACCACAAGCAATCTATCATCTTTGCCATGGAGAATCTGACTTATTTCATTTCTAGTTCCGTATACAAGCGCTGCAACGTCATCTGTAAGAGGATATTTCTCTAAAACTTCATTAGGAGTTATTAGATCAAACTTCTCTACAATTCTTGTATTGTCAGTAAGATAATTCATCTGCAGTATGATAATTGATAAAAAACTATAAAAAATATATTAATCAAAAATATATATGTTTTTACCGAAAATTAACTGATTGACTTAAATCCTTCGTATAAGCCTTAAAAAGCTTTAAAAACACTATATATTGTGTATTATTCACTCAATGATTACACTATCTAGTAGATGAGCTCTACAATTCAAAGAGAATTTCCGCTGCTTAAGGGCAAAAATATAGATGCTCTCCCAGAGGACTTATTTATTCCTCCAAATGCTCTTGAATTAATCCTTGAGGAGTTCTCAGGTCCAATGGATCTCCTTTTATACCTAATTAATAAAAAAGATATTGATATATTGGAGCTAGATGTAGCTTCAATCACAGAACAATACCTCCAATATATAGAAATTATGGAAGAATTGAAGGTCGAGCTAGCATCAGATTATATGGTCATGGCGGCAACTTTAGCGCATATTAAATCTAGAATGTTGCTTCCTCAGGATGATGAGCTTGAAGATGAAGAAGATCCAAGATCAACTCTGATAAAAAGACTACAAGAATACAAACGCTTTAAATCTGTATCAGAAAGAATCTCAAACCTTCCCAAAANTGAACGGGACTATTTTGTTGCTAATGCTGGCTTACCAAAGTTTAANGAGCCCAAGGAACAACTCCCTTTTAATACAACCGATCTTCGGGATGTGTTTGCTGAAGTAATTTCAAGACCTAAATTTGAAGGAATCCACTTTGTTGAATTTGAGGAACTATCAACTCAAGAGAGGATTGAGTACATTCTTGNTCTNTTAACCAAAAGAAATATCNTTCAGTTTTTTAAGACCTTTAAAAAATCTGAGGGGAGACAAGGTGTTGNAGTTGCTTTATTGGCATCACTAGAGCTTGTCAAGGATGGCAATATAGAAATCATTCAGAATGAGGACTCNAATCAGTTGTATCTTAAATCAGTTAGTCAGGGAGTCCATTAATGGAATTAAATGCAAATCATGTTGAAGCTATCTTGTTTGGCGCAGCTCGACCAGTAAAACTATCAGAAATGAAATCTCTTTTATCAAATCAAGGCATCAAAGTTGAATTATCGGAAATTAAGGAAGTCCTTAATAACTTGGAATTAAGATATNAANATACCTCACTTTCAATATTGGAAGTTGCNAGTGGATATCGTCTTCAAATTAAATCTGAATTTTCTGAATTAATTTATCCAATGTGGAGTGANACCCAANCNAGAACATCTAANGCTTTAATGGAAACNATTTCAATAATTGCCTACAAGCAACCAGTTACAAGAGGCGATATTGAGGATATTCGAGGCGTTAGTGTTAGCTCTCAAATTATAAGAACACTTCTTGATAAAAATTGGATCCAAGCTGCAGGCTATAGAGANGTTCCAGGAAGACCAACCCTTTACAAAACTACATCTANTTTTTTAGATGANTTACAGATTAAATCAATATCTGATCTTCCGCCATTACCCGAGATAGAAGATGCTTCCATTGACCTTGTTGNTNATGATTTCAATCTTCAAACTGGATANTGCATTGAATGCAAAGACTACAAAAGTTTCTAGCAAGCGCTGGGTTTGGNTCTAGGCGCAAATCCGAAGAAATCATAAAACAAGGAAGNGTCCGACTCAATGANGCTCAAGCAAAGCTAGGAGATAAAGTTGGTGAATTAGACAAAGTATATGTCGATGGAAATTTAATAGAATCTATTGCTCAACCCACTAGAATTATCATGCTTAATAAACAACGTGGTGTGATATGTTCNAAGAACCCACAAAAATTTGGNGCAACAATATTTGATAATTTACCTGATCCATCGACTAATTGGATTTCAATCGGCAGNCTNGATGTCAACACAACNGGNCTCNTATTAATAACAAATAATGGNGANCTAGCACATAAACTNATGCANCCATCTTCNATAATTGATAGAGAATATCTTGTCAGAGCAAGAGGGAGCTTTAGTGAGNAAATCAAAGAATCCATGCTNAAAGGTATAANTATTGATGATAAAAAATTNCAGTTGACAGATATTGTNCCNGGGGTNAAGCAATCATCNAATCAATGGTTTACTGTNTGTTTACAGTCAGGGAAAAATAGAGAAGTAAGAAATCTTTTTGANTATCATGGCTTACAGGTCAGCAGACTAAAGCGTGTTAGNTTTGGNTCGATATTTTTNGATAAGGACTTAAAAGAAGGACAATTAAAAGAACTTACCTCAAATGAANTCGATCAAATCATTGAAAATGNAATATAAGAAGATTCATTNGGATTTATTAAAAATTTCCAAAAAAAATAACCACTCTAGTTTTTTAAATTTTTTAAAAAGCAGCNCTCCAAAACAGCTCAAAGTATTTAATGGAGAATTGTCAGTCTATTTATCAAAGGCNATTGTAGGACAACAACTCTCTACAAAAGCTGCAAAAACTATATGGGAGCGAGCTGAGAAATTTATCATTGATCACCCTTTACAAAATAGGAACTTAGAGAATGATCTTAGGGATAGTGGACTCTCACAAAAAAAATGTGAATACGTAATAAATATTTTAATTTCGAATACATTACAAAAGAAGAAAAANTATTACAAAACNATTGGAGCAGAGGGATTCACTAATTTATTAATTTCTTACAAAGGGATAGGGCCTTGGACAGTTGATATGGCAAAAATGTTNTTCTTAGGTGATGANAATATATTGCCNANAGGAGATTTAGGCATAAAAANGGCATGCAATAATTTTTTTCCTNATGAGGACTTAGATAGNATTGAGGAGANTTACAAACCCTTTAATTCCTACCTGAGTTTGAACCTATGGGATAGTCTTGATTAATTCTGAATATCTAAAGTAATGTTCAGTTGNGGCGTCACTATCCTTTGANAAAAACCAGTCATAACAAGGCATTAGATNATNGAGTGATTTAAGGTCATTTGGGTNTTCNCNAGGNTATGCAGTTGACCTCATATCCGTTGGAGATGCACCNGGATCAAAATTAAATATCTTTAGATNATGAATATTTTCGAGTTCATCTCGAAATATTTCAGCCAATCCCTTCACAGCAAACTTGCTTACCGAATATGCTCCCCAAAAAGCCTTACCATAATCAGCCACACCAGANGACGTAAAAATAATTCTTGCNTTTTGAGAGTTAGTTAAAATTGGTAGCATAGTCTTTGCTAGCATAAACTGCGAAGTGAGNTTTACATTNATTACCTTGTTCCAAGTTTCTAAATCATAATCACTCAAGGCACTCATCTTGCCTAAAATTGCTGCATTTAGCACAAGGCCNTGAAGTTCATNATAGTTTTCGTCAATATTTAATTTAATTTCATCNTAATGAGAAGCATCTAAGTTGNTTAAATCACAGCAAATAATAAGATGCTTACCTTTTGGGTTANTTGACANNAATCCATCATAGGTCTTGTTAAGNCTCTCCTCATTNCTTGCTAGTAAAANTATGTTAGCTCCTTGAGANGCAAAATGAGTTGCTAGCTTATTGCCTATCCCTCTAGTGGCACCAGTGATCAGAATATTTTTATTTTCAAGNGTGTNCATNGAGCGATTTAAAATTAGTTTTTGAAAACTCTAATAAATTTCTAACTTCAATATCATCATTCTCAAGGTCAGATGATTNNAATGCATACCCATAAGTGCANGCTGCNGTAAGAGTTCCTGCNGCTCTAGAAGCCATTAAATCCTTTTGGTGATCTCCAAAATAAATCACTTCCTTCGGATTAAGNTNAAGTTGATTGCATGCTAACAATATTCCCTCAGGACTAGGTTTAGCTTTTTTTAGATGATCTNGACAAACCAAGGTCATACAGGATGATAGATCANGNGTTTCTTCAATAATTTTAGAGGCATATNCATATGGTTTGTTNGTTACGATTCCCCATTTCAAATTATTGAGCTTAATTTTTTCTATCAATTCNGAAGCACCAGAAAATAAATTTGAAAACTTNCCAAGGTTATTTTTATAAGAATCAAGAAATTCTTTTTTTAATTTTTCAAATTCAGGATGATCNTCCTCAATTTTAAATCCAAGCTTGACTAACNTTGNGCTTCCATCAGAAACATAAGATCTTATTAAATCNGCATCTGTTGGAGGCTTTTGATATTTTTCTAAAAGAGAATTTAAGCAATAAACAAAGTCTGGAGCAGAATCAAGTAAGGTGCCATCCAAATCAAAGAGCAATCCTTTAATCAACTTTCACACCATGCATCATATAGTTAACACCNAAATCATTATTNAGTGTTGCACTATGAAAGAGGGGGTTATAAAAAAGACCCTTGCTTTCCATAAGCCTTACATTTGCTGAAGTCATATATGACTCTAGTTCATAAGGTTTTATAAATTTTGCATATTCATGAGTGCCTTTAGGCAACAATTGAAAGAGGTATTCNGCTCCAAAAATTGCTGTTACAAAAGATCGTGGNTTTTTATTGATNGTTGAAAGGAACAAGGANCCATCTNTTTTGAGCATAGAGGAGCATTCNTTTATTAAAACTGATGGGTCAGGCACGTGCTCCAAAACNTCAAGACAGGTCACAATATCAAAGTAGTTTTTATGATTATTTGAAAANCTTTTCGCATCTGTGAGATGGTATGAAATATTTTTTTTGTGANNATTAGCATGNTGTTTTGCNACTTCAATATTTCTTTCTGTTACATCTATTGCTGAAACCTCAGCNCCNGCATCAAATAANGCTTCNGCAAGAAGACCNCCTCCACANCCAACNTCCAAAACTTTTTTGCCCTGAAGATCAATTTTATTNGAGATATATTCTGCTCTGATTGGATTAATCACATGCANGGGTTTGAAATCACCAGTGGGATCCCACCANTGTTCNGCAATNGCNGCAAATTTTTGAACTTCATTTTGGTCGATATTATCAGTCATAGNTTATTCATTATTNNTGANCAGGATTGTAAGTATTTTTGTTATAAAAATGTAATTTNGNAAAAAGTTTTTATATNTAGTATTTANGAATTATTGTTGTTTTATCAATAAATTTATATAAAATTCACCATCTATGNCGCANATNCTTGTAAAACAAACATCCTAGTTTGACTATTTCTATNATTAATTTTGATTTTANTCTTTAGATTCTNTTGGAGATAGTACTATAGCTTCGCAAAAGAAAAACTTNATGCCTATCAATGAAAAGATTAGGGCTNATGAAGTTATGNTNATTGANGANNGCGGTGAAAAGCTTGGGNTNGTNANGATTGANGAAGCGCTCGATAAAGCAAAAGCAAAAAACATTGATCTTGTTCAAGTNTCACCATNTGGNGCAAATCCAACCGTATGCAAATTATTAGATTANGGTAAATTCCAATTTGAAAAGAANAAAAATCANGGNGGNGCGAAAAAACAGAGNAAACAGTCNTTAAAAGAGATTAAATTCAGGCCCTCTACAGATGTTGGTGATTACAACATTAAATTAAAAAAGATAAAAAACTTTATTATTGACGGAGATAAGACTAAAATTAGCGTCCGATTTAGGGGGCGTGAGATTTTAAACTCTAATNTAGGTCTTGANCTGCTTAATCGAATTAAAGATGACTTAAGTGATGTTGCTCAAGTTGACCAAGAGCCTTCACTGGAAGGTAGNCAACTGTTGATGGTGCTNTCTAAAGTCAAAAAGAAATAAAANTATTATGGGTTATAAGTTAAAAACACACTCTAGTGCTAAAAAGAGATTTAAAAAGACAGGTTCTGGCTTAAANCGAAGAAGTGCCAANAGATCTCATATTTTNACNAAGCAAACCACTAAGAGAAAAAGACACAATAGAGGGCTTATTAAGATGCAAGATGAAACTAAAAANATTGCATCTAAGCTTTTAGTCAATTAAGAGNTAATCATGCCAAGAACAACTAAAGCTGTAACAGCAAAAGCNANACATAAAAAAGTTCTTTCCTCNACAAAAGGCCACTATGGNGCNAGAAGTAGGNTATATAAAACTGCAAAACAGTCAAATATTAAATCNCTTCAATACGCTTTTAGNGATAGAAAAAACAAGAAGAGAACCTTTAGNTCTTTNTGGATTGCTAGAATATCAGCTGCNCTAAATGATCATGAGATCNCATANAGNAGNTTTATAAACAACCTTTCNAAGTCTGATATAAAGCTTGATAGAAAAATTCTATCTGGAATCGCTTATTCTGACCCAANAACATTTTCAAAGATTGTAGATAAAGTAAGGCTATAATGCTCTCATGCAAATCCCAAAGGATTTAATTGAAGAGGCCTTACGAAGTTTATCTTCCGTNGCTAACGAATCAGATTTTTTNAAAGTCAGATCCCAATTCTTGGGTAAAAAATCTTTCATTCANCTNAGTTTCAAAGAGTTAAAAAATCTAGATCCTGAAAAAAAAGTNCTTGCNGCAAAAGAACTTAATCTATTAAGAAATCAATTAAATAATATTTTTAGGGANTTCCAAGAGAATATTAATTTTAANAGCGCAGTTGATATCATTGATACCTCGTTGCCAGTTCAAGATTCGGTATCCGGAGCTCACCCAATTTCTGAATGTACTAATAAAATATTAAGNTATTTTGAAAATCTTAATTTCAAAACTTTCTATGGCAATGAAATAGAAACAGATTTTTATAATTTTGAAGCTTTAAATTTTCCAAAAAACCATCCTGCAAGACAAATGCATGATACTTTTTATGTCGATACACAATCAAAAGATGGTTACTTATTAAGGACTCATACCTCTAATACTCAAATTCACTCAATGTTAGAGCATGCAGCTCCGATTTATATGCTTTCTCCTGGAAGAGTGTATAGATGCGATTCTGACATAACTCATCTTCCAATGTTCACGCAGGTGGAAGGTTTGGCTGTTGATGTGAATATCAGCTTTGCTGACTTGAAAGGAATTTTGATCGACTTTCTTGAATTCTTTTTTAACAAAAAAATGGATGTCCGTTTTAGGCCATCTTATTTCCCATTTACAGAACCTTCGGCGGAGGTGGATATTAAGTTTGATTCAGATTGGCTAGAGGTTTTGGGTTGTGGAATGGTCCATCCAAATGTTCTTAAAAACTGTAATATCGATCATTATAAATTCCAAGGTTATGCTTTTGGAATGGGTGTTGAAAGGCTTGCGATGCTTTATTACGGCGTCAAGGATATTCGAGACTTCTACTCATCTAATTTAGAATTTTTAGAGCAAATTTAAGATGAGAATCGAATATTCATATTTAAAGAAATTTTTAGTTTCTAGCGAAAGTCAAAACAAACTTTCTGCGATTTTTACTGATCTTGGATTTGAATGTGAGGTTGATGGTAATTGCATAGACTTTGATTTAACTCCAAATAGGGGCGATGCTTTTTCCTTAAAGGGGCTGGCAAGAGATTATTGGGCATTCAAAAACCAAGATCTCTACAAAAAATCTTTTTCTTCAAAAAATAATCTTACTTTCAAGAGAGACTCAAAAGTAATTAAGGAGATAGAAACATCTGCATGTAAAAATTATCACCTACTTTTGTTGGATGATGTTGTTCTAAAAAAATCTCTTTCAAAAAATATTAAATCATTACTTGAAAGTGCTGGCATTCCGCTTATCCATCCTTTAGTTGACTTAGGCAATTTTGTTATGCTTGAGCAGGGAACACCTCTTCATGTGTTTGATAGGGAAACTCTAAGCTTGCCTATCTCAGTTGGTTTTTCTGTTAATAAAGAATCTCTCGAAGTATTAGGTAATGAAGTTAAAGAGATCACTAAAGATACACTGACAATTCGTGATCAGTCTGGAGCAATTGCAATAGCTGGAATTATCGGAGGTGCTGATACCGCTGTTTCTAATTCTACAAAATCAATTGCAATTGAAGCTGCGTTCTTCTCACCTGAGAGCTTAATGAATAAGGCAAGACAATATGGTTTGAGTACTGATGCATCAACAAGATTTGAAAGAGGGGTTGATCCGTCAATTCAAGCATTTGCACTTGAGAGGTACTTAGATTTACTTGAAGAAATAGCTTCATTCAAATTAATAGGCTGCAATAAGTTAGAAAAGAAAACAAACTTTTCTAAAAAAATTACCCTTGATTATCAAGATTTTGAATCTTTTGTGGGCGTGAAGATATCTAAAAAATTCATTACAAGAACACTTAGATTGCTTGGTTTTATAGAAATCGATTCCTTTAAAACAGGATTAACTATCTCTACTCCGAGTCATAGATTTGACATGAGCCTTGCTGAGGATCTTTATGAGGAAATACTGAGACATTATGGCTATGACAATCTTCCAGTAAATAAACCTAAGGCTNCANCATATGCGAATATTATTAGCGATGATATAAAGAANANCTTNAGATTATTTTTCATAAATCGATGCTATCAAGAGGTNATGCATATACCTTTCACAGCTTCAAATCTNGATCTCAGCGANAACAAATCAGTTAAAGTCGCAAATCCATTAAATAGTGAAGAGTCTTTATTGAGAAGCAATCTCTTACAGTCATTGATTAGCGCTGTTGAAGACAATCTAAAGAGGGGGTTTAAAACTATAAATCTCTTTGAGATAGGAAGATCCTATAAAAAAAGNGGGAGATCTTTTTCTGAAGAAGAAATTGTCAGTGGAGTAATCTGCAGGTCAACTAAGGCTAAATTCTGGGATCAAAATTCATTGGCATACAATTTTTTTACTTTAAAAAAAGANATTCAAGATTTGCTAAAAACANTTGGCNTCAAAAATTATNAATTCATTTTNAATACCGATAATACATTTTTTAATGAAAACTCATTGATGATTAAAAACAATCATTCAAAAGAAATTATCGGCAGTTTTGGTGAAATCAATAATAAGTTCTCATCCGAACAGTTGTACGGATTTAGTTTATTGGTTGATAAACTTCTTCGAACCAATCAAAGAGATAAGTTAAATCCTGTTTCTAAATTTCCATTCTCTGAGAGAGATTTAAATATTGTGCTTGATAAGAAAATTGATTATTCAGTTATTGAGAGCTTAATTTCAAAGCTTAAGATTAGCTATTTAAGAAGGTTCGAATTAATTGATATATTCTCCGGAAAAGATCTCCAGGAAGATCAAAAAAGTCTAACCATTAGGTTTAGTTTCCAAAGCCTAAGTCGGTCATTAAAAGACGAAGAAGTAAATCATTCAATGGATAAAATCTTGCGAAACTTAACCAGCAAACTATCTGCTAAACTTAGGAAGTGACTTTAACCAAAAAAGAACTTGCTCAAAACCTCAGTGATCAAACTGAATTATCTTTGGCTGATGCAAAAAAATTTGTTGATTTATTTTTTGATACCATCAAGGAACAACTAAACTCTGGAAAGACCGTAAAACTTTCTGGTTTTGGGACATTTGATATTGTTCAAACAAAAGAGAGAGTTGGAAGAAATCCAAAAACAATGGAAGAGTTCCCAATTCCGTCAAAGAGAAAAGTTAAATTCACTGTATCTCCAAAAGTTAAAAAATCTATTAACTAGTTTAGAGATTTAGAGAAACCCCTCCATCAACTGTGATAAGTTGCCCTGTGACTAGCGAGCTNCCACTAGCAAGATAATAAATTATTTCACCAATAGATTCAGGCGTACAGGTCTTTCTTAATGGCGCAGTTGCTTCTATGTGCTTTTTAGTACCTTCATAGACCTCTTCACCCATACCTTTTTTGAGCCATTCACCCTCAATGAATCCCGGACAGATAGCATTTACTCTAATGGGCCCAAGATTTCTAGCCATTGATANTGTCATGGTATTTAAGGCTCCTTTAGAAGAGGCATATGCTATAGAACTACCAATGCCTTTGATACCGGCAATAGAGGAGATATTAACAATACTAGGGTTTGAAGATTCAATGAGATGTTGTTTGCATGATTTAACCATTTGAAATGGGCCAATCAGATTTACCGAGTAGATTTTAATAAAATCTTCTGCGGATAAAGATGCAAGATCAGAATGGTCCCAAACAAATTTTGTTGTACCTGCGTTGTTTATAAGAGAATCTATGCCTCCCCAAAGTGATACGCATCTTTCAATGGTTGCATCACAATCTTTTTGACTTGAAACATCCGCTTGAATTGCAACTATTTCACCTGAGAGATCATCTGACTGATTAGCAATATTCTCCGCTTCATCAATAGAGCTTGAGCATGTAATTAAAACATTCCACCCATGAGATGCTAATTTTTTTGCTGCAGCTGCTCCCACACCTCGGCTTCCTCCGGTGATAATTGCTGTATATTTTTTATCTTTAAACATAATAAAGTTAGTTTAATTCATCGTTAAAAATTAAGAAAAAATAAATTTTTTTGTAGTGATACTACATGCATCTCACATATAAATTATTGTTTTTAAGCTAATTTGTGTAAAGATTGACATATGTAGTCAAATAAATTCGAATGTACTACATATTAACTAAATATTTAACATGATTATTGGCGCACTAAAAACTACTAGCCCAACTGATAAAAGATCAGTTCTTCATCCAGAGACAATCTCTAGCTTGGTTAATTTAGAAGGTGTGAAAGTTATATTTGAATCTGGTATTGGTCAAGGCATAAATGTATCTGACAGTGAATTTCAAAAAAATAATTTAACTCCTGTATCTCGTCATAACTGCTTAAGTGAAGCAGATATTTTAATTGTTCCATCAGCTTTATCGAGTGAGGAAGTTCAAGCACTAAAAAAGAATTCAATTGTCTTAGGCATGATTGATCCTTTCGGAAATAAAGAACATCTAAAAATGCTTGCAACTTTTGGACAAACAGCTGTAAGCATGGAATTTATACCTCGAATAACCAGAGCACAAAAAATGGATGTTTTGAGCTCTCAAGCCAATCTTGCAGGCTATTCTGCAGTCATAGAAGCTTCAAGCTTACTATCTTCAGCTTTACCAATGATGATGACAGCTGCTGGAACTTTAAAACCTGCAAAAGTTTTTGTAATAGGGGTTGGTGTGGCAGGCCTTCAAGCTATAGCTACCGCAAAGAGACTGGGCGCTAGAGTAGAGGCTTTTGATACACGTGATGTGGTTGAAGAGCAAGTGAAGTCATTAGGTGCTAAATTTGTAAAAATTGATCTAGGTGAGACAGGTGAAACAGACCAAGGCTATGCCAAAGAATTAACCGAAGAGCAGATAGCTAAGCAAAAAGAACTCCAATCCAAAGTATGCGAAAGGTCAGATATTGTAATTACTACTGCTCAGCTTTTTGGAAGACCTGCTCCTAAATTAATTGATCAATCTACGATCAGTAAAATGAAACCAGGAAGTGTAATACTAGATATGGCAGTTGAAAGCGGCGGCAATGTAGAAGGATCCATAGTAGATCAAGTTGTTGAGAATAATGGCGTGAAAATTGTAGGTATATCCAACTTAGCTTCTAGGGTTGCCGGTCATGCTTCGGTGGCATTATCAAATAACATCATTAACTGGATAACAGATTTTTTTGATAAAGAATCTGTCTCGATAAATCTTGATTTTGAAGATGAGATCATTAAAAGCAGTGTTCTAGTTCACCAAGGTAAAATTAGGGACGAGAGGTTTAAATAATGGATATATATATTTTGCTTGGATTTGTTTTACTGTTATCAATTTTTCTTGGCCTAGAGCTTATCTCCAAGGTCCCAAGCACTCTTCATACACCACTTATGTCAGGTGCAAATGCTATTTCAGGTATAGCACTTGTGGGAGCTTTAATGTTAAGTGCTGAAGGTCAAATACAAAACGTTTTAGCATTCTTTGCAATATTATTTGCATCCATAAATGTTTTTGGCGGCTATTTAGTAACTAATAGAATGCTGAGCATGTTTAAAAAGAAATCTTAATGAATATGTTGATAGACATAACCATTTTTCAGAACCTCGTTTATATAGTTTCTTCTGTTCTATTTATTTTAGGTATCAAGATGCTTGGTAAAGAGTCGACTGCAGTTCGAGGCAATATACTTTCTTCAGTTGCCATGTTGTCAGCAGTCTCTGTAACACTTATCGACGTAGATATAGGTATTACTATTATCATTTCGGCAATAATCTTGGGTGCCTTAATAGGCTCTGTGATTGCACTGAAAGTGAAGATGACTGCAATCCCAGAAATGGTAGCTTTATTCAATGGGTTTGGGGGAATGGCTTCCTTTCTAATAGCCTGGTCACAGTTTACTGACACGCAACCAGCGTTATTACAGAATCTTCTAATCATGATTACCATTTACATTGGGGGGATAACCTTCTCCGGATCAATAGTTGCTTATGGAAAATTATCAGAAAAAATCAACCTCGAGAAAGGTTCTTTAGTAACAAACATTTTAGTTACATTCTTTTATCTTAGTATTCCTGTCTTACTAATTATGATGTTTGCTCCAGCTTTGAGCATAGATTCAAATTTTATTTTCTTGGGATTTTTAGTATTAACTGTATTGGCAGGACTTGGTTTCGTCATGCCCATTGGTGGTGGTGATATGCCAGTAGTAATCTCCTTACTGAATTCCCTTTCTGGAATTGCTGCTGCATTTGCAGGTTTGTTATTACTAAATAATGTTTTGATAGTGGCAGGCTCCTTAGTTGGCGCCAGTGGTTTGATTTTGACCATTATCATGGCCAAGGCGATGAATAGAACAATTGGAAATATTTTATTTGTTGGCTATGCATCTGCTTCCTCATCTAAATCAGAGGGTGAGCAGGGAGAAGTNAAACCTATAACCGCTGAAGATGCTTATTTAATATTAGAAAATGCTTCTTCGGTNTTAGTGGTTCCAGGATATGGAATGGCGGTTGCTCAAGCACAACACGTTGTTAGAGAATTAGGCGAACTCCTTGAAGAAAATGGTACTGAAGTTAAATATGGAATTCATCCTGTTGCTGGAAGGATGCCTGGTCACATGAATGTTCTTCTTGCGGAAGCAAACGTTTCTTATGATCTGCTTGCAGAGCCAGATGATGTAAATCCAACTATGGATACTTTTGATGTCGCAGTGGTNATTGGTGCCAATGACGTTGTTAATCCATCAGCCACTGAAGAGCCTGGAAGCCCTATTTACGGAATGCCTATTATTGAAGTTCACAATGCTAAGACTGTTTTTGTGCTTAAAAGATCAATGTCATCTGGCTTTGCTGGAGTCCAAAATCCACTGTTTTTTAAAGAAAATACTAGGATGCTTTTTGGTGATGCAAAAGATTCAATTGGGACTGTAGTTTCCGAGTTTAAAGACTAATTTTATCCCCCAAAATATGGTAAAATTTATACCTTAAATTAAGGTATTTAATAGATATTTAATCTGTCAAAAACCCAGAGAAATTTATGTCAGATTTTGCCAAAGAAATACTCCCAATTAGCATTGAAGATGAGCTGAAACAATCTTATCTGAGCTACGCAATGAGTGTAATTCATGGAAGAGCCTTGCCTGATGTCAGGGATGGTCTTAAGCCCGTCCATCGTCGCATACTCTTTGCCATGCATGACCTAAAAAACTACTACAACAGACCCTACAAAAAATCTGCCAGAGTCGTAGGCGATGTGATTGGTAAATATCATCCGCATGGAGATAGTGCAGTCTATGATGCCATGGTCAGAATGGCTCAAGATTTTTCTATGAGATACATGTTGGTAGAAGGACAGGGAAATTTTGGCTCAATTGATGGTGATCCACCTGCTGCAATGAGATATACCGAAGTACGGATGTCAAAAATTACTGATCAACTTTTAGCGGACATTGAAAAAGATACTGTTAACTTTTCACCTAATTATGATGGATCAGAGGAAATTCCCGATGTCCTTCCAACTAGAGTCCCAACTCTATTGGTGAATGGCTCATCTGGTATTGCAGTTGGAATGGCAACCAATATACCTCCGCATAATCTTACTGAGGTTATTAATGGATCCCTTGCACTCCTAGAAAATCCCAAGACTAGTATTGATCAGCTGACGCAATCGATTTCTGGACCCGATTTTCCAACAGGAGGAATTATTGATGGAAAGATGGGCATCTATGAGGCCTATAACACTGGCAGGGGAATTATTTATGTCAGAGCCAAAACTTCAGTTGAAGAAGATAAATCAGGGAATCAGTCACTGGTAATCAATGAAATACCATACATGGTTAACAAAGCTCGCATGCTAGAAAAGATTGCTGAACTTGTTAAAGACAAAAAGATTGATGGCATCAGAGAAATTAGAGATGAGTCTGATAAAGATGGCCTCAGAGTTGTAATTGATGTTAAAAAAGGAGAATCAGTCGATGTTCTTGAGAACAATCTTTATGCCCAAACTCAATTGGAGCAATCATTTGGAATCAATTTTACTGTTCTTGTAAACGGACAACCTAAAGTTCTAAATTTAAAGGAAATCCTTCAGGAGTTCATTAAGCATAGAAAAGATGTTGTTACCAAAAGAACAAAATTTGAACTAAAGAAAGCCAAAGACAGAGGCCATATTGTCGAAGGCCTGATGGTAGCAATTGCAAATATTGATGCAATCATTANTATCATCAAAAAATCTAAGGACCCAAAGATTGCTGCAGCCGAGCTATGCAAAAAAACATGGAAAGCTGGTCCAATTGAAGCCATTCTTAAGAAAGTAGGNAAAGATGCATGCAAGCCAAAGGGACTTNCTGCTGANTTAGGCCTTAAGGGNAAAAATTACAAACTTTCACCCGACCAAGCTAAATCAATTCTTGAGCTGAGGCTCGGGAGGTTAACCGGACTTGAGCAAGACAATTTATCATCTGAATTTAATGAATTAATTGAGAAGATTCAAAAATTACAAGAAATCCTTGATGACAAAAATGTGCTTCAAGGAGTTGTTCGTGATGAGCTCAATGAAATCAAAGAANGTTTTGGCGATGAAAGGAAAACAGATATTAACGATGCAAGACAAGATATATCAAATGAAGATCTGATTCCTGAAGAGACAAGAGTGTTAACTCTTTCAAGAAGTGGCTATGCTAAAACCCAGCCTCTTANTGAGTACAGGGAGCAGAGAAGNGGAGGTATGGGCAAGGCTGCAGCTTCAGTGAAAGAGGAAGACCTTATTCAAAATCTATATGTNCTTAGCTCGCACTCGCAGTTACTATGCTTCACAACTCTAGGAAAAGTTTACTGGTTAAAGGTTTATGAAATTCCTGTTGCCAGTAGAACCTCAAAAGGTAGACCGCTGGTAAATATGCTCAACCTTGATGATGATGAAACTGTTACTCAAATTTTACCGGTTGAAGATTTTGCTGAAGATAAGTATGTCTTTATGGCAACTAGAAACGGTACAGTGAAAAAAACTTCTCTTAAGTTTTTTGCAAAGAAGTATAAATCAGGAATCAAAGCAATAAAGCTCGATGAGGGNGACAAACTAGTTGGGTCAGTAGTAACTGACGGTGATCAAGAAATTCTTTTAGCATCTCTCTCTGGGAAACTTATCAGATTTCATGAATCTAAAGTAAGACCGATGGGCAGAACCGCAAGAGGTGTTAGAGGCATGAAATTGCAGAAAGATATGAAAATTATTTCTCTAATGGTGGGAGATACAACTAAGACAATTTTATGTCTTTCAGAAAACGGATACGGCAAGAAATCTAAGCTTGAAGATTTCACAATGCATAATCGAGGCGGTCAAGGTGTCATTGCTCTAAAAACTTCAGATAGAAATGGCTTAATGGTATCTGCATCTTCGGTCGATGAAGAAGATGGAATTATGCTTATTAGCGATAAAGGTACAATGATTCGTACAAGCGTTGGGCAAATACCTACGCTTGGAAGAAATACCCAAGGTGTCAAAGTTATTACTCCCAAAGAAAGTGAAAAACTTATCGAAGGGGTGCGAATACCTCCTGATGAAGAAGAAGATTAGCCAATGAGAAAATGGAATTTCTCAGCTGGGCCCGCAACCATTCCTGAGTCTGTTCTTAAGGAAACACAGTCAGAGCTTTTAGAATTTAAATCCATTGGTATGTCTGTGATGGAGATGAGTCATAGATCCAAAGATTATGGTGAGATTGCCAATGCTGCTCGAGATGATTTAATTGAACTTTTAAACGTTCCCGATTCTCATGATGTTTTATTTCTTCAGGGTGGCGCTACTCTTCAGTTTGGCTTAATCCCAATGAACTTTGCTCACCTAGGCATTCCTGAATATTTAGAGACTGGAACTTGGTCCACAAAGGCTATCAAAGAATGTTCTAAAGTATGTGATCTAAATATTTGTGCTTCCTCTGAGGAATCTAATTTTACTAATGTGCCAGAAATTAAAGACTGGAAATTTAGATCATCAAATGGCTATTTTCATTATGTAGCCAATGAAACGATCCAAGGCAATGCAATTCATGATGTTCCATCAGTTGAGAACCCCATCATTGCTGATTTGTCATCTGTTATTCTTGCGGAACCAATAGACGTCTCAAAGTTTTCAATGATTTATGCGGGTGCTCAAAAGAACATTGGCCCAGCAGGTTTAACCATAGCAATTATTAGCAAAGATCTATTGTCATCATGCAATAAAGATCTTCCAAATATCATGAATTACGATAAGCACGCTCAATCAAGTTCAATGCTGAATACTCCGCCAACATTTGCATGGTACATGGCAGGCAAAGTTTTTAAATGGCTTAAATCTTTAGGCGGTCTTGAGGCAGTAAAAGAGCGTAATTATTTAAAAGCGTCAACACTATATGACTACATTGATAAGAGTGATTTCTACAGCAACCCAGTTGCCAAAAATAATAGATCAATTATGAATATTCCTTTTATTTTAAAAAGCCCTGATCTAGATGGCACTTTTCTAAAGGAAGCTGAAAGTGAAAATCTTCTAAATTTAAAAGGGCATAGATCAGTTGGAGGAATGAGAGCTAGCATCTATAATGCCATGCCTCAGGAGGCAATAGATGATTTAATAGCCTTTATGGAGGCTTTTGAATCAAAATATGGGTAATGGTGACAAAGACAAAAATTGAACAAGTCAGAAAAAAAATTGACAAAATAGATGACCAAATTCTTGAACTTATTCAAAAAAGAGGCGTTCATGCTAAAGAGATTGGAAGTCTAAAGTCTCAACTTTCACTAAAGTCTAGTTTTTATAAGCCTGAGAGAGAGGCTCAAATATTGAGAAGACTTATTGAAAAAAACTCTGGCTTGATATCAGATAAAAAAGTTAAGTCTATATTTAAAGAGCTTATTTCAGCTTGTCTTTCTTTAGAAGAGTCCTTACAGATAGCTTTTTTGGGCCCTTTAGGCACTNACTCCGAGGCCGCAGTTAAGAAACACTTTGGATCATCCATAAATCTTGATCCGCGAGCAACGATTGATGATGTTTTCTATCAAGTAACTAACGGAGCTTCACAGTTTGGAATGGTGCCTTTCGAGAATTCATCTGAAGGGGTAGTAAATGCAACATTAAATTGCCTGGTTGATGAAAAGNTATTGATTTGTGGTGAAACATATTTNGATATTGAGCATAACTTAGCTGGCAGGGCGACTTCAAAAATTAGTNCCGCAAAAGTAATTGCTTCACACCCTCAAGCGCTTGGTCAATGCAGTAAGTGGTTAGAAAATAATTTACCCAATATAAAAAGGAAGCTAACTTCCAGCACAGCAAAAGCTGCGGAATTAGCCAAATCAAATAAAGATACTTTGTGTATTGTTGGAAGTCTGGCTGTTGAGAAATATAAGCTCAAAANGCATGCACAAAACATAGAAAATNATTCAGATAACAGAACNAGGTTTCTTATAGTTGGCAATCAAAAAATTTCTAAAACGGGAAAAGATAAAACATCTTTANTAATCCAAACCAATAATAAACCTGGAGCATTGGTTAAATTGCTTAAACCATTTGAAGAAAAGAAAATTAATCTTTTTAGGGTTGAAACTCGNCCCTCGAGATCAACTCGAGACTCTCATANTTTTTTTATTGACTCTGCAGGACACCAATCCGACAGCAAACTTCANAAAGTNATTTCAACGNTAAGAAGTGATGGAGCCTTTGTAAGGATTTTAGGCTCTTATCCAGATGAATCATGAGCAATGATATTTTTTCTAGACTGAATCCTGGAATNTCTGATCTAGCTCCNTATGAACCAGGAAAACCTATCGATGATGTNGCTAAAGAATATGGGATTAGNAACATCATCAAGCTTGCATCCAATGAAAATCCTTTGGGTGCATCACCTAAAGCATTAAGAAGNATAGCTGACNTAGATGATAGNCTTCATTTATATCCAGATGGNAANTGNACNGAACTNAAGANNGCAATTGCTCATCATGAAAAAGTTGCAGANGAATCTGTAATCCTCGGGAATGGGTCNAACGAAGTATTGGAATTGATTGCAAGAGCTTGGCTTAACCCAAGCAGAAACGCTATTACTTCAAGNCATGCTTTCGCNGTCTATAAGATAGTTACACAAGCTGCCGGAGCAAAGCTAATCGAGGTTGAAGCAAAAAATTGGAAATTCAACCTTGAAGCTTTTCACAACNACTTTAATGANGAAACCGCAGTAATATTCATAGCGAATCCAAANAATCCAACAGGTACATATAACACCCACAAAGAAATTGAAGATTTTCTNTNAAATNTNCCCTCAAATATATTGGTTGTATTAGATTGCGCATACTATGAATATGTACAAGAAAATGACTATGTAGATGTNNATNAGTTATTAAATAAGTACGAAAANTTNATTGTGACAAAATCATTTTCAAAAATTCAAGGTCTTGCNGCAATAAGGCTTGGCTATGGATTNGCTAATGCNTCNTTAATTGAGAGNTTAAACAGAATCAGACANCCTTTTAATATTAATTCTTTTGCACAGAAGTTAGCCATTANTGCTATTGATGATAAGGANCATATTCAAAAGAGCATAGATNTAAATCAAGAAGGGCTTAAGTACCTNTCTGAAGAGCTTTCAAAATTNAAGCTNACAANAATACCATCCGTTGGAAATTTTATTTCTTTTCATGGACAGTTTAATGGNAAAGAGCTATTCGANGCTCTTTTAAGAAAGGGAATAATTGTTAGACAAATTGATTTATANGACATGCCTGATTTCATTAGNGTGACTGTAGGCACTATGGAACAAAATCAAATATTTATCAGTGCACTCAAAGATTTATTATGAATAATGTTGTCATTTGTGGGATTGGCCTAATTGGCGGTTCAATTGCGAAAGGTCTTTCTAAGGACAATTTCAATGTATATGTCATAGATTCAAATCATGGCTCCAAAAACAATGCTATTAGAAACAAGCATGCCCATGAGGCCATGCGTTCAGTTGAAGAAGTAAAAAAACTAGAAGATGGTATTTTTATTTTTGCTACTCCGCCCAAAACAACACTTGAAATTTTAAAAAAAAATGAATGGTTGCTTGGTTCAAAGTTTTCTGTCACTGACGTAACTAGTGTAAAAACCGAGCTTATAAAATATTTAAAAGGTTTCGATGCTGAGAATTTTATTTTTTCTCATCCAATTTCTGGATCTCATCTAAGCGGGTTTGAGAATTCAAGTGAAAACCTTTTTGTCGGCAAGACAACCATCATCTCTTCACTTGGTTCATCTAAATTTCATCTAGACAGAATTCAAAACCTATGGGGATCTCTAAACTCAAATGTAGTTGAATTGGATTATGAGAACCATGACAAACTATTTTCATTAACAAGCCATCTACCTCATTTTATTGCCTACAGTCTGATGAAAGTTCTTTATGACAATAATATTGATNTAAATACATATGCTGGAGGTGGCCTGAAAGACTTTATTCGCTTGTCTCAATCTTCACCTGAAATGTGGGGAGATATTTTTCAGTCTAATGCATATCTAGATAAACATATCGATGAATTGATTGAAAAGTTAATCGAGTTAAAAGAGCTATCTAGTTCAAAAGATAGCTCCACACTCAAAAAATATTTAAGTCAATTCAAACAATAATTCACTTATGAGATTGATAGCCGAACCATGCAATAAAGTTTCTGGTGAGGTTATATGTCCTGGAGATAAATCGATATCGCAAAGAATTATAATGCTTGGCTCTTTACTGGATCATGATTTGACGGTAGAAAACTTTTTAAGCGCAGCAGATCCAATTTCTACAATGTCAGCATTAGAAAGAGTGGGATTTAAATATCATTACCTATGTGACTTTAATACTGTAAATATTTTAAACTCAAAAAAAAGATTAAGTGATCCTGACTCTTCTCTGAACCTTGGGAATTCTGGCACGGGCTTGCGTTTAATGCTAGGATTTTTGGGTGGCCTAAATATTAAAGCTAGCTATATAGGAGATAATTCACTCTCAGCACGCCCCATGGCCAGAATCTTAGACCCACTCAATCAAATGGGAATTAAATACAATAGTAATGCAGGAAAACTGCCAATTAACTTTTTAAATTTAACTCCCAAAAAAAGTTTTAGCTATAAACTTCCTATTGCGAGTGCGCAGGTTAAATCATCAATTCTTTTAGCAGGCTTATGCTCTGGATCAGAGATAGAGATAATTGAGCCAACCGCTACCAGAGATCACACTGAAAGAATGCTTGAGTTTTTGGGTGCAAAAATTGAAGTTGATGATAGTGATCAAGGCAGAAAGATAAGGTTATCAGGACAATTAGATAGTGAGGCTACTGATTATGATGTTCCTGGTGATTTTTCTTCAGCAGCTTTTTTAATCATTTCTGCATTAATAGCAAAGGATTCAGATTTGATTATAAAAAATGTTGGCATCAATAAAACACGATCTGGATTGTTGGATGTATTGCTTGAAATGGGTGCTGACATACAACTCATGAATCATCAAAACATCATGAATGAGCCTAGAGCAGACATAAGGGTGAAAAGCTCAGAGTTACATGGAATAAATATTGGGGGGAGTATTATTGCCAACCTGATTGATGAGATACCAATACTTTGTATCGCTGCCTCTTTTGCCTCTGGCCAAACTAAAATTGAGGGTGCTGAGGAGCTCCGAGTAAAAGAGTCAGATAGACTGAATGCTGTTGCACGAGGACTTGAAAGGCTTGAAATTAATTTTGTTGAACTTGATGATGGGATAATTATTGAAGGCGGCAACAACGTAAGTAGTAAAAATATTAAGATTAATTCATACCATGATCACAGAATTGCAATGAGTTTTTTAATCGCCTCTCTAAGATCAACTGAAGTCATAACAATCGATGATTGTTCTAACATAGAAACTTCATTTCCCTCATTCATGCATGTTATGAATGAGATAGGATTAAACATTTATGAAGCTTGATAAGAAAATTATTACTATTGATGGACCTTCCGCATCTGGCAAAGGCGTTTTATCTTCCTCATTAGCAAATCATTTAAATTTCTCTCTTTTAGATAGTGGATTACTTTATCGGGCTTATGCTTATTGTTATGAATCTTCTCTTGATCATGAATCGGCATTAAAAAGTTTTGAATCTATCAATTTTGTGAATGCATCAAATAAGTACTCTGTAAACCATGATGGAAATGAAATCACAAAACACTTAAGAAGTGAAAGTATGGCAAAAATTGCTTCTAAAATTAGTATGATGCCAGAGACGCGAAAAAATTTAATTTCAATCCAGAGATCCTTTAAGAATGATAAAGGTCTTATTGCCGATGGGAGGGATATGGGTACGGTCGTGTTCCCGGAGGCGGCATACAAGATTTTTTTAACAGCAGATCCTGAAACCAGAGCAAAAAGAAGGTTTCTAGAGTTGCAGAAAAAGGGACAAGAAGTTAATATGCGCGATCTGATTAAGGATATTGAAGCGCGAGATAAGGCTGATACGGAAAGATCATTATCACCCTTAATTCCTGCATCAGATGCATTAATTATTGATACATCTGATTCAAATCCTGATCAGGTATTATCTAGGGCTATTGAATTAGTCTGTTAAAAGGAAGTAAAAGTATATGTCAGAGAATTTTGCTGCACTATTAGATGAAAGTCTAAATACACTAGAGATGCAACCTGGAACAATTGTATCCGGGGTTGTATTGGATCTTGATAAAGAATGGGTCACTGTTCATGTGGGTCTCAAGTCAGAAGGAGTTATACCTCTTGATGAATTTAAGGATGTTGAGGGAAAAGTTGATATCAACGTTGGAGATGAGATTGAAGTAGCACTCGAGGCGGTTGAGGATGGTTATGGAGAAACAAGAATATCTCGAGAAAAAGCTAGAAAGATTTCCGCATGGAAAAACCTTGAAGAGGCTTTAGAAACTGGTGAATTTGTTACCGGCAAAGTTCTAAATAGAGTCAAAGGCGGTTTCTCTGTGGAGGTTGATGTAGTCAAAGCTTTCCTACCGGGATCTCTGGTTGATATAAGGCCTGTTAAAGAGGCACCTGAACTTGAGAATACAATTCAAGAATTTAAGGTGATAAAACTCGACTATAAAAGAAATAATGTTGTCCTATCTAGAAAAGCAGTTTTGGAGCAGATCAGTTCTGCTGAAAAAGTTGAACTTCTTAAAAATCTCGAAGAAGGCCAAATTGTTAAAGGTGTAGTGAAAAATATCACTGATTATGGAGCATTCATAGATTTGGGTGGCCTAGATGGCTTACTGCATATTACAGATATTTCATGGTCAAGGGTTGTAAACCCAAAGGAAGCCCTAAATTTAGGCGAAGAATTAGAGGTAAAAGTATTAAGTTTTGATAAGGAAAAACTTAGAGTTTCGTTGGGATTAAAACAAATTCAAAACGATCCATGGGAAGGCATTGAAGGTAAATATTCCGTTGGGGGCATCTATGAGGCAACTGTATCTAATTTAACTGATTATGGCTGTTTTGCAGAATTAGAGAAGGGCGTTGAAGGCTTAATTCATTTATCTGAATTGGATTGGACAAACAAAAATATCCATCCATCTAAAGTTGTAAATCTTGAGGAAAATATCAGAGTTATGATTCTTGAGTTAGATAATGAAAAAAGAAGAATTTCACTTGGTCTTAAACAAACAAAACCCAACCCATGGCTTGAATTTGAAAACAAATACAACATTGGAGACAGCGTAGAGGGCTCTATTAAATCAATCACGGATTTTGGTGTATTTGTTGGTCTAGAGGGCGATATTGATGGCTTGATCCACCTTTCAGACTTGTCTGATAATGAGAATCCTGAAGAAGATTTAAAGAATTATAATAAAGGGGATAAGCTTTCCTGTATCATATTTGGTATTGATGCAGAGCGAGAAAGAATTTCCCTTAAAATAAGTGACTAATAATACATTTAATAAATCTGATCTTTCTGAAAAAATATCTAGGTCATTAAATCTTAATTCATCTTTAACCTCAGACTATTTAGCACAATTATGTGGAGTATTGGTCTCTTCTATTGCATTAAAAAACAGAGCAGAGTTTAGAGATTTTGGTGCTTTTGTAAAAAAAACTATCAGGCCAAGAAAGTTCATAAATCCTAAAACTAAAAATGTATCTTTTTTAGGAGAAACCCATACTATCTTGTTCTCACCTTCTAGAAACCTTCTCGATGATTGAAAAGAATATTATTGTCGCTTTGGATGATCCGCTCGATTATCAAAGCATGCTTGAAGTATTAGACCCAAAAAAATGCATTATTAAAGTTGGAAGCGTGATTTTTAATTATCACGGCAGAAAAATACTTGATGAAGTTGCGAATCATGATTTTGAAATATTCTTTGATATTAAGTTTCATGACATTCCAAATACAGTAAGCAAATCTATTGAATCTTTTAAAGGTTATCCAATAAAGCTGCTGACTATTCATCTCTCTGGTGGAAGTTCCATGATCAAATCAGCCTTAGTTTCAAGTAAAAGTATTAATGCAAAATGCATCGGTGTTAGCATTCTCACAAGCCTTAACGAAAAGGAGTCTAAGGAGGTTTATAATCAAGAAATTCCAAAAACGGTCACTTCTATGTTTAATTTAGCAAATGAAACAGATATTGACGGGGTTGTCTGTTCCTCGCACGAGCTAAAGCTAGCAAGGGACCTTCTTCAAGATAAAATCAAAATTACTCCAGGCATAAGATTATCAGACTCTAATTATGATGATCAGTCTAGAGTAATGAACCCAAAAGAAGCGATTGATTTGGGTGCTACATATTTGGTTATTGGAAGACCAATTACATCTCATAAAGATAAAGCGTCTGCATTTGAAAAAATATATCAATCCATTTATGAAGAATAAGTATCTAAAGGAACTTAAGAGTCTCAAAAAGCTCTCTACTTCTAGTCTATTTCATAAAGGTTTTAAGCTTCCTTATTTTACAATTTCTAGCACTTATCAGAATTATTCAAAAGATGTATTCCAGATTTTGGATAACATTTATCAAGAGCTAAAAATAGATGTATTAATAAGCGCATTACTTGATGGGAAAGAGGTTAATTTTACTGAAAAAAAGGCAGCTCTCCATCATCGTTATAGAGATCTATCGCAAAAAAATAATGACTTTGATTCAATAAGTACATCAAGATTTTTTTTAAAAAAAATAAAAGAAAATTCTTA
>NHFF02000012.1 GCA_002172535.2 Gammaproteobacteria bacterium TMED104 | reverse complement strand
ACCGCGGACCCCCTGCTTGCAAAGCAGGTGCTCTCCCAGCTGAGCTATAGCCCCACATTGGAGAGCTATTGTACAAGATTAATTTCTAAAAAAATATATTAGAAATTTCTCCTAATAGATATTCTTGCATTCATTGGTTCACCTACTGAAGCTTGGTGTGTGCTATGAGAATGCGGGAAATAAAGTTCATCTGTAAGATTTTCTAGATTGAATTGCATGTTCCATTCATTAGAAATCATGTAATAGACTGCAAAATCAACTCTTGTGTAATCAGGCAACATTAAACCTGATTTATTATTATTGATATTAGATTTTCCTTGATGGGTAAAACCAAGACCCCACCCAAATCTATCGTTAACCTGATAGGTTGTCCATAAAGAAGCTTGAGTATCTGGGATTTCTCTTGGTTCACCACCAGAGCTAGTTTCTCCATCCATACTTGTTACGCCAATAGCAATTGATAGCTTTTCATTAACATCACCCTTTAACTCTAGCTCAAAGCCATCAACCTGTAATCCAACGATTTCTGAATTCTCACCTGTTTCGCTATCTCTTACAGCTTGTATCTGCTCACTGTCAAAGTATGCTGCAGTGAAATATAAATCAGCTGTAATTTCCCACTTTACTCCAAACTCCGTATTCTCAAATACGTCTGGATCTAGTCTTGCAGCGTCAGCAGTAAGTTTTTTAAATTGCTCCCCGGATCTTGGCAAAAAGCTTTCGCTGTAGCTTACATACCAAGATATATTTTCTGCAGGTTTGAAAATAATTCCTGCTCTTGGAGATACTTCATCATCCTCTCTTGATTGTGTTGTACCTGACTTAATATCTTTTACAGTTATATCAAATGTATCTACTCTCGCACCAAGCATCAGCTTCAAGCTTTCATTAACATCAATTTGGTCTTGAATATAAAACGAAGTTACCTCTATATCAGATTCTGTTTTGCTTTTAAGATTTCTTGCAAAATCAACACTTGTGGCAACACCATCTACATTAACTGAAAAATCCATCGGTCGAGTAATGGAAAAGTATTCTTTATCTGTTTGTGTTGTTGACCAATAGGTGTCATACCTTAGGTTAGAATTTTCTGTGTCGATCATTTCAATTCCAATAAGCAAGGTATGCTTTGAAGATCCAAACGTTAATTCATTGATTAAATTTCCAGATATCAATAGATTTTTTCTCTCTGTTGGGTCTTCATAACCATCCATGGTGACAGTTGTTTGGCCATCATAACCAGAGGCATAGAGGTTCCTGTACATTTTTTCAAATTCACTGGAAGTAATGGAAAAGACACCTTTACTGGTGTCTGAGAACTCATGACTCAAAGAACCTCTAAAAATATCTGCCTCAAGAGTTGTGATATTAATTTTTGGATCACCAAAAGTAACTTTTTCAAAAGCCTCTTCTGGTTCGCCATTATATGTTGGTATGCCTCTGTCTATAAATCTTTCATGATCGGCATGCTCATAAGACAGATCTAAAGTCGTTGCTGAGCTGAGCTCAATCCGCATTGTTGGATTAAAGCCAAATCTATCACCATCGTAATGATCTCTGTGATTTTCTAATGCATCACTATGGATATTGAATCGAAGGGCAGTATTTGTGCCTATCTCAACATTGTAATCAGCAGCAAGATCGCTTCCACCAAAGCTATCGATTCCAAAATCAAAAGAACCAAAATTTTCACCAACAAAGGCTTTCTTGGTCACCCTATTTAAAATTCCGCCAGTTCCTCCACGACCAAACAACAATGCGTTTGGTCCTCTAAGGATTTCAACCTGATCTACGTTATAGAGTGATCTGTAATATTGAACATCATCCCTAACACCATCCTGATAGAAATCTGCTGTTGATCTTACGCCTCTAAAAACGACTGCATCTCTGTGGCCTTCTCCCTGAGAAGTATTTACACCTGGTGTGAATCTAATAATGTCGCCAATTTGTCTGAAGCCTTGCTTCCTAATATCTTCATCGGTAACGATTGATACTGTTTGTGGGACATCAATTACCTCAACTGGTGTTTTTAAGGCGTTTACTTGATCAGAATATAAAACACTGCCCTTAACAATTACTTCCTCAATTACACCTTCTTGTGCAAAAGCCAAAGGTGATATAAGTAAGCTTAAGCAAATAGTTAAGTAAATTATTAGTGAAGGCAAGCTTATAGCCTGGCTCACCCAGAATTTTGGTTTTGAATTATTTGAAAATCCCATCTTATTCTTCTACTAAAAATCAAAGAATAAGAGCACCTACTCCTTGAGAATGATAATGATAATCATTCTCATTTAGATTTGCAACAACTTTGTTAGTTATTTCCTCTTATAGCGAAATAGNTTCCNAAAGCTAATAAAAAGATTTGTTCACTCATGAATAATTTTTGAGTAATCAGCCAGTCAGNNTGAGCAATTAATAGTGCTCCNATCATAATNACAGCAACTGCACCACCNCCCAATCNAGTGACNAGGTGNCCTGTTGCACCAAGAAACCCNCCNATTATCACTGCAGCACCAGCACCAACCTCTCCTAGNGCTACGAGNCNAGCNGTTAACTCAGGAAAAAGGATTCCTTTNCTTTCGAATAATTTGACCATNCCATNGGCTGGCATTGGNAATTTACCTAATCCATGAAGAATAAAAGATGTCCCAAGTGAGAGCCTTAATAACCATGGGCTAAAGTTCATAAATGGTTTTGCGACGTTGTCTAAATATGCTGAAATGTTCATATGTCCTCTCTTTGAAAATTGATTGCTAGCTAATAAAATATTACGCTAATTAATAGTCAAAGTGAATTTATGTTTAATCCATTAAAAATGGCAGGTGACATTAAGGGCATGGAAAAAATGCTTAAGCCTGCGCTTGAAAAGTTTTTGAAGGAATCTGGATTTGTGAAAAAAGATGAGCTCTCAAAATTAGAAGCTAGAATTGAAAAGCTTGAAGATGAAGTCAAAAATTTGAAAAGCTAAAGATCTCCCTCTTCTCTCATTTTCATCCTGATTTTAGTTGCACTAATATCAGTTATTGACTTATCAAATACCTCTTCCTCGAAAACATAACCTACGCCACGTCCGTAAGTAATATTAACTATGTTAGGAACCAGCATGATTTCGTATTCAATACCTCGCGTAAAACCATCCTTAGACAAACCTTCCTCAATATTTTTGCATACTGTNTCCCANTCAAAAGGATTGTCATCTTGGCCCTCGCCTCCTGATGAACCTTGAACATCTCTAACTTGAATGATTACCTGTCCGGTTTTAGCCACACACCGCTTAAAAAGTTCTTGATGGCCTTCATGCCAAGGCTGCCATCTTCCTAGCATTTGAACAGTGGGTTTTTTTGGGTCAAACATTCTTTAAAAGTTTTTCTGCTATTTCTATATGGTTGGTCTCATTCCATTCAGTAACATGAAAATCAACCGATTCAGGTTTTTGAAAAATCTTATTGGTATCCTCAAATCTACCAGATGAGATTGTATCCAGCCAAATAACAATATCAGGTTCAAAATTTTCTCTTGTTTCNTTGGTAGGACAAACAAAATCACAGACAACGAANCGACCGTTAGCNTTTTCAAAATCAGCAAANGTTTTCATTCTCATGCTCTGCCTCAGCCTNCCNGATTCAGAAAAGTCCCAATCATTTGCCATAGTCCTAACTTTATCAGCGTTATACCAAGCAGCTTCAAGCAAAGGAACAAGTCTCTCAGTAAGGTATGTCTTGCCACTTCCTNGCAAACCCATAACAAGAATTTTCATAAGGCTAATTCTATGTCACTTTGTGCTAGAAAAATACATGAAAAAATTTTACCCAAAGGTAGAAACAATAAACTTTTTTACTTTATAGTTAACTTATATTTTCAGAGGAGAAAATTATGAATAAATTTATAACACTTGCTGTTGCTTGCTTCGCCTTATTTGTTCAGGCAGATGCTGCGTCAAACAAGGCTACAGTAGAGAAACTATATGATCTATATGAGAATGGCACAGCTAGAGAATTTGCGGACACATACGCATCTTTAGTTGCTGAGGACTATGACAGATGGTTAGGAAGATATGTAGGCCTTGGCTTCAGGATGAATGATGATGAAATGACAGTTGCAGAAGTAGTCAACTCACCTGCAAAGGATCATCTAAAACCTGGCGATAAAATTCTTTCAGTTAATGGCGTCAAAGCAAAAGAAGGCAATGAACTTCCATTCCAAGGACCGCTTGGTGGAGAGGTAAAAGTAAAGCTAGAGCGGGACGGAAAGAAAATGACTGTAAAAATGAATAGAGCTCTTCAAACAAATAGAGGCGACAAAGAAAGAATGCTTGGCTGGTTATCAACCTTTAATGAAGAAGATTGGAAGGATAGGTCAAAAGTTGTTCAAAGGAATCCTGTCGTCGCTGATGGCAATGAAGTCTACGCTTCTTTTGAAAGCAAGGACACTAATGAAGATGGAAATGAAGTCAGATGGTGGACAGTAGAAAGATTCATCTTTAATGATAGTGGACAAATTGTTCATCACGGTGACATTAACGAGGATTTACTTATTGCTCAGCAAAACGGTTACAAATTAAGTAAATAAATTATTTGCCCCTCTTTCATGAGGGGCCTTTCCTGGCTCTTGAAAACTTACCACATCATTTTATTTCTAATTCTTATACCAAGTCTTTTGTTTGGCGATACAAAACTAGCAATCCTGGGATCGGGTACGCCGAATCCAGATCCAGAAAGAATGGGCTCAGGTTATGCAGTGATCACAGACCAGACAGTCTATTTGATTGATTTTGGTCCTGGAATCATAAGAAATGCTGCTCAGCTATCTCAAAATTGGGGTGGAAAAATTCCGCAAATGAATGTTGCAAATTTTGAACATGCATTTCTAACTCACCTTCATTCAGATCATACGATGGGCATTGCTGATCTATTGCTAACACCATGGGTGATGGGAAGAAGTGAGCCATTAAATTTATATGGTCCAAAGGGCCTTGATCAGCTTGCAGCAAATACCTTAAAGGCAAATAAAATTGATATTGATTACAGGATTAATGGAACTCAGCCAGCCAATAAGACCGGATATAAATTTATCTTTAAAGAACTAAAGGAAGGCATTGTCTTCGAGAATGAGGAAATAAAAGTTGAAGCATTTAAAGTTCCACATGGAGACTTTGAAGATGCCTATGGTTTTAGATTCACAACTGCAGAAAAGGTTATTGTATTTTCAGGCGATACTGGAAAATCGCTTAAGATTGCTGAATTAGCAAAAAATGCTGACATCTTAGTTCACGAGGTTTATTCGCTTGAAGGTTTTAAAAAGAAAACAAAGGACTGGCAGAAATATCATTCAGAACATCACACCTCAACAATTGAAGTAGGAGAGATTGCCAGCCTTGCTAAGCCAAAAAAGTTGCTGCTCTCACACATCTTGTTTTGGGGATCAACACCAAAAGATATCATGGAAGAGGTAAGATCAACATTTACAGGCGATATCATCATTGCCGAGGATGGAATGATTATTGAGTGATGCCGATGACTCGATCAATAAACCAATAAGCTCCCATACTACCAATAACTAAGCTTGCAGCTATTTGAGAGTAATTTTGAATATTTATTTTTGTAGATAAATAAATAATCAGCAGCGGTATAGGTATTAAAGCAATTTGCGCAATCTCAATGCCTACATTAAAAAATAATAAAGAAAGTAGCATTTGGTTGTTAGCAATCCCTATGTCACTTAAAGCTCCGGCGAATCCTAACCCATGTAACAGACCAAAGCTAAATGCCATCAGCCAGGGAGTTTTAAATTGCCTATCAGATTCATTAATTTCCAAGGCTAAGTAGATAATTGTTAAGGCAATAAGTGCCTCTACTGTCCCTTGCGGTAAGTAAATTAAATCATAGATAGAAAGTCCAAGTGTAATGCTATGAGCAACAGTAAAGGCAGTGATGGTTTTAATAATATTTCCCAATCCACTAATACAAAATATAAGACCAAAAATAAATAATATGTGATCAAGGCCATCAAATAAGTGGTCGATGCCGAGGTAAAGATATGTGGTTGGATAATATTGTTCTGTGATTGGAATATCTAATTTATTTCTCTGAGCATTCACNAATCCCTCAAAAGTATCATCTTGAAAATTTATGGTTACCAGGGCATCTNTTAAGACNCNTAAATCAATTANTTCTAAGGATTTTCCTTTGATCGATTCACTGCAATNAAGNACAATTTTTTCAATATAATATTTACCNTGCACATAAGGATCCGAGNCNTCTGAGATGCATACNTCAGGAAATATAACNTCAGCTTTNNNCCCAACATTTTTTACTGGATACATCCAGGTNGCATCATAAGTTCNNTCATTATTATTTTGATTNATAATCAAATGAGCTGGATTAAATTCATGCGACTCAAGANNAGCTATTGGTAANAGAAGAACNAATAAAAAAAGTTTTTTGATCATAAATTAACTATTAAGCTATTTGANNGGTCAAAAACAATGAAGCTGGNATAACAATAAGCCAAATTAAAACCGGAAAGATAAATAGGCTTTTATCAACTCCCACAAAAGCATTTTTACTAATCTGAGTACCTACACAAAAAAGACCTAACAGTAAGAAAACTGAACTTAATTGTTTAAATTGAGAAGATTCAATTGGTAGTTGAAATGAGGAGCCTATAAAAATAGCTAAGATAAAACCAATTACAAACAATGGTAATTTTGGTCTGCTGTCTGTCCTATTCATTAATGAAAGAATGATAACTAAAGGAATAATCCATAGTGTTCGACCAAGCTTTAATGTTGCAGCAACCTCTAGGGATTCTGCTCCATAAATCATCGCAGCTCCAATTACTGCACTGGTATCATGAATGGCTGTCGCCGCCCATAAACCAAACTCCGATTGGGAGAGATTGATGTGTTCAGCAATCAGTGGAAAAAATAATATACCGATTGCATTTAGTAAAAAGATTATGGCAATGGCTATCGACAACTCTTGAGGTTTTGATTTAATAACTGGAGCTACTGCGGCCATTGCTGTTCCACCACAAATTGATGAGCCTGATGCAATTAAATATATGTATGATTGCTTTAAATTCAGTAGTTTTCCTAAAATTAAAGTTAAGAAAAAAACAAAAACTACAAACAAAGATATTGGTAACAAATAGCTTGAACTGGTTTCTTGGGCAACACTAAAGTCAATCGAAAAACCCAAAAGAATGATTCCGGTTTGTAGTAATCTAGTGGCGTACTTTCTAGTTATAAACCCATTATCAGTTAAAAAAACAATCGAGAATCCAATCCCTAATAATAGCCCTACTACCGGACTGCCTAGGTAAATAGTTATACAAGCAAGAATTAAGGCAATTAAATATTGCATAGATATTAATTTTGCATTGTTTCAACCAAAAATAGTATCTATCTGGATTAAAATACCTATCAAACAATGTTTGAAGTAGTAAAAAATAAGAGATTTCAATTTGGATGCTTAATTTTATCTTTTGTCTGCATATGTACTTTTCTATTTATTGGAAACAGGTTTGAAATTAATTATTTAGATCAAGAATACCTTGATCAAAGGGTTCTTTTTATTCTTAAAAATATGAGTGCTTTTCAAGTAAGTATTCATCTATGGGTAACAATAACGCTAGATGTTATTTTCCCACTTGCCTATGGATTTTTATTTTTTGGGATCCTGTTAAATAATCTTGAAGGTCAATGGAAGTTTTTAGCTGTCCTACCTTTAATATTAATTGCAGCCGACCTTATCGAAGGAATTTTTCAGATTTGGCTGTTTAAAGCTGAAACAACAGAAATGATGATAGTAAGTTATAAAAATAAAATTACTCTTATAAAGTACTTTCTTTTTTTAATCTGTATGGGAATGTGCTTATTAACAAGTATGTTAAAACTTGGTGGGTCTGGGAAGACTTGAACTTCCGACCTCACCCTTATCAGGGGTGCGCTCTAACCAAGCTGAGCTACAGACCCAAAAAAATTGGAAGNTGCATTCTACAACTCATTCGTCTGAGTGACAATCAGATATTGTTTGGATGCAGTGATTTATAAAGACTATAAAAAAGATAAAAAAGTGGTATGAGTGTGAAGTATTTGACCAAAGCCAAGACCAATATTGCAACCATGTTGGTATCAATNGCTAGAAAGCCAAAAATTAAACCTATGNCTAATTGAAGTCCAATAAATACACTCGTGATTAAAAAGAGCTTGNTGCNCTCTTTATCTGAATCATTCCATGCTAGGCCCAACGATTCGAATGCTCTTTTATTTTGAAACATAATGTATGCTGGATACATTCCTAGTCTTGCAAATAGGTAGAATCCTGGCAACACAAGCAGTAATAGCCCGAGCCCATATACAATAGATGCAGCGATAGAACTCCAAAGTAATGGGAAAAATTTTCTTAAACCCATGAGGTATGCTTGATTTATGCTCAAATCTTGATTGGATGTCAGNGCTTCAAAGGCGACCATCATTGCTCCATAAAAAGCTATCGATAGAACCATTGAAACAATACCTAGGACAGCCAACTGAATAGCGACTGGTTGGATGGATTCAATAATCAAGTCATTAGACATATTCTCATTGAGATCCAACTGTAAAACTANATAACTAACTGCAAATTCCAAGGTTATAAGCGGCAGCGCCAGTACAAACAAATAAGAAAAGTGCTTCAGGCAAAATGAGAGTGTNTAAAAGAACTGATTCATTGAGTGGTTTTTAACTTAAGTGTTTTTATTTTATCAGGTGACGTTAATTTTCTTAAAATTTCTTTTNCCAACTTGGTAGGTTTGATTGGTCCCTTTTTCAACTTGGAACTTTGGATCTTCAATTTTTTGCTCATCAATTTTTACTGCTCCTTGCNTGATGAGCCTCATGGCTTCNGAAGTACTCTTTAACATACCGCTATCTTTAAGTAAGTTTGGTAAAGCTATTGAGGATGATGCGATTGTGAGTTCGACCTCTTCAATATCATCAGGTGTTTGTTTTTTTTGAAATTGATTCACAAAATTCGAGTACGCAGAATCAGCGGCAGCCTGATCATGGAATCGAGCAATGATTTCTTTGGCTAGTTCTATTTTTATATCTCTAGGGTTCGCACCCTTTTCTTGTGATGCTTTTAATTGTTTGATTTCTTTATCNGATTTAAAGCTCAATAAATCAAACCAACGCCACATTAACTCATCCGAAATTGACATCACTTTACCAAACATATCATTGGGTTCTTCATCTATGCCGATATAGTTATCCANCGACTTAGACATTTTTTTTACTCCATCCAANCCCTCTAAAATGGGGACAGTTTGAATTACCTGTGGATCAATTCCGTAAGATTTTTGAATTTCTCTNCCGACTAAAAGATTAAATTTTTGATCCGTACCACCNAACTCGANNTCAGCTTTTAAGTAAACAGAATCNTAGGCTTGCACTAAAGGGTAAAGCAGNTCATGAATGGNGATACTTTGATTTGATTTGTATCGTTTATTAAAGTCGTCCCTTTCAAGCATCCTTGCTAGATTGTATTGAGATGCAAGCTCNATAAAGCCTTCTGCTCCNAAAGCTGAGCACCATTCAGANTTAAACCTAATCTCAGTTTTCTTTGGATCTAATATTTTGAAGACTTGNTTCTTATAAGTCTCCGCATTTTTTAAAACCTCCTCTTTAGTTAANGGNGGTCTTGTTTTATTTTTACCTGATGGATCACCAATCATTCCAGTAAAGTCGCCNATNACGAAAATGATCTTGTGNCCTAANTCTTCATAGTGCTTCATTTTNTTTATTAGCACGGTATGGCCNAGGTGAAGATCNGGTGCAGTTGGATCAAAACCTACTTTTANAGTAAGGNGTGAGCNTTCTTTTAGTTTTTCTACAAGCTCTTTCTNATTNATTAGTTCATCAGAACCNCGATGAATCAATTTTAATTCTTCTTTCATGATATTGGCTTATTATAGTATTAGATAGAGAGGTATTAACTAAATGGGTGNAGAAAATAAACTAAGCTTTGAATTCAATCCAATTGTTAGAGGCATGAAGATTGCAGAATCTAATNCTTTATTTCCGATTCATAGNGTTTTTTGTGTTGGGAAAAATTATGCTGAACACGCAAAAGAAATGGGTNCTGAGGTTGAAAAAAAAGAGCCCTTCTTTTTTTCAAAAGTCCCTGAGTCAGTTACTCAAGTTGATAAAATCTTGATACCTGAAGATACAGCCAATCTTCATCACGAGGTTGAATTGGTNGTTTGCTTAAAAAAAGGCGGTATGAATATTGATGTTNNTGCAGCGCATCAATGTATTTTTGGNTATGCAGTGGGAGTGGATNTAACTAAAAGAGATATTCANAAAAACTCNAAGGATAAGGGCCANCCCTGGGAGAGCGCTAAATCATTTGATCANTCTGGGCCTATTTCAGAAATAANAAAGTATGAGGAAGTGGTATTAAAAAATAATAATATTTCGCTATCAATTAATGGAGNANANAAACAAAGNGCTTCAATCAATATGATGGTTTGGGGAATAGAGGAATTAATAAGTATTTTGTCTCAAAAAGTAATCCTTAAACCAGGTGATATTTTATTTACTGGCACTCCAGCTGGAGTTGGAAACATTAAAAAANGAGACATNTTNGAGGCATCGATTGATGAAGTGGGTGCTNTNAAACTTAACTTTGAATAACTNAAGAATAATAAGCTTATCTTTGTGAAAACCGGTTCTAAATTTAGATCAGATNTTGAGATTGCAGATTNAATTTTGCAAAACTCTAAGTTTCTTGATTCAAGTGAAATTGAAGAAAATGCTNTTCGTTTAGTAAATTTTTGNAGAGAAAATAAATCAAAAAGAACCCGNCTTGATGCNTTTATGGAAGAGTATGGTCTTTCTAATAATGAAGGTATAGCACTAATGTGCTTAGCCGAATCACTTCTAAGGATCCCTGATAAAAAAACACGAGATAATCTAATTAAAGAAAAAATTACTTCTGCCAAATGGATTGAACACCTTAATCAAGCTGATAGCTTGTTAGTAAACTCCGCTACCTGGGGATTAATCATTGCTCAAACATTCCTTAAACCTGTTGGCATTGAATCGCACTGGTTAAAAAATCTATCAAACAAAATTGGTGAGGCTCCCATCCGAGAAGCAGTAAAGATGGCTATGAGTATTTTGGGTGATGAGTTTGTATGTGCTAAAAATATTTCAGATCTTGAGCATTCCACAATTGTTAAAAATGAAAATTGTTCATTTGATATGCTGGGAGAAGCTGCAAGGAATGAAGTTCAGGCCTTAAAATTTCTGGGTGCTTACAAAGAATCTATTCATGTTGCAGGTAAATTTAATCAGCAAACAGGCAATGATCATGGTGTCTCAATTAAGCTCTCTGCACTTTACTCAAAATATGATTTACTTCATCAAAATGATGTTAATGAAAAGCTGCTGCCAAGATTCAGAGATCTAGCCTTATTGGCTTTAGAAAAAGATGTTTCGCTTACGATCGATGCAGAAGAGCAAGATAGATTAACCGTGAGCCTAGATCTGATTGAAAAGATCTTGCTTGAAAAAGATATCAGGGATTGGGAAAAAATAGGTGTTGCGGTTCAAGCTTATGGTAAAAGAGCTTTTGATGTAATCAATCATATCAATCAGCTTGGCAACAAGCGGGAAAAGGTTGGGGTCAGGTTGGTCAAGGGTGCTTATTGGGATTATGAGATAAAGAATGCTCAAAAAAATGGATACCCAGATTATTCTGTATTCACTGCCAAAAGTTTAACTGATCTAAACTATCTATATTGTGCCAAAGCAATGATTGATTCGAGTTCAATCTTGCCTTGTTTTGCTACCCACAATGCCAATACCATTTCTAGCATCACGCATCTTGCAGATGGTAAGGATGTTTCTTTTCAGAGGCTCTATGGAATGGGTGAGCTCTTATACCAGGGTTGCGAAAAAATCTTTGATCAGGATTTTAAAACAAATGTTTATTGCCCTATTGGTGAACATAAAGAACTGCTGCCCTATTTAGTCAGAAGGTTACTTGAAAACGGTGCTAATGCATCATTTGTTAATCAATTATTTGATGAAAATATCCCTGCAGAAAAAGTAGCTCAATCACCTCAAAGGGTTGTGAGAGAAAAGCTTCTTTGCAATAAAATAAAACCGATCAAAATTCCACCTAATATGTACGGAAACAGAAAAAATTCATTAGGAACAGATCTATCTGAAAAAGAATCTTTAAATGAATTAAAGAACTCAATTAATACTCTTGCTGAAAACGCNTTNAATGTTACTAACTTATCCTCAGCTGAGATAAATNCAACCAATCAAATTAAAATTTCAAGCCCTATTGNTGGAAAGATTCTTGGCACCTATTCAAGTTTTAATACAGAGCAAGACATAATATTCCAGCAGTCAAAGCAATGGGCTGAAAAATCATTTAATGACAAAGCTAAAGTGCTACTTGGAGTTGCCGATCACATTGAATCCAACCCAGCAAANTTCTTAAGCCTCCTTGTAAATGAATCAGGTAAAACTTACCAAGACTCAGTTGATGAAATAAGGGAGGCAATTGATTTTATAAGGTATTACGTTGAGCAAGCTGAANATCTATTTGAAANCAAGGAGATGGTNGGNCCAACCGGTGAAAAAAACTTTCTTCAGCACGTGCCAAAAGGANNNGTNCTTTGTATTAGCCCATGGAATTTTCCTCTTGCTATTACTGCNGGACAAATTATTGCAGCCTTGGTGACCGGTAATACAGTCATTGCAAAACCNTCGGAGCACACAACAATCATTGCATATGAGTTTATTAAATTGCTCCTNGCAAAAGGAGTTCCTGATGATGCANTAAATCTTGTTCTTGGTGATGGNAAAGTNGGTGAGCATATTATTNAATCTCAACCCTTGGACCTAGTATGCTTTACCGGCTCACTTNAGACCGCAAAAAACATTCATCAAAATCTTGCNCAAAAATCAGGACAAATTNTATCCCTAGTTGCNGANACAGGNGGTCTNAANGCAATGGTTATCGACTCATCGGCACTATTGGAACAAGCTTGCGANGATGTCATTAGGTCAGCTTTTATGTCTGCAGGTCAAAGATGCTCAGCNTTAAGGATTGCATTGATTCATGAAGACGTTTATCAAGATTTTAAAGCTATGCTTNCTGGAGCAATGGATGACCTTGTGGTTGGTGATCCAAGAGANACTCGAACAGACGTAGGGCCAATAATAAGTGTTGATGCAGCAACNAAGATTANAGCCTATGTTGATNTAAANAGGANTGANGGATTCAAAATATTTTGTGCCAATGAAAACCANGCTCATACNGATCAGTTTATTCAGCCTACATTTATTGAGATGTCATCGCTTNCTGAAATCAANGAAGAAATCTTTGGNCCTGTATTACACCTAGTTTCATTTCAAGAAAAAAATCTAGAAATTGTCTTACAAGAATTGAAATCTAAGGGTTTTGGATTAACATTTGGANTTCATTCTAGAATTGAGAGTAAAGCNACAAAGATAAGTAAGNTGGTAGNNTCGGGTAATAGTTATATTAATCGAGATATGATTGGAGCTGTTGTTGGGACTCAGCCATTCGGTGGCTCTGGNTTATCTGGAACTGGTCATAAAGCTGGNGGTCCAAATTATTTAATCCAGTTTGTGAATGAAAAATTAGTGTCGATTAATACCGTAGCNATAGGAGGAAACGCAGAGCTACTTAATCTAGAAACTGAAAATGGCAATTCTCAAGNAACTTAAGCTAAAAAATATCTACCTAATTATTCCCGCTGTTTTGGCGGTATTAATCGTTTTCTTTGCAGCGCAAGAAGATGAAGAAATTCCTGAACTCTCCATAGAGCAGAGCTCAATAAATCTTGANGTCNCNATAGAAAAGAATAAACATTCNAGTTTTTATACTNTTGAAGAAGGNGACAGTATGAGCNTCATTTTCGAAGAAAATAAAGTNCCCCTAAATTTAACCTACAGAATCTTGAGAGGTCCCCACAAGAATGATTTCGCAAACTTAATGCCNGGCAATGAATTTGAATTTCNTTTTTTAGATAATGANTTGCTTAGGATTNAGCTTAGAAAAGGGCCTCTCTTTTTCTTGTCNGTACTAAATTCAAATGAGCCTGAATATGAGCTNATTAANTTAGAGCCTGAAGTGATCAGAGAGTTTAAGTCNGGCAAAATAATTTCGAGCTTNTATGANGCAGCTCTTGAGAGTGGAATTCCTGATAGTGTGATAATGGATCTTGCCTATCTTTTTGGCTGGGATATTGATTTTATTTTTGATATTAGAGAAGGNGATAGTTTTAAAGTTCTATATGAAACGCCTTACGTAGAGGGAGCTAAGATAGATAATGGCGATATCCTTTATGCAGAGTTCATCAATCAAGAACAGGAATATACAGCCATCAGNTACTATGCTAGATCTGGAGAAAAATTTTATTTTGATAAAGATGGNAATAGTTTGAGAAAAGCTTTTTTAAGAGCACCGTTAGATTTTGCTTACGTCAGCTCTCATTTCAACCCTCGAAGAAAACATCCAATATTAAATAAAATCAGAGCGCATAACGGTGTTGATTATGCTGCAAAGAGAAATACNCCTGTAAGATCAACTGGGGATGGAGTNATTATTCATCAAGGCTGGAAAAGCGGATANGGAAGAACCATTCAGATACGGCATGGNGGTGAAATTACNACCTTATATGCACATTTAGAGTCATACAATAAAAAGCTGNGTGAAGGGTCTAAAGTGAATCAAGGTACCGTTATNGGTTACGTGGGTGATTCAGGTCTTGCTACCGCTCCTCACTTACATTATGAATTCAAGGTNGGTGATAAAAGAACAGACCCTTTAAAAGTTAGGCTGCCGGATGATAAACCNATAGATAAAATGGAGCTGCCTAAGTTTAATCAAACTAAATCGCAGATTTTAGACTTAACTAAAAAGCTATCTATAATGATAGCTGATGCCAANTAAAGATATATACATAGGGACNATGAGCGGAACCAGTGCNGATGCTGTGGAATCATGNGCTCTGAATATTGATAATAAATCTGTATCAATCATCGGTTCATACAGCANCAAAATTACTTCAAATGATCAGANCAAAATTCTTAATCTGGCTTCCGNTAAGACTNCTACTGCNCAAGAATTTGGTGAAATTAATCAATTATGTACGCGTTATTTTTTAAAGAGTATTCAAGGGCTCNTAAGAAAAAATTCTNTCAAGCACTCAAGAGTAAAAGGTATTGGCTTATCAGGNCAAACTGTATGGCATGCACCGAAATCTAAACATCCTTTCTCAATACAGCTTGGCGACCCNAATTATATTTCTCATGCATTGGGNGTGCCGGTTGTGTCTGATTTTAGNAATTCTCATATTGCCCTTGGNGGTGAAGGCGCTCCCCTNACAACTTATTTTCATCATGAAATGTTTAAGTCTCATAAATCAAGACTAATTATCAATCTTGGNGGCATTACAAATTTCACTTTTATAAAAAGATCTTTNGTTTTAGGTTCTGATNCNGGGCCTGCAAATGCACTAATGGATATATATTGCCAAAAAGTCTTAAAGAAAAAATTTGATAAAGGTGGCTTAATTGCAGCNAANGGNGATATTCANNCNTNATCNGTCAATGAGATGAGCAAGCATNNTTTTTTNCAAAAAAAATTACCAAAGTCTACTGGTAAAGAAATCTTTAATTTAAATTTCATACCAAAAAAATTANTAANAAAANCTAAAGAGGACGTACTTGCAACTCTNAATTTCTTTTCNGCCAANATGATATTCGANCAAACTCAAAANCTTAAAAAANCCATTGATGAAATTTACGTCTGCGGNGGNGGAATCAAAAANCAAACCCTTATTAGACAATCTNGAAAGTCTTTTCAAAATAAAAATNANNTCNTCAAAAGAGATTGGNCTAGATCCAATGCTGGTTGAGTCAGCTGCTTTTGGATGGCTTGCAAAGAAAAGGCTAAATCATGAAATACTTCAGGTCTTAAATAAAGGNAAAAGTGCTAAAGGATTGCTTGGATCTATTACAAAAATCAGATAGAAAAAGATTCGCCACATCCACATGTNGTTTTAGCATTAGGATTTTGAATGATNAAGCGAGAACCNGACAGNTCTTCAACAAAATCAAGTGTTGATCCGTAAAGATATGGGTATGAAAGAGCATCGAGCANAATACTAAAATCTTTAAATTCAATTACGTCATCATCAAATGCAACCTCAGCATCAAACTTGAAACCATATTGAAANCCTGAACNCCCTCCTCCCGTGACATAGACTCTAAATTTNTCATTATCANTANCTGCAGAGAGNNCCTGTATTCTGGTTACAGCATTTTCAGTAAGATTTATTGAANCNNTCATAATTTAATCTATAAGGACTAATATTATATTCACAAGAATATCCTTTCAGCCAAACATTTAAGTTTTTTAAGGATAAAATAACCCTATGTCTTTNTACCTATGGCTTAAAGTATTTCATATTGTATTTATGGTTTCAGCTTTTTCTGGGATTTTTTACTTGCCTAGNCTCTTTGTTTATCACATTGAATCAGATAATGNCTCAACNCGAGACTATCTTTCNAAAATGGAAAATAGGTTGTTTCGATTTACTTTATTNCTATTNAGTATTGGAATAATTCTTGGTGTCGCTATGGGATCACAAGGTACAAATTTTATNGTGTGGTTTNCTCAGTCATGGCTCATATTGAAAGTTTTTATANCATTCTTAGTTATTGGTTNTCTANTAATGTGTAAAAAAATTATGCGCCAGCTTTNAAATAACNCTTGCNGTTGGACCTCNAGAAGCATGAGGCTATTTAATGAAATCCCNGTGATCCTNTTACTTATCGCTGTAATTGCAGCTGTATTTAAATTCTAGCTTTGCAGAAAAATAAACTTGAAGGCGTATATTGCATTATTGGTGAAGNAAACTTTTTGCATGATACTTTTGATCANACTATTAAGGTTTGCTTAGAGAATAAAGTTAAGTTATTTCAAATAAGGTTTAAAAACAAAAATATNTTTTTTGAGCATGGGCNAAAATTAAAAAATCTAATAGAAGAGATTCACAATCATTCCGGACTTGTCTTGGTCAATGATGATATTACCCAAATAGAAGAATTTAATTTTGATGGTNTTCATTTGGGTCAGTCAGATATCTCACCAATTTTTGCAAAACATATCTACAAAGAAAAGATTATTGGCTTAAGTTGTTATAACAGCATCTCGCTTGCGAATCAGTATTTAGATTACATTGATTATGTTTCTTTTGGAGCCATGCACAGATCCTTAACTAAAAAAAATGCACGCGAAATATCTCAAGCTGAGCTTCAAAAAATAATTAAATTCAAAAGCAAACCAAAAGCCATAATTGGCGGAATTAATTTAGATACTTATGAGTCAAATATCAGTAACAATTTTGATATGATTGCTATATCAGATGGTATCTTTTCTTCAGAAGATTTGCCCTCATTCTTAAATATGTTGAATAAGTCATGAATCGTAATAAATCAGATGCTCTTTTCAAGGAGGCGCAGTTGCTGATGCCTGGAGGAGTGAATTCTCCAGTAAGAGCTTTCAAAAATGTTAACTCGAAACCTGTTTTTTTTAAGAGTGCAAATGGACCATATTTAATTGATGAAGATGAAAATCAATATATAGATTTTATTGGCTCCTGGGGGCCAATGATATTNGGACACAGTAATCCTATTATTGTTAAGGCCATCAACGAACAGCTAAAAAATGGAACAAGCTTTGGAGCACCAACAAAACTNGAGAATCAAATGGCTTCCCTGATTAAGGAAAGTATTGGCTCTATTGAGAGAATCAGGATGGTTAATTCTGGTACTGAAGCAACAATGAGTTGCATAAGGTTAGCAAGAGGATATACGAACAGAAANACCATTATCAAATTCGATGGTTGTTACCATGGGCATGTTGATTCATTGCTCGTTAAAGCAGGCTCAGGTGTATCTACTTTTGGCTTACCTGACTCTCCTGGAATCCCTGAGGACCTTGCTAAATTCACTATTTCTATTCCATATAATGATACTGAAGCATTTATTAAGACCTTTGATGAAGTAAAAGATGATCTTGCTGCAGTAATTGTTGAACCAATAGCTGGCAACATGGGTTTCATCAAAGGGCATACTGAATTCTTAAATGTTCTNAGAGAAAAAACNCATCAAAATAATTCTGTTCTAATTTTTGANGAAGTAATGTCNGGGTTCAGGGTCAATCTTGGAGGNGCGCAATCAATGTATAACATTCAACCTGACTTGACTGCGCTTGGTAAGATTATTGGTGGAGGTCTTCCTGTGGGGGCATTTGGTGGTAATGCAGATATTATGAAATGTCTTGCTCCTGAAGGCCCTGTTTACCAAGCAGGTACACTTTCAGGTAATCCACTTGCAATGTCAGCAGGTATAGCTCTAATCTCTGAGCTTCAAAAAACTAACCCATATGAACAATTAGAATTAACTATTCAAAACTTCTTAAACGCCATCTCTAAAAGCTTAGAGACTAAGAGTATTGATTTTGCTTACAATGCTTCTGGCGGAATGTTTGGTTTCTTTTTCTCAAAAAAACTGCCTGAAAATTTTGAAGATGTATGCGCAACAGATTCAAAAGTTTTCCAAAAATTCTTTATAAAATCTTTGAGTAAAGGTATTTACTTTGCGCCTTCAAAATTTGAAGCTGGATTTTTATCAACCACGCATGTAGACGAAGTAATGCAATCTGCATCCCAAAAAGTCTTAGATGCAATAGAGGAATTATGAAGATGAAATATGACATAACAGCGATTGGAAATGCATTGGTTGATACTCAATTTAAAGTATCACATGAATTCATTGCAGAAGTTGGCCTAGAAATTGATCAAATGAATCTATCAAGTGCTGAGGAGCATGCTCCAATTATTGATAAGTTAAAAAAAGAGAATGCAGAATCCGTTTCTGATTGTGGAGGCTCAGCAACAAACACATTGGTAGCTGCAACTCATTTTGGTGCTAAATGTTTTCATACTTGCGTGGTTGCCGATGATGNAGATGGTCATAGCTACCTTGCAAACCTTAAAAATATTGGTGTTAACCATAATTTTAAAATGCGGGATGCTGATGAAGTCCCAACAGGNAAATGCTTAATCTTGGTTACAGCAGATGCAAAAAGAACTATGTCGACAGCCCTCAATGTAAGTGCGCTTATGCGAATGNATGATATTGATTTTGTAGCGATGCTTGATACCGATATTCTTTACGTTGAAGGCTATATGGTGACAAGTGATGAAAACTATTCTGTCACCCTTGAGCTTTTAAAAAGAGCGTCCGAAAAAAATATAAAAATTGCCCTATCACTTTCAGATCCAGGCATTGTTATGGGATTTAGAGACAGATTTAGCGAGCTAGAAAGTTTTGGAGTTGATTACATTTTTTGTAACGATGAAGAAGCAATGGCTTTTACATCAACCGAATCTATTGATTTGGCGCTTGATGATCTTACAAAAAAAGATTTTATCAGTATTGTTACAACAGGCTCCAAGGGATGTTCAATTGTGAATAAAGATGAATTAATTCAAGTAAAAGCTGAAACCATTAATGCGGTAGATACAAATGGAGCCGGCGATATGTTTGCAGGCTGTTTTTTATATGCGCTCTCTCAGGGCAATTCTCTGAATGAATGTGGAAAATTTGCTAATTATGGGGCTTCTAAAATTGTTGAGACTTTTGGTCCAAGATTAACAGANTCTGGCTATCATGAGGTTCTAAAAAAATTATAAAAAACTAGCTTATTAAGTTCATTTCTGCTATTTTCTTCGCCCTTAAATAATTTGATTAATCTCAATAACTGAAAAACTAAAATGCCANCTAAAAAAAGTAAAAAAACAACANCAAAGAAAACCTCAAATAAAAAAGCATCAACCAAGACAGTCAATAAAAAAGTGAAAGCTGCTCCTAAGAAAAAATCTGCAGCGCCGAAGAAAATAACTAAAAAGAATACTGCAGCTAAGTCTAAAGCTCCNAAAAAGAAAGTAGCAAAANTATCTGTTGCAAAAAAGAAAAGAGTCGCTAAGAAAAAAGAACCCCAAATCTCGTCCTACAAGCCCAAAAAGAATGAGAAATATATGAGTGCTGCTATGAAGCGTCACTTNAATAAAGTTTTACTTAATTGGAGAGAGCACCTTAAAGAAGAAATGCAAAAAACTTTTGATCACCTTAAAAATAAAGGTGAAACTTTTGCAGATCCAGTTGATCGTGCTTCACAAGAAGAAGAGTTTGCCTTTGAATTAAGAACTAGGGATAGGGAGAGAAAACTTATCAAAAAGATTGTGAGCTCTTTAGAACAAATTAAACAAGATGACTATGGATACTGTTATTCGTGTGGAATTGAGATTGGCTTAAAAAGACTAGAAGCGAGACCCACTGCCACGCATTGCATTGATTGCAAGACTCTAGATGAGATAAAAGAGAAACAACTAGGGGGATAATCAATCTCCAAAATTTTAATTTGAGCAACCCAAATAATTCATTTGTAAGTCCACCAAAAAAACTCCTCCAAAATAAATTTGATAAATTTGCTGAGGAGATTATCAAGCAATTACAAAAAAATGGTCATGATGCTTACCTTGTTGGGGGATGCATTAGAGATCAGTTAATAAATATTCCAGCTAAAGACTTTGATGTAGCGACCAGTGCAACACCAGAGCAAATTAGAAAGATATTTAAAGCCTCACGAATTATTGGAAAAAGATTTAAGTTAGTTCATGTTTACAAGGGTAGCCAAGTTATTGAAGTTTCTACTTTCAGAGCATCCGGAGCAAAATCGAATCAAGAAAAAATTGTTAAGGACCAGCTAGGTAAAATTTTAAGGGATAACGTCTGGGGAACCATTGAGGAAGACTGTGAAAGAAGAGACTTCACAATTAATTCTCTTTACTTTGATCCTATTCAAAAAAAATTATTCGATAGACATCAAGGGGTGAATGATTCTTATAAGCGTAAAATAGTTTCTATCGGCGACCCCATGCTGCGCTTTGAAGAAGATCCTGTCAGAAGTTTAAGAGCTGTAAGATTTGCAACAAAGCTAAACTTTAAAATTGATAAACAAATAAAAGATGCAATTTATGAAAAAGGNTATCTTTTGAGCAGCATATCCAATGCCAGAAGGTTTGATGAATTTAATAAAATATTTATGCATGGGAAAGCTCAACATAACTTTGAAAAACTGGAAACTTTCGACTTGTTAAAACATTTAGTGAGTCATGTAGGGCAGTCTAATAGCTATGGTTATCGATTGCAGATGTCAGCGCTTATTAATACTGATAACAGAGTTCATGAAGGTAAATCAGTAACTCCTGGATTTCTTTTGGCAGCCATTTTATGGCCAAAGTTGATTGAAATAGCAACTGTTGAAGATTCGATTAGCACAAGAAGATTTTTTCCTAATATGGATAAAATTTTAAGAGACCAGCAAATCTTAACTGCTGTACCAAGGAGATTTTATACTTACATAAAAGATATTTGGTCATTGCAGTTGAGGCTTCAAAGTAGGATCAAAAATCAACCCTTTAAAGTTCTACAACATCCAAGATTTAGAGCTGCATATGATTTGCTATTATTAAGAATTGAGGCCTCTAATTCTGAGAGTGAAATTGGTGATTGGTGGACAAAATTTCAATCATGCAACCGACAAACTAAACTTGAGATGATTAAAAGGCATCGAGAGAACTCATCAAACTCTAAAAAATTTGGCTTATCTGGAGAGTTGGGATAATCTTTGTAAGATAATTTTTTTACATTGATGGATTTAGCAATTCAGGAAGCTCCCATACCAAAGTTCATAGCAGTTGAAGGGCCTATTGGTGTTGGAAAGACAACCCTTGCTCATAAGATAGCGCAATCATTTAATTATGATGTATTTCTGGAAAAACCTGCAGAAAACCCTTTCTTGAACAGTTTTTATAAAAACCCNAGTCAATCTGCCCTAGCNGCACAACTTTTCTTTTTATTTCAGCGAATGCAACAAATTGAGGATCTTAAGCAACAAAGTTTGTTTGAGCCTGTTCGAGTTGCTGATTTTCTAATAGAAAAAGATAGGCTTTTTGCTGAGGTCACTTTATCTGATGAGGAGCTAGCACTGTACGACAAAGTTTATGAGCACACTACAATTGACGCCCCATCCCCAGACTTGGTGATATACCTTCAGGCTCCTGTTGAGGTTTTACTCGATAGAATTAATAAAAGAGGAAATCCTAATGAGAGGTATTTAACTGGTGAGTACCTTGAAAGACTTAATGAAGCTTATTCAAAATTCTTTTTATACTATGAAAATGCCCCGCTCCTCATAGTAAATGCTGCAGACATTAATCTTGAGGAAGATGGTAAGGATTATGAGATGCTCTTAGAAACTATTACCACAAATCCAAAGGGTAAAAACTTTATAAATCCTCATCCAACAATCCTTTAATGACTGATACAAAAGTCATTTCACCTGAAAGAGGTTTCACAAACCCGCATTTAAGCTCACTGGAAGAGTATAAAAGACTGTATGAACAGTCCATCAATGATCCTGTTACTTTTTTTCAAAATGCCGCGAAAGAAAATTTAGTGTGGAGTAAGCCGTTTACAACTACTTTTAATAATCAATTCAAAAATGCGAAATGGTTTGAGGATGGTGAGTTAAACATTGCTTATAACTGCATTGATAGACATCTAGAGCATCATCAAAATAAAACTGCTTTTATTTGGGAAGGCGATGATCCTGCTGAAAGCAAGAATATTTCTTATCAAGAATTACATGACCATGTATGTCGATTAGCTAATTTTATGAAAGATCTTGGAGTAAATAAGGGCGATAGAGTCTGCATCTACTTACCCATGATTCCCGAAGCAGTGTATTCAATGCTGGCTTGCGCTCGGATAGGCGCAGTTCATTCTGTGGTATTTGGAGGGTTCTCTGCTGAATCTCTTAAGGACAGGATTCTAGATGCTGACTGCTCATTAGTCATCACTGCTGACCAATCACTTAGGGGAGGAAAGAAAACTAATCTCAAAAAAAATGTAGATACTGCATTAGATTCTTGTCCTGGAGTTAAAAATTGTATTGTTGTTCAAAGGACAGGTGAAGGTATTGAAATGGTTGCAGGCAGGGATCATTACTACACAGAAAAGATTGCTCAATATGATCCGACTTGCGAATGTGTGGCAACTAATTCGGAGGATCCTCTTTTTATTCTCTATACATCTGGATCTACAGGGAAACCTAAAGGAGTCATGCATACTGTTGGGGGATATCTGCTGGGAGCACACCTGAGTTTTAAATTTATATTTGGTTATCAGCAAGATGATATTTATTGGTGTACCGCAGATGTTGGCTGGATAACTGGGCATACTTATATTGTTTATGGACCGCTAAGTAATTGTGCAACCAGTGTTATTTTCGAAGGCGTGCCTACTTATCCTTCATCCTCAAGATGCTGGGAGATATGTGATAAGCATCAAGTAAATATTTTTTATACTGCACCAACTGCGATTCGAGCATTAATGGCTCAAGGCGATAAACCTGTAAAGGACACATCTAGAAAATCTTTAAAATTGCTTGGTACAGTAGGTGAGCCCATCAATCCTGAGGCCTGGGATTGGTATTATAAAATTGTTGGAGAATCGCGTTGTCAAATTATTGATACCTGGTGGCAGACAGAGACTGGCTCTGTATTGATCTCACCCATTGCTGGAATTACACCTGTAAAACCAGGCTCAGCAACATTTCCTTTTTTTGGTGTTAAGCCAGGCTTAATGAATGATGAAGGTAATTTAATTGAGGGTGAAGGCTCAGGAAATCTTGTGATACAAAATTCTTGGCCAAGCCAAATAAGAACGGTTTATGGAGATCATCAAAGAATGATTGATACGTATTTTTCTGAGTATGAGGATATTTACTTTACCGGAGATGGTGCCAAGAGGGATAAAGATGGNTATTACTGGATAACAGGAAGGGTGGATGATGTCTTGAATGTTTCAGGTCATAGGCTTGGAACAGCTGAAATTGAAAGCGCCCTTGTGCTTCATCCGGTTGTTGCTGAGGCTGCAGTTGTTGGATTTGAGCACCCCATCAAAGGGCAAGGAATCTATGCATTTGTAACCCTGATGGTTGGGCAAAATTCAGACGATGATCTTGCCAATGAACTTTCAAAGTTTGTTGCCAATGAAATAAGTCCCATTGCTAAACCTGATCTAATTCAATGGTCACCCAGTTTGCCTAAAACGCGTTCAGGAAAAATAATGAGAAGGATTTTAAGAAAAATTGCAGCAGGTGAAACTCATGATCTGGGAGATACTTCTACCTTAGCTGAACCAGAGGTTGTTAAGAATTTAGTTGAGAATAAACTCTCTTTAAATCAAAACAGTGAATAAAGAAAAAACTCCTCCNAGCAGATAAAAGATTACAGAAAAATTTATCATTGAGTTTTGACCTAGTGCGTCAATTTCATTTCTCATTGAGTAAAATTTTTCAGCATTGAAAGCCAATATATAAAAACCCATGAAATGGATTGCTAGCAAAATAAAGAAAACCCAACTCATTGATTCCAGCAATGCAAACATACAAAGGACCAAGAAACTGAGTTCATAACCAACATAGAATTTATGATTCGCTTTATTAAAAAAGAATCCAACGAGATCAAATTTACTGTTATTAAGCCAAAGAAAAGTTAAGGCACTTAGTAAGTAGAAGCAGCCTAAAATAAATCCAAACATAACTAATTAAGTGACCAGATTTTTTTATCTTCACTCAAAACAGCTATGCCATCCTCTTCTAATTTTTCTAAATGTGCTGTGAGGCTCCACAGTGCAATCGGATGTAATTTTGGGTCAACATCATCATAAACAAGCTTGACCAAATCATTGACATCACATGGAGATATTCTTTTTAGGCACTCATGAACCTTAGATTCTCTTTGAAGTCGATGATTGATAATCCAATCAACCACAGCGACTGGATCTTCAAGGTAATCTCCATGACCAGGTGCAATGTAATCAAATGCATAGTCTTTGAGAAGTTTTAATGAAGACAGGTATTGCTTCATGTTCCCATCAGGCGGAGCAATCACTACTGTTGAACCGTTCATAATATGATCACCGGTAATTAACGTTGATGCATCATGAACTAAATAACAAAGATGATTTGATGCGTGGCCAGGGGTATGAATGACCTCAATTTTATATTCTTCGCAGTCAATCACATCGCCATGATCTAAGACCTTATCTGGAATAAAGGTTTTGTCTTGATGTCCATCATCTTGCTCCACCATTAATCCATAGGAGGGAATATTTAAAATATCTTTTAATGGTCTCACTCCTGGTGAATGGTCCCTGTGAGTATGGGTAACCAAAATCCTTGTTGCTTTTTCCCCTACTGTATTAGCAATTTCATTAATGTGTGTCTCAATGTTTGGGCCTGGATCAACAATAGTGATCTCTTCTTTACCTATCAGATAAGTATTTGTCCCACCNCCTGTAAACATACTTGCATTGGGTGCTGTAATCTTTTGAATTAATTTACTATGCATCTTCATATCCTTCATCATCAGGCAATAAACCGATCCAGTTTCCATCTCTTTTGAAAAACTTTGGCAGAATGGATTGAATATTATCAACCTCATCTTTCAGGCCAGCGAAAGCATCAGCTACTGTTTTATAAGGCAGTAACAGTGAAAGGTTCTTGATTGTAGGCATGATCATATTAAAAGTGCCTTCGCTGTTAGCTTTAAGAGCATCACTAGGTTTTATCCATACACTTTCGGTTAGCTCCCAGCCATCATGATCATTTTGTTGTGACTCATCTGTTTTTGCAAAAAAGAAACGGGTATCAAATCTTTTCTTCTCTACCTCAGGTGTTATCCAGTGTGAGATTGGAACGATATTAGTAAAATCAAAATGAATATCGTTACTAAGACAAAAATCATAAAACGTTAATTTTTTATTATTGATCTGATCCCGAAAATTTTTTAGTGCCTTTAGATCAAGGGATGCCGGCAATGATTTAGACATCAATATGCCAACCTCTTCAAAACACTCTCTAACAACAGCAATCATATAAGCAAGGCCATCTCTTTCAACTTTTAACATTGATGAAGCTGATTGATCATCAAGATCATCGCTCATTTGATAAATTTCTGACAAATAATCCTCTGGATCAAGAGTGCCTCCTGGGAACACATGCAAATCACCAAATGCTGAGTTTGTACTTCTTTTAACCATCAATACCTCAGGGCCCTTTAATGAATCCCTTGCTAAGACTATGGTTGCAGCTGGTCTGATCAATTGCATAATTCGTTTAGTCAGCCATTATCTATTAGAATGCATCTAATGAAAATATCCGACTCGCTNAAGGAAGACATTGCAGATGCTCCGAACTGGTTTCATCAAGCAATTGAGGCAAAATTAGAACAAAAAAAATATGCTTTTAATGGTCATGAAGTTGCCTATCAGAAATGGGATATTGATGACGAAGAACAGCTAACTGTTTTAATTCATGGGACCGGCGCACATAGTAAATGGTGGGACCCTATTGCACCATTGCTCAAATCAAAAGGCACGATTATTGCCCCAGAACTTCCAGGTATGGGAGATACCAGTCATTTTGATAAATATGACTTTGAGTTATTTAAAGATGCTGTTCTTGGCGTTATTGAAAGCGAAGGAATGTTAAAACGAAAAATTTTTTTAGTTGGTCATTCCCTAGGAGGGCATCTAGCTGCATACATTGCATCTGAAATGCCAGAACTTGTTAGTGGTTTAATNATCATCGACAGCCCAATAAGNCCTCCTGACTATGATTACGATAAGCACATAAGTAGNGGNCCGTTAAGACCNATAAAATATTACTCATCNAAAAGAGANATTCTTTCTCGTTTTAGNCTAATGCCACCCCAAGAATGTAAAAATGATTGGTATTTAAGATTTATTGCTGANTTTTCAATCAAAGAAACAAGCGATGGATGGCGATGGAAATTTGATGACAGATTNTTTAGATCATTAAAACGACTGGATGGATATGGGTTTTCATTTTCCTGTCCTGCATTATTTATTTCTGGAAGCGACAGCTTGCTNTTAGGATCAAAGATAATGAAATATATGCAAAGTGCNTTCAGNGAAATAATGGANTTTAAAGTTATNAAAGATGCGGCTCATCACGTATTGGTAGACAAGCCTCTTGAGCTTGCAGAATTAATNAATATGGANCTAAAAAAATGGAATTAATTTTTGGTGTATTACTNATTGNTCTTGGCNTTAGCCTTCCGTTGTTTTATAAGTTTTGGCATAAGGCNGTTNTTNNAACCCTTGCCTCAAATTATCTGAAGATGCTTGGTCTTTTTGGTGTCATTATTGGCGGGATTTTCNTATATTTTGGAATTCCTGAAAGTCCTATTTATTACCAACCATGGAATTACATCGTTATTTTAATTGGCATTTTGANTATTTTCAGGGGCCTATTATTTTTATTTTTNAGTGATTGGGCNAAAACAATTGCATTAGATCATTTCAAAAAATTTATGATCTTTGGCACTTTTTTTCTCTTTGCAATAGGCACGGTTCTACTTTTAGAAAGTGCAAGAGATAAAACCCCGTTTGAGCCATTGGTTGGATGTGAAAGCAATGATGAGATTCANGTTGTTTGCGGTTTTAAAAATCCTGAGGACCTAGTAATAATTCCAGATGGAAGTGGGCTCATCGTNTCCGAATACGGTGGACAAAAACCNATTCAAGAAGAAGGGGTAGGCAAAATNAGTTTGCTAAACCTTAAAACCTTGAAGAAAGAAAAAATNGATNTTTTATANGGTAGTAATGAATGGGGGGATGNGAAGTGCTTACGTAAAGACTCAGATCTGATNGGGCCCCATGGCATTGACCTNGTTAAACGTAAAGATGGTCAATATCAGTTAGCGGTTGTTTCTCATNTNCCTGATGAGCGNATNGANATGTATAAGCTTTNCAAANAAGATCAGACTTGGAACCTNGAATGGAAGGGCTGTGTTTCAACANAAAATAAATACTACTTGAATGANGTGAGTTTNACTGATTCAGGATCATTTTATGCAACGCANATGTTTCCTAGAAATTTTAGTATGGAGAAATGGATTCTCGCATATTATTTTAAATTTAATACNGGTTTTGTAATTAAATGGGAAAAGAAAAATGGATTTACNGAGCTTAGATATACTTCAGGAGCTTACCCTAANGGCCTAAGCTATGATCCAGAAAAAAATTATTTNGCTGTAAATTATAATCTGGGTGATTCAACTTCATTATATGACCTAGAAAGTAAACAGCATTTAGCTANTTATAAAACAAACTCTCCTGATAACATTGTTCTCCAAGACAATGATTATTGGGTTGTCTCTCATGATTCAAATATTTATGACTATGCTCGATGCGGCCTTAACGAAAACTGCACCTTGCCATGGTCAATTTCAATTCTAAATAGGAATACACTAGATCTAAAAAATAAAATCTCTTTTAAGAATACAAATATGGGTCCTGGGACGGTTGCTCTTATAGAAAATGAGAGAATTTGGCTGGGTTCATTTAGATCTAATCGCCTTGGCTATATAACTCAATAGTCTTGAAAAAACTCTATTTCCCATCTCAGATATATGATTTTGAAAAATCATTATTTGCATCAGGCATTGATGAATTAGGTCTAATGAAGGATGCTGCAAATGCTGCAGCACAATGGATAATCAGTAATCTCAAACAGGAAAGCTTCATTATTCTTGTTGGTCCTGGCAATAATGGTGGTGACGGGATCTATATAGGTAAATATTTAATTGATCATGGTTATAAGGTTTATTTTTTAAGGGTTTTAAAAGAAAAAACTAAATCCAACCTCACCATAGCTGCTGAAAAAGATACAAAAAATCACTTGATTGCATTGGTTGATCTAGATGATTTTAATAAACAGGAAACCGTCATTGTGGACGCCATGCTTGGAATCGGTGGCAGAGAAACTATTTCGAATGAAATCAAATTAGTAAATAAAATAGCAAATACATTCGAACATAAGATTGCTATTGATGCCCCTACTGGCTTAAATGCATTAAGTGGTAAGGCATCAGAAGAAACTTTTCTAGCAACAAATACACTGACTTTTTTTGGATATAAAATTGGGCAAATTCTTGATCCTGGAAAAAATTTCACTGGTAAAATGGAATTACTTAAATTAAATAAAAATATTGATGAAGAGATGACAGAAGCCGCCAATTTATTTTCATTTGAAGATGTAAAAGACCTTTTACCAAAACGAAAGTTAGATTCTCATAAAGGCATGTTTGGAAAGATGGCTATCTTAGCAGGCGATGCCGGGTATGAGGGTGCTGGAATACTTGCAAGTGCAGGAGCTCTGTCTGTTGGAGCTGGGCTTGTAAGGCTTTTAAGTCAAGAGAGTGCTGTTATCCCTGCGCTGTCATATCTTCCAGAACTTATGGTTTCTGGATCTGATAATCCACAAGATTTTAAAGACGATATTAAAAGTGCTGAAGTAATCGTTTGCGGTCCTGGATTTAAAGACAGCTATTGGTCAGAACAACTATTGTATATGGCAATTGAATCAGCAAAAGAAAACAATCAAACCTTGATCATAGATGCTGGGGCATTAAGGCTCTTATGCAATAAGCCATTTCAAGATACAGACCTTCCTTCTAAACTAATCCTAACACCACATCCAGGTGAGGCAGCAGCTCTGTTAAACTTATCCACTGAAGAAATTCAAGAAAACAGACTCTCTGCATCAACCAATCTAGCAACAAAATTTAAGGCATCAATTGTTCTGAAAGGCCATCAGACCGTTATTTCAAGTAATGCTAATTATATTTGTAATGAGGGCTCTCCAGCCCTATCAATTCCTGGATCAGGAGACATTCTTGCGGGTATCATTGCAGGTCTAATTGGTAACAAGCTGGATTCATTAAGCGCAATTAAACTTGGTGTGGCTGTTCACGGAAGATCTGGTACCGAGTACTCAAAAAATTTTGGCGATAGAGGTTTAGATGCTAAAACACTGATTGGGCTGATAAAAAAGAACATTAATTAGTTTTCCTATGAATATTTTGCTTGAGGATGAATCTGCTTCAATTGAACTTGGACGATTATTGTCAGATGCATTGCAATCCGGTGATGAAGAAAAATTTGAAATCCATTTAGAAGGTAACCTTGGAGCAGGCAAAACAACCATTGCACGCTCATTGATAAATGGTCTTGGCTGGCAAGGTAAAGTTAAAAGTCCAACCTACACAATTTATGAAGAATACCAAGTCAAAGATTTTCTTTGTAAACATATTGACCTATACAGAATTGATAATCAGGAAGATGTAGATATGTTAGATCTTGAGACGGTTTCTGAAAAAAAATTATTAATCTTGATTGAGTGGCCGGAGAATTTACCCAATAAAAGAAAATTTGATTTAAAAATTTCTATTGTGCATAAAAATGAATCTCGATTAGTTAAACTTTCAGGCATGGCTAGTAAAATAATAAAAACTGTTGAATCTAAGTATGCATAAAGTTGTCTTTTCACTTGTATTTTTTTTGTGTCTATTTATACCTCTCGGTGCAAACTCACTAAATTTTGAAAACATAAAAGAACTACCCAATGGTGATATAAGAATTTCATTCAAGCTTCAAAAAGTTGCCTTAATTAATGCCTATGCCCTAGATGACCCATCAAGAATTGTTATTGATGTTCGAGATACNAAGGTAAGTTCATTTTCAGAAGAAAATAACCTTGGGCCATTAAAGCTTGTAAGAGCATCGGATCAAAATAACCTNTCTNGGATTGTAATTGATCTTAAAGAGTCTGTTTTTTGGAAAAAGCCATGGCAGATTAAATCTAAAGACCACGTCAAATTAATACTGGAAATTAAGCAATCGCAAAAAATCAAAAAAAATACACGTGATATTTTAATTGCAATTGATGCTGGCCATGGGGGAAAGGATCCTGGATCGGTTGGAACCAACATTCTTGAAAAAGATGTAACTTTGATGATTGCCAAAGAGCTTGAGAGAACTCTTAGGGATACCCAAGGTTATAAGCCGATCATGATTAGATCTACAGATAAATTTGTAAATTTAGATGATCGCTATCAAAAAGCAAGAGAATTAGGAGCAGATCTTTTTGTTTCTATTCATGCTGATGGCTTTCGACTCTCAAGAGTAAAGGGGGCATCAGTGTATGTATGGTCTGAAGAAGCCTCCTCGATTACAGCAGAGAATTTGTCAAAAGCTAAGCTTGTTGCAGATAGCTCAATAAAGTCAAAGGTGGGAAGGCTTGATTTCCAAGACTTTGATGAGGATGCTGCCAGAGCAATATACCAGCTAGCTTATGAGGCGAAAATTGAAAATAGTATAATTCTTGGTGAAAAGATATTAGAGCAATTAAAAAGAGATCCTTTCACACACATGCATAAACCAAATGTTGAATTTGCTGACTTTCGAGTTTTAAAATCAATAGATATCCCATCTGTTTTAGTTGAGTCTGGATTCATAACTAACCCTGACGATTCTAGGAGATTATCAAAAAAACCTGGTAGAAGAATGATTGCAAGAAGTATATTTCTTGGAATTCATGAATATTTCAAAGTTAAGCCAAAACCTAATACCATTATGGATCCCTTACCCGAATTCTTGACATATACCATNCAAAAAGGAGATGTTATTTCTGAAATTGCAATTCGTTTTGGGGTAACCGTCAACGAANTGATTAAGTGGAATGAATTAGATCCATCTAGTATATTTCCGGGTCAAAAAATTAAAATCTATATCTGATGAAGTGGACAAATAACAAAACAATTTTGATAACGGGTGCTACGAACGGTATTGGCAAAGCTGCCGCAATAAANTTTGCCGAATCAGCAAAATCAATTGCTTTTACCTATCGCAATGAAGAGCTGGCTGAAGATTTAAAAAATGAAATGCAAAAAATTAACCCAAATCTTTCAATCAATAGTTTCTTTTGTGATTTTTCTGTTCAAGACTCTATTCGNGAATGTGCTGATAAAATTAAAAATGACCTTAAAGCAATAGATTTNCTTATCAATAATGCAGGAGTGGTGAATACCGAATACAGTGAAACCATTGATGGNATTGAAAANACATTTGCAGTCAATCATTTNGGNTACTTTCTTTTTACAAACCTATTGCTAGATCTTGTTAAAAAGGAAAGTGAATCAAGAATCATCAATGTTTCTTCAGCAGCACATCATTTTGTAAAAGGAATGCAGTGGGATGACATAAATTATAAAGATGACTTTAAAATGGGGCTAAAAGCTTATGGTCAATCAAAACTTGGAAACATTCTNTTTACAAAACAATTAGCGAAGAAACTTCAAAAAGATGGCGTNACTGTNAATGCAATTCATCCAGGCGGAGTTAATACCTCATTGGGCAATCAAAATAATTCACTCTTAGGAAGAGTATTGAAAATAATTTTAAAGCCATTTTTTAGATCACCTCTCAAAGGTGCAAATACAATAATTTATCTGGCTGAGATAGACGGTCTCAGTATTACTGGAGCTTACTGGGTGGATGGAAGAGTTGCCAAAACATCACACTACTCAAAAAATGAAGCGGAAGCAGAAAAATTGTGGAGGCTATCTGAAAAACTTGTTAATCAAGAATTTGATATCTAACTAAAAGTTCAAAGGGTCAATTTCCACTTTCCATCTCACGCTACTTGATTTTGCTAATTGNNCAATTCTTTTTTCCAATTGATTTAAAGCATTATGGAGTACCGTTCTTTTGTTAGCTTGCAAAAGAACATAATGAAAATATCGTCCTCTGACTTTAAATATCGATGCAGGCATCGGTCCATAAAAATCACATCCTGGTAATTCAAAATTTTTNAAAATAGCTTCTAAAAAGTTAATATTTTTTTGAATCACAGTTGATGAAGATTTTAANAGAGCTTGATAAGCGTAAGGCGGTTGGCTCTGCTTTTTTCTTTCTGTTAATAGATCCATNGCAAACGGCATATATGTTCCCGATTTAAGTTTCTTTAAGAAAGGGTGATCAGGATACCTGGTNTGAACTAGGNCTACTGCNTTAGTATCCAACCTCCCTGCTCTCCCACTAACTTGAATTAATTGTTGCCCAAGATCTTCTAATGCTGATGGATTAATACTGGTTAACCCTGAGTCAATATTCATGACGATTACTGTTTTTAATTTCTTAAAATCGTGTCCTTTGATGAGCATTTGAGTGCCAACAATTACNCCCTGATTGGCATCATTAATGCTTTTTAATAGCTCAGTTAANGCACCCTTTTTTTTAGTTGTATCACTGTCAAATCTATAAACCTCNCCCCTATCAATCGGGGTATTGTCTTGTAAGTATTTCGATATACTCTCAGTGGCATAGCCTACTCCTCCAAGCTCACTATTCCCACAATCGGGGCATTGCTCAGGTATTCCATATGCAGAATCACATCTGTGGCATATCAATCGATTTTTTTCATGATGGAATACCATGTTGGTTTCACAGTTATTACATCTCGCAACCCAGTCACATTCACTGCATCGATATTCAGGTGCAAATCCTCGCCGATTAATAAATACCATGCTTAGTACTTGGCTCGCATAATCATCTAAGATGGCTTTTTGCCCAATCTCAGAAATCCCACCCTTTAAATTATTTGCATTGATGTCTACAAAAGTTAATTTAGGTGGCGATGATTGATTAAACCTTTCAAGCAACTCTATTTTTTTAAATTTCTTATCTTCAACCTGACGCAAGATACTCAAAGATGGGGTAGCAGAGCCTAAAATTATTGGTATCTTTAGATCGCTAGCTCTTTTGATTGCTACATCACGAGCTGAATAACTAAGGCCCTCAACTTGTTTATAAGAATGATCATGCTCTTCATCAACAATAATTAGACCAAGGTTTTTTAGTGGCATTAAAACAGAAGATCGAGTTCCAATAATAATTTTTTTATTACCATTTCTAGCATCTCTCCAAACCTTCCATCTATTTAAGTTGGTAATTCCAGAATGGTAGTAGGCTACCAACTCTCCAAAAATTTTCTTTAGCCTCTTTACCATTTGCGGAGCTAGAGAAATTTCAGGAATCAGCATTAATACAGATTGATTGGTCATAAGTTGTTCTTGAATTAATTTAATGTAGATCTCAGTTTTGCCAGAACCCGTCACACCATACAGAAGACAGGGATCAAAACCTTTTAATTGTTTTAAAGCTAAAAATGCCTTTTCTTGATGTGAGGTTAAATCTAAATCAAAGTCCGGCACTGCCTCACTTACTAAATCATTGTTTTGGAGTTCAACTGCATTAGCTTTTCTTAGATAGGGAGGCATAAAGTTATCGATGACTTGCCCAATTGGAAAGTGATAATAGTCTGATATCCAATGCAGCAATGCCAATTCATTGGTATTAAAAATTTCAAAGTCATCAAAAACCTTTTTTATTTTTAAGGTCTTAAATGCAGGCTTATCAACTTTTTTTATTACAACACCAATTCTTTCTCTGTTGGAGAAGTCAACCAGTACTCTAAATCCAATTTCTAGTCTAATATCTGACGAATAAGTAAATGTTCCTTGAACAGCAAGTGGTAAAGAGATGTTATAAAAAAATTTACTCATTTATCTTTGTAAAGCCATCAGGTTTTGATATAGTGCTCATCCTTAGAAACTAATTTTATTATGAAAGNAGATATACATCCTGAATANAGAGAAGTTTTATTCCATGATTCTGGTGCTGATAANTACTTTCTCATACCTTCAACATTAGAAACTAGTGAAACAAGGGANTATGAAGGCAAAACNTATCCGTATTATCCTCTTGATATTTCATCTGCATCTCATCCTTTTTACACAGGCACTCAAAGGATTGTTGATACCGGNGGTCGTGTTCAAAGATTTGAAAAAAGGTTTGGAAAGAAATAAATTTTCTAACNAACNCCTGAGCTACCAAATCCCTTTNCNCCTCTTTTTGATTCTTTAAATGCATCAACGATGTTGAATTNTGCTTGGATTACAGGNACTATCAGCATTTGGGCTATCCTNTCNCCAGAGTTAATCTCAAAGTCTTTATCAGATCTATTCCANGCNGGCACCTTNAGNTCACCTTGATAATCAGANTCAATCANGCCCACTAGGTTTCCTAAAACAAGNCCGTGTTTGAATCCTAACCCTGATCTCGGTATTACGATCGCTGCNAAGCNTGGATCATTAATATGCATTGCAAATCCNAAAGGAATTAAAAAAGTCTCATTAGATTTTATTTTAATNGGTTCATTNAGNCANGCTCTTANATCCATNCCTGCTGATCCTTCGGTAGCATATTCAGGTAAAGCAATTTCGGTTCCAAGTTTGGGGTCAATAATTTTTATTTCAATTTCCATAATTATTTTTTTGGTTTTCTAANATTAATCAGTTTATTTTGATGTTTCCTNAGTTTATCCCATGAATCCACAATTTTTATTTGTGCCAGCGNACAAGTAGGAAATTTATCTATCGTCTGATTTNCTAGCAGCTCAGTCATTAAGTGCATGGAGGGATTNTGNCCAANAATCATTACAGANGNAGTTTCTAAATTGATTTGAGAAAGAATCTCTATNAAATTCCCAACGCTTGAGTGATAAATACTATCAATAAATTTATGATCTAATGCAAAGTTAGAAATGCTTTGGATAATATCAAACGTTTCTTTTGTTCGAGCACTTGGGCTACATAGTACATGATCTATTTTGAGCTTTTTTTCAAAAAATGATTCTCCAAGATCCATGGCGTTTCTTCTGCCACGATTATTTAATGGTCTATCAAAATCACTAAGATGATTGCTTGCCCAAGATGACTTAGCATGACGTAATAAAAATAATTGATTCACTTAGTTATTCTATCTTGCTTATAACCCCTTCGTACTTTAAAATCGCTTGCCTATGAGTAAAGTATGTCAAGTAACAGGCAAAATGCCTCAGTCTGGAAATCATGTTTCACACGCTAATAATCGCGTGAAAAGAAAGTTTATGCCTAATTTACATACCCACAGATTCTGGGTTGAATCTGAAAATAGATTTGTTTCCTTAAAAGTCTCTGCTAAAGGTATGAGGATTATTGATAAGAAAGGTATCAGTGCCGTTCTTAAAGATATCCGAGCCAGAGGCGAAAAAGTTTAATTAATAAACTACTGCTTCATTAAAATCTTTAGGCCCTCCGAGCATCTCTCTATCACTTCTCGGTTGAGTTCCATCTGGGTTTGTAATTCCTAGCTCTTTACCAACTTCTGCTGCAATAAGTGTTTTGCCACTATGCTGCATTTTATTTTCCTGATCGTAAAACGCTCTAATGACTTTTCCTGCAAAAGCTTGGGAAGCGGCTCCTTTTAGAAATTCAGCATATTGTTCATCCATATTTTTACTAACTTTTTCAGTTTTTTCATCCAGAACAATACCTGACCAAAGTGAAATGGAGCATACATCATGATCTTTAAAATCAAAAGCCATATCAAAAGCCATTTTGTCTATTCCTGCTTTTTGAGCTCCATAAATTGGGCCATGCATATAACAACTTGAGCCATGTGAAGAAATTTGAACAACCAGTGATTTGGGTGTTTTTATCAACATTGATGCTAGCGCATGACTAAGAAAATAGTTTGACTTTAATCCAACTTCAATAACAGACCATAAATCTGTTGATTTTTCCCAAAAGGGTTTGGGTAAGACTAGGTCGTCATGTATTTGGCATGCAGCATGGATAAGCATATCGAGTCTGCCATATTTATCCTCAATAATGGATTGAATGTTTTGAATGTCTTTTTTTAGATTTAAGTCTGCTGGCAAAACATCACACTCTATACCTTGTTTTTCAATATTTGAGGCCGTATCAATCAAGCTTGAATTTATCTCAAAACCAAATTGGTTTACTGTGGTGCCAGAATCCACAGAGCGTCCAACACAAATAATTGTGTCACCAGGTTTGCCAACACTTTCAGCAATTCCTTTGCCCACTCCCCTGCTTGCCCCGGTAACCAGAATAACTTTTCCTTTATCTGTCATGATGTTTCCCACCTATGCTATAAAATATATTTATGATATATCTTGCATCAAAATCTCCACGAAGGGCAGAATTACTAAAAAAAATCAATGTAGAGTTTTTGTTACTTGAAGCAGAAATTGAAGAGAATCTCGTCTTAGAAGGTAGCCCAGCGTTTAATGCAGAGAAACTTGCAAAAGAGAAGTGTTCTCAAGGGATAAAAAATGCAATTGCTACCAATCTTGAAAATTACCCTGTATTAGCAGCGGATACCATTGTTGTTATGGGCAATAAGATATATGGCAAGCCTAAGTCATCAGATCATGCTTTTACGATGCTATCAGAACTCTCTGGACAAGTTCATGAAGTCATAACCGGTGTTTCAGTTGGTGCTTGGAATTCTGAAAAAGCAGATATAGCAACGATATCTGTATCTACATTCGTAGAATTTGGAGATATTTCAGCCATTGAGCTTAAAGAATACAGTGAAACTGATGAACCCCTCGATAAGGCTGGAGCATATGCAATTCAAGGTTATGCAGAAAAGTTTATAAAAGGAATAAAGGGAAGTTATTCGAATGTCGTTGGCTTGCCGCTATTTGAAGCACTTAAACTTCTAAAACAGTTTCAATTATAGTCCGCTTTCCTNGCTGCTAAGACAGCCTGTCTTTGCAATACCCCTAATTGATGAACCGGCATAGTATCTTCTTTGAANTTGCCCCATGATTTTAATATTGGGTGGAGTTCTTGATCTTGAAGGACTGGATATTCAAGGTTTACGAAAGCATAATCTTTTTGCGCTTCTTTGCCTGACAACCATTCAAGCAATTTCACAGCTTCAGCTTTATTATTCGAAGTTTTCACCACACCGCCGCCTGAAATATTTACATGCACTCCAAATGATTCTTGGTCAGGCCAGATAATTGAAAGATTGTTTCCAATTTGTTGGTCTATTAATCTGCCCAAATAATACGAATTAACTATTGTTGCATCACATTGACCTGATTGAACTGCCTTGAGTGCTAGGGTGTCACTTGAAAATACCTTAGTGGCTAGATTGTTACTCCATCCAGATAAAATTTTGTGCGTTTCTTCTTCACTCAGCCTAAAGAGCATGCTTGCAATTAGGGATTGATTGTAAACTTTTGCTGAAGTTCTAAGGCAGAGCCTATTTTTCCATTCTTTTTCAGCTAATTCATGATAGCTTTTTGGGGGTGCTTGATTGCCTTTATCATTCACTACAATTGCTCTTATGCGTTTTGACAGTCCAAACCACTTTCCTTCGGGATCTCTAAAGTTCTTAGGAATATTATTAGTTAGAATGCTTGAAGAAATTGGTTCGAAAATATTTGCTTGGCTGGCTTGCCACAAAACTCCTGCATCAACAGTAATGAATAGGTCAGCCGGAGAATTTATACCTTCCACTTCAATTCTCTCAAGAAGTTGCTGAGCATTTCCTGAGAGTAATACGATATCAATACCAGTCGCTTCTGAATATTTATCCAAAATGGGTTCTATTAATTGAGGCTGACGAGATGTATATACAGTGAGTGTATCTTGGTTAACACTTTGATCGCAGGCTGTTAAGAATAAAGAAAAAGCTAATATTTGAAAAAGTTTAGGTAGGTTCATTGTTTAAAAAGTATTGATGAGAATGATAATCATTCTCATTTTTAGGTGCAAGCATTGGAATGCCTAAAATCTTATCTCTCCTATTGCATTTTTTATAAAAAATTTTTTCAATTGCGGAATATTATCTACCAGGCTAAGACCCCTATTTCTAACAAATCTTAAATAAAGATTATCTGCTTTGAATAAACCGTTGAGAAGATTAATGCCCGACAACATAGACTTATTGATTGTTCTTCTTCTGATTTCATATCTTTTAAGAACAGAGATATCTCCAAATGAAAGATTTNCATTTCTAGCTCTNACAAGTTCTTCTAAAAGAACACTGGCATCTGCAATACCNAGATTGAGTCCTTGCCCTGCAAGGGGATGNATTGAATGTGCNGCATCAGCCAAGATACATTGTCCAGGCTTANCNTAATCTTTTGTNTGATGATGCGACAAGGGGAATGAAACAATTTCACTTTCAAGCTCTAATTTGAGATTAAATTTCTTAGAGATCTTTGAGAGACTCCTCTTAACTGATTCTTTATCAGATGACACATGGGCTTTTGGGATCGACCAAACAACAGTAAATAAATTATTTTTANNNGTTGGCATNATCGCAAAAATTTCATTTTTNTAAAAGTATTGCTTTGCCGANTTATCATTTAAGTCATTGNTAGAGACCAAAAATGTATGACCGATTTGCTCATAACTTTGAGCCTCTTTCACACNGAGCATGTTTTGCTGATTTGAATCACAGTAAATAACCAGATCAGTNGATTTTTTATTTTNTTCAAAATCNTTCTTTGAGNAAANATTAAAATCNTGTTNGGCCAAAGCATTATTTAGTTCATCGTAAAAAACNACCTTGGCAAGATAATCTTCGCTAATGTCATCACTTGAAAAAGAAATCCGGCCACTGCCCTCNGCNTCATAAACATGAATATCNTGAACCTCAGCNTTTGAAATTCCTAAATCCANGCTCTNCAAAAAATCTATCGATGCAGGATTGAGNGTAATGGTTCTAATATTTTGGTAATGCTTAGGNTCCCCCTCGAGGATCTGTGANGANATGCCTGATTGTTTTAATTTGATTGATAGTATTTTTGCAACNAGNCCATTGCCTGCAATTAAAATACTCATTNAATTTATGAAGACATCAGGGCTTCAATTTCTTTTGGATCNACTGGAGCACTTTGTGTAAGGTTTTCATTGCCTTGATCGGTAACAAGAATATTGTCTTCGATTCGAACCCCGATCCCCTTCCATTTTTCATCAACAGAGCTTTTGCTAGAAATATAAATTCCCGGCTCAATGGTTTGTACCATTCCTGCCTCATAATTAGTGAAATTATTGCCATCTGAATAAGCTCCCACATCATGTGTATCTAGGCCTATCCAATGGCCAACTTTATGCATGTAGAAGTTTTTGTGAGCACCTTCTTCCAATAAATCTTCGGTTTTTCCATCAAGTATGCCCAAATCAACCAATCCCTCAGTAATAACTCGTTCAGAAATTTCTTGAGGCTGCATAATATGATTCCCTNTTTTGACCGCCTCAATGGCTTGTTTGTGAGCCTCCAAAACAACCTTATAAACTGCTAGCTGCTCATCACTAAATTTTCCATTCACAGGATATGTTCTTGTGATGTCTGACGCATAACATTCATATTCTCCACCTGCATCCACTAAAACTAGATCACCATCATTTAAGGTTTGATCATTCTCAACATAATGCAAGATGCAAGCATGTTCACCACCGGCAACAATCGGCGTATAGGCAGGAAACCTTGAGCCTTGCTCAGCAAATTTATATAAATAAAATGCTTCAAGACTTTGCTCATTCATATTAGGAGCAACAAATTGCATGGCTGCTTTATGCGCTTGTGCGGAAATCTCACAACCCTTTTTCATTAATTGAATTTCTTTTTCTGATTTAACTCGCCTTAACGAGGATAAAAATNGCCCAGCATCAAGGTGCTCNATGGCTGCAGTATGGCGATCTTTCAATCTTGCCTGCTTAACCCAACCTGCAACCCTCTTAGAAAAATCTTCTTTGTANCCAATNAATGAAAAAACCTTGTTACATCCTGCCAATAAATCTGGAATGGTTTGATCTGCCTCATGATTGTTATATCCCTGAGAAAATCCATAGTCATCTACCGCGCCTTTAGGTCCNGCACGATATCCGTCCCAAAGTTCTGAATGTTCATCTTTNGGAGGGACAAACATATAGGAACTTAAGTTTGCCTCGCTATCAGTTTTAATAAGTATTATGGAATCTGANTCATTAAACCCGGATAGATACCAAAAATAACTATCCTGTCTAAAAGAGTAAGTATGATGAATGTTNCGTGAAACATGATCATTACTNNCAATNAGTAGGCATGCATTCGGACCCATTGCACTGCCAACTGCCTTTCTTCTGTCTGNAAACATAGTGTTCATAAAAGCATTTTACTCTTTTTTTGTATCAAACTTCCCTAAATTACATCTAAGATTTAAACTGATATTTAATGGAATCGAAAGAAACAGGGCTCTCTGACCTAATTAAAAAAGTAAATGACTTGCTCAATAGGTTCAATGAGCAAAAAGGAATCATTGATCACTACATCAAACAGGAAAGGGTTTGGAAAGAAAATAAAATCTTACAGACACAAGAAATTGAATCCTTAAAGAGAGACCTAGCTAAACTGCAATCAAGATCTGAACATGAGTGATAAAGAGATCCTATCGATACGTGTGATGGGAAGAGATATTTCAATTGCTTGTCCTCCTGAGGATAAGCCACTTCTATTAGAGGCCTCAACAATTCTAAACAAAGAGATTGAACAGATACCAGATAAAGGCAACGCGCTAATTTTGGCAGCACTTAATTTAGCGTTTCAGTCACTTAAGGGAACGCAAGTAAGTGACAATGATTCAAATAAAATTAATCAAATAATCTCATCCATTGATGATGCCCTGAATTAATCTTGTTTGAAAAAATTCTGCATGCTGAAGTCAATTTTAAGATGTATAATTTAAACACTGGTTCATTTGCCAATACATTCGATATCTTTGAACCGATACTTAAATGATAGGCAATATTCCACTGTCGATGTTGTGCAATACCTTAGGGAAGCCTGATTCGATAAGAGCTTTGCCACCTGGACTTTCGGTTCAGGAAAAAATGTATAGCGGTGAATTGGTTTTTAGCCTCCGTAATCGTGAAATCTGATTTAAGAAAATCACAACTTNATCGGAGGCTACATCTTCCTCAAAATGANTACCTTGATCGATCAAAAAAAATACAAANAAATATTGTTGAATCTGAAATTTTTCANGAAGCAAACCTGATTGCTTGCTATTTACCTATAAAAAATGAGGTGGACACAAGTTATATNATTAAGAGTTGTTTTNATTTAAATAAATTAATTGTTCTTCCAAAGATTATTTCTAACNGNATGNTTTTTACCCTACATAAAGTTGATGATACTTTTGTTNTAAACAAATTTGGTATTAAGGAAACTGACAATGAAGAGATTTCAGTTAATGACATTGAGTTATTTATATGTCCTTGTNTGGCATACAACAAGTCAGGTAATAGATTNGGTTATGGNGGCGGNTATTATGANAAAGCCCTATNCTCAAGTGGTGCTAAAAAAATAGGAATTGCTTTCGAATTACAAAAATTANCATTTGATAGTGAGCCTCATGATATTCCAATGNACTACATTTGTAATGAAAANGGATTATTTNCCTGCTGATAAATCACCTTTTTTAACAAGGTTTACAATACTTTCGGCAAGAATCTTAGGATTTTCCATTGCAGCAAAATGCCCTCCTGGGTGAGTGTCCCAATGCTTTATGTTATATATTTTCTCAGCCCAAGCCTTGGGAGGCTTTGCGATCTCATGATCAAAAACTGCACAGCCTGTAGGTTGGTCTACATAGTCAAANGAAAAACCTGTTTGACCATTCTCATAATAAAGCCTCATCGAGGAGGAAATAGTTTCTGTATACCAATAAAGTGAAACAATGCTGAGTACATGATCAAGAGGTATAACTAATTGATCTGAATCATCATCGGTCCATGCATGAAACTTTTCGATAATCCATGCAGCCAAACCTATAGGAGAATCATTTAAACCATAAGCAACGGTTTGAGGTTTTGTACTTTGAATAGCAAAGTATCCAAACCCCTTCTCTTGGTATTTTTCAAAGTTTTTCATGCCTTCAATCTCATCCTCAGTAACTCCTTGCATAGGATCATCGCTGTCAGGTGGCCAGGCAAGAACTAAATTTAAATGCAGGGCTTCGCAGCTATCCTTGAACTGATCCGCCATCCACTTACTCACTGTTGCACCCCAATCACCACCTTGAGCTATATATTTTTTATATCCGAGAGCAAGCATAAGTTCATGGTTAATCTTTGCAATTTCCTGAGAGTTCATTCCAAAATCATTTGGCTTAGAAGAAAATCCATAACCAGGCATTGAAGGACATACAACATCAAAAGAAACTCCATCTATTCCTTCATTAAGGATCGGTATGATTGATAAAAACTCCTGCACACTCCCTGGCCAACCATGCGTCATCACTAAGGGGTATGCATTTTTATGTTTTGATTTACTATGAAGAAAGTGAATATCTAACCCTGAACTTGAATGGAACATATAGCTACCAGCATTATTGATTAAAGCTTCATGATCTCGCCAACTAAAATCATTAACCCAAGCATGCGTAGCTTTTTTCAAATAATCTAGGCTTGTTCCGAGGGACCACTTATTATCATTTAATTCATCTGGCCATCGAGTGAGCGCTATTTTTTCATGCAGTAAATCAATTTTTGATTGCGGGACATAAACTTCAAATTCTTTTATATTTTTCATTTCAAAAAATTTATGTAGCCAACATTGTCAGACTCTTCGATAAACTCATAATCAAGTGACTGAAGATGCTTGATTAGAGATTTTTGTTTACCCGTTTCTTCCTGGATACCAATTAAAACATTTGCAAATGCAGCTCCAAGATTTCGGTAATGAAAAAGTGAAATATTTCTTTCGGATCCAAAGGCTTTAAGAAAATCCAATAAAGCACCTGGTTTCACAGGAAACTTACATCTAAACAGCCTTTCATTTAAATTATTGGCTTTAATTAAGTGGCCTCCAATCATATGACGTAAATGATCGTTGGAAATAACGCTGCGAGTTAAGTCGGAATACGAGAAGCGACTTTTTTTTAACTTTGCTCTTAATGTTTTAAAGGCATTATCATTTTTTAGACGAATGCCAACCAATACATGTGCCTCNGCCTGATCAGAAAAACGATAATTAAATTCGGTAATCTGTAACTTTCCAAAGATTCTGCATAACTTAAGGAAACTCCCTGGTTTTTCAGGGATCTTTATACTCAATAATTTCTCACGATCTTCACCTACTTCAGATCTCTCAACAATATAGCTAAGTCTTTCAAAATTTATATTTGCGCCACTGCTAATTGCAATTAATTTCTTATTATTAATTTTTTTACAGTACTTTTTTAAACCAGCAAGAGCCAATGCCCCTGCAGGCTCAGATAAAACTCTGGTGTCTTCAAATATATCTTTTACGGCAGCACAAACCTCATCAATTGACACCGTAATAACACCGTCAACACACTCTTTAATTACTTCAAAAGTATGTTTACCAATTTGTTCAACAGCTACGCCGTCTGCAAACAGTCCAACTTCTCTTAGTTTTACACGCTTATTAAATTTAACTGCTTCCAAGAGACATGCTGAATCTTCTACCTCTACACCATAGACTTTAGTTTTTGGTGAATGTTGAGCAATCCAAGCTGATACACCTGCTAATAGGCCTCCTCCACCAACTGGGACAAATACGGCATCAAAAGCTTCTTCCTCNGATTCAATCTCCTTACCTATCGTACCCTGACCCGCAATGGTTAGTGGGTCATCAAAGGCAGGAATTAACTCCATACCTTTATCCTTTGCAATCTGAGATGCCTTTTTGTATGCCTGATTATAGTTATCACCATGCAAAAGGATTTTTGAGCCAAATGATTGTACGGATTGGATTTTAATTTCTGGAGTTGTTTCAGGCATAACAATTAAACATGGGATCTTTAATTTTTGTGATGCATTAGCAACACCCTGAGCATGATTTCCAGCAGATGCAGCTATAACTCCTAGTTTTTTTTGTGATGCAGACAATTGTGAAATCTTGTTGTAAGCACCTCTATTTTTAAAAGAAAAAACTGGTTGCAAGTCCTCTCTTTTTAAGAAAACGTCATTAGCTAATTTCTTNGAAATATTTTTAGCAAAAGTAATNGGGGTCTTAATAGCAGTATCATAAACAGTNGCCTGATTAATTAAATCAATNTACTTCTTGGATTGCTTGAATGATCCCNTTTTTTTTATTTTTAAACGCATAGTAAAAGCTAATATTTTGTTTATTATACAAGTATGAGTGACGCAAAGGTGCAGGTTGCTAAAAAGGCNTTTGAGGAAATGGCTCCTCAAATAAATAAAGAATCTATATTNGGAATTGGAACCGGNTCCACAGTCAATTGCTTCATNGAGATCTTAAAACAAAGCAANNTTCAGTTTAAAGGTGCCGTATCTAGCTCTGAGGCTTCTACCCNACTTCTTNAAGAGTTTAATGTAGANATTTTTAGTCTTAATGATGTAAATGAAATTCANTTTTATATNGATGGAGCTGATGAAGTTGANCCATCACATAACTTAATTAAGGGTGGNGGNGGAGCTCACACNAGAGAAAAATTGGTTGCCTCGGCTNCNAATCAGTTTATTTGTATTGTAGATCAATCAAAGCATGTTGAATGTCTAGGAGACTTTGGTGTTCCTGTTGAAGTTTTNATCGAAAGTAGAAGTTTTGTTTCAAGAGAAATTGTAAAACTAGGAGGAGTTCCAACTTANAGGAGCGGTGTNATTACAGATCAAANCAATCATATCATTGACGTTTCAAAGCTTGATTTATCAAATCCAAANGANATGGAAATTCANATAAATTCAATACCAGGTGTTGTTGAAAATGGGATATTTGCTATCAGAAAACCAAANAAGGTTTTAACTGCTTAACTATTAAGGTCAGTTGNTATTTTATAGGTTAGTTCTTCNGAACTTGGTTTAACTTTTGATCGAAAACCCTCTACAGTNNAACCATCNTTTGAGATTAAGTATTTATTAAAATTCCANTTNGGTTCCATGCCAGAAGCTTCAGCAAGTTTCTTAAANAATGGTAGTGCTTTNGAGCCCTTCACNTTACTGGTCGTTAGCATAGGGAATGTTACGCCGTATTCAGTTGAGCAAAACTCAGAGACCTTGGAATCATCTCTAAANTCTTGATAGAAATCTCTTGATGGGACACCTAAAACGANNAAACCCTTTTCTGANTATGTTTCATANAGTNTTTGTAACTCANTATATTGATTTGTATATCCACATCTACTCGCAACGTTTACAACAAGAACTGATTTTCCGGTTAANTCACANAGATTTANCTTTTCATCAGAATCAAGCAACCTGATTTCNTGNTCTAACAATTCTGAGCAGGCACNNACAAATTGGGTGATCCCAAAAAANCACAGTGATANNANTAAAGCTAGTANTAAGCGCATANGNNAATACTATACTACAGGTGCAACAGCNTAAATACTTGAAAGNAANAGNGTTACTAAAGTAAGTACCTCTACAGATTCAATGATTTTTTTCTTATGNNTATTNCTCATANTTTTTAAAAAAAGGAGGGCATTGAGCCCTCCATTATTTCCAGAGAATGTCAGCAATACATAGGGGGAGAGGAGTGCTGACAANTACTATTATATNTATTTATATTTAAATATCAATANTATTTATAAATAATTTNTATTAATTTTAAGNTATAAANTTTATGAATTAATCAGNAATATTNNGATATGTATAGTGTATTTTCAGTATATTTAACAAAATAATGCCTATATAATTTCATNTCTATTCAGNGAATTTACAGAAANTAAGAGGTATTTAATGAAAGGTACAGTTAATTACGAATTACGAGGTGATATTGCANTCCTTGAGGTTGATAATCCNCCTGTAAACCCNTTAAGCAGCGGTGTTAGAGTTGGNCTTTGTGATCAATTTGATAAAGCTAATAGTGATGAAAATGTTAGAGGTATTGTCTTAAAAGGAGCAGGAAATGCATTNATNGCAGGNGCAGATATATCTGAATTTGGTCAAAAAATGGAAGGTCCNGACCTNCATACTGCACTAAAAAACATTGAATACAGNGAAAAACCAGTTGTTGCNGCAATAAATGGGCCTGCNTTAGGTGGCGGTCTAGAGACAGCNCTATGCTGTAATTACAGAATTGCAACTGAAAAATCAATTGTAGGNTTACCAGAAGTTAATTTAGGCTTATTGCCCGGTGCAGGNGGAACNCAAAGGTTACCAAGAATAGTTGGGCCATCACAAGCACTNAAAATAATGCTTTCTGGGGTGCCAGTTCCTGCAAAAAAAGCACTTGATCAAGGTATTTTAGATNNCATTTCTACCGGTGANTTAGTAGANGANGCNATTAGCTTTTTGCATAAAAAGCTTGATNAANCAACTNAACANCCAAAGGTAAGAGACTTAAATGAAAANTTAGTTGAAGCACGTGGCAATGAAAACGTAATGGCAGAAGCAAAAGCTTTAGCATCTAAGTCAAGAAAAGGTCAATTTGCACCTGGTCAAATTATNAAATGTGTAGAGGCTGCAATTGAAGAAGATGATTTTGATGCNGGTATGAAGAAAGAATCTGATTTNTTTCTAGAGTGTTTGCTNNATCCTCAAAGNGAAGCAATGATCCATATNTTCTTTGGTGAAAGNACAGCTGGAAAAATATTAGATGTTCCTAAAGATACAGAAANCCAAANAATAGGATCTGCNGGTGTTGTNGGTTCAGGAACAATGGGTGGTGGTATTGCAATGAATTTTGCTAATGCAGGTATACCGGTAATTGTTCTTGATCAAGATGANAAGAACCTNGAAAGGGGAATAGGTGTTATAGAAAAAAATTATCAAATGATGGTNGACCGTGGNAGACTTTCACAAGAAATGAAAGATGGTGTCATGAGCNTAATTACACCATCACTNAATTATGAGGATTTNGNTGACTGTGACATTGTGGTTGAGGCGGTTTATGAAAATCTNGANTTGAAACAAGAAATATTTAAGAAACTTGANGNCGTAGTTAAGGGCGATGCTATTCTTGCGAGTAATACTTCAGGCCTTGATATTGATGCAATTTCATCAGTTACTAAAAGGCCAGAAAAGGTAGTGGGTACTCACTTTTTTAGTCCGGCTAATATCATGAGATTGTTGGAAATTGTAAGAGGAGAGAAAACATCTAAAGAAACCCTTGCAACAATAATGAAGTTGGGAAAGATTATAAAGAAGGCTGCGGTTATGTCCTTAAATGCTCCTGGTTTTATAGGTAATAGAATGCTTTTTGGTTATACCCAACAGGCAAATATGTTGTTACTAGAAGGCGCATTACCTAATCAAGTTGATACAGCACTTGAATCCTTCGGAATGAATATGGGACCCTTCAGAATGATGGATTTAGTTGGATTAGATTTAGGGTGGAGAGCAAGAAAACTTGCAAAACTTGAAACACCTCTTACTAATAAAATTGCAGATGCATTGTGTGAACAAGAAAGATTTGGCCAAAAAAATGGTAAGGGTTTCTATAATTATTCTGATGGATCTCGTGCCCCTAACCCGGCACCAGAAAATGAAGAGATCTATGTCAGGGTTGCAGAAGAAAATGGTTTTACTAGAAGAGATATTTCTGATGAAGAAATAGTTGATAGATGTATTCTCGGTCTAGTAAACGAAGGAGCGAAGATCTTAGAAGAAGGTGTTGCTCAAAGATCAAGTGATATGGATATCGTTTATATCAATGGTTATGGCTTTCCTATATGGAGAGGTGGTCCAATGTTTTATGCGAATTCAATTGGTCTAGACAAAGTACTTGAAAAGATAAATAAATTCGCAGAAAAACATGAAGATTTATGGAAACCAGCAGATTTACTGGTTGCATTGGCTAATGATGGTGGCAAATTTGCTGATGCGCCAACAGATGATCTCAAAAAAGAGAAATTAGCATTTAAGCAAGAAGTTAAGTACTAAATTTTAATATTTACCTCCGTTTCTTCAGGGATGTAAGAAAACAGCTCAATTACATCATTATTGAACATCCTTATACACCCATGTGAGGCTTTCTCGCCTATGAGTCCTTCTTCATGTGTGCCATGAATATATATGTATCTTTTAAAGGAATCTACGTTTCCGCCTTTGTTATAACCTTCTTCAAGCCCATCAAGCCAAAGTATTCTTGATGTAACATAGTCATTTTCATTATTATGTCGCTCATGAACTATCTCGGCAACTTGATTCATATTTTCTCTACTAACAAAAATTGTATTTTTTTCAACATTTGTTCCTATTTTAGTAAGAATTTTGTGTTTTCCTAGTGGTGTTTTATAGGAATTTTCGATTTGACCCTCTCCAAAAGATGAGCTAGATATAGGGTAACTAGCTAACATCGATTTATCTTCATAAACGTATAGTCTTTGCTGTGATATATCAATCTCAATAAACTTATTAGCGCTTACAGAACTGGAAAGAATAATAATAGTTAATGCTGCGCTATGAATTTTCATTTAAAACTTTTCT
>NHFF02000007.1 GCA_002172535.2 Gammaproteobacteria bacterium TMED104 | reverse complement strand
AAAACCTTTTTGATGAATTTGAGCGTCGTTTTGGTATTCCAAGAACCTTTCCACAGGTTCCTCAACAACCACAAACCAGAGAGGCAGTTTCGTATGGGTCTGGTTTTATATTTAAAGATCAATACCTATTAACAAACTTTCATGTTGTTGAAGACGCCACAGAAATTATTGTTTCATTAAATGATAGAAGAGAATTTTTGGCAGAAGTTGTTGGCGTTGATCCGCTTTCCGATCTTGCCGTTTTAAAAATTGATGGTAAAAGCTTGCCCAAAGTAAAAATTGGTAAAAGTGAAGATGTCAAAGTTGGTGATTGGGTTGTTGCAATTGGATCACCTTTTTCTTTTGACTTTTCTGTAACGGCAGGGATTATTTCTGCAAAGGGAAGAAGCATCCAAAATCAGAATATTGGAAACTATGTACCCTTTATACAAACCGATGTTGCTATTAATCCAGGTAATTCTGGCGGTCCTTTATTTGATCTTGATGGCGAAGTAATTGGTATTAATGCACAAATTTATTCTAGGAGTGGAGGTTATCAGGGTTTAGCCTTTGCAATACCAATAGATGTTGCAATGGAAGTTGCTGATCAGTTAATTGATGATGGTGTCGTGAAAAGAGGTTACCTAGGAGTTCGAGTTGCTGAAGTAGATAATGACCTTGCTCTTGCACTTGGCATGGATAAACCATTTGGAGCGCTAATTAATGATGTTGAGAAGGGTGAGTCTGCTGATAATGGCGGTCTTTTACCCGGCGATGTAATTACAGAGTTTAACGGTAAAGAAATCAAGTTTAGTTCAGATCTTCCGCACGTGGTTGGTCGAATTAAACCTGGTACTCGTTCACGAGCAAAAGTTATTAGAAGTGGTGAAAGTAAAACCTTAACTTTTTCACTGGGTGAATTACCCACCGATGAAAGATCATTTATACCAGCAAGAGCTGAAGCTTCTTCAGATCCACTGGGACTGAGACTTGAGGATCTTAATGATGAAAATTCGCAAGCCAGTGATCCTCAGGAAGGAGTGGTTGTTACTAGAGTCACGCCTGGGTCTTCTGCTGCTGGCAAAATTATGCGTGGAGACATCATTACTGACGTTATTGTCTCAGGTGATCGAAGGCCTGTGATAGATATTGATAGCTTTGAAGAAATTGTTGATTCTTTATCATCTGGGGACAAGATTGCTTTGGTTGGAAGAAGATCAGGCAACAGATTCTTCGTCGCCATCACCGTTGACTAGTTTCAGCTGTCTTTTCCTATAAAATAACCACACAAACAAGTGTGCGATGGAACATATAAGAAATTTTTCAATTATTGCCCATATTGATCATGGTAAATCGACTCTGTCCGATAGGTTGATAGAGTATTGTGGCGGACTTTCAAAAAGGGAGATGGCAGATCAAATTCTTGATTCTATGGATATAGAGCGTGAACGTGGTATTACCATTAAAGCTCAAGCAGTAACACTTAACTATAAACACAAGGATACTGAATATCAGCTAAATTTTATTGATACACCCGGACACGTTGATTTTTCGTATGAAGTTTCAAGATCTTTATATGCTTGTGAGGGAGCTTTGTTGGTTGTGGATGGATCACAAGGAGTTGAAGCCCAGACACTAGCAAATTGTTATACAGCAGTGGATCAAAATTTAGAGGTATTGCCTGTTATTAATAAAATTGATCTTCCTCAAGCTGAACCCGATAGAGTTAAACAAGAAATTGAGGACATGATTGGACTGGATGCAATTGAAGCTCCAATGGTTAGTGCTAAAACAGGGGTTGGTATTGATGAACTTTTATCATCATTAGTTGAATCAATCCCATCACCCAAAGGTAATCTTGATGGCCCGTTGAAATCACTCATTATTGACTCATGGTTTGATAGTTATTTGGGAGTTGTCTCGCTTATCAAAATTATTGATGGATCGATACAAAAAGGTCAAAAAATTAAAATCTTTTCTACCGGCCAGACTTTTACGGTTGATCAAGTTGGAATCTTTACTCCTAAAAAGACTGAAATGGATCAATTAAGCGCTGGGCAGGTTGGTTATATGGTTGCAGGCATCAAAGATATCTATGGTGCTCCTGTTGGAGATACTATTATCGAATTAAAAGATGAATCCACATTACCACTTCCGGGATTTAAGAAAGTTCTTCCAAAAGTTTTTGCATCGCTTTTTACTGTTAACTCTGATGAGTATGAAAAATTTAGGGATGCCTTAGCAAAACTAACCCTTAATGATTCCTCATTGGTCTACGAACCAGAAGTATCGGATGCGTTGGGTTTTGGTTTTAGATGCGGATTTCTTGGAACTCTCCACATGGAAGTCATTCGCGAAAGGCTTGAGCGGGAAAATGAAATCGAGCTGATCTCAACAGCTCCTTCTGTGGAATATCAAGTTGAAAAAACAAATGGTGAAGTGGTAACTTGTGACAGTCCCTCGCAGCTTCCACCACCCAACGACATAAAAGAAATTCGCGAACCATTTGTTCAGGCAAATATTCTGACACCAAAAGATTTTGTTGGAAACGTGATAACACTTTGTACCGAAAAGAGAGGCATGCAAAAGGATATGAATTATTTTGGTAATCAAGTATCCATTATTTTTGAGATCCCTCTGGCAGAAGTCATCATCGATTTCTTTGATCGCTTAAAGTCATCAACCAAAGGCTTTGCCTCGATAGAGTATTCAATTCAAGATTTCAGATGTTCAGACTTAACCAAGCTGGATGTTTTAATTAATAACTCTAAAGTAGATGCTCTATCAATGATCATTCATAAATCATTTGCAATGACTCGCGGTAGAGAAATTGCTAAAAATTTGCAAAAACTTATCCCAAGACAGATGTTTGATGTGCCCATTCAGGTAGCTCTGGGTTCAAAAATTATTTCACGTGAAACTGTTAAAGCTCTCAGAAAAAACGTTACGGCTAAGTGTTATGGTGGTGATGTGACGCGGAAAAAGAAACTTCTTGAAAAACAAAAAGAAGGAAAAAAGAAAATGAAGCAGCTTGGAAAGGTTTCGATTCCCCAAGAGGCTTTCTTAAATTACTTTAATACCGGGGATTAGCAATGTATCAAGATCCACTATTTTTGATTGGGTTAATGGGTGCCATAGGCTGCATTGGTTGGTGGATATTAGATAACCTAAGAGGTGAAGGCTCTGAGGAATTAGAGGAAAACCTCAATCGAATCGGGTTAGTTTTTTCGGTCTTAATCATCTGGAGATTATTTGTAAATGCAGGTGACCTGGGGATTTTATTATTCTTTGGCTCAATTATTTGTTTACTAATACTTTTAGCAGGCGTTATTGCATCAAATTCTAGGCTTACCAAAACAGGAAGAAGTTGGTTCATACCTGTTTTCCTAATTTTTGCACTTAGAACTTTTGCTTATGAACCATTTCAAATTCCCTCTGGATCAATGCTTCCAGGGCTCAAAGTAGGAGACTTTTTGCTGGTCAATAAACATGTTTATGGCTACAAAATTAACAGAATAGGAGAGCCAGCTATCGGCGGCAGAGATCCCGAGTATGGAGATGTTGTTGTGTTTGTACCACCCCATGTTAATGCACCTTTTGTGAAGCGATTAATTGGCAAGCCCGGTGATGTGATCCGCTATCAAAATAAAAAATTATATGTAAATAATACTCCGCTGGATCAGGAGTTAATAAGTAGCAAACCTGGAGAATTGATTATCAAAGAAACTTTTGAAGAAACCTCGAGAATAATTCGTTTGCGAGAAACTGCTTCAGAGTTTCCTTATGAGGTCACTGTACCTAGCGGGCATTATTTTGTTATGGGAGACAACAGAGATAATTCCTCTGATTCAAGGATTTGGGGGTTTGTACCACGCGAGAATTTTATGGGAACAGCCGAAGTCATTTGGGCTACTTGGGAATGTTGGTTATGTTTACCCTCTTTTGAAAGAGCAGGTAAGATAAAATAAAACATGTTTGAAAAGCTTGGTCTTGAAAAAATTCAGTANGATGTTCCTGAATTTCATNNNGCTTTTATNCANAAAAGCTTNGANANNAAACATAANAACGANAGANTAGAATNNNTNGGCGATGCCATCCTTGAGACGGTTATNAGNGAGNTATTATTTAAAAAGTTTGGNGATGCTANNGAGGGNTTATTAACTCGAATGAGNTCAACTCTTGTCAGTACAGAAAATTTAAACCTNGTTTGNAGAGAATATGAGCTTCACANAGNCCTNAAGATGTCNAAAGGAACNCNTAACCTNCCTGANACNCANAAGGATAAAATTTATGCAGGCCTTGTAGAGGCNGTCATTGGTTCNGTATTTNTTATNGAGGGNTACCAAAAATCTAAACANCTTATTGAAAAGTTATTCATNAATCAGCTGGAAGGCCTTNAAGCNAAGGACTCTTTNAAGGANGCAAAAACNTTTTTNCAAGAATATTGNCAAAGTCANTCATTNCCATTGCCAGAATATCAATGTGATGNATGNGAGGATGATCANTCNTTTAACTGNGTCGTNACATTCAATGGAATGGACTACTTTTCAAANCAAAAATCAAAAAAACTTGGNGAACAGGATTTAGCCANTCAAATTATTGCNAATNTAAATCTATCATGAGCACAAGGTCTGGTTATGTTTCAATTATAGGCAAACCCAATGTTGGTAAATCAACNCTCTTAAATGAGTTNNTNGAAAAGAAAATNTCNATAACNGCNGACAAATCNCAAACNACCAGAAATAACATCATGGGAATAAAAACTCATGGTGAGACACAAATCATTTTNTTGGATACNCCNGGNATCCACAGCAAAAAAACAAAGNTCCTTAATAAGGTTCTTAATAAATCAGCTCAAGGNGTNNTTGAGGACTCTGACCTTATATTNTTTTTAGTTCAAAGAAACCAGCTGGATGAGCTAGATCAAANAGTNTTGGATATTCTGAANGGTACTGATCAGCAAGTTATATGTGTGGTCAATAAGATNGATCANCTANCAGATAANCAAAAACTTCTACCCTTCATANAAAAANTATCTAGNCAATATGACTTTANGGCAATTGTTCCAATTTCAGCCCTNAAAAAANGTGGGATTGATGACTTGCTNANTACCATTATTGATTTGCTTCCAGAAAANCCTCATTTATTTCCAGAAGATTNTGGCAGCAATCTTGCTGANAACTCNTTTTACATNAGTGAAATTGTNAGGGAAAAGCTNACCAGAACACTNGGAGATGAAATNCCNTATGAGCTTTACGTGAGNGTTGAGACCAATGAANTTAAAGGNAAAGTGAGAAACATTGGCGTGNTAATNCATGTAGCAAANCAAAGCCAAAAAAATATTGTTATTGGNAATAATGGTGACATCCTTAAAAANATTGGAAAGGCAGCTCGACTTGATCTTGAAGAGNNTTTGGGTGAAAAAGTTATGTTGAAATCTTGGGTAAAAGTAAAAAAGAATTGGAGTAAGAGNTTAGAACANATTCAAGGTCTNGGNATTGGAGGCAATCAAGATGCATAAGGAATGGGANCCTTGTTTCGTTTTNCATACAAGGNCATTTAGCGANACTTCNTTGATAGCTGATATATTTTCTCTGAATCATGGNAGGATGTCNGTGCTTGNNAAGGGTGCCAAAAAACCNAAGTCNAAGTACTTTGGNCACCTCANGCCTTTTCGNNATGTAAGNCTNACTTTTTCNGGCAAATCNGATCTTAAGACTNTAAATGAAATTGATTCATCNTTGATTGANCATGGAAACTCAAATCAACTCTCAACTTATAGTTANTTGTANATNAATGAACTGCTNTTAAANATNTTACCGCAGCATATTCCAAANAAAGAATTGTTTCATTTATATCANGCNTTTGTNGATAGCTTTACTTCCTCTNCATTNANGGAAGAAAGTCTNNGATGTTTNGAGTTNGATCTTTTGGATGTGTTGGGCTTTGGAATCAATTTTGATACCGATTCACTNAATAATTCANNTNTAGAAANTNATCAGAAATATCAATTTGTTCCTGAGTCAGGGTTTANAGCNTCTACCGATAGTGGAAATTTCNCTAAAGCAGAACTTGTGAAAGTAAAAGATAGAGAATTAANTGAGATCGATAAACATAAACTTAAAGCTCTNACCCAAGCTGCAATTGCNGCATGTCTGGATGGTAAANACTTNANCAGCCGATCTACTTTTAAGAGGTTAAGCTAGTGATTTATGGAGTAGGAACAGATATTTGTATGCTTAGCCGAATTGAATCCATGAAAAGCTTGGACGTCTTTGCTGAGAAAATATTATCCGATAACGAAAAAAAGACATTTCTTAGTAAAGATGAAACACAAAAAATTAAATTTCTTGGATTGCAATTTGCAGCCAAAGAGGCTTTTGTAAAAGCCTTGGGCACAGGGTTTAAAAAACCCATAATGCCGAACCAAATTTCAATTTTAAGAAATAATGACGGTAAGCCAATTATTGAATTTGATGAATCAATAAAATCTTTCATAAATGATTTGGGTATCAAATCTTCACATGTTAGTCTTAGCGATGATGGTGGTTATGCCGTGGCATTTGTAGTACTTGAAGCATGAAAAAAATAATTTTATTGGGTCCACCTGGTGCTGGAAAGGGCACCCAAGCAGATAAGATCTGTCAAACTTTAAACATTCCAAAAATCAGTACCGGCGATATGCTAAGAGAGGCTATTGCATCAAGCAATGAATTGGGTGAGCGGGTGGATCAGATTATGAAATCTGGTGCTCTGGTATCTGATGAGATTATCCTTGAATTAATTCTGGATAGAACTGCAAAAAGTGATTGTGCTAATGGCTACCTTTTTGATGGCGTTCCTAGAACCTTAGGTCAAGCAAATCTCTTTGATCAAAACAATATTTTATTCACACTTGTGCTCGAGTTACAGGTTGAGAATGAGCAAATTATTAATAGGATGTCGGGCAGGCGCTGGCACCCTGGTTCTGGTAGGACTTATCACATAACTTTTAATCCTCCCAAAGTTGAGGGTATTGATGATGAGACGGGTGAGCATCTAATTCAGCGTGATGATGACCTCCCTGAAACCGTAAAGAAACGTCTCGATGTTTATCATCAAGAAACTAAACCGCTGGTGGATTTTTACTCAAATAAATCTTCTGAAAGCGACCTTGTTTATGCAACTGTGAATGGTGATCAGTCCGTGGATGATGTCTTTAAAGAAATACAAAATCATATTTAGGTAATTTGAAAATATTAGCTTTTGATATCGGATCGAATTACTCCTCAATCGCAATCCATGATGATGGCAACATAAATTCTTTTACTGTGCCAGCATCACCCAGACAAAGACCTGATTGGGACTATCTTTTTTCAAAACTTGAATTGATACCAAACCAAATATTAAATTCTCTAGATGGTTTGGCATATGCGAATGGGCCTGGTTCTTATACTGCTTTGAGGAGCACAGCTGTATTCTTAAAAGCTATAGCTTATTCAAAGAATATACCTATTTTCCCTATCTCAAATCTTGAGGCGTTGGCTTGGCAAGCTAAGGACTGGATGGATTCATTTCCTATTGAGATAAATGTTGCTTTAAATGCTGATCAAGGCAAGTTTTACCAAGGATCGTATAGGCTGTCATCACAAAATATTGAAACTGTATCCTCGCCAAAGATATGTTCCTCAGAGGAGTTAGAAAAGATAGCTAATAAAGAAAAGGTATTGGTTGGTGAGGGATGGTTGTTATTATCAGACAAAGACAATCTTCTTAGATCTGTTCAAGCAAATGCTAGTTCAGTTGCATCTTTGGCATTGCACTACATAAACCAAGGCAATCACTTTGATAACATTGATGTTGATCCTATTTACTTATCAGATACAACCTTTAAGAAACTCAATTCATGAACGATTATTTTCTTGCAATAATACTGGCTGTTATCCAGGGTTTAACTGAGTTCTTACCAATATCTAGCTCAGCTCATTTGCTGTTCCCCACACTAATTTTTGGAACCAATGATTTGGGTTTACTTTTTGATGTGGCAACTCATTTAGGGACATTGCTAGCAGTGATCACCTATTTTAGAAAAGATTTGGCGGAGATATTTGCAGCGTGGTGCCCCGGGTTAAAAAATAATGAGCAACGCTTCAATGAGGGTCTTATGCTGATCGTTGGAACCTTGCCCATTGTTATCGTTGGACTTTTTTTCAGGGATTATTTTTCTGTTCGCCCAAGTCTTGATGGAATTGCTTATGCAAATTTAATTTTTGCAGGACTTCTTTTAGGTGCATTTTTAATTAGTTCTAAAAATAAATCTTATGCTGAGATAACCTTGTTATCGGCATTAGTGATTGGCTTATTTCAAATTTTTGCACTATTTCCAGGAGCCTCTCGCTCAGGGATGGCAATCACCGGCGCACTTTTTATGGGTCTTTCACTTAAATCAGGTTCTAAATTTGCATTTTTATTGAGCATCCCAACAATTCTGGCTTCACTTATATTGCTTGTTTTTGATGAGCTTGGCTCAATCAGTATTACTGAGATCTATCTTATGTTGATAGGTATCTCTGTATCAGCTTTTATTGCCTTTTTTACCATCAAATATTTCTTAAAATTTGTAAATTACATTGGGATGGTGCCGTTTGTTATTTATAGGATTGCCTTAGGTGCTGCTATCTTGATGATATGAACCTTGACCTGATNAATCTTGTTGGGTTTGAATCTCAGAAGTTGAAAGAGCTTGAAACTAAATTAAATCTCATTGCTAATAAAACAATCAACCTTAATNATGATAGTTTNGTTCTTCAAGATGATNACCTCTTTTTTAATTTTAAAAAGGAGAGGGCATTAACTCCTCTTAAGATCGATATCCAAAAGGGTGCACTGGGATGGCGATTGGCTAGAGCACAACATGAAANACATCTAAAAAAAGCCATTGGCAAAACAGATCGGCCATTAAGGATTTTAGATGCAACTGCCGGTTTGCTTGGAGACTCAATGATAATGCTTGCGCTTGGACACTCAGTCACCGCTTATGAANAAAGTAAAATCTTATTCTCGATGCTAAATAATGCACTGAATCAATTACCTGAAACAGATCCTAATTTATTAAATTTTAAACTCATTAATTCTAATGTTTGCGAAACAAACTTTAATGAGAAGAGTTTTGATGTTATTTATTTTGATCCTATGTATCCTGAAGATAAAGCCTCAAGTGCAAGGAGATCAGATTTAAAAAAAATTAATTCTATACTTGAGATTGAGGGTCTTGCTAGCGANCCAGAATCAACATTTACCTATCTCCGCAATATTCCAAANACAAAGCTAATTGTTAAAAGACCTCTCAAAGCAGATGCTTTTAAAGGCAGTATTAATTATCAGGTTTTAGGTAAATCAGTGAGGTTTGATATCTATCTTAATTAACTGCGAGTTTGTCCTGAACCAAGCACAACATATTTAAAACTCGTAAGCTGTTCCAGACTAACCGGCCCACGGGCATGAAATTTTCCAGTAGCAATTCCAATTTCTCCACCCATGCCAAATTCACCACCATCGGCAAACTGAGAAGACGCATTGATCATTAATATCGCACTGTCCAGTTGATTNATAAAATAGTCTTGAGAATTTTTGTCTTCACTAATGATCACATCAGTATGACCCGTGCCATGTTTTTGAATGTGCTCAATCGCCTCATTTATATCATCAACAATTTTTACACTTAGGATTGGGCTTAGGTATTCTGTATCCCAATCGATATCATTTGCTAGGCTTGCTCGATCATCAAGATTTACGGTTTTTTCACAACCACGAATTTCACATCCTGCTTCTATCAGGNTATNTAGAATATTATTTAACTGTTCGCTTGAATCTTTATGAATCAACAAAGTTTCCAGTGCACCGCAAATTCCAGGTCGTCTCATTTTTGCATTCGTTACCACTGAAATCGAAGTATTNAGATCAGCACTTTTATCAATGTATGTATGACAGATGCCCTCCAAATGACCAAAAACAGGAATGGTTGCTGAATCCTGTACAGCTTGAACAAGANTTTTCCCACCACGCGGAACAATAACATCTATNGCATTATTAAGGCCTTTTAGCATATGAGTCACCATNGCTCTGTCTTTGGAAGGAACGATTTGAACAATACCAATCGGTAAATTCATATCATTTAATGCACTTGTAAAACATTCCACCAAAGCTTGCGAAGATCTCAAGCTATCACTACCACTTCTTAAAACAACAGCATTACCTGATTTGATGCAAAGAGCACTCGCATCAGNAGAGACGTTTGGCCTGCTTTCAAAAATTATCCCAATGGTTCCCAACGGGGTTCTTACTCTTGAAATTTCAAGACCGTTCGGTTGTTTCCATGTTTCTAGTACTTTACCTACAGGATCAGGAAGCTTGGAAATGTTATTAAGTGTTTCGATGATTCCATCAATTCGCTCATCAGTGAGTAAAAGCCTATCAATAAAGGCATCATCTTTTTCATTAGTAATANCATCTTCAACGTCAAGCTGATTGGCTGTAAGAATTTCCTTTCTTGATTGGTTAATTTTATTAGCCGCTTTAATAATTAACTCATCTTTAGATTCTGTTGAAAGTGAATTAAGGACTGATGTCGCAGCTTTTGCGTTCTCGCTGATTTGTTGAATTAGCTGATCCATTATTTCTTAAACCATGTAGATGTAGATGATTTTTTAAGTCTTATAAGGGGGTTAATGGCATCACCCTTAGATATCACCATATCAGAATTCATGCTCAAAATTATTTTTGCAGCATCAATTTTTGAAATCATTCCACCTTTTCCGCTTTTGCTTGCCTTGCCTGCCATTGCATGGATGTCCTTAGTAATTCTTGATACTCGTCTAACAAGTTTTAATTTTTTTTCTGCATGATCAAACGATTCGTATAGACCCTCAACTGCAGAGAGCATGATAAGTAAATCAGCTTTAAATATTTTAGCTAATTTTGCAGCAAGTAAATCATTATCTCCAAACTGTATCTCATCGGTTGCTGTAGTATCGTTTTCGTTAACAATCGGAAGCACCTTGAAATCATGGAGTTGCTTAATAGTTTTTAATGCATTCTTTGCATCTTTATTGGTTTGAATTTCTTTGGGAGTTAAAAGCACCTGACCAACGTCGATGAAGTAGGGTTTGAAAGCTGTTTTCCATGCCTTTATTAACTCTATCTGACCTATAGCCGCAAGGGCTTGAGATTCTTCAATTGAATTTATCTTCTCAATATTTAGTAGCCTTTTTCCGATTGCAATCGCACCGGATGAAACCAAAATAATCTTCCGATCCTTAAGTGCAGCAATGTCTCTTGCAATATTGTTCAATATTTTCTTTTTAACTCTACCCAGATCATCGGTAAGCACGGCTGAGCCAACTTTTATAATAATCCGTTTGTGCTGTTTTGAAAGCAAAGACATGGTATTTAATGTGTGTAAAATAAGTGCATGATTCAAATGATAAGGCCACATTCTAAAACCTTATTTTTTTTAATTCTATCCATAATTGTTATTTCTTCCTGCGGGGGAGGAGGCAGTAGCAGTGACTCAGCAAATCTAGAGAGACTAAATATATCTGTTTCCGGACTTAAAGCTTCTTCACTAAGTTATGAGCCCCAACAAATTACGGTTACATCTAACATCCCGGAATGTTTGTTTCAGTTATCTCAAGCAAGCTCAACCAGGCCTCAACAAAAACTTTTGCATGTAACTTCAGGGAACTCAAAGAGCTTTAGCTTTAGAAATCCAATTATTTACGATAAGAATCTAGATGTTCAATTTGATGTTGCCTCGATTCCATCAACCAGTTGCCCATCCGGTTCTAGCAGTCAACAAATCAGTGTCGGTAAATATCCCACATCTTTTGAAGCGGTGCCTGAAAATATCGAAGATTTATCAACCACTGCTTTTCAAGCAAATGATATTGGATTCGGCGGGATTGTCATTACGGATAGATTTTCTTCCACGATCTGTTATCCAACTCCTAACGATTGTCAGAGCTACACTAATGAATTGTTTGGTCAAGACGCTCATAATATGACTTACGGTGATTTTAATGGTGATGGATATGAGGATTTTGTTGTTGTATGGGCATTATTTCCGCACACTTTAGAGTCAAGTCAAAAAGTTGATGCTCCGATAAATATCTACATTAATGATGGAACTGGAAGGTTTGCCGAAGATTTAAATCTTTATGCAACCGGCTCACCGCCAAAACATACTTTTGCTTATCGAGCTATTGCCAAGGATTTTAATGGGGATGGTCTCGATGATCTTTTTGCAGGATCCATGGGCTTGCAAGTCAGAGGAGAAGATTACAGTCAAAACTATATTGATCCCTTTCCACACCTTTTATTACTTTCAAATGCATCAGGAAAACTTCAGGAAAGTTCTGCAAACATCACTGACGATAATGATGGGAAGGGCATGTTATGCAACTTCGCACATGATGCCAGCAGTGGTGATCCTGACGGTGATGGTGATTTTGATATTTTCGCTTGCAATGTACTTTTGATAAATGACGGCTCAGGGAATTTTACAATTCATCCTTATATTAATTTTAATTGGCAGTCCTCTAATCGGTATGGCAATCCAATGAGTAGTTTAGTGGTGGATTTAAACAATGATGGTTTTGATGAGTTAATTTTCTGGAACTTTGATAATAGAGCGCATTGGTCTGATGCTGATGAGGGCTACATTCTAATGAGCAATGAAACCGCGAACATCGAAGCGTGGAATAAAATAACTCTGCCNACAGGACCCTTTGGTGAGCAACACAATAAATACAATCATGCTGCTTCGGGTGATTTTAACAATGATGGATTTAAGGATGTGGTCGTTGCCATTACACGAGATCTGCCTTATTACGAAGGTGCATATCTACAAGTCTTAATTAATGATGGAACCGGAAAGTTAATAGATGAAACATCTCTACGCTTTAGTGAGCAAGTCAGAACTGATACTCATCATGGAGAGGGAAATGTATATCTAAGAGATATGAATCTAGATGGTCATTTAGATATCATCCACTCAACGAGAGATTATCAAAGTGGTCATCACGGTGCCCATATCGCACTCAACGATGGTCTTGGAAATTTTACTTCGGTACGAAATTCAGTCCTGCCTTTGAGACCGGTTCGATCAACCTCTACAAACTATCGTTATCTGATGAAGGGATTACCGATTAATGCAGACAATGAGGCTTGCTTGGATCTTATTTCAGTTACTGATGTTGGTTGGGGCGACTGGAGAGAAGACACAAGAAACTATCTTTATAGCTTGATCAACAAAGACTGTAACTATTAACTGGTGCCCCATATCTGAGTCGAACAGATACTCCCGAAGGAACGCGATTTTGAATCGCGCGCGTCTACCAATTCCGCCAATGGGGCCAGCATGTCATTGTAGCTGAGATCAACATCTTTTAGAATGAGCCCCCTATGAAGATCAGTGATTTTAACTATGATTTACCGGAAGATTTAATTGCTAAGTATCCTCCTAAAGATCGAACTGACTCTCGTCTTTTAGTTNTCAACAATAATCAGATCAAACATGAGAAATTTTCTAATCTTTTGGACTATCTTCAACCCAATGATCTTCTGGTTTTAAATGAATCTGCAGTCATTCCTGCTCGTTTAATTGGTNAAAAAGAAACAGGGGGAAAAGTTGAGGTCATGCTTGAAAGATTTTTATCTTCNTCGCAAACGCTTGTTCAAATAAGATCTTCAAGATCTCCAAAAGAAAATTCAATTATTAATTTTGCATTACTTAATAATAAAATTTCTGCAAAAGTGCTTGGAAGACAGGACAACTTTTTCATTTTGGAATGGAGGGGTAAAGCCGAAGAGATTTTTCAACAAAATGCCGCNATTCCTTTGCCTCCATATATTGATAGAGATGCAGATANTAGTGATAAGAGTCGATACCAAACTGTTTATGCAAACATGAACAAACAATTTTCTGTTGCGGCACCGACAGCAGGATTGCACTTTGATAATTTACTTTTAACAAGGCTAAAAAATGCAGGCATCAAAACCGCAACCCTAAATTTACACGTCGGCTCAGGCACCTTTATGCCAGTCAAAGAGGAGAATATTAAAGATCATAAAATTCATTATGAAAAAATAGAGGTGACTGAAGATATTGTTTTAAAAATCAAACAAACAAAANAACAAAAAGGAAGGGTAATAGCTGTTGGCACCACTTCGGTAAGAGCATTAGAGACTGCCTTCCAGGATGTTCCTGATAAATATAATGGAGAGACAAATTTATTTATTTATCCAGGCTATGAATTTAAAGTTGTCGATTTAATGATTACNAATTTTCACCTACCTAAATCTTCTTTGTTGATGCTGGTGAGCGCTTTTATTGGTAATCAGGAAATGCATCGAGTCTATCAAACAGCAGTAAAAGAGNGCTACAGATTTTTATCCTATGGCGATGCTATGCTACTCACAAAAAAATGAAATTTAATATTNCNANAACAGAAGGTTTTGCTCGNAGAGGAGTTNTNCANTTTGAAAGGGGTGNAATACAGACACCNGCATTCATGCCAGTAGGNACNAACGGCACNGTTAAGGCTCTTGAGATTGANAATATNTTAGAAACAGGATCAGAAATTATTTTAGGGAATACTTTTCATCTGATGNTAAGACCNGGGGATGAGTTAATTAAAGATGCNGGNGGCCTGCANAAGTTTATNAACTGGTCCAAACCNATTCTTACTGATTCAGGGGGTTTCCAAGTTTGGAGNTTAGGCGAGATGGCAAAAATTTNTGAAGAGGGNGTTCGNTTTCAGTCACCNTATGATGGCANGAAGATAGAANTTNCNCCNGAGCGCTCTATAGAAATNCAAAATAACCTAGGCTCAGATATTGTCATGATTTTTGATGATTGCACTTCCTATCCCGCTANCTATGAAGATGCAAAGACATCNATGGANCTNTCTTTAAGATGGGCAAAGCGCTCAAAGGATGCNCATCANTCNAAAAGCGCTCTCTTTGGGATCGTTCANGGGGGNATGTATANNGACTTANGNACNCAATCANTGGAATCATTGATGGATCTTGATTTTGATGGCATGGCTGTCGGTGGCTTGAGTGTTGGNGAAACCCNTGAAGAAAGAGTGACNNTNCTTGANCATCTTGCGCCANAACTCCCAAAAACATTNCCTCACTANNTGATGGGTGTTGGAAAGCCAGAAGATATTGTCGAAGCTNTTTATTATGGGATNGATATGTTTGATTGNGTGCTTCCAACNCGNAATGCAAGAAACGGNCAATTNATTACNTCNTTTGGTGAANTNAATATNAGAAATGCTGAGCATAAAANTTCTTCNGAGCCAATCGATNCAGATTGTGCCTGCAAGGTNTGNAAAAATTATTCGAGAGCNTACCTTCATCATNTGGATAAAACTAAAGAGATTTTGGGATCAATTTTATCGAGTTATCACAATATCTTTTACTATCAAACTTTGATGTCGCAGATAAGGGAAGCCATCGAAACAGAATCATTCGCTAAGTTCATAAAAGACTTNTATAATAAGCGNCAAAAATNAGTNCCNNAGCACTTACAGTAAGGAGTTTTCATGGAAGAAACAGCAGTTCAAAGTCCGGGTTTTTTTGANCCAACNCTTTTTTTNNTAATNGGGATGTTGGCNATNGTTTATTTCATGCTAATNCGCCCNCAAAATAAACGAGCTAAAGAACTTCAACAAATGCTNNGCGCACTNGAAAANGGTGATGAGGTTGTTGCTGCGAGTGGAATTTTAGGCAAGATTAGAGANATTAAAGGAGATTATGTTTCTATAGAAGTTAGNCCAAGCATAACNTTTAAATTACAAAAGACAGCAATCTCTGGCACTTTGCCNAAAGGAACCATTGATTCAATCAATAAATAATTACAGTGAATAAGTTTTCTGTTTGGACCTATGGATTGATTCTCTCAGTCTTACTNNTGGGTATTCTCTATTCATTACCAAATATNTATCCNGCAAAACCATCCATTCAAATTGCTTATTCAGATTCAGGAATGTCTGCTGATCAGAGCTTGCTTGAAAGAGTTAGTCAGGCTCTTAATGCATCTGAAGTTNCNGCTNCTGCCGTGAAGCTCGATGAAAATAACATNGTAGCNAACNTTANCTCCCTCGANGATCAGCTTAGAGCAAAGACCNTCCTGCAAAGAAGTTTATTGGANGATGCTGTTGTGGCTTTAAANCTTGAGCCATCAACNCCTNNNTGGTTGGAAGNCATTGGAGGTTCGCCTCTAAAACTNGGTCTTGATTTATCTGGTGGAGTNCATTTTTTGCTNGAAGTAGATATCGAAAGTGCTGTTTCAAATCGACTTGAAGGAATTTTAAATTCTTTTCGACAACAATTTAGAGAGGAGGGCATTCGTTACTCTAANTCTGTTAATAATGGCTCCTCGATTAGATTTACTTTTAATAATGAAGAGGGATANACCAAAGCTCGAGGAATTATAAANAATGAGAATGTTTCACCCAATGGCCTTATNTATGACTTAGTTNTAGATAATTTCTCTAACACAATCGAGCTAACTTATACCGATGTTGCAATCAGAGAAATCAGAGATTATGCAGTTGGACAAAACTTGATGACACTGCGAAATCGAGTTAATGAGCTTGGGGTATCCGAACCCATCGTTCAACGACAGGGCAGAGATAGAATCGTTGTCCAATTACCTGGAGTCCANGATACAACAGCAGCGAAAAAGATNATTGGTAAAACTGCAAACCTTGAGTTTCGCATGGAGGCTTCATCTACNGCATCTAGATTAAGAAAAGAGAGTTTCGTCTTTAAAGCCTCTGAATTACAGACNGCNGANNTAGAGAGAACTGTNATTGTTTCAGGTGACAGTGTGACCAATGCCAGCACAGGTTTTGATGAGAGCGGTTTTCCGCAAGTAAATATAACNCTTGATATGCAGGGNGGCAGATCNCTNCAAAAAGCAACCACAGGAAATATCGGCAGAAGATTNGGAGTTTTATTTGTCGAACAAAAATCTCGCTCTGAGATCGTCATCAACGATCANGGAGAGGAGATTATTGAACAAACTCCNTATATTGAAAAGAAAATTATTAGTTTNGCTACAGTTCAAGCTGTATTGGGCACGAGCTTTAGGATTACAGGAGTTGGAACGCCGCAAGAGGCNAGNGAATTGGCTTTACTATTAAGNGCGGGNGCTTTNGCAGCNCCAATGAAGTTTGTTGANGAAAGGACGGTTGGCCCCAGCCTTGGAAAAGAAAATATTGANCTAGGCATGCGTTCAATCATGATCGGTTTTCTTGCTGTNGTTATATTTATGTTCGCNTACTANAGATGGTTTGGNNTGGCAGCTAACTTAGCCNTAATTTCTAATTTGNTNCTAATTACNGGATTTATGTCACTGCTNGGTGCAACGCTNACGCTTCCAGGGATTGCNGGAATAGTGCTAACNGTNGGTATGGCAGTCGATGCAAACGTATTGATTTTTTCTAGAATTAAAGAGGAGCTTAGAGCTGGTCTCGGGCCACAAGAAGCNATCAAAGAAGGTTTCTCNAGAGCTTTTACAACCATTTTTGATGCCAACATAACAACACTCATTGCTGCTCTCGTTCTATATGCAATTGGAACCGGTCCCATNAAAGGATTTGCCATTACGCTATCGATTGGAATTGTTACCTCAATGTTTACAGCAATNATGGGTACGCGAGCTGTNGTGAATTTAATTTATGGAAATAAAAATATTAGGGAGTTAAAGGTCTAGNATGGATTTTAATATCCCATTCATGAAGTATCGNAAGATTGCTGCTTATGCATCTCTTGCATTGTTNGTTATTTCAATTGTCTCTNTAAGCTTTAGAGGCTTGAGTTTGGGGCTTGATTTCAGTGGTGGAACTTTAGTTGAAGTTACCTATGAAGACTCAGTCAATCTTGAAGAGGTNAGAGGCATGCTTACCAATAATGGCTTNGATGATTATCAAGTTGTNAATTTTGGTTCNGATAGGGATGTGCTTATAAANATTGCAGATCAGCCTGGCAACAGCCAACTGGGTGATGAAGTCTTTGCACTAGTTCAAGCTAATGATCCTGATACTGAATTAAAGCGGGTTGAGTTTGTTGGACCGCAAATTGGCTCAGAACTCCGTGACCAAGGAGGCTTAGGCATGTTNGTGGCTTTGGCAATGATCCTGCTTTACGTTGCTTTCCGTTTCCAATATAAATTTGCTCTTGGTGCTGTTACNGCACTTGCTCATGATGTCATTATCATCCTNGGATTATTTTCCTTATTTGCATGGGATTTTGATTTGACCGTAATGGCTGCACTCTTAGCGGTGATAGGCTATTCCNTGAATGACACGATAGTTGTCTCAGATAGAATCCGAGAGAATTTTAGATCTCAGCGAGGGATTGAGTCGATTGAGGTTGTTGATCTCTCGATCAATCAGATGCTTGCCAGGACTTTAATCACTTCATTAACAACGCTATTAGTTTTATTGGCTCTATATTTTCTTGGGGGTGAGCTAATAAGAGGTTTTGCTCTGGCATTNATCATTGGTGTAATTATTGGAACTTATTCTTCGATATATGTCGTTGCNAATATGCTCATAATGTTTGCAATTAACCAAGAGGATATGGCTATACCCGAACCTGAGGGAGCTGAATTTGACGATATGCCTTAATTGGCAGTGAAGTTACTTTTGATTGTTTTAAGCATTGGCTTGAAACATTTAGGCGCCGCACATAAAAAGTGATCCCCATCCAAGCAATTAGGGTCTCCAGTAAAATCACTTACCAATGCTCCAGCTTCGGTTGCAATTAGAATACCTGCAGCAACATCCCAGATTCCCAAACCATTCCCCCAAAAGCCATCCAGTCTGCCGGCGGCAACGTAAGCAATATCCAATGCAGCACATCCTGATCGACGAATGGTCAACCCATGGGTGTAGAGCTCCCTAAATGTAGCTATATTTTCAAACGTATAGGTTTGTTCTGCTTTGCTGTGAGAGCTGTTAGCAATTAATGCATCCTTAAGGTTTATGCGCTGGCTAGCACGAATCCTTTCACCATTTAATTCAGCACCTTTGCCTCTTGAAGCAGTAAATTCCTCTTGTCTTGATGGATCAATAATGATGCCATGCTCAATCTTGTCTCCAACTTTGCAGGCCAATGAAATACAGTATTGCGGATAACCATGAATAAAATTAGTGGTNCCATCGATCGGATCAAGAATCCAAGTGGTATCAGAGTTATTAACCTCATGACCAAACTCTTCACCTAGAAAATTATGTTCAGGATAATATTTTTTAATCTCTTCAAAAACGAGGGTTTCAATTCTTCTATCCATTTCAGTGACGTAATCAGTNGGACCCTTTTTTTGAACCGTCAACGAATGAACTTTTTTGACACCAAATTCTATCTCACGTGCGCCCATGCGTGCAGCAATTAATCCTACATTTAATAAAGCGGGTAAAGACATGTCGCATATTGTACTGGAAATGAAGATAATAGTTTCATGTTAGATAGCGCAAAACTTATAAACATAGTTTTGGTTGAAACCTCGCATCCTGGCAACATTGGATCAGCTGCAAGGGCAATGAAAAATATGGGACTTTCAAACTTAAACCTCATCAATCCAAAAAAATTTCCGCACGGTGATGCCAGAGCGCTNTCAGGTAACGCANTGGATTTACTTGAAATTGCAGAAGTTCATCAANACATTCAAAGTGCAATTGCTAATTCAAAATACGTGTTGGCAACTTCTGCAAGAGAGCGAAGCATCGATTGGCCGATTGTGGAAGCAAGAGAAGCTNCAATTAAAATCAAAAGTTTAGNAGAGCAGGGAGATGAAATCTCAATTTTATTTGGTCGTGAGGATAGGGGGCTNACCAACGAGGAGCTTCAACTAGCAAATGAACATCTCATCATCCCCGCAGATACAGATTATCCTGTTTTAAATTTAGCTATGAGTGTGCAACTGGTTTGTTACGAAATACATATGGCNTTGAAGTCCGATCAAAANTTTAGTTGGCAAGATTATCCTGAATACACACATCAAGAAANCGATAATCTGATTGAGCACTTTAATGAGACTGCTTTTAAGCTTGGCTTAGTAGATAAATCAAACCCCAAACAGATCCTGACTCGAATGGAGCGAATGTTTCGAAGACTCCATCCTGACAAGATGGAAGGGAACTTTTTAAGGGGTTTTTTAACGAAAGTGAATAAGCTTNNTAAATAGCTCTGCGCTATTTGATTTATCAATATAAACTTTTATAATTCCGCCATCTAGTCCCGTTCGTCTAGAGGCCTAGGACACCGGGTTTTCATCCCGGCAACAGGGGTTCGACTCCCCTACGGGATGCCAANTTCTTGGAAAACCCTATANATATAATGTTTATAGGGNTTTATTTTTGTNTTTAGCTTCTTCCTCAAGATACTTTTTATAGTCTTCCCAGTCATGTGGTGTACCAGCATTGAGCTTATTGATTTTATTAGCTCTTTTCAGAGCCTTTGTAGATAGCTTGCTAGGAGTTTCTTTNATTATTTTTCTAAAAACTTTTTTTATTTGGTCCTTCATCGATTCAAGAAGTTTTTAAAATCTGCACGACTAATTTCAAAATGAAAGCTGTTGCAACCAATACACCAAATGTCCAGCCCAGTTTCATATATTCAATATTAAATATTGAGCTCGAAATAAGCAAACAAGAAAAAATCAAACTGACTTACAATACATCTTATTATGAAAATTGCTGTGGTGGGCTCAGGAATCTCTGGATTAGGAGCATCTTATTATTTAGGAAAAAGACATCACGTAGATTTATATGAAAGTGATACTCGTATAGGTGGTCATACACACACCCACAAAATACAGCTAGAGGAAGAAATCAACGTTGATTCTGGTTTTATTGTTTTTAACGACCTTAACTACCCTAACCTGATTCAATTTTTTAATGAGTTAGGAGTGGATACCGCTGACACTGATATGTCCTTTTCGGTGTCTTCAAAAAATAACTCTTGGTCATCAAATGAATTTAAAAAATTAAGTACTTTTCTCAAACCAGCAAAATTAATTTTTTTAAAAAATATCATTAAATTTAATCATGCTGCAAAACAAAATATTGCTGGCATAAGTTTTAGAGAGTGGTTAGAAAATAAAAATCTCAAAAAAGAATTTGTAAATGATTATGTTTTGCCAATGGCAGCAGCCATTTGGTCTACACCCATGGATAAGATAGGAGAGTATCCAGTTGAATCAATGCTTGCCTTTCTAAAAAACCATGGTCTGCTAAAACTCATTAAGAGACCTCAATGGCACTTTGTTAAAAATGGGAGTGCTTCTTATATAGATGCAATCATAGAAACCTCTAACATTAATAATGTATTTACAGGAGAGTCTCCGATTATTAATAAGTCTAATCAACAATGGCGACTCAAAACGTCAAATCATGAACTTGATTATGATCAAGTAGTCATTGCTACGCATATCAATGATGTTCCAAAATTATTAGCAAATTATAAAGATTTTTCTTTTATGTCTGATTTTTCATACAACACCAATAAAACAATCCTTCACACTGATGAGAGCTTTATGCCTGTAAGAAAAAAGTTATGGTCGTCATGGAACTCATTTAAATATGATGATTACGAGTACGTTACCTATTGGATGAATAATCTTCAAAACATCAAATCTAAAACAAATTTGTTTGTAACTATTGGTAACTTTCCGCAAATACAAACACAAAAGATCATCAAAGTGATGCAATACGAGCATCCACTTTTTGATTTTACCTCTCAGGAAGTAAAGGATAAGGTGAGCGAGTTGCAGGGATTAGATAATTTATATTTTACTGGTGCATATCAAGGCTATGGTTTTCATGAGGACGGCCTTACCTCTGCATTAAATGTAGTCAGAATGATAGATCATGCAATTTAGTGTTTACGTCGGCAGTATTTTTCATCAAAGAGTTTTTGGAAAAAAGCATCAGTTTAGATACAAATTTTTTTCAGGTTACTTTAGTGACATTTATAACTTTAAAGATAGTGAATTTGTTACTAAAAAATTTAGCAAGATTTTTTCATTGGATTTTAATGATGATGGAACTAAAGCAACTATAAAAGCAATCAAGATTTTTTTAAATAAAAATCAAATTGATGCTCATGATTTAAAATTAGATTTACTTAAAAAACCAAATTCTATTTTTTTTAAGGCCTTCAATCCAGTTTGTTTTTGGTACCTAAAAAAGCATGATGAGGTCTTAGCTTTTATTGCAGATGTCACCAATACCTTTGGTGAAAAGCAAATCTATTTTATTGATAATTCGGGAAAGGATATTCGCTATGATATCTATTACAAGGCTACCAAAAAGATGTATGTATCACCCTTTGCAAAGAAAAGCGGAATATATAAATTTAAAATTTCAGATCAACCGAATCAAACTATCATCAAGGAATTTAATCATGATGAGGTATTGGAGATAAATACTGTCTTAAAAGGTGTTACCCATAAATTTAATGGCATGAAGAAGAGTTATTTTTATTTTAGAATAATAATATCAACTCTTTTTGTAGTTGCTAGAATACATTTACAAGCACTATTAATATGGCGAAAGGGCAATCAAGCCCACAGTCATAATGGAAATGGTTATGCTGAATCAAATTATAAAAAATTGGATTAATAAAAAACTTAAGACATTTGAAGACGGATCACTTCGATTATCAATACCTGGTTGTTCAGATATTATCATTGGCGATCATAATCAGCCTCAATTCAATATTACTTTTACCTCAATTCGTGGAATCTATTTAATTCTTCGAAGGGGTGTTTTAGGTTTTACCGAGGGTTTCATACAAGGTTACTGGATAACTGATAATTTACAAAAAACCATGACCTTTTTAGCAAAAAACTTAAGTAATGTTGAGAGCATCAAAAAGGGAAACTCTAGAAAATTTATCACTAAATTCCAACATTGGCTGAGAGAGAATACTCTTTCACGAAGTAAAAAAAATATTCATGCGCACTATGACTTAGGCAATGCTTTTTATGAATTATGGCTTGATTCCAGCATGACTTATTCATCAGCCATATTCCAAAATCTTAAAGAAGAACCTCTTGAATCTGCTCAAAAAAATAAATATCAAAAAATAATTGATAGCCTTAATCTAAAGCCTGGAGACAATATTTTGGAGATAGGTTGTGGATGGGGTGGCTTTATTGAGCATGCTTCTAAATTGGGAATAAATGTTACCGGTTTGACTATCTCAAAAGAGCAATTTGAGTATGCTTCATCAAGAATCACTAATTTAGGTGGTACACAAAAGATTCTTTATGAAGACTATCGAGTTCATGAAGGTTTATATGATGCTGTTGTCTCAATTGAAATGCTTGAAGCAGTTGGCTCAAAGTATTGGAATGAATACTTTGATTCGATCAAGCGATTTTTAAAGCCAGGATCATCAGCACTTGTTCAAGTTATTACTATGCATGATGAATACTTCAAAACTTACAATGTCGATCCAGACTTTATTCAAACCTATATATTCCCCGGTGGAGAACTTATTTCCGACGAAGCATTTTTTAATTGCGCCTCAACCATATCCTTAGAGTGCAAAAAAGTAAGAAGTTTTGGTGATTCCTATGCAAAAACATTAGAGCTTTGGAATGAGCAATTCCAAAAGCGATGGAATAGTGTCAGAGAACTAGGTTTTGATATTAAATTTAAACGAACATGGGAGATGTATTACGCTTATTGTATCGGTGGTTTTCTGAGTGATAGGTTGGATGTAACTCAATTTAAATTAACTTGTAATGATTAAGATTGGAATCTATTTAGCCGAGAAAGGCTTGGTCCCTGACTTTATTTTGAATTTTTTTATTCAGAGGATCAGTCTGGCTAGAGTAAGTTCTGCATCAATAGAAAATGAAAAAATAATGGTGATTAATAATCTTAAATCAGGGCCTATTGCAGAGAGGACATCTGATGCAAATGATCAACACTATGAGGTGCCCCCTGCGTTTTTTGAATTGGTTCTTGGAAAGTACATGAAATATTCATGTTCTCAATTTGACTCTAAGACTGATGATCTAGATAAAGCTGAAGAAAGCATGTTGCAACTATACATTGATCGTGCAGGTATTCAGGCAAATCAAAGCATTCTTGATTTAGGATGTGGCTGGGGAAGCTTTTCTTTATTTGCAGCTGCAAAATTCCCGTCATCAAAATTTACTGCAGTGAGTAATTCAAAAGATCAAATTAATTTTATTAATAATCAAGCTTCACTCAGAGGCTTGAGGAATTTAACTGCAGTCCAACAAAATATTAATGAGATGAATTTTAGCGAAACTTTCGACAAAGTTGTTTCAATAGAAATGTTTGAGCATATGAGAAATTATGAGTCTCTGCTCAGCAAAGTCTCTGATTTTCTGAATCCAGATGGAGAACTATTTGTTCATATTTTCTGTCATCGTTTTGCGTGCTACCTTTATGAAACAAAAAATGACTCTGATTGGATGACAAAAAACTTTTTTGAAGGTGGCATTATGCCTTCAGAAGATATTTTCAGTAATTTTGAGAATCATTTAAAAGTGGTGTCCTCTTGGAAGGTTAATGGTTCACACTATGGTCTTACCTCTCAAAAATGGTTAGAGAAACATGATAAAAATAAATCAAAAATAATATCCTTATTTGACCAACACTATGGCAATGGTAAAACTTGGTTTTTTAGGTGGAGAATGTTCTTCTTAACATGCGCAAAATTTTTTGCAATTAATGAAGGAAATGATTGGTATGTTTCTCATTATTTATTAAAAAAAAGGCCATAAGGCTAACCTTCAATTTTCTCTATATTCTTAATAAAGCAGTTCGACGGTGAATCAAAACCCCATCGATAGGACATGGGAACTATTGCATCGCCTACTGAAAGGTGAGTTCGATTACTCCACGATTGAAATTCTAACCTTTTTGCTGATTCTATATCCCAACATCGAGAACTAAATTGAATATCAAAATATTTTGAGCCAACCCGTAATACCAATGATTGGTTATTAGTATCCCATCTAAAACTTTGGATATCTGAAATTTTAATTGAAAAGGGTTCAGAAGCTGTTAAGTTCAATAAAAAGCTCATCAATGCTAGTAACTTAATGTTTGAAACTAATTTCATATTAATTAATCATAAACCAAGCAATAAGTTCTTTAAAAATTGAATATTTTTTCCCGTACCTGCAAGTAATTTTGTAATAAACTTAATTAATGCGACTAATATCTATATTTCTAGGCTTATTTTTATTGACGAATTTTTCTGCTGACATTGTTGGCGAAGCAGAAGTGACTGACGGTGACACAATAATCATAAATGACATTCGCATAAGGTTTACAGGAAGTGATGCACCCGAGAGTTATTTTTTTGGTAAAACTCAAAAGTGCCTCGATGGAAAAGGGCGTGAGTGGGAGTGCGGTAATGCAGCAACGCAAAAACTCAAAGAACTAATTAATAATCAAACAGTCAGATGTACTGATGAGGGTCAAGATAGGTACGGCAGAACTTTAGGTATTTGTTATGTTGGTGAAATGGATTTACAGGCTGAAATGGTGAAGTCTGGAATGGCGGTTGCTTATTTGAGATACTCAGATAGGTATGAGAAAGAACAAAATTATGCCAAAAAAGTAAAAGCTGGAATGTGGGCTGGAGAATTCAAGCAGCCCGAAGTCTGGAGAAGAGAAAATAGGGATTAAGTCTTAATTATTTAAACTGTGTCTTCTGGTATAAAAATATTTTCATATCTTCCAAACCCAAGAGTTTGGAAGTCACTCATTGCTGCAAACCTTTGCGGAGCTGAGGTTGAGGTTGTTGGAGACGAGCCAAAAAACTTACCAAATTGGTTGTGGGATTATGATGCAAGAGAACTTACCGAAGATGATAGAGCTAATTCGGCATTAATTAGGAAAGGAAGAAGGGGCTTTACCAATGATCTTTATAAAACTGATGAGTTTCTTTTTGCACATCCTTTTGGAACAGTGCCTGCTGCATTTGATCTGAAAACAAAGTCAGGTATCTTTGAATCGAATAGCATCATGCGTGCAGTTGCTAGATCCGGTAAACCAAATAATCTATTTGGAGGCAATGATCATGTCATGGCTTCAAGAATTGATAGTTTTTTAGATGTAAATTTGGTTTTCTCAAGAGAACATCAGGTTTATATATTAAGTGTCGAAAAAATGAACGAGGTTTTATATAACCGAATGAAGTCTGCTTATGAATTTTATTTAGATGGGATTGAATCAGCATTAAAGGTAAATAAATTTATTGCTGGAAACTTTATCTCTCTTGCTGATATATCTTTTGTTTGTGACGTTGGTTATTTTCTTAAAGAAGTTAATCAGAAGGATGTTATAAAAGCACAAGGATTTGAATTGATCTCAGCAAAATTTAAGGATGAATATCCGCAGAGCGCTGATCATCTAGTTGGGTTGTCTAGAAAAGAGGAATTTTCAACAGTTATAACAGATGGCTTTATAAGCCTTTAAATTTTGAAGGAACTATTCACCAAGCAGCACTTTTACTGCTAACTGAGTATCCATGTACTCTTTTAATTCAAGAATCTTACTGTCTTTGATCTTTATTAAAAAATGATATTTGTTGTTATACGGTTTGCCAGACACATGCATTGCTTCTCCTTCCACCTCAGCTGCAACATAATCATTTTCAGCAACTAAATTCACCACATTAAAAGTGATTCCTTTAGGAAACGAATCAAGAACGCTTTTGGCAAAGCCGACAACCTCACTTTTCGATCTTGAACCCCCAATAGCGTTTTCACCTGCTGTCCAGATCAATGATTCATCAGTGTAATAGTCTAAATATTCATCAGAACCAGAGCTTAAAAGATTAAAAAAATCTTGAACCAATTCTTTGTTTCCATCTATTTTTGACATTAGTTATATCTTACCTTCAACCTCAGGCCTCTCAAAATAAAAGATATTTGCTTTTCATTGGAGCATCAACATGAATATTTCTATTTAATTTAATTAAAGAATTTTCATAATTGTCACAATAGCTTTATGTAATAAATAATTTTTACTGTAAAGTAAATTATATTAATAGGAGAGGACTTATGAAAAAAACATTTATAGCGTTTGCTTTGGTTTTTGGTTTCCAGCTTAGTGCCGATGACCATCTGCCAGCAAACTATTCAATGTATCAAACTAACTTTTTATTTAATTGCCCGGTAGCAGAAAGATGCTTTGCGGCATTTGATAAATACATGAATTCCCCTGAAGTTTCTAAGGAAAAATTTGAAGTGGATTTTTTTGCGGTTCAACAAAACGGCTGGGATGATTCGACCCATGGCGTGAGCTGGTATTACAGAGATGCCGATCAATATGCTCGAGCTGGCCAAATATTCTCAACCTCAAAAGCAGGAAGAGAGTTTAGAAAGACCATGAATGATATTGGTGCTGAAATTATTTCTGACACCCTAACTGTTCACAGTGTAGGCGTAACTTTACGAGGTGAAACCACTGATAACAGAGTCAGCTTAAGGTGGAGCCTTGAAGTAACAGATCCAGGTAAGTTTGTCCCTTTATGGAAAAACTTCAGCAAAAGCATTGAGAAGTATGACTGGTCTTCGAATGCTTATGGATTGCAAAGCCACTATCTTGGCAATAATGGTAATGGGATTACCCACGAGATTTGGGCATCATTTAATACGCCTCAAGCTGCATTAGCATTCCTAACTGGCATGAATGCATCCAAAGAATTTGCTGCTTATGCTCCTGAATCAAGGAAGTACAGCAAGTTTAAAAGATCTTATATGGAAGTAAGTCTCAAGATGTACAATCCGGACTAGGATAATTTAAATCATTTATTTAATAAGGGGCTTGATGCCCCTTATTTATTTTTAAAAGATGAATTAAGATTTAAGAATGACTTGGAATAAAAAATACATTGATGTTTTAGGTAAGCAAATAGCTTACGTTGAGATGGGAGAGGGCGACCCAATCATTTTTCAACACGGTAATCCAACGTCCTCTTATCTTTGGAGAAATGTCATGCCTCAACTTCAGAGTCTTGGCAGGTGTATCGCAATGGATCTGATTGGTATGGGTGATAGTGAAAAGCTTAAAGATGAAGGGAACATGACGTATTCCTATGCTGTTCATAAAAAATATTTTGATGAGTTTTTAGCTGAATTAGGTATTAAAAATAATGCAACCCTTGTAATTCATGACTGGGGGTCCGCACTAGGTTTTAACTGGGCATATGATAATCCTGAAAAAGTAAAAGGCATTTGTTATATGGAAGCTATTGTTAAATCCATGCAGTGGGTGGATTGGAACGAGGATGCTAGAGGAATTTTTCAAGGCTTTAGATCTCCAGCTGGAGAAGAAATGATTCTAAAGAAAAACTTATTTATTGAGGCCGTTCTTCCCGGATCCATTTTAAGGAAATTATCTGACGAAGAGATGAATGAGTATAGAAGACCTTTTAATGATGAGATTGCTCGTCGACCGACACTTGATTGGCCTAGGCAAATCCCCTTAGAAAATGAGCCTCCCAATATATGTAAAATTGTGGAATCTTATTCTAAGTGGATGGTTGAAAACGAACTGCCAAAGTTATTTATCAATGCTGAACCAGGAGCTATCTTAATTGGAAAGCAAAGAGAGTTTTGCAGAACTTGGAAAAACCAAAAAGAGGTAACTGTAAGGGGCAGTCATTTTATCCAAGAGGACTCACCCGATGCAATTGGGAACGCAATCTTTGATTGGTTGAATGGTTTAAATTAATATAAAAAAATAGGAGAAAAACTATGTTGGTAGCTGTTAGAGCAGAAGTTGAAAATGTAGACCGCTGGAGGGAGGGATTTAAAACTCATGGTGATGTTTTTGCCAGTCAAAAAATCTCCATTGCATATTTAGGTGCAACCGACGATAACAAAGTCATTGCTGTTTGTGAGACCTCCGACCTTGATGAGTTTATGAAGGTTTTTAATGCGCCTGAAACCGCTGAAGCAATGCAGCACGATGGAATTACTGGTGGTGTGGAAGTATTTGTTTTGGATGACTCATTCAAACCATAAAAAGCACTACAAATTTTTTTAGGAGAGAATATGAAATCAAAACTTAGCTATTTATTTATTTTTTTGTTTGTTATTTCTTGCTCGCAAGAAAATACAACGGTCGGGGAGAATGATCTTTCATCAAGAACTTACTTTAATGAGTTTATGCCTTGTCAGGCTGGTCCAGACTATTCAGCAGAAAATATGGCAAAGATGATTGCTGATTGGCAACCTCTAATTACTGCCGATGAGTTAATGGGAGTTTGGGGGTATGCACCTGCATCAGAAAAAAATCTTTACCCTGAAACCGGTTGGTGGGAACTTCAATGGACCTCCAAAGAAGCAGCGGATGCTGCATGGAGTCAATGGATTCAAAATGCTGAGGCTGCTGCCTGGCAAGAAAAATATGCCAATGTATTAGTTTGTGATGGGGAAGCTAGAAATGGTTTTGAGGGCGTCTTTCCTTTGGGTGCTGAAGAATTTGGTGAGTTACCGAAATCAGGATACTTTTTCAGTGCAGTATGGCTTTGCAAATACAATGAAGGCTCTGGGGTAGCAGATGCTAAAGAGTTCTTACCAAAATTTACTCAAACAGTTAGAAATAGCGATGGTTATGCCGGGACTTCTTACCATTTTGGAAATTATTACTCAGACTCAAATCCAGATGCGGATTTTCTATGGGGTGATTTTACAAATTCCCGTGAATCCATGATTCAAGCTACAACCGCATTTCAAGATGATGTTCAACCCACAATGTTTCCAATGTTTAGTGAGTTTGCTGCATGCGGTGATACACCAGATGAATATAATGGATGGATGTTGTATGACGCTGAAAACAAAGATTTCATGCCGAAATTTACAAATTAATATTTAGACATTCATGATTAAGCTAATCTTTTTTTTTACGATGAGCATAAGTTTGTCTGTTCAGTCTGACATATCAAATAATCCTCAAGACTGGTACGGAGTTACTGATAGGGTCATGGGTGGCAAATCAAATCTACAAGTTGAATTTGTTGAAGAAACCTTCATCTTGCGTGGTAATGTCACTACTCAAAATAACGGTGGTTTTGTTCGGCTTGTCCACGATATTAAACTTAACGACGATGCGTTAAGTGGGATCAGTTTCCTTGCCAGAGGAAATGACGAGGTTTATGAGATACACGCAACGCTCAAGGGGATGAAGATGCCACCTTGGTCCTACATGAGTCATTCTTTTCAAGTAACAGATGAGTGGAAAAGATATGAAATCTACTTTAAAGACCTCAAATCATCAGGGTATTCGGCCAGAAAAATGAAACCTAAAAATATCAACAATATTGCCTTTGCAGGTTACGGAAGAGATTTTAACGTTAATTTAATGATCAAAGACATTTCTATTTTTTAGAACATGATCATAAATTTGATCACTTTTTGATCAGTCTTTTATATTTTGATAATATAAATTTATCGTTCATCCCATTCTTGGGACGGAAGTAGTCAATTTAGACGAAGGAACGCATTATCATCGTTCATCCTCTTAGAGGACGGAAGTAGGTAATGATACCGAAGGAACGCTTCTTAAATAGGAGATGTTATGACTATATCTAAATTACACAACTTAGATAAATCTATCCACCAAAATCCTAGAAAGCTTATGGCATTGAACTATGCTATTAAGAAACTTAATGTGGAAATTGGTAAGCAAAATAAGAGAGAGAAGTCTGCTAAAAAAGACCTTTTCTTTCCTTACTACCTTTAGGATAGATAAAAAAAATGGTGGCCTTTTGCCCCCATCTACTAATTAGTCAAGATTTTACTCAATAATATCTTTGTCCAATTTTTTAGAAGCATCCTCGATGCCTCCTAAGTTTATTACATTGGTAAAACCATTTTCAATTAACAAATTTTTAGCACGTTCAGCTCTTTTGCCAGCCGCACAGTAGGTAAATACAGGTTGATCCTTAAATGCTTGAATTTCATTAAGTCTTTTTTTTAACTCACTGACCGGGATATGTTTTGCATTTTCAATGAAACCATTATTCCATTCATTGTCAGTTCTAACGTCTATAATTAAGGATTCTGTTGCGAACAAATCCTGCTGCACAATAAGTATTAAGATGAATAAGAAAATTTTTTTCATAGCATTAAAAATATATGTTCAAATTCCATTATGCAATTTTTAGATCGATTTAGAAATTTTTATCATTCTCTTAATCAATGGCAAGACCTTGTGTTTGATTTTCTTGTGCTTGCCCCGTTGATAGGAATTATTTTTTTAATTTCATTTAGGTTTGGATTATGGCTGGGTAAGAAAATATTCAATTTTAATTTTCAATTGAAACTATTTAAGTCAAAAACTCTAAATTATCTAGCATTAATTGTGATTGGCTTCTTTATATCAATTATTGTTGGGCTTGCGCCATGATTGCTGCCATGGGAAAAAAATTATTCTTTTATTTGCCAAAGAATTCATGATTGATGCAAGAATCAATGGCATCATTGAGGTAGTAAAGTGAATAACATATTCGTCTCCGCTTGGATCTAAGATTGATAAGGTTATAAAGAATAGAGTTAAAATAAAACCAGTCCAATGAACTATATAAAAACTTCTATCAATCATTTAAATATTTTTGATGAATAAAGAAGACATATCAAGGATTATTGAAATGGCATGGGAGGATCGCACGCCCTTTGATGCAATTAAATCGCAATTTGGGTTGGGTGAGCAAGCTGTCAAAGAGCTAATGCGAAAGCATATGAAATCATCATCTTATCGTCTATGGAGAAAGCGAATGTATGGCAGAAAAACAAAGCATCTTGGAAAAAGAGATTTCTTAATTGGCAGGCATAAATCCTCCGATCAGAATAAACTTTAAGTATAATTTTAGGGCTTCAAGGGGATCAATATGGAAAAAGTATTAGTTACGGGTGCAACAGGATTCATTGGTTTGCACTGCATTCATCAGTTAATTGAAAAAGGTTATTCAGTCAATGGAACGCTAAGATCAAAATCAAGAGAGGAAGAGGTTAGATCTTCTCTAAAGAAAGCTAATTTATCTGATGCAAGCTTAACTTTATATGAATGTGATTTATTAAGTGATGAGGGTTGGGAGAGAGCCATCGAAGGGTGTGATTATGTATTGCATGTTGCTTCACCATTTATAGCTGGATTACCTGATCATGAAGATGACTTGATTAAGCCCGCACTTGCTGGAACACAAAGAGTTTTGAAACTTTCTGCAAAAAATTCTCAAGTTAAAAAAGTAGTGATTACATCATCTTTTGCAGCTGTTGGTGATACTTTTGATGGGAAAATAGTTTTCAACGAATCGGATTGGTCTGATCCTACCAACCCGAAGATTTCCGCCTATAACAAAAGTAAAACATTGGCGGAAAAAAGTGCTTGGGAGTTCATGGAATCAAATCGCTCGTTTAAATTAACTGTTATCAATCCGGTTGCAGTTATTGGGCCCATGCTTTCAGATGACTTAGGAACATCCAACCTGTTCGTTAAAAAAATGCTTGACGGTTCAACACCAGGAAATCCAGGTCTTCACATCGGTTTTGTTGATGTTAGAGATGTTGCCAAGGCCCATATTGAATCAATTAAGAATGAAAAATCTGATAATAAAAGAATTATCCTTTCGAAGGATGAGCTTTGGGTCAGTGAATTGTCAGAAATTTTAAGAGACCTTGGTTATCAAGCGCCGACAAGAAATATTCCAAAATGGCTGATCAGTATTTTATCAATCTTCGATAAGGAGATTGGAGGATTAAAACCCATGATTGGCAAGGAACGAAATATTGAAAGTTCTGTTTTTCCAGAAGTCTTTGATTGGGAGTTAATCTCTGTGAAAGACTCTGCTCGAGTAACCGCAGAGCAACTAAAATCCATGAATCAAATATAGGAGTTAATATGTTTAGTCACATTATGTTGGGAGCAAATGATTTGGAAGCATCAAAATCTTTTTATGATGCGGTATTAGGAAAGTTAGGAGCAAAGCCCGGCGTCTTATCACCAAACTCTCATGGCCACAAAAGATATTTTTATTTTCTTAGCGGTTCCATTTTTATTATTACCGAACCTATCAACGATGAGCCTGCAACGCACGGCAATGGCAGCACCATTGGTTTCAAAGCTGAGAGTCCCGAAGATGCTGATGCATGGCATGCTGCTGGAGTAGCAAATGGCGGTAAAGCAATTGAGGATCCTCCAGGTATTCGCGAAGGCAATGGCATGCAATTATATTTAGCGTATTTACTTGATCCGGCTGGTAACAAAATATGCGCAATGCATACCGTTAGTTAGGCTTAATTAGGTCAATAGCAGGATGGCTATTTTCAGAATATGCTGTAGATGCAATTTGAATAAATATCAATAATGCCGATGCTATGACGCATCCAATAAAAATTTTTGTAAAAAAAGATTTCATTTTTAAATTTATTTAATATTAATATAAATGACTTATGAGATGTGTTTTTATTTTGAGTTTAGTTTTATTGATGGGCTGTCAGACCCGCGAGTATCAAGTGATAAATCATCAAGTGCATGAGACTGAAGGTCAGCTGGGAGTTGCCATGGGATCATGTATGCAATTAGCTAATTCAGGCAATAATATAACAACACCGGATAAAAAGGGTAGGATAGAAAATCATAGAGCTTCTGATGATTCTTTTATTGAGTGCGCACATAATGAATATCAGAAAATGGAAGAAAAAAGACTTAGAAAAAAAAGCCCAAAAAGAATTAAATGAATAAATCTTTATTACTAATAATTTTTATATTGGTTTCCTGTCAAGCAAGAGAATATCGACTCCTTAATCACCAAGTTGTTGGAGTGGAGGGTGAGCAAGGAGGGATCATGGGGGCTTGTGTAGGGATTACAAACACGGGTCCAAGAGGACCCATGCTGCCTGATTCTGCTGGAGATCGAGTGGATGATACATATTTTGAGTGCACGGAAAGAGAGATGATGGAATTAGAGCATCAGCGACATCAAAATAAAAAGGAAGATCAAAAAGAAAAAACTAAATAATCTTGCACCAATCTTCAATATTTTGGCGTTCTGTTCTGAACTGATTTATTGGAGCTTCTTGATCTTTGTAACCAATAGCCATACCACAAAAAATCATCTGATTATCATCGACATTTAAGAATTTAGAGACACTTTCTTGTTTCATAGACCAAATTTCTTGGGCACAAGTATCCAATCCATGTTCTTGCGCTAAAAGCATAAAAGTTTGCAAAAACATCCCCAAATCAGACCATTGAGGTGGACCCATTTGACGATCAACAAAACAAAATAATGCAGCTGGAGCACCGAAGAATTCATAATTCTTGAAGACTTGTTTCCATCGCGCCTCTTTATCTTCTCTGGCAATCCCAAGGCTGCCGTACATCTGTTCGCCCACTTTCTTACTAAAACTTTTGTAGGGCTCCTTGAGATCTCTTGGATAAATATCGTAAGCAGGAGTTTCCGGTTCACTCCATTTAGACTGAAATTTTAAGAAGTCTTTCATTGAATCTTCATTAATAACATAAATTTTCCATGGCTGGAGGTTTCCACCCGATGGGCATCTGGAAGATTGCTTGAGTAATTCTTTGATTAATTCTGTGGAGACAGGATTATTTAAAAATGCTCTAACGGAGTGTCTATTTTTGATTGCATCTGAAACTTTCATAATGAAATATTACACAAAATACTTTCTAGGGTTAAATTCTTTTAAGTGGAGTTTGCAGTGCCAATCTATCACGACAACGTTTGCACCATTTATCACCCTTATTAAATTCGTCGGGCAATGTCAGTCTTTTGCATTGCTTACACTTTCTGTATCGAGTTCTGTTGGCCATTAAGGAATTTTTCAAGGGTTGTTTATTTGTAAATCTATCCTAAACTAATTGCATTACTAATTTTTAATTATTTTATGACTGAATCAAAAGTAGCTGTAATAACTGGTGCTGGTAGTGGTATTGGTAGAGGGCTTGCACAATTTGCTGCAAGTAAAAAAATGCAATTAGTTTTGTGTGATGTAAATACTGTTGGGTTGGATGAAACACTGGATATTGTTACCGCAGAGGGAGTTGAAGCAATAGCGCGCTCAGTTGATGTAAGTGATATCAATGCGATGATGAATTTAGCTAGCGAAACCTATGAAACTTTTGGTGCTTGTCATTATCTATTTAATAATGCGGGAGTGTTGGGACCGGCTCCTGTGAAAGATGTCACTCGTGAAATGTACGATTGGTTAATGAATATCAATATGGGGGGATGTTTTAATGGAGTGAATGCATTTCTCCCTCGAATGCTTGAGAGTGGTGAAGAGGGCAACATAGTTGCAACCTGTTCCACATCTGGATTTATAAGCTACCCAATGCTGAGTCTTTATTCTGCTTCAAAGTTTGCAATTCGCGGATTCATGGCAACGCTCAGAGAAGAACTTAAAACCTCAAAAATCCAAGCAAGCATTGTATGTCCTGGGGAAGTGGATACCAATATTGTTAACAGTGTCTATCAAGGTGAATCAACAACTCCAAAGAAAGAACGAAAGGTCGAAGATAAAGATCCTCGTGAAATGCTAGAAGTAGCTGCGGATGATGCGCAAGGCAAATCATTTCCAATTTCACCACTTCAAGCTGCTGAAGCAATATTTCAAGGAATCGAGAATAACGATTTTTATATCTTTACACACAAGGGTTACGAGGAGCATATACAACAAATTGCTGATGAGTATATTGCTGCTTTTGATCAAGCAAAATATCAATAAAGTTAATGGATGATGAGTCTTAAGACAATCTTAATCTTAATTGGAATAGCTGTTGTTAGTTTGGCTCTAATTTACGGCCCCAAAGCCGTTAGAGTGAATAAAATGATTCATCTCTATGATAAAGACAAGATTGCTTTTAACTTTGTCAATATGGATAAAATCTTTCGTGCTGGTCCGACAATCAAAGCTTCGGCTACTCCTCATAGCTTTCAAAATATGACCAATGAGTTTTCATTGCCCTCGACCTTTAAGCATCTGGGCGAAGATGAGAATTTAGAAGATGCACTTGAGTACTATGAGACAGATGGACTGATTGTTTTAAAAAACAACAACTTACTTTACGAAAATTACTGGCATAACAATACCCAGACCTCCAAACATATTTCTTGGTCAGTGGCTAAATCATTTCTGTCAGCCCTCATAGGAATTGCTGTGGACCAAGGCCTGATTGATAGTATTGATGATCCCGTCACGAAATACTTAGATGATTTTAAGGGATCAGGGTATGAGGGAGTTCCTATTAAAGACCTGCTGCAAATGTCCTCAGGAATTAAATTCAATGAAGACTATGCTGACTATAATTCTGATATTAATCGTTTTGGCAGAACGATTTCTTTTGGTACACCAATGAGGGACTTTGCAAAATCACTTAAAAACGAAAAAGAACCTGGCACATATCATCATTATGTGAGTATTGATACTCAGATGCTGGCAATGGTTTTGCAGGAAGTCACGGGCAAATCTGTGACCGAAAGTTTGCAAGAACACATATGGAATAAAATTGGCATGCAAGACGATGCTTACTATATGGTTGATGACAGTGGAATGGAGGTTGCGCTGGGAGGATTGAACGCAACATTGCGAGATTATGCAAAATTTGGTTTGCTTTATTTGAACCGAGGCGAATGGAACGGCGATCAAGTGGTTCCCGCAGAGTGGGTAGATGCATCTCATGCTACAGACGAAGATCACTTAGTGCCAGGTGATAATCCAAATTCATCAAGTGTTTGGGGTTATGGATACCAGTGGTGGGTTCCGGGTTTTCCTAGTACTGAGTACACTGCATCAGGAGTTTACAATCAATACATCTTTATTGATCCAGAAAATAGAATCGTCATTGCTAAAACTTCATCTAATCATAGATTTACCTCAGAGAAAGAGGAGTCCAAGGCTGCTCATGTCTCAATGTTTCGTGCCATTGCCAGTGCTGCCGCTGATTTATGAATTTAAAAAATGTACTCCTGATAATCTGCCTAGCTTTTATATCTGAAGGATATTCTTGGTGGGATGAAGGTCATAGCCTTGTATGCAATAAAGCTGCAAACTTAATGAGTACTGATACGTCAGCTAATTTATTTTCAATCCTTGAAAGTGACGACTATGGAGAGGGTTGTGTTTGGCCAGATGTTATTAAGCAGGTTGAACGAAGAGAAACTGGTCCGTGGCATTACATTAACTCACCGCCCGGAAAAGATGTAATAACACCTGATAGTTGTCCAGAAAAAAGTTGCATTATGCGTGCATATGGAGAGCAACTTAGTTTCCTTAGAACAGGTAATGATGCTGAAAAAAAAGATGCTGTAAGGTTTATTGGTCATTTTGTTGCTGACATTCATCAGCCTTTGCATACTGGATTTGGATATGACCGAGGCGGCAATGATTATCTATTAACACTTCATGGGAAAAAGAAATCTAATATGCATTCAATTTGGGATGGACAGATCTTAGAATTTTTATATAAAACACATGGCAAAAAAGATGTGCACAAAAAGATAGATGACTTAGCAAAAAAATATAAGCGCAACATCAATTACTATGATGACGTCTATCCTTGGATAAATGAAAGTAGAAAGATAGCCGTTTCTGACTCAGTAAGATATTTAGACAATAGAATACAAAACGTTGACGAAGGTTATCTAAAAACTCATGGATCTATTGTGATTGACAGGCTTGCACTTGCAATTGCACGTTTGGCAATTTTGCTAGAAGTTGAATTATCTGGATGAAGACCCTAAAGAAAGTTTTAAGTTTTCTTGGGACTAATGACACCAAGTTAGTTTTGTCACTTGATGGCGGGGGTGTAAGAGCCATTGCTCAAGTAATTTTTTTGCAAGAACTTGAGCGCTCGATGGATAAACCAACCCATGAAATTTTTGATTTTTTTCTTGGTACCAGTGCTGGTTCTGCCAATCTTGCATGCCTGGCAGCACGAGAGATGGAAGCTAAAGATGTTCTTGGATTCTGGAGTGAGGAAAACCTCAAAGAAACCATGTCAAAATCATTTTGGGATAATGCCTCGTTTTTACAAACAAAACCCAAATATGATTCAAAAGGAAAAGAGAAAGTTTTAAGTGAATATTTTGGTGAGCAGACATTAGGAGAATCCAAAAATCCCATGGGGGTTTTGACTTATGATATTGAATCAAGAACGCCACGAATTTTAAGTTCATATGCCTCACCTGAAATCAGTCTGAAAAACGCGGTAATTGCATCAAGTGCTGCTCCAATTTATTACCCAACTTACCAAATTGAAGATGGGTCATGGTTGATTGATGGAGGGATTGTTGCAAACAATCCTTGTTTAATTGCCTACAGTGAGGCAAAAAAACTTTTTCCAAATTCCAGAATTAAGGTCCTTAGCATTGGCACTGGAATCAACAGAAAAAAAATTAGTGGTCCCAGGTCTGCAAAATGGGGGGCATTGAGTTGGATGAGGCATGATATTTTAGGAGTAATGCTCGAATCAAGCATGTACCACGAAATCATTACTGATCTCATTGGCAACGATTATTTAAGAATCAATAGCCCATTAGGAAGGGTAAACAGGCGCATGGATGACAATTCAAAATCTAATTTGGAGAGGGTAAATGATATGGGCTTGGGTTGGTGGAATGACTTTGGGAATCAAACCAAAAAATTGCTCTCAAAATAAACCTTAATTAATTGCTGATTCCTCTTCCTTGCAGGCTTAAATAGGTTAAACTTCTCTAAACTTTTTTGTAGGAAAAATATGAATATATATGTCGGGAACCTTTCTTGGAGCATTCGTGACCAAGAACTTGAAAATCTTTTTGCAGAACACGGTACAGTTGATTCAGCAAAAGTAATTATGGAAAGAGGTACAAACCGTTCAAGGGGCTTTGGTTTCGTTGAAATGTCTTCAGGTGCCGAGGAAGCAATTGCTGCCCTCAATGACGCCGAAGTTGATGGTAGAAAATTGGTGGTTAACGAATCTAAACCAAAATAATTCATGGAATACATCGGTCTGTTAGGTCTTTTTGGTCTAATAGGCTTAATTGGTTTGGTGGATAGAGTTGATCCTTCATCCAATGGAGGAGCAATAAGGTTATTGGGTCTATTGGGGTTTATTGGCTTAGGCGGATTTTGGTTTCCTTCTTTTGGAGCCTTCGGTGCCTTTGGTGCTCTTGGACTTCACAATCATCAGAAAAAAAGATATGCCAGGCTTGCGTATTTTGGTTGGCTTGGGTTGATTGGTCCTATCCTAGCTTTACAAACTTCTCTCTAGAAGCTAACACAAGCAGTCCTGCACAAATCGCAATATTTTTTACAAAATTTTGTGTTTCGTGTGCCTTGCTTATACCGTCTGCAAGTGTCCAAAAATCATGAATATAAATATTTATTACGATTGTTGTGGCGAGTAAAGACAGTGCTGAAACTTTAACATTTTGATTTAAAATCAACATAATTCCGCCAATGACCTGAATTAAAATAACGATAGGCAAGGCAACCAATGTCAATGGCACCTCATTTTCTTGCATGACTGCAACATAATTTGTGTAATCAAAGACCTTGGCTACTCCAGGCCCTAGAAAATACAATCCCAGAAGGGATCTTCCAACAAAAATGCCTATATCATCGAGTTTATTTAACATGGTAAGCTATCATTTGTTAGATGCATCATATCAAGGAGAATTCAATGAATAAATATAAACTTAGCGTAGCTATTCTTTGTGGCTTAATATTTTTCATAGGCTGTTCACAACCAGTCACCAAGGATTCAGTTCAGCATGCTGTTGAAAATACAGATAGAACAATAAAGTTTACTGAAAGAGATAAATTTAGAAATCCTGCTGCTACATTAAATTTTTTTGAAATCAAGCCTGATATGAAAGTTCTTGAACTCTCAGCAGGCGGAGGCTGGTACACTGAGATTCTCGCACCTCTTTTATATAATTCAGGTCAACTAGTTGTCACGCATCATGATCCTGAGGCTGGACCTTATCAAAAAAGATCCAGAGAGAATTTTGACAACAAGGTGGCTTCACACCCAGGATTTGATAAATTACAAGTCGTTACCACTCATGTACCACCAAAAAAACCTTATGTTGCACCAGAGAGTTTTGATATGGTTTTAACATTCCGTAACTTACATAACTGGCTGAGTAGAGATGCTATGCAAGAGGTTATGGAGGAAGCTTTTAATGCCCTCAAACCAGGAGGTTCATTGGGTGTAGTCGAGCATCGAGCAGACGATTCAGCATCACTTGAATACATGAAAAAAAGTGGTTACGTAAGCCAATCGTTGGCCATTGAGGTTGCAGAGAGAGTTGGATTTAGATTAATTGGCTCTTCTGAGATAAATGCCAATCCAAAAGATACAAAAGATCATCCTCGTGGAGTATGGACTCTGCTTCCCAACCTAAGATTGGGTGAAGAGGATAGAGATAAGTACATTCAAATTGGCGAAAGCGACCGTATGACATTATTATTTACTAAAGACTAATTTCGGAGAAAATTATGAAATCAATTACAACAATACTTTTTTCATTGATGATGATTCCCTTGCTCGCAGTTCATCACGAGGGGGAAGGCCACTCAATGAAGGATAAAAACAATTTTGCATATCTCTCAACATATGTAATACCTGATAACACAAATCCAAAAAAACTCGAGAAGTCTCTTCTTGGAAATGTTGAAACACTTGAGGCAAATGGCTATAACGTATGTGGTTTATTGCGCCATCAATTCGGAGCAGAAAGAGGCTTTTATACCTATTGTTACTTTGATGATTTTGAACAGTTTGCAGAAATAAATGATAACCAAGATCCACAGGCCGATGTAAAACAGCTTCATGCAGATCATTCAGATCATCTAGTTGCGGTTGTTAAAAAGGGCCTTATAAAGAGAACTCAATATATTCTGATGGCTACCTATACGTTTGGACCGTATTTAACAGATAACCAAAAACGCAAAAACGCCAACATTTTGTATGATGCATACAATGAAGCATTTGAGGGCTGTAATCTCATGGAGCACTTCTGGGGTCCTGAGTTAGCTTGGTACTTTGTATGCGGTTATGAAAATTATGCAGACTTTAATAACAAAGCAAATGTTTTAGCCGGCATCCATGAAGAAAAATTAGCCGATCAAAAACTTGATGTTATGACTCACAAGGATGATTTACTAATCAGAGTATTAAACTAAATTAAAACTTGAGGGCTACATGACCTCATCTAAAAAAAAGGATTTTTATTTTGCGTAATTTAGTTTTATCTTCAATTCTTTTATTTGCTTTTTCATGCAGTGAAACTTCTTATAACAAATCGACCGATAGCTATTTGAAAGAGAGAATTAACTATCAATCAAAGAATATCTATGGCTTTGAAAATCTCTTTGATGGACGTATTGGGTCTCAGGTAGATCAAGATGTTTTTGGAATCCTGCATTTTCCTGATGATTATGATACATCAAGACAATATCCATTAGTCATTGCATCGCATGGTTCCTCTAATTGGAGGGATCATCATCGCAGATATCTTGAGCAAATGAGGCAGGCAGATTATTTAGTTTTTGCAATTCATCCTTTTGATTCAAGAGATGTCTCAAGTACTGTCGGAAATCAAATCAATGTCACCAGTGAGACAGTCATTTATGAGATGGCTCAAGCCCTAAATTTAATGAGCAAAGATTCAAGAGTGGATGATCAAAAAATTTTTGCAGCAGGATGGAGTTTAGGAGGCACTGCAAGTTTATTTAATGGATGGATTCCTCTGCAAAAAGAAATTCATGATAAGGGAGCTGACTTTGCTGGATTTTTAATGTGGTATCCAGGCTGCTTGGCATTACCGGACTTAAATGACTGGGACCAAGACCATATGCAAATCTATATCGGGGAAGAAGATAATTGGACTCCTGCAGCACCGTGTATTGATCTGGTCAAAGCAATCAATCAAGAGGGAGGTAATGCGCATATTGAATTGTATCCAGATGCATTCCACTCGTTTGATGCAGAGGCTCCATTGAAATTGCATCCTGATGCTTACAGCTGGGCAAACTGCAAACTAAAACTCTCAGCCATGACTAAGAAGGTTTATGATCCTAACAATGTAGAATTAGATTTTTCAGATCCTAAGGCCAGAAGGACAGCTTATGAATCTTGTGCAACAAAAGGCGAAGTTATGGCCGGGGCAAGCCCTGAATATAAGTATGCAGCCGATAAACATCTAGCTGTCTTGCTTGAGCAGTTAAGATAGCTTACTGTTTTGAAGCATCTTGCCAATCTTTGAAACCCCCAAGATTTTTTACATCAGTAAAACCTAGCTCTTTAAGAGTCACTCCAGCAAGAGCGGCTCTAGCACCCACTGCACAGTAAACTAAAATCGGGGTATCTGCTGGAAAACCTTCGCTAGGCTTTAATTGAAATTCAAGCAGTCCACGAGGTATGTTGTGTGCACCTGAAATCATTCCGCTTTCTTGAACCTCATTAGGTTCTCTTACGTCAATAATCGTGTATTGACCTTCTTTTCCGATGATGCTGAAGGGATCGATATCATCAACCTTAGATCGGGCTTCTTGAAGCATTTCTTCAAGCTTCTTTACTCTAGTATTCATAGATTAATTTTATCAAATTAGTTAAATAAGAGGAGCAAAATTTATAAGTGGTAAATGTGTGCGTACTAGTATGTTTTTTTTGCCTACTATTTTTTTTGACACAAACATTTAACATTGCCCTTTCTTAAGTGTCAATTTACATCTCTAGGATAAAGATTCTTAAATGTTAACGGTGTAAACTTTTTTGGCATTTAAGTTGCATATAAATAATAAACATTGGAGTAAACATGAAAACAATTTTCCCTCTAAGCCTATTTGCACTAATTTTTGCTGCCTTACCTATAGATGCTAGTCTTACTGTTTCAGAAGGCGTTAAGCTTCAAGGCTCAATCTTAAGTGTAAAAAGCACCAAAAAATATACATCTGTTGCAGGCTGCAAAGCATTGGCTGAAAAAAAATCAAAGGCAGTTGCTTTTAATTTAGATACCGCTGCAGGTAAATGTTACCTACTTAAATCTGTATCAGGTTCGCTTACTAATACAACAGTAGTTTCAGGATCATAAACCCCCTTTATGAACCCATCAAGCCGCTCATTTGAGCGGCTTTTTTTTGTAATTTTTTTTTATTTTTTGATATGAAGAAGGTAAGATTCGCTTTTTTAAAGTTGAATCGTGCTAAAAAATAAAAACATTATCGTTGCTCTAACCGGAAGCATTGCTGCTTACAAGGCTGCTGAATTGGTAAGATTAATTAAAAAATCTGAAGCTGAGGTTAGGATCATTATGACCGATGCTGCAAAAGAATTTATTACTCCAATTACCATGCAGGCATTAAGCGGTAATCCCATTCATTCAAATCTATTGGATATGGAAGCTGAGGCTGCAATGGGACACATTGAATTAGCTAAATGGGCTGATGCAATTGTTGTATCTCCATGCTCTGCCAACACTCTCGCAAAAATTTCACAAGGTCTTGGGAGTGATTTACTGACAGCGGTAATCTTAGCAAGTGAAGCAAAAGTATTTTTAGCTCCGGCCATGAATCAGCAAATGTGGAATGCACAAATTACTCAAGAAAATGTGGTCAGAGCATCTTCACTTGGGCATAAAATTCTTGGACCGGGCGAGGGCGAACAAGCCTGTGGTGATATCGGTTCTGGCAGGATGTTGGAGCCTGAAGAGATCTTTGCTGCCTTGGAGGCATTTTCTCTCAGCTTACTAGAAGGAAAAAAAGTATTAATTACTGCAGGGCCCACTCAGGAGCCAATTGATCCAGTTCGGTATCTTTCAAATCACAGTTCTGGGAAGATGGGGTATGCTTTAGCTGAGGCAGCTGAAGCTGCAGGCGCATCTGTGACTTTGGTTTCAGGGCCAGTTAATCTTAGAGCATCATCATCCATAGAGGTAATTGATGTTGTTACGGCGAAGGATATGTTCGCTGAAGTCAAGAGGTCTATAGAAGCTGCGGATATATTCATAGGATGTGCAGCTGTTGCAGATTACTCACCAGTGAATACACACTCTCAAAAAATTAAAAAAAATCTTAATGAAAATCTACTGCTCGAGCTAGAACCTAACCCAGATATCCTAAAATTTGTATCTGAAAATTACTCAAACAAAACCATCATTGGTTTTAGTGCTGAAACTGAAAACGTAGAAGATTTTGCCCGCGAAAAGCTTGTTGCTAAAAATCTTGATTTTATTGTTGCAAATGATGTCTCAAGAAATGATATAGCTTTTAATGCAGCTGAAAATGAAGTTTTGATCATTAGTAAAGATAAAACCAAAGCCTTGGCCAAGGCCTCAAAAATTTTGGTTGCTCATCAAATTCTAAATTACATCCATCAAGACTCACTTCTGCACTGATCATGTCACTTCAAACCGATAAGCCATTAACGACTGTGGCCACATTACAAAAACTAAAAGATGATGGTAAAAAATTTAGCTGCTTGACAGCTTATGAGTCCACTATGGCAAAGGTTATTAGTGCTGCAGGAGTTGATGTAATTTTAGTTGGAGATAGCTTAGGCATGGTAATCCAAGGTCATGATAGTACCTTGCCAGTTACAATGGATGATCTAATCTATCACCTTGCAAACGTCGCAAGGGGCAATCAGTCCTCACATATCATGGCAGATATGCCTTTTATGAGTTACTCAACGGATGAAAAGGCATTGGATAATGCCACTGAGCTAATGCAAAACGGTGCTCATTCAATCAAAATTGAGGGCGGTGAATGGATTTGCAAGTTGACTTCATTGCTTGCTGAAAGAGGCATTCCAGTCTGTGCTCACATGGGTTTAACTCCCCAATCAATCAACCGCATTGGTGGTTACTTTGTTCAGGGTCGTGATACTAATCAACATGAAATCATGATCTCTGAAGCTATAAAACTTGAAGAAGCAGGTGCACAACTTCTATTGCTAGAGTGCGTTCCTGCTGAGCTTGCAACGCAAATAACAGAACAGTTAAATATTCCGGTAATTGGCATTGGCGCTGGAAACACAACAGATGCCCAAGTAATGGTCATTCATGATTTGTTAGGCATTTCTTGTCTTGAAAAGCCTCCAAAATTTGTTAAAAATTTTCTAGCTAACTCTGTATCGATTCAAGATGCAATTAAGCAATATGATCAGGATGTAAAAAGCGGCGCTTTTCCAGCTAAAGAGCATACTTTTTTCAAGTGATTCAATTCAGCGAAGCGCAACCTTTAATAGAGGCTCTTGAAGGCAATGAGTTTGCTTTTGTCCCTACTATGGGTAATTTACATTTAGGTCATTTATCGCTCATCAGAACTGCAAAGGGACTTGATATCCCAGTTGTTTGCTCAATCTTAGTCAACAAACTTCAGTTCGGTGCAAACGAAGATTTTGATAGCTATCCAAGAACTCTTTCAGCAGATTTAGATGCGCTCAAAGAATTAGATTGTGATTATGTCTTTACGCCGAATAATGATCTCTATCATGACATAGATGAGTTAAAGTGTGCACCAGAGCTTAGTCAAATACTGTGCGGTAAATCAAGACCTATATTTTTTGATGGCATCATTACAATCTTAAATTGGTTTTTTAATACACTTAAGCCACATCATGTTTTTATGGGTGAAAAAGATTTTCAACAACTATTTATTGTTAAAAATTTTGTTACCAAGCGTCACCCCGACATTACCATTCATGGAGTTCCAACGGTGAGAGAGCCAAGTGGATTAGCAATGTCGTCAAGAAATAATCTTTTATCAGAAGATCTAAGATCTCATGCTGCAAAGTTTTATCAAATGTTAAAAGAATCTGTTGATCTTTTCCCAGACACACCAATTCCGCAAATTCAAAAACAATTCAAGTCTATGATTTTGGTTGCAGGCTTCGAATATGACTACTTTGAAATATTTGATAAATTAGATATCACCAACTGTAATCCTACATCTAAGCCGATAGTTGCTGCATCAGCGGTAACACTTGAGGGTGTAAGGTTAATAGATAACATAATTGTTGATTTTTAAGTTGAATCCATCATACTCATCGACGAAATGAATAAAACACTATTAATCTCAAAGCTTCATCGCATCAATGTCACTGAGGTCGAGCTTGATTATGAGGGTTCTTGTGCACTCGATACTGACTTTATCAAAGCTGGTAACATGCAACCGTATCAAAAGGTCGATATTTACAACGTTACCAATGGTGAGAGGTTTTCAACGTATTTAATTGCAGCTGAAGCAGGATCAAAAACTGTTTCCATTAATGGTGCAGCTGCACATAAAGCTTCACCAAAAGACATTATCATTATTTGTGCTTACGGTGAGTTTAATGAGATTGAAGCTGATGCACATGAACCCGTTCTTGTTTATTTTGATGAAGAAAACAATATTACTGGCATCAAATCAAGCATTCCTGAGCAAAAGCTTTACTCTGCTTAGCATTCTTTAACCTTTCTTGAAAATTATTAATACTTATGGGATTATTAATAAAGAATGAATAGAGCTGAAAGATTATTAAAATCTGAGCTTGCTCGTAAAAGACGCCATATGAAGCGAGCAATTGTGGAAAGGCGAACGCAAGAAGAGTACCGTCGTCTAAGAAAGCTCAGAAACCAAAGAAAAAAATACCTTTAGCAAGCTCTTAAGCTAAACTTTAGGTATGGCAACTAAATCAGGCTTCACAGAATCTTTCTTTGACTGTCCTGACGGGGGATCTTTATATTTTAGATCTTACGGCAATCCAAACAATCAACCAGTTCTTTGTATGCATGGGCTCACTAGAAATGCCAATGACTTTCACCAGTTAGCGCAATTCCTTCAAGAATCATTTTATGTAATTTCCGTAGATCAGAGAGGAAGGGCAAGAAGCTCATACCTCAAAGATCCGATGGCATATAGCCCCGAGACATACCTTACCGACATGACAAATTTAATTGGTCATTTAGGATTGAAAAGAGTTTATCTAGTTGGAACTTCAATGGGTGGGTTTATGGCTATGACCATGGCAGCCTTTGATCCTGTCTTATTTCCAAAAATCATCCTCAATGATTGCGGTCCTGAAATTGGCAGCACTGGTGTGAATAATATTGCTTCTTATTTAGGAAAAGGTGAAATTTTTAAGTCTAAAGAAGATGCATTTAAAGCTATCCAGCAAAGACATATGCCGGCATTTCCAAACTTTTCAAATCAAGAATGGAATGATCATATCTTTGCTAATATGAAAGAAAATAAAGATGGCTCTTGGAAATTTGATTACGATCAAAGCATTAGAGTGCTCTTTGAAGCAGCAAGCCCATCGGTAACAGATTTATGGCCAATCTGGGAGGCAATAACTTCTGAGATACTGCTTTTTAAGGGCGAGCTTTCAACTTTGTTGTCGAATGAGACTTTAAAAAAGATGCATGCAATAAAGAACTTTGTTAGTCATGAAATTAAGGGTATTGGTCATACCCCAACCTTGAACACTCAATTTGAGCAAGAATCTATTCTTAAGTTTCTTTTATAAATTTTAAATAACATCTAATCAATTTAAGCCTTATGTTGTATATTTTACTTATAAGTAAATTTCTGGAGATAATTATGAAAAATGTTGTTATTGCTGATTTCAAAGTGAAAGCAGATAAAGTTCAAGAGATGGCCGATGTATTTAAGGAGGCACTTGTGGTGACCAGAGACTTTGATGGTTGTCTTGGCATCGACGTCTATTATGAAGACAAAACTAAGACTTACACATTGATTGAAGACTGGGACTCACTCGACCAATATGAGACTTATCTTCAATGGAGAATTGATACTGGAATCGCAGATCTTTTAAACCCAATTCTTGAGAACGGTTGGGATAGCGTGGTCGATAGCGTTAAACGTCTTGGAATTAAAGAATCAATATAATTTAAAGGAGAAAAAAAATGATAAAAATTCTATTAACACTTAGCTTACTTTTGAGTGGTCTTGTTGCTGCTCAAGAAAATAAGTACGAGCCTGTAGCTAATAAAGCAGAGTATTATGCATTAAATTATTTACCTGGCAAAAACTATAGTGATCTTAAGAATTGGGTGCTTGACAATCAAAAGAAGGTGCTCAGCAAAACGGATGCTTTTGATAACTTTGAGGTTGTCTTATTTACACCACAATTTGGTTCAGATCTAACCTCTCATGATGCTGTTTTTCTTGGTTTGTGGCCCAGCGCTACTGAGATGTATAAGGGAATGGGTTACTGGATCAAAAATGGAGGCAGTCAAGCCGCCAAAATACCGGTTGCGACAGTACAAGCTGTAGATACTTGGCAATGGGCTATCTCAGCACCTGAGGGAGAGCGTGATATTGGTGCTGTAAGATTTGCAGACTGCAAGATGAAAGAAGGTGTTAGTAGTAACCAAGTTTTTGATGCATACAAAGACTTTGCTATTGCAGCCAAAAAGACCGGCGATAATCTTGGGCGAAAGATGATTTTTCCAGGACCAGGAGCTACCGAAGGCGATTATGACTATGTTTATTCATTGTATGCTCGTACTGTAGAGGAATTAGGTTTAGGAGCTGATAATTATTGGCAAAACATTAATGGATCTAAAGAGGACCAAGCACTCAATAATTTGATTGAGAGTTGTTCAAACTACCGTATCTACATTACAGAACAAATTCTTTAAAACTTTAGCGAAGGGGTAGCGCCCTTCGTTATTTTTCAGTACATCGTGCTGTCAAAGTTTGATTGGGGTCGGTGAACTCAAGGGTATTGTTTATTTTGCTAAAAGTTGCCATTGCAGAGCCATCTGCATTCTCATAAAACTTGCCAAATATTGTTGTTTGATTCATGAAGAAGCCTTCTCGACTGCTTAAATCAACACCACCAACCACAAATAACCTATCATAATCATTAAAGACAACTTCAACGCCATCGCAGTCATATATCTTTTCAAAGTTTTGTGAACATCCTGAAAAAATAATTAAACCAAGGGCAAGATACAGATTATTCTTCATAATCAAAGTCTATATAGACTTTGATTTGATGACAACAATATTTGCTTTTAGATGGTTATAATATCCTCATGTCTAATGCTCAAAATTTTATCAAGTCTTGGCATGATAATTTGCATGTTCAAAATGTAGATTTTCTTGAGGAGATTCTCGATAAAAATGTGGTTTTTTACTCACCGGTAGTGTTCAAACCTATTCAAGGAAAGGAAATGACGAAGCTTTATTTAGCCTCTGCAGGCGAGTCTTTCAATATGGAAAGTTTTAAATATATAAGAGAAGTTCATCAAGCAATGGAATCTGTCTTAGAGTTTGAAACTGATATCGATGGCATCTGGGTTAATGGTATCGACATGATTACCTGGAACGCAGCAGGAAAAATTATCGACTTTAAAGTCATGATCAGGCCCCTGAAGGCTGTTGAGATTGTTCGCATGAAAATGGTTGAGTCCCTCGAACTGCTATCCAACAATCCTTAAATTGAATAAACGCATTTTATTATTTTTTTTGGTAGGGGCTACCATCTACTTCGGAGAATCTATTTTTAATGCTGATGAGTCAGATAATGATATTTACATATCAGACCGACAAATTAATAACTTAATTAATTCATGGAATATCCAAGTTGGCAGAAACCCAAATGCTGATGAATTGATTAATTTAATTAATAATCTCATTGAAGAGGAAATACTTTATCGTGAAGCTTTAAAACTTGGCTTAGAGCAGGATGATGAAATCATCAGAAGAAGGCTTGCTCAAAAAATTATTTTTCTTAAACGTGATGTGGAAACATTCACTCCTAGTGACGAAGATCTAAAAAAATTCTTTGTTCAAAATCAGAGCAATTATGTGCCAGACGATCTCTATACGTTTGAACACTATTTCTTTGGTAACAATACTGGCGCTCGTGAAGAAGCAGAAACTACTCTTAGTAAACTATTATCTGGCCAAAACCTTGATATGGGGTTGCCTTTTTATTCTGGCAATACCTTCACCAGTCACCCTTTGCAAAAAATAGAGGATATCTTCGGTGGAGAATTTGCAAAAGTCATAGATACTCTTGATGTAGGGCGATGGGCAGGCCCCATTCAATCCGCTTTTGGGTATCACAATGTAATGATTACCAGCATTGAAAATTCTAAGGTTCCTTCGTTTGATGCAGTTAAAAATATTGTCCTTACAGATTACTTTGAAGCTAACTCAGATAAAGCCATCAAAGAATTCATGGAGCAAATCAAATCAGAATACTCAGTAGCGATTAGCCCAAACTTTGAGCTTTAAATAAATTGCTCTAGTTACTTTCTGAAATTAGATCAGCGACCCAGCTAATGGACCAGTTGTGACCCAGTTTTCTCCCGTTATAAGTTTCTGGGAGACGTGTTTGTGATGCACTTGATATGCTGACTTCTTGTGGATCCTTTCTGTAATTTCTAAAAGCTCCATCAATCTCTTGGATGGTTTTCCAATTATATATATCCATCAAATAGTCATCTTTAAAATCTGTCTTAAACTGACATCCCAGTCTCAGCAGAAGAGGAGGGGATAGCAGCGATGCAATAAAATGTATTTCAATTTTAAGATCCTGGTTCTTGTTTGCTATGCGTTGCTCAATAAGATCAAGTGAATATAAGAGATGTGTTCCGCCATATGAATGAGATAGAATTTTTATCTTTTTAATACCTGAATAATTATCAAGCAGTGTATCTATATGGTTTACTAACTGAGCATTATTGGCATTAGCACACCTTTTATCATTCCAACGATAGAAAAATACTTGATTGGATTCTTGATTTAATTGCCATAATGGATAAATCCATTCATAGCCTTCTGAATTTCCACCATGAATGCCAATGACCAATTCATCAGCACCAGCATCGATGACTTCAAGCAGGTTCATGCCAAATGGCATGGCAACGAGATCCTTGCCAAGTGCAAATGCATTATTTTGATCGAATCGATCAATATCAAAGGCTTGAATTTTAAGGGTACTAAGCATAATTAATATAAGAATAAGAGCCTTTGCTCTAAATAAGTTGCTAGAGTAGTTTTTTAACATTCTACTTATCCCTATGCTGCCGGTATTTTATTCAAAAATTTAATTAGGTAAAAGGGCTTGTTAAGATGAGTTTTATATATAAAATTCTCAATGTCCATAATATTTTTATGGATCAGATCAAAAAACATTATTTTTGCTGATTAGCTCAAATTCTGATCTGCAATTAAGGCTTATATTCAAGTTTCTTTGATTGGAAATATATGATCGTTATCTTGCATGAAAATAAAGAGTGGATAGAGCCATTTGTGATGGCTTTACAAGAAATTAATGCAGATTATGAACTCTGGTATCTTCCTGAAATAGATATTGATTTTAATGAAGCCCCTCAAGATGCGATCTACTACAATAGAATGAGTGCATCGTCTCACACTCGTGGACACAGGTATGATCCTGAATTTTCAGTTGCCATATTGGAATGGCTAAAACGATATGACCAGACTGTTGTTAATGGCCCTAGAGCATTAGACTTAGAAATTAGTAAGCTGAGACAATATCAAGAGCTTGAAAAATTCAATATCAAGACACCCCTTACCTATGGGTCGACTAATACAGACATGCTCGTTAAGAATGCAGATAAGATTGGGTTCCCTTTAATTTCAAAACATAATCGAGCTGGAAAAGGCTTAGGAGTTTATAAGTTTAATTCAGCTCAAGAGCTAAAGTCATTTTTTGCAAAAAAAGATTTTGAGAGTTCGATCGATGGGATCAATCTTTTACAAGCTTACATTCAGGCACCTGAGCCTTTCATTACCAGAATGGAGTTTATCGGTGGAAAGTTTTTTTATGCTGTTCGCGTTGATACATCTGAAGGTTTTGAGTTGTGTCCAGCGGATGAGTGCCAAATAGAATCCAATTGTCCTACAAGCGAAATACCAAAATTTAAGATTCTAAAAGACTTTTCAATGCCCAATATCGACGCTTATGAAAAATTCCTTAGTGCTAATGATATTGGAATCTCTGGTATTGAGTTCATTTTAGATGAACAAGGTAGGCCTTGGACTTACGATGTTAATGTCAATACTAATTATAATTCTCAAGCTGAAGCAGAGGGCGGAAAGTTTGCGTATAAAGAAGTTATAAGATACTTAAACTCCCTTCATGGAAGCTCTAAAATTAAATCTGCTTGAAACCCCAAATATATAAGGTTATATTACTTTTCCACTCAAAAGCGGGAATAGCTCAGCTGGTAGAGCGCAACCTTGCCAAGGTTGAGGTCGCGAGTTCGAACCTCGTTTCCCGCTCCAGTTTTATCAGTGTTAACTCACCTTCTTCTAGCTTTACCAAAATACCTTTTGGATTTTTTTTTACCTTTGTTTGGTGATCGTGATGTTTTTATTGGTTTATTTAGATCGAATGAAGGCTCAAATCCCTCAAGCACTTCAGGACGAAGCGATAACTTAGTTAATTGATTAATCCCTTTTAAATGCCTTCCATCATCAGCACTAAAAAAAGAAATTGCATTCCCTTCTTTGCCAGCTCTTCCAGTTCTGCCAATGCGATGCACATAGTCATTTGGGATAGCAGGTAAATCATAGTTAACTACGTAGGGGAGGTCATTGACATCGATACCTCTGGCAGCAACATCCGTTGCTACAAGCACTTGAGCTTTTAAAGATTTAAAGTCTTTCAAGGCTCGTGTTCTTGCGTTTTGAGATTTATTACCATGGATGGTAATAGCCTCAATCCCAAATTTGTTTAACTGTTTGGCAATTTTCTCAGTGCCATGCTTGGTTCTAGAAAAAACCAATACCTGACTCCATCGATATTCATTGATCAGGTAACAGAGCAATTTAGATTTATTCTCTTTATCCACTGCATATATTTTTTGAGCAACTGACTCAACTGTAGAGTTGCTTGAGGCAGTCATAACCTCAATCAAATTATTGTTTAGATTTTTAGCAAGAGACCTAATTTCAGTTGAAAAAGTTGCAGAGAACATTAGGTTTTGCCTTCTTTGAGGTAGTTGCCTTAGAATTTTTTTAATGTCATTTAAAAAGCCCATATCAAGCATGAGGTCCGCCTCATCAAGCACTAAGATTTCAACGCTGCTTAAAAAGATAGCCTTTTGATTCATAAGATCTAGAAGTCTGCCGGGTGTTGCTACCAAGATACCAACTCCATTTTTTAGCTTATTTTTTTGGGGAAATATTTTAACTCCCCCATAAACTGAGGCAGAAGTTATCGACATGTTGCGACCGTAATTCAAAACATTCTGTTGAATTTGAGCAGTCAGCTCTCTTGTTGGGGTAACGATAAGAGCATTAGCATTTTTATTTTTAGGAGATTTTAAGCTCCTAAGCTTCTCAAGGATTGGTAGAACGAAACCAGCAGTTTTACCACTGCCTGTTTTTGCAGATGCCAGAATATTTTTACCACTGAGAATAAGGGGGATGGTTTTGGTTTGTATTTCGGTGGGCGTTAAATAATCCAATCTTTTGAGCGTTTTAAGAATTGGATCAGATAGACCCAAATCTTTAAATGACATGAATTTGCTCTGCTAATAATTGCGCGTAGCTTATAGCTCAATGAGAATCTGGTCAATGAGATAAAGAGAATGATTCAAGAAAGTCATTTGAAATCAATAGTATCAGTCTATCAATATTTGTCCTTGCTAAGGTTGAGGTCGCGAGTTCGAATTTCACTTCCCTTATCTTCAAGAAGATTATTTAATTTTTAATTCTTGAAAATCTACACCTGATAAACGATCATTAAATTAATTAGGAGATAGCCATGAAATTATTAATGATAGGTTTGCTTTCAATAAGTATTAATCTGTTCAGTCACTCTGCGAAAGACCAAGATATGGAAGGTGCTTGGATCTTAGTTGAATCAAAATGGAACACTGAATTGATGCAGCTTTGTAAGCCTGAGATGACAAAAATTTATTCCCAAGGAGTAGTTTTATATACCTGGTATGAGGCAATCGAATCAAATGCATGCAATAAGCTTTCCATTGGGCAGGGGACCTATACCTTGACTGATGGAGTTGTGACGGAAACAATCACCAATCATTCAAATAAAAACCTGATCGGTGAATCTTTTACTTATAAACCTAATTTTATGTTTGATAAGAAATCTTTTATTCAGGAAGTGAGCTTTGGCGAAGACATTTTGTTTGAGCGCTGGGCAAATAAGTCCTGTGACCAAGAAAAGTGTGCCCGCATTAATTAAATCAATTCATTGATGAAAAGCATTGAAGAGAGAGTAGTTCTGCAAGCGCCCATAGATGAGGTTTGGAACATACTTGCTGATATTTCCAGATGCGACTGGCTGCCAACTGTTAACCATGTCGAGGTCGAGGGTGACTGCAGAGTGTTTGAGATGGAAGGGATGGGGAAAATCAAAGAAAAAATTATTGAAATTAATCACCAAAACAAGATCCTTAAATATTCAGCCATCGAGACACGAACCCCTATCGATCATCACCTAGCTTGCATGCAATTAAATGCTATTAGTGATTCATCAACTGAACTTAATTGGAGCACAGAAATAGAGCCTGAAATTTTTGCAGAGGCAATTCGACAAGGGATGCTTGTATCTGCAGAGGGTTTAAAAAAAGTACTTACTGAACGCTAGGGTGTTTTTAATATTCTCAGGAATTCTGACATACTGAATTCACTGCTAACTCCCAAGAGCGCTTCTGGAAGAGTGACCGGTCCAGTAGTATCGCTACAAATAAAAGCTTGAGCGGCACAGAAAATATAATCTCCAGAATGTAGTGGATGATAAAGACTATTTCTTAAAATTATCAAATCATTATTAAAATCAACCACAATAAACTGGCCGTCAAAACCAATGGCTTGGACAGTATCATCAAAAAACCAAAAGTGTAGATTGTAGAAATCTGGGCTAAAAATTTCATTGATGTATTCTTCAGAAACAATGCCTTCACCTTTATTAAGGAGCATCATTCCGAACCTGCCGAAATCTTCTTGAGTCATGTCCACACAACAGTATGTAATATAGTTATCCCTAACATCCGTCCACCACTCAGCATTGATCCCAAGAGGACCAAAAAGATTTACATCTGCATAAGCTTTAAAATTTTGTCCAGTTGCTCGTTTGACGATTTCTCCTACTACTTGTGAATTGCAATTGTTGTAAACAAACATTTCATTAATTTCACCCGCTAACTGTCTGTCTAGGCATAACTGTTGTTGGTCATAAAAAGAGGTTATACCTCCGCCTTCTTCTGAGTTTCCCGGAGGAAGTTGCAAACCCGATCTCATGTTGAGCAAATGTCGAATGGTTATTTCATCCCTTTCATCGTTTACCCATTCAGTTATGTATTCACTTGCTTTATCGTCAATATTCAAAAAACCCTGATCTTGAGCAATTCCAGCAATGATGCTTAGGATTGATTTGCCTACAGACCAAGAAGTCACCTGACTGTTTTCTCTAACCCCTTGGAATGCTGGAATTAATATTGCTTGAGATGCATCTTCAAGGGCTATTATTTCTGCTGTACCAATGTCTCGGTATGCACTTCTGAGAACCTGACCATTCTCAATGACGGTAATTTGCTGGGTAAACATNCCGTCTGCCATTCCATAATCAAAAGCTGCATCTANNTTCCAANACTGAGGAGTTGATGTTGGTTGTGAAGATGTCGGTTGGGAGGGCGGTGTACTTACTTCTGTAACTTCAGGAGAAGACGATGAGCTTCCGCCACCTCCACCGCAACCACTTAGAAAAATTAATGACAAAAAAGTTATTGTTGAACGGTTTGTTACAAAGTTGTTGCTTAAATACATATTTTTTATGTTAATTTAACTCTAGAGTAAATATTTTATAGGAGGAGTTCAATGAAATTTATTGTTATTACGCTAGCTTTATTTTCTAGTTTTTTTGCAGAGGCTCAAGAAGTCCCTGATCCCATTCGNGCAGAATACTTTACCTGCTCTNTCAATGAGGGTAANGACATGGATGACATGATGAAATGGGTTGAAAAATGGAATCGATGGATGGATGCAACTGACGAAACAAACTATGCAGCTGCTATGCTTTTTCCTCGCTATCGTACCCCGACAACTGAATTCGATATGATCTGGGTAGGTCATGTCAAAAATTCTGAAATGCTTGGCAAAGGAAATGATAATTGGCTCTCGNCAAGNAATCGGTCCTTACGAGAATCAATTCCNGTAACCTGCGATGAATCNTTTAATGCTTATCANTGGGTAGCAGTNTCAAACTTTTCACCTAAAGATCTCTCAGATTCATACCCAGTTTCGTATAGATATTGCGACCTTAAAGAAGGNAAAAATTTAGGNGATGCTTANGCCGCNCTNAGNGGGATNCAAGAAGCTCATCATGCAAGNGGCATGAAATCAGGTNCNAGGATNATTCGTACCTTCNAATGGAGCTCCAAGNGATCTAACTAAGTATGACTTTGTTTTATCTTACGCNAATCCAACTTGGGCTGACTGGGGAAGNTTGGTNGANAATTATTGGGGCAATCTTAATGNCTCTGATGCTGCAAATNANGTTCGNGAAACTTACAGCTGTGAGGGCTCTAGGATGTATGCCGGCACANTTATCAGNAATAANAATTAATTTAAGGAGAAAANNATGAAAGNATTTAAAAATTTATNTATCACNGCNGNAGCTTTNTTGCTNACATTGCCNGTNATNAGNNNGCATCACGANGAGGGTNCGAAAGACCCCATGATGAAAAATGTGATGACTGCTAAAAAATGGGTCGAAGCTGGCTATACCTCTAAAGATAAAGCTATGAAAATGGTTAAAAAGTATATGGCCGAAGATGGTTACAACTACGGCAGTCGATTCATTGGCTTTGGCTTTTATTATGATCCAAACTCAGAAGATAGATTGGTGGATGGCGTTATCGAAGGCAGCCCTGCAGCAAAAGTCTTGAAGATTGGCGATAAGTTTGTTTCAGTAAATGGTGTTCAAGCGACCAAAGAAAATTGGGACAATGGCAAACTTACTTTCGGTGGTGCGCCAGGAGGCAAGGTTGAAGTTGAGGTTCTCAGAAATGGGAAAACCATTAAGCGCTCATTTAAAAGAGGGATGGTGAATCCAAAATCTACCAAAACTCAGGTTTTAGATAATATGAACGATGCCGTGGCTGAAGATTGGCCAGCAATCGATTACAAGATTATAGAAGTTGCAGGCAATCCTAAAGAAAAGGTTGTTTATGTTTGGTCATGGAATAAGTCCATGAATACTCTTTATAACAAAGAAGCTGAATCAAATGTTGTAACAAGGTTTAGATTTAATGATGACGGTCAGGTTGTTGCCCTTAGTAATCTTTCCGAAGAACTACTGGTTCAAAATCAGCTAGGCTTTAGGCTCACGCGTTAATCAACTTATTTAGGTAAATAAGAGGAGCTATATGCTCCTCTTTTTTTGTACACAATAATAATTTTACTTTATAGTTAAATTATTATTTTTGGAGAATTTTATGAAATATTTTTTATCAATATTTGTCTTGTGTTTTAGCTTTAATGCAGTGTCACAAGAATCAACTTATGAGCCTTATAAAGCCGAGTACTACATTGGCAAATTTAAACCAGGTAAAGATATGGATGATATGGTGAAATGGGCAAATGACTGGGCTAAGTGGGCTGAGAAGTCAGGTGCTTTTGAAAATTATGGTGTCGGGCTGATGACCCCATATTTCAGTAATCAATTACCAACACATGATTTTATGTGGTACGGCAGNTACCCAGACTCAACTGAACAATTCGCAGGCCTACAATATTGGGTGGAAAATGGNGGAGATCTNTTAGNAAAACTNCCTGCGGTTAACTCNGCNGTAGTTGANGTATGGCAAAGNGATATCTCNNTTCCTGANGGAGAGTCCTACTCACCTGGGTATGTAATCTACATGGACTGCAAACTTGATGAAGGGGTTACAGGCAATGATGTTTATAACGCGTATTACACATTTGCACAGGCTGCAAAAAAAGTTGGTGATAATTTAGGAAGAAAAATGATGTGGCCAGTTACCGGNGCACAAGGCTTCAAACATGACTTTATCGTGGTGATGTATGCCAACTCTTTATCTGAATATGGAAAAAATAATGATCTTTGGTGGGATAAGGTGAATGGTCAACTGCCAGAACAACAGGCATTGGCTGAAGTAGGTTATTCATGTGAGAACAGAAGATCTTACACATCTATGAACATCAAATAAGGTAGAATTATTTAACAGCTTAATGGGAGCTGAGGCTCCCATTTTTATGGAGATATAAATATGAAGAAGATTTTATTTTTATTAGGAGCGGTCATTTCTCTACCTGTTCTAGTTGCTAATGAAGCTTGTGAGTTTTCACGCTGGGGTGAGGGTGATGAGATAGGAAATGCTAATTTAATAAATCCAGAATCAATCTTAAAAGCAAGCCAANTAATTAAGACCGGCAAGGCTTACAGTCTGGGCGTGATCATTGATCAAAACACTCCAGCATATCCTCCAAGATCGCTCTCGTTGCAGGTTGTCCAACCCACAGGACAGTTTGGCAAAGACCAATTCCCAAATGCAACTTACAATGATGATGTTTTTCAGGGTTGGTTTGGTATCGGCCCACAAATTGATGGGCTAGGGCATATCGGTGATCCCGATGCAGTTTTTTATAACTGTTTTGATGGTAAAGAGATTTCTCAAATTACTGGTCTAACTAAGCTTGGAATTGAAAAAATACCTCCGATCGTTGCAAGAGGATTGCTGATTAATATTGCCGCAGTAAAAAAAGTTGATCATCTTAAGGCTGGTGAAACCTTTAATCTGAGAGACGTTAAAAAAGCACTTCGTGCTCAGAATATTTCGGTTGAATCAGGTGATGTTGTAATTTTCCATACAGGATGGACTCAACATAAGTACGATTCAAATCCCCAAGATTGGGGTTCGGGCGCACCTGGAATTACTCCTGAAGTAGCAAGCTATTTGGCTGAAAAAGAAGTGGTTGCCGTTGGCGCTGATACATGGTCACTGGATGTGGTTCCACCAATCAAAGCTAATGAGCCTTATCCTGGTCATGGGATCCTGATTCAAGAAAATGGTATCTATATTTTAGAGACCATGAANACGGGTGAACTTGCAGATGATAATGTATCGGAATTCTTATTTGTACTTGGGCCTGCAAAGGTCAGAGGCGCCGTCCAAATGATTGTTAANCCCATAGCAATTAATTAAGTTTTAAATGAATTTCTGGCCTTCAGTTGCACTTAAACTAATTCCCATATTTTTTGTTGTATCTGTAATTTTTGCAATCAATCTTTATCCCGGAGGTAACATTCANAATANTGAACAAATTGGTTATGTTTTATCGCATAACTTTTTGAGTGATCTAGGAAGATTTAATTCATTTACTGGCAAGCCAAATTTTTTATCGATGTTTCTTTTTAATCAGGCTATGTTTTTATTTGTGATTGTTGGCATCGCATTTTTATTTATTCCAAACCTTTATAAAGAAAACAAATTAACTTATACCTTGGCTTGGTTAGGTTCATTATCTTTTTTATTNGGAACTTTATTTTTTGCTTTAGTTGGCTTAACACCTTATGACTTATTTTTTGAGCCTCATGTCTTTTTTGCAGTTAATGCATTTCGATTAATTATTCCNGGTATTCTTTTATATGTAATTGTTTTAATTAGATCAAAATCTAAAAATCTTTACATAATTTCTTTATCNTTTTTATTAGCTGCAACNTTAGGTTATGTAATCTTTCAGCTTTTTCATAACGATCCTAGAGAAAGTTATGATNCCATGGTGCTTCAAGNATCTATTCAAAAACTAATCGTTCTAATAAACATTATTTGTATATTTGTTTTTAGTTTTGCTTTTGANTCAAGGGNTAAAAAANTTCATCNGTAAATCTNAAANCTAATACTATTTTCTATTTTTATAGATTAAGATATTTACTCCAGAGTAAAAAAAAGGAGGAATTCATGAAAAAATTACTTTTAAGCTTAATGTTGATCTCGCCATTAACATTTGCCGATGGATATATTGCTTCTTATTCAATTCAAGTCTCAGACGTNCAAAAGTTTGCAGGCTCATTTGATAAGTTAATGAAATCAAGCTGGGGTACATCGTTCCCTGGTGTTGTGACCTTAGGTCATTATGCATTTAACGGATACGATGATGCGTCTCATGCTGTCATTATTAGCTATGATTCAGAAGAGGATATGGCTAAAGGAACTGAGTCATTCTATACCCCTGAATTTGGAGCTTTTTTAGCTAGCGTTGCTGATGTTACTGAGCCTGTTGAGCAAGCTTTAAATAGAAAGNTAGCCAGCGGNGGAAATGGCGATGCNGACATGAANAATGTTTACACTATNTATAGAATGCAAGTTAAAGATCCAGGNGNTTATGCANANGCNTGGTCAGANCTNATTGATGCACAAGTTGCTGCNGGNAANATTGAAGGNGATTATGGCTTGAGAGCACACATTGCTGGCTCAGCAAATTTTTATACTCACTATGCATTCACAGGTTCTTCATCCATTCAGACTGCTATTGAAGGAAACAGAGATTTATTATCAAGTAAATCCTTTGAAAAATTCTCAAAGAAAATTGCTGATAACAGAAGAATCATGCAATCTTCTATGGTTGTTGTGCTTGCTAGATATAACTATCAATAATCAATTTTTTGATNAAAAAAAAGAGGGCATTNGCCCTCTTTTTTTATCTATGCAAAAAAACTTAAACTTTCTTCAAAAAACCTCTTGACGATTTCTNNNAGAGGAGTAATATNAANNTTACCTAACGAAACCGACTAGGGACCAACTGCAGACGGAGAACTAGAGAGAATCGAAAGGAAGAGTCCGAAGGGCGAAAGCGTTATAAAGAGTTAACGATAAAAAATAGCTTTATAACCCACCAAGAGGAAAAGAGAGAATCCTCAAGGAGCTTAAGAGAATCTCACTTAAGACCCCTTCGAAACTCGGATTAGAAGACAGAGCCTCGGCTCTGTTTTTTTTTGGTCATAATAACTTTTACTCCTTAGTAAATCATTTCCTCGAGATCTTTATAATTATTTAGAACCTGTTATATTTTTAAGAATAAAGTCTGGGGGGGTTTTATGAAACTTAAGAAATTATTAGGCGTTATTGTGCTTCCATTTCTTGCAGTTACTTTAGTTGCACAAGAAGTTGAGGAAGTTGTGATAACAGGTTCGTATATTAAATCGAGTCCTACAGATGGTGCCTCACCTGTTGAGATCATTGGTAGAGATGAAATTGATAATTTAAATGCAACAACCATTGCAGATATCACTGCAAATATTGCTGTGAACTCTGGATCAGAGAATAACACTGACGCCTTTACTCAGGGTTCCACTCAAGGAACATCAAATATAAATATAAGAGGACTTGGTCTTTCATCAACTTTGGTTTTAATAGATGGAAAAAGACAAACACTTTATTCCTCCACTGCTAATGATGGCAGTGTTTTTGTAAATACTTCTGCAATTCCTGTAATAGCTTTAGATAGAGTTGAGGTTTTAAAAGAAGGAGCAGCTTCGGTTTATGGATCTGATGCCGTTGCCGGTGTTGTGAACTATATTTTAAGAAAGGATTTCACAGGACTGGAAATTGAGGTTTCCAGCCAAGAAGCGGATATCGGTGGTCAAACTGATGATCGGCTAGGAGCAATCTGGGGTTTTGAAGGCGAGGCCGGAAACTTTGTTTTAGCATTAAGCCAACTTAATCGCTCTCCAATGTCAGGCGCTGCATTAAATCCTAGCTTGGCTCAACTTGGTATCAGTACACTTGGAACAAGCTTTGTAATGTTTGCTCCTTCAACAGTAGAAANTGGCCCATATGCAGGTACATATGGNAGACTGCAAACTGTTCCTGATCCTTCATGTGTTGAAAATAAAGGNATTTTAATTCCTGTCCCTGGTGGACAGAGATGTGGGTTTTTCTATGGTGATAGATTTAATGTTGTGAATGACGAGGATCACTCTAGTGTATTTGCCTCTTTTNCAAATGAGCTCGCCAATGGTGTTACTTTCAACATGAATTACACTTTGACCNAAATAGATGTAAATGATAATCCTCAATCTCCATCTTATCCTGCTCTTTCATACACCGTTCCATCAAGAGCTATTCTTCCAGGTCAGGCAGGTAATCCATTTGGCGTACCTGTACTCTGGCTAGGAAGACCACTCGGTTCAGCTTTTCCATCACCTAATGCTCCAAGAGAGNTTGAAAATGATAGATTTGCTATGAGTTTATCGGGTCAATATAACAATGGGTTNTCGTGGGACTTCTCAGTCACNCAGAGTAGTGATTCAGCTTATGGAAGACAACCTGATACAAGTACTTCAAAATTTGCAGCTGCAATTGCAGGTAATGGAGGTCCNTCAGGTAATCAGTCGTGGAATCTTGCAAATCCAACATCAAACTCTCAGGAGCTAATAGACTGGATTTCAACTGCCCAACAAACATGGGGCAGTACTGATTTATCAGTAGTTGATTATGTTATTACTGGTGAAGCAGGTGGCATGGATATTGCTGCTGGTCTTCAATTCAGGGACGAGGAATTTACTATTTTACGGGGCCCAGAATCAATAGCTCAATTTAACGCTGACGGAAGTATTGCTGTTCCTGCTGACTTATTGTTTTTAGGTGGCGGTCTTAACAGTGACGCAACCAGAAATGCAAAAGCTGCGTTCATTGAAGCCTCTAANCAANTAACAGATAGGTTAGAGCTAAGAGGTGCTTTAAGGTATGAGGAGCTTGCTGANGATAGCGCAGTTAATCCTAAAATCTCAGCTAGGTATGAGNTGNCTGATGAGCTTGTGTTGAGAGCTTCCGCAAGTACATCATTTAGAGAGCCATCATTGTCACAGCTAACAGCTACAACCATCGGACTTCAAGGTATTCAAGACTTTGATACAGACGGTAACCCAGTAGGCGGTACAGCATTTATTCGTATCTCTCAATCAAATAATCCAAGCCTGGATTCTGAAGAATCAGATAACATTAATTTAGGATTGATTTGGTCACCAAATGACAATTTCAATCTAAAATTAGATTACTGGGCAATTGATTACACGGATCTTATTACCATTGAGAGTGCTCAGGGTAAAGTTATTGCTAATCCAAATGACCCAGATGTTAAAAGAACAGTTGATGGGTCTTTGATTGGGGTTAACACAAGCTACTTTAATGCATCTGCTGTTGATACTAANGGTTTTGACCTGGAGATGACGTATGACTTTGATACAGGTCTTGGGTCAGCTCAAGTAGGTTTAAAAGCCATGCATATGCTTCAATATGAAATTCCTCTTCAAACTGGTGAGGTAAAAGATGTTGTTGGTCTCTTTAACCATGATAACTTTGCAAGGTCNCTGCCGGAGACNAANATGGTACTTCACGGTGCGCTTCAAAATGGAAACCATTCATTGGTTGCCTTTGGTAGATGGGTTTCAGATTATGAAACAACAAGAGCGCTTGATCCAATTGCTCAGTCAAGAGGCTTTACTCAGGACATAGATAGCTTCTTTAGCGTTGATCTTAAGTACTCATATAACTTTGAGATGAATGACAATGATCTTCTTCTAACNTTAGGTATGACAAATGNTTTTGATGAAGAAGTNCCGCTNGTTTATGACGCTGCTAACTGGAGTTATGANGCTAAACATCATGATCCACGAGGACGTATGGTATATGTTGGTTTAAAGTATTCAATAAAATAACTTAACCAACTATCAATTAATAANAGCCCAGCANTGCTGGGCTTTTTTGTTTTCGGAGTGTAACTTTGCAATGCATTTTTAGTATATATAGTTATAATTTAATCAATCTAACTCTTTAAATTTATGTCAGATCTTACNGAATTACACAACTTAAAATTCTCTAGTNANTTAGCTAATTTTGTTGAAAACGAATTGCTTCCTGGGCTTGATATTAGTTCAGACGATTTTTGGTCTTCTTTAAGCAAAATCTTCTATGAGTTTAGAGCAGAGAATGAGAATTTTTTAAAAATACGTGAAGAAATTCAAAGCAAAATTGATNATTGGCACATCAATAACCCACATTTTAATTTTGAGGAATACAAAGACTTTTTAAAATCAATAAATTATCTAGTAGAAGAGGGCTCAGATTTTTCAGTAACTACAGATAATGTAGATGATGAAATTGCAACTATTGCAGGACCCCAGTTAGTAGTTCCAGTCATGAATGCAAGATTTGCCTTAAATGCAGCAAATGCTCGATGGGGCAGTCTTTACGATGCCCTTTATGGAACCGATATGATCGATGAAGCAGATGGTGCTGAAAAATCCGGTCCGTATAATCCTGTTAGAGGCGACAAAGTTATAGCCTTTGCAAAACAGTTCTTAGATCAGTATTTTTCTCTTAAAGAGGGCTCCTATACCGATGCTGTAAGTCTTAGTGTTAGTGATGGAAACCTTCTGGTTGAGTTGCAATCAGGAGAGTCAACATCATTAGAATTACCAAATCAATTTGTAGGTTTTAACGGTAACTCGAATAGCCCTAGTGCAATTTTGTTAAAAAATAATAACTTGCATGTGGAGATTCAGATTGATAAAGATCATTCAGTAGGAGCAACTGATCCTGCAGGTATTAAAGATGTGTTCATGGAATCAGCGATAACTACCATTCAAGATTGTGAGGATTCGGTAGCNGCAGTCGACTCAGAGGATAAAATTCAGGTCTATAGAAATTGGCTTGGTTTAATGAAAGGAGATCTTGAGGAAACTTTCTTAAAGGGCGGCAAGGAAATGACCCGCACCCTTAATCCTGATAGAGACTATCTTGATCCTAATGGTAACGCATTCTCGTTACCTGGAAGAAGTACCATGTTGGTAAGAAACGTTGGGCATTTAATGACTAACCCTGCAATCCTAGATAAGGACGGNAATGAAATTCCAGAAGGAATTATGGATGCAATGTTCACTGTTTGTATTGCAAAACATGACCTAATTAGAAATTCAAAATTTCAAAATTCAAGAACAGGAAGTATCTATATTGTTAAACCAAAAATGCATGGTCCAGATGAGGTAGCTTTTGCATGTAGAATTTTTGCTGCTGTTGAGCAAGCTCTTGGCCTTGAAGTGGGTACAGTAAAAATTGGCATTATGGATGAGGAGCGAAGAACAACAGTTAATCTTAAGGAGTGTATTAGGGCTGCTCAAGACAGAGTAATATTCATTAATACTGGTTTTCTAGATAGAACTGGAGATGAAATTCACACCTCCATGGAGGCCGGTCCAGTTGTTCCTAAAAGAATCATGAAACAACAAACCTGGATCAATGCTTACGAGGATTGGAACGTCGATGTTGGATTAAGTTGCGGATTAAAAGGCAAAGCTCAAATTGGAAAAGGTATGTGGCCAATGCCTGATGAGATGCTGGAAATGTATCAAGTAAAGATTGGACATCCAAAATCAGGAGCCAATTGTGCTTGGGTGCCATCACCAACTGCGGCNACACTTCACGCCATGCATTATCATGAAATTCTTGTTAGTGATCAGCAGACTGAGATTCAAAAGAGAACGCATGCATCTCTGGATGACATACTGCAAGTTCCGTTGATGGATAGCGTTGAGGAGTTAACTGATAAAGTGATTCAAGAGGAGCTTGATAATAATGCTCAAGGCATCTTGGGTTATGTTGTACGTTGGGTAAATCAAGGTGTTGGATGCTCAAAAGTCCCTGATATTAATAATATTGGTTTAATGGAGGATAGAGCAACTTGCAGAATTTCATCTCAGCACATTGCAAACTGGCTTCATCATAAGATCGTCTCAGAAGATGAGATTATTCAGTCCATGAAAAAAATGGCTGAAATCGTTGATGGGCAAAATAGCGGAGATCCTGATTATCAAAATATGGCTCCTGATTTTGATAATATTGCNTTTAAAGCAGCAGTCGACTTAGCAATCAAAGGAAGAATTCAACCCAGCGGATATACTGAGCCTATTCTTCATTCAGAACGACTCAACTTTAAATCATCATGAGTGCCTACTGGATCACTAGATGTCATATTCTAGATCCTGAAATTTATAATAAATACCTTGAATTGGCTGGACCNGCAATAATCAAGCATGGCGGCAAGTTTTTAGTTCGTGGTGGCAATCAAACTGAAAAAGAGGGTGAAGGTTTTGAGAGAACAGTTCTAGTTCAATTTGACTCACTCGACCAAGCCCAGCGCTGTTATGAATCAGATGAATATGCTGCAGCTCTTCAATTCTCAAAGAAATCCTCAGAAAGGTTGGTTGTCCTTGTTGATGGTGTCGATGCTTAGAATTTTTAATCAAAATCTACTGATTGCNATTTTCTTTATNANTTTNTTAACTNCNAACTTGGNTGCGCANGANACTGAAGAATTTTTTTCTAGACCCGCACCNAATTATCCTTCTNATGATCCANTGCTCGGATGGATTGATTCAAGAAATTCCCTNACTTTGAATGGNAAATGGCATTACATAGTTGATCCNATGAATAACGGACTTCCAGAAGAGTCTTTCTTTGGAGGATTTCCAGCTAATAAAANTCAAAAAAATAATCTTGAGAGNGTTGANTTTAGTTTTGAAGATGCTGAGACAATGAATGTTCCTGGGGATTGGAATTCACAAAATGAAAANTTATTTTTTTATCGAGGACCNGTTTGGTTTTATAAAAAATTNAATTATTCACTTCAACCCAATGAANTAGTTCATNTNTATATAGGNNCCAGNAACTTTTCAACAAAANTNTTTATCAATGGCNAGATAGTAGGNGCATTTAATTCAGGATANACAGCCTTNAATTTTGAGGTTTCNAAGTATCTTAAAAATGGAGATAACTTCATTATNNTTCAGGTAGATAATACTTTGTCANCNGATAGNGTACCAACNAAAAAAACTGATTGGTGGCCNTANGGAGGAATCCTNGGTGATGTTCANTTAATTTCAACTCCAAGGACATTNATTCAAAATGCNAATTTGCAGTTAAGCGACATATNTTNAAANGAAATTNAGTTNAGNGTTCNNTTNAATGAGCCCNTNAGNAAAAAGGTAAANCTATNAATTCCTGAGTTGGNCATAGACCTAGATTTTGTCTCTGANNNAGANGGATNAATNNATCAAAAGATAAGTTTNNATNATCTTATATTNTGGGATGTNGNATCACCAAAACTNTATGATGTNGTNNTTAGTACCGATAGTGATGTCATCTCCGACAGAATTGGGTTTAGGGAAATCAAGGTAATCGATGAAAAGATTTTACTTAATGGAAANCAAATCAAGNTAAAAGGTATATCAATGCANGCAGAACCCATNGGNGAAGAGGGGTTTGCATTTTCTAAANAGCATTTTAAAANCTTACTNAATACTGCNCAGGATTTAAAAGTAAACTTTATTAGGGCCTCTCACTANCCCTATACAAGATACATTTCGCAATTATGTGATGANCTTGGGATCCTTCTTTGGGANGAAATCCCNGTNTACTGGAATATCAATTGGTCGAATGCTGAAACAAAAACTAGCGCAAAAACNATGTTAACTCAGATGATNCATAGAGACTGGAACCGTGCNTCAGTAATTATTTGGTCAATTGGCAATGAGACTCCNTTTTCAGATGCAAGGATGGATTTTATGATTGANCTTAAAGAGACNGCAGAGGGNTTAGATTCATCTAGANTGATTTCCGCNGCATTGCTATCGGGNAGTGTNGANCAGTTNCGNTCNTTAACNTACTTTCTTGCNAANGAAGGGCTTAAGCATANTTTTGTNAGCGACTATGAAAAGGCTATTTTTAAACAAATAGTNACNCAGNTTCAACCTCTATACNGCTCAATGGNNANATTNAGAATNAATATNAAGGATCCTCTTGCTGAGCATTTAGATGTCATCGCATATAACGAATATTTTGGTTGGTANTACACATCATTTATTGTCNATCAGCTTGGNGTNGANGAGTCNACATTAAGAAAGCTGATGTTTAAATTAATGCCNACTATAAAAATNGAATCTCAATATAAAAAGCCCATTCATNTATCTGAGTTTGGAGCNGGNGCAAANAGAAACTNTANNGCNGATGGNGGCATTTGGTCNGAAGAATANCAGNANGATGTTTATCGACNTCAACTAGANATGATTCAAAANAACNANCAAATTCAAGGNTTAAGNCCTTGGATNTTAAAAGATTTTAGATCAATGATGAGACCTCTTGCTGGTGTACAAGACTTTTATAATAGAAAAGGTCTTGTAGATGANNACGGNAAAAAGAAAAAAGCTTTNANNGTTTTNCAACAGTTTTATNANGATGNNTGGGAGTAATTAAAAAAACTTAAACTTTCTTCAAAAAACCTCTTGACGATTTCTNNNAGAGGAGTAATATNAANNTTACCTAACGAAACCGACTAGGGACCAACTGCAGACGGAGAACTAGAGAGAATCGAAAGGAAGAGTCCGAAGGGCGAAAGCGTTATAAAGAGTTAACGATAAAAAATAGCTTTATAACCCACCAAGAGGAAAAGAGAGAATCCTCAAGGAGCTTAAGAGAATCTCACTTAAGACCCCTTCGAAACTCGGATTAGAAGACAGAGCCTCGGCTCTGTTTTTTTTGGTTAAATTTTTCTAAACAATCAATCATTAATCCCTCTAATTTAAATTTTTAAGAGACTCTCTTATAATTATTTCTGATTTAAATTCCTTAGANACAGTTTCTTCAGTTAATCCATCAAACTNACCNATNAGTAATTTTGCTGCATGAAGAGCCATCTCGATAACAGGTTGTTTTACGGTAGATAAAGANGGCCATACTTGNTCTGCTGTTGGTGAATCATCAAAACCTACAATAGAAAGCTTTTCGGGAATAAGAATNTTTTTCATTTGAGCTGACTTCATAACTCCTGCTGCCATTGAATCATTNCTGGCAAANATAGCAGTTGGNTGTTCAGATGATGANAATATNTTTTCNCCAGCTTGAAAACCAGATTCAAATGAGAAATCNCCCTGAATAATCCAATCAAAATTTCTACTCAAGTGAATAATCATNCATCGCATTAATAAATCCATNAAATCTTAGNCTTGATGCTGAGTGCATTNNATGNCCTTTNACGAAACCAATTTTNTTATGACCAAGACTAATAATTTTTTCAGTCATTTCATAACTTGCATCATAATCATTTGAGGATACATATGGTGANGAAACTTTCTTGGTACTTGGAGCAATAATNGAGTAGNNGATATTCGCATGCTCCAAGTTGTTAAGAAAATCATCCATATCACTAAGAGGAGGAGTCACTANAAGACCATCAATTTTAAAATCTTCTACAAAATTAATNATTGAATTTGAAAGGTTTTTATTTTCATAGTCNCATTCTTGAAGAACTAAGTTATATCCTGTTTTTTTACAGANTTGAAGAATTCCATTTTGAATGTCAGCTAGATAAGATTTATTTGGNTTGTCATACAACAAAGCAATCATATAAGATCTTTTTGATCTTAGGCTTTGTGCACTTTTATTTGGNTTAAAACCNAGCTTTTTAATAGATGCTAANACTTTNGATTTCGTTGCTTCTGCAACATTTTTTTCATTATTAATAACTCTTGATACGGTCTTAATTGAGACACTTGCNTGATTNGATACATCTTTTATGGTNACCGACATTATTTTTNCATTACGTTGTTAATCATACTATTTAATGCTAATTTACATACTTTGACAACGATATCTATTTTATATCGTTTTTTAAGGATGNAATTTGTACTTTAACAACTTAGATTTTNTAATTCTTGGCATATATTGCGTAGTNATTATTTCAATNGCTCAGTATGTATCTAGAGGAGTTTCGGGATCAGTAAAGACNTCTGAAGATTACTTTTTGGCTGGAAGATCACTGCCATGGTGGGCTATTGGAGCTTCATTAATTGCTGCAAATATATCTGCAGAGCAGATTATTGGAATGTCTGGTCAAGGCTTTGTTGTNGGNATGGCTATTGCCACTTATGAGTTNACTGCTGCAATTGCTTTAATTGTNATGGCTAAATATTTCCTACCATTATTTTTAGAGAAAANAATCTATACCATGCCTCAATTCCTTGAGCAGCGTTTTGATAAGCGTGTCAGTCTAGTTTTNTCATTCTTTTGGCTTGCNGTTTATATTTTTATAAATTTAACCAGTGTTCTATGGTTGGGGTCTTTGGCAATTAATTCGTTAACAGGATTGGACTTATTTTATGGTTTAGTTTTTTTAGCTTCTTTGTCACTNGCTTACTCTTTATGGGGTGGATTAAGGGCAGTTGCTATGACGGACATTATTCAGGTAGCTCTTCTTATTTTTGGTGGACTAGCCGTTTCCTACATTGCACTGGTTCAGATCTCAGATAATCANGGTTTTATCGCAGGTTTTTCAGAGGTTTATGCAAGAATTCCTGAAAAATTCGATATGATTCTTTCTAAGGATAACCCAGCTTATAGTGACCTACCAGGAGTTTGGGTTCTTGTTGGAGGATTNTGGATTGCCCATTTTGCATACTGGGGTTTTAATCAGTACATAACTCAAAGGGCACTAGGTGCTAAATCNTTGNCTGAGGCTCAAAAGGGCGTTATGTTTGCAGCATTTTTAAAAATACTTATGCCTCTNGTTGTTGTTTTACCCGGAATCTGTGCAGTAATTATCTATCCTGATCTTGAAAAATCTGATCAAGCCTACCCAATGATGATGTCGTTNTTGCCAAATGGGATTTTAGGATTAACATTTGCAGCATTAGTTGCTGCAATAGTCTCTTCNTTAGCATCNATGACAAACAGTATTAGTACAATTTTTACCATGGATGTATATAGAAGTTTTGCATNCAAAAAGGNATCTGAGCAAAGGCTNGTGAATATTGGAAGAAATGTTGCATGGGTTTCTCTTGTTATTGCNGTTTTTTGNGCNCAACCCTTGTTGGGAANTATGGAATCAGCATTTCAATACATCCAAAATTTCACAGGGTTTTTTACACCTGGAATTTTAGTTATATTTTTAGTTGCATTGTTTTGGAAAAAAGCTACCACTTTAAGTGTTCTTGTTGCTGCNATCGTTTCACTTTTTCTATCTTTGNGNATTTTNTTGNTATTTCCNGANTATCCNTTCATTCATAGNATGGGNGTAGTATTNATTNTNTCTGGATTNAGTTGNTATATGACAGCNCNTCTGCAAGGCTATCGAAATCAAGAGAAAGCAATTGACATTAATGGGATGAGTTTTAAAACTGAAAGTTCTTTTAACATTGGAACAGGATTAATTATTTTAATTCTGTTCATAATTTATTTACTTTTATGGTAATTAATCCAACTAAAAATAGTAAAGAAAAGGCTCTACTTATTGATATTGGTGGAACCAACATAAGGACATGCAAAGCTTATATTGGTGATAAAAAACTGCATGATCCACTTAAAAAAAGTATTAGCTGTTTAAAGGATTTTGATTCCTTAGTAAAAGCATATTTAAGTGAAGATCCTGATGTTAGGCATTTAGTAATATCAGTTGCAGGACCAAAATTTAATAATTCGATCACTATGACAAATCGAGATTTTAAAATTAATGAGCAAGACATTCTAAATAAACTTGATATTGATACTTGTGAAATACTTAATGACTGGGAATCAATTGGTCATAGTCTAAGACTATTTAATAACAAAGATATAAATTTCATAAACGATGGTTCCTCATTTAATAATGTAGCCTTGATGATTGGCCCAGGTACTGGTTTAGGTGCTGCAATTGTAATAGATGATAATTTGGTTCTCCCAACTGAGGTAGGAAATACAAACAGTATGTTAAGTGGCCTATTAAAATGTATTGATATAGATGATCCTAATAGTTTTAATGTTGTTGAAGATTTAATTTCAGGAAAGGGTATTGAGAGAATTTATTCTCATCTAGCTTCAGACAATAAATCACCTGAAGAAATTATTGAGCTATGCAGAGATAAAGATAGATTTGCCAAAGAAACAATTGAGCTATTTATTGACTCAATGGCATATTTCTTATCAGAATTAGCTCTGACTTATTTGCCTGGAAAAGGAATTTTTCTAGCTGGAGGCCTAGCCAGGTCGCTTCAAGAATTTATTTACTCTGAAAATTTTATGAAGAATTTTTTAAGAAATAGGAGATCAATGCATGTCGATTTATTATCTGAAATTCCTGTAGGGATTATTCAGAAACAGATGACTTGCTTGCATGGAAATTTAGCTTTTTTATCAGATAAGTTAAGAAGCTAAATAATCTGGCGCAGTAGTTATAACTTACTTACATGCACTTTAATAAAATGATATAATTTTATGACAACATTGTCATTATTCAGGGGAAAAGAATATGAGTTTTAGAAAAATAACCACACTTTTTGGTGTTTTTCTTCTATTAGTTCCACAAGTTTTTGCTCAAGATACAGCTTCAGATGAAGCTGCAGATGAGATTGAAACCGTTGTGGTTACTGCAACTAGAAGAGAAACAGACATTATGGATACTCCGCTTGCTATTTCGGCAATTACGGATGAAGATCTGGTTAAATTCGGCTTATCTAATATTAAAGATTTAAGCTATGCAATTCCTGGTCTATCAATCCAAAATTCTACAGATACTAATGCACCTATCATTACACTAAGGGGTGTAAGATCTAATAACGTAACTGAGGTGGGTGACCCTGCTGTTGGTATTCACGTTGATGGTATCTATTCTCCGCGGCCTCAAGCTGCTGCAGCTTTGATGTTTGACTTAGAGAGAGCTGAATTACTTAGAGGGCCTCAAGGGACTTTATATGGTAGAAACTCTATTGTTGGAACCTTAAACATTATTACTGCTAAACCAAATTTAGAAGTTCAAGGTGGTTCGGTAACTTTGGAAAGAGGTAGGTTCAATCAAGAAGCAATCAGAGGCCACTATAACCTTCCAGTTAATGATAGATTTGCTCTTAGATTTGCTTTTATGGATGAAACTAAAGATTCATATTTAACTGGTTATTATGATGGTTCTCAGCCAGATTGGAGATGGGTACCAGATAGTGTCAGAGCACAATACACTCCTATTACAGATCAATCGCAGAAAGTCACTGGTACTGATTATCAGTGGTATCTTGGTTGTCAAAGTTGGCAAGCTGGATGCTGGGCTGATCCAGGTTGGCAGTTAGGTCTTCCCCAGACTAAAGTAAAGGCTGATCCTGAAGATTTTTATAACAATATTGATAACAGCGCATTCAGATTATCTTCACTTTATGTGATTGATGAAACAAGTGATTTAAACGTTTCGGTTGAGAGGTACAACGATGATGGTGCCGGTTGGACTAATGTATATTCTTGTGAACAGATGAGAAATAGAACCGGAAGATTGATGGGAGATCCAGCGGTTTATCCAGCAAATACCTGTACCGACCTCCAAGGAACAGAAGATAGATATACAGCGTATGTCAACGTTCCAGGAAAAGTTTCAATGAACATTGACTCACTAAGAGTTATCTATAACAAAGATCTTGGGGACTATGAACTAAGTGCGAAATTAGGTAGCCAAGTATTAGATCAATACTCACAGTTTGATATCGATGGCGCAGCAAATGCTGGCTACAACATGACTTTTGTAATCGAGGACTATACAGCTAAGTCAAAAGTTCTTGATGTGGAATTAAAAAATAAATCTGAAGACCTTGCATGGGTTATTGGTGCTTTCTACATGAAAGAAGATAACGATATGCTTGCCTTTTTCTCAGCAACATTCAATGGTGATGACATTTTTGATCAACCTAACAGAGAGATTGAATCTACAGCAGTTTTTGGTCAAGCAACCTATAAAATCAATGACAAGTTATTTGGAACCATTGGTATTAGGTACACAGAAGATGAAAAATCTGATGTTGGCGGGAAAAACTGGTCATGTTCAGTTTGGAATAGCTGTTTTCCATCAACAGAAATTTGGGGCAACAGATTCTCTTTCTTGCCAAACCTAAATGCTCTAGCTCCTAATTTTCACATAGCAGGTGGCCAATATGCTGGTGTTAATTGTGAAGCTGGCGGCGGCCCATACGGTGGCGGTCCTTACTTTGGTGGAACTGGCTGTATGGTTCAAAGCACATCAAATGATGTTGCTGCAAGTTACGACAGCACTGACTGGAGACTAGGCCTTGATTATGATGTAAGTGACAACGCTTTTCTTTATGGTTATGTTGCAACAGGTTTTAAATCAGGAAGTATTACAGACGTATATGTAAGAGGTGAAACAACGCTTCATCCTGAAGGGCCTGGTTCAGTTGTGAATACATCTTATGGCCCAGAAGAAGCCATTACAGCTGAAATTGGTTATAAGGGAAGATTCTTAAATAATACTCTTAATTTTTCAGCTAACTATTACTTTACAGAATATGACGGTAAACAGTTCACAGGTAACGTCCCCGTGGATGTTGTGACTGCTACCGAATACAACAGAGAGACTGAGCAAGTTGAAGAAGTTCAAAATATTGTAACTATTTGGGGTACTCAAAACTTTGGTAAGCAAGAAATGAGTGGACTCGAATTAGAGTTTGATTGGATTGCCTATGAAGGCGGTAGACTTTCAGGTTGGGCTACTTTCATGGACACAGAAGTAGCTGATGACTACATTACTCAGTGGTATTACGCTCAAGATGCTCAATTTGGCAGAGCAGACTATGCACAATCCATTGCAAATGTTCCTGAAAATGCTGTGAACTTGAAGGGCAATGAAGCTCCATACTCACCTAATGTTGCTGTAACTCTTAACTACGAGCATACATTCAACCTTGGTGCTTACGGTCAGCTAGTTCCAACTGTTAAAGTTCATTGGCAATCAGAAGACTACCTTTCAATATGGAATGCCGACAAGCATGTTAACGATGCTGGTGGTTATGGTACTGGTTTCTCAGGCAATGGAGATTATGTTGATCTTCCAGGATACTTTGCTGATCCGGTTGAGCAGTTCGGTGATAACAGAGACTCATGGCACATGATTGATTTTGTTCTTACCTACAGACCAGCTGGCAATGCAAGCTGGTATGCTCAGGCTTTTGTATATAACCTTGAAGATGAGGAGATTGCTTGGTTTAGAGCTGTTGAAGCTGGTCAACCAAGAGGTTCTTACTCAGCTCCAAGACAATACGGAATCAGAGTAGGCTATTATTGGTAAGATTGAACTTACTTTAAACTAATAAAGCGCTTTTTAGCGCTTTGTTTTTTTATAAGAGAGGAATTTATGAATTTAAGAAAATTATTTTTATTAACCTTTGTTTCAGGGGTTGTTCTTGCAGATAAATGCTTTGATACATCCAACGAAGATAAAATCTTTATAAATTCACTGATTAATAAAATGACGGTTGAGGATAAAGTTGGCCAAATAGTTCAAGGAGACCTGGATTTTGTAACTCCTAGGGACTTAGAAAGGTATCGATTGGGCTCTGTATTAAATGGCGGTAATACCTCACCTAATAAGAATCAATATGCATCCGCTGATCAATGGAAAGAGCTTTCTAAAGCTTTCTATGAAGCATCCCCGAGTGTTGGTGGAGTAAAGATACCGTTTATTTGGGGTACGGATGCAGTCCACGGGCATAATAACTTAATTGGAGCAACAATATTTCCTCATAATATTGGTCTTGGAGCTACAAGGAATCCTGAACTAATGAAACAAATTGGATCTGCTGTTGCATTGGAGGTTTTATCAACTGGAGTCGTATGGACGTTTGCACCTGCGCTATCTGTTCCAAGAAACGATAGATGGGGAAGAACTTACGAGGGTTTTGCTGAAGAGCCTGAGTTAGTTGGTCAGCTTGGAAGTGCTTTTGTAAAAGGTTTGCAGGGAGAGAGCGATGAATTCTTAGATGAGAACCATATTTTAGCTACATCAAAGCACTTTGCAGGTGATGGTGGAACCTTTGATGGTATTGATCAGGGTGATGTGAGGCTTTCAAAAGATGAGTTTTATTATTTGCATGTTTCTCCATATACACCAGCAATTGATGCTTGCACTCAAACCATCATGTCTAGTTTTAACTCATTCCAGGGTAAGAAATTGCATGGTGATAAGAGTTTACTAACTGACTTGCTTAAAGATGAAATGGACTTTGATGGTTTTATTGTTGGGGATTGGAATGGTCATGGTCAGGTTAAGGGGTGTTCAAATGAGAGCTGTCCAGAGGCATTCAATGCAGGTGTTGATATCTACATGGCACCCGATAGTTGGAAAAATCTTCATAGGAACCTAATTAGACAGGTAAACTCGGGAGAGATTTCAGCTGAAAGACTTGATAATGCCGTTAGAAAAATTTTAGAAGTAAAGCTTCGCTTGGGATTATTTGAAGGTAGGAAGCCTCACGAATTTCAAGATAATTATCTAGGAAAAGATTCTCATAGAGATATTGCAAGACAGGCGGTTAGAGAATCATTGGTTTTGCTTAAAAATAACAATAATCTTTTGCCTCTCAATCCTAGCCTGAAGATTGGTGTTATTGGTGCAGCAGCTCAGGAGATTAGATATCAAACCGGTGGTTGGACTCTTGATTGGCAAGGAAAAAATAATAAGAATTCAGACTTTCCAAATGTAAGGTCAATCTATCAAAGTATTCAGGCCTTTGTAAAAGACGCTGGAGGAACAGTTGAATTTTCTAAAAATGGTAAGTTTGATGAAAAGCCAGATGTTGTGATAAGTGTTTTTGGAGAGGAGCCCTATGCAGAGGGTTTTGGCGATATTCCTAATGTTGATTTCAAGTCAAACGAATCTGGGCACTTAAAAGCACTTGAAAAAGTATCCACAGATAATATTCCTGTGCTTTCAATATTTATTAGTGGAAGACCTTTGGTTGTAAATAAATATTTAAATCTTTCAGATGCATTTGTTGCTGCATGGTTACCAGGTTCTGAGGTTGATGGAATTTCAGAAGTCATATTTAAAAGAGACGGTAAGGTGAATTCTGATTTTCTAGGAAGACTCACGTTTTCATGGCCAAAAAATAAGTTTCAGTCAACGTTAAATGTGGGCGATGATAATTATGATCCACTTTTTCCTTTTGGGTATGGACTAGATTATTCCTCAAAAGTAAATGTGCCATACATACCTGTAATGGATGAGGATAACTTGCCTAAGGAATTTGAAATCTTTAGAGGTCAAGCACTTGATGCTAATAAGGAATTTATTTCAAGCAGGGGGAAAGTTGAATTTATCGAGGAAAATCCATTTACGATGGAAAATGGTTCAGTTAAAACATCTTTATTTCAATACAAAAAGCAGGACGACAGTAAATTAATTGAATACCTAGAAAATGGTCTCTCAGGCTTTGGAATAACTGGAGAACCTCTTAATTTAGTTTATCTTGAGAATCCTTATGTTGAAGTGGTTATGAGCTCTGACAGCTCGATACCGATTTATTTAAATGTTGGATGTGGAGATTCCTGTCAGGCAACTGTGGATTTGGGTGAGTTCTCTGGTGACTGGGAGACAAAAAATATTCCATTTTCATGTTTTGATAAGCAGGGTTTTGATCGATCTAAGCTAACCATCAGATCAATGTTCCTCTCCCCACAAGCTGGCAACTTTAAGATTCATACTGTGAAGATAAAATCCAACTTCTCCGGAAGAAGTATCAAAGGTTGCTAATCTAACCTTGATAGAAGTATTGAAACTTTAGATAGATCTGTGAGGTAAATAATTGTAGGCTACCGCCTGGCTCCCCATCATTAAAAAATTGAGAGCTACCTGCATAGAATATCGTATAAGGATCGGGGCTCCATTTAAATAGAGACTCGAGGTAGTAATCGTCTGAAAAGTCATTTGATTCAATATTTACTTTAAATGATAGATCATTACTAAACGAGTAAGTTGTTGTTATTCGATCAACATTACCATTAAAAAAATCTTCACCTGTCTCTTTATTTGTTAGTTGAATTTTTCTCTTATTGAAATAAATTGATAAATTATCTGATGGCTTAATTGCAAGAAAAAATGTGTAATTTTTTTGATCACCAATTAGAGGGATCTCTTCATTATAGGCAATTCGATCTCCAATATCTGCGTTAAAATTAATTCCCCAAAATTCGCTGGGTGAATACCCAAACCAAATAGAATCTCTTACTTGATCCTCTTTAAAAGTGAATGTTTTAAACTGCTCTTTTCGAAAGATTTTTCTCTCAATATTACCCCTCAAATTAATTGCTGTTTCAAACCTTGCACCAATTTCCATCATGTCTTGAATTTCATTTCCCTCAAAGTCTGATCGTTCTCTAAGAATGATTCTGGGACTTAAAAGTCTAAAAAAATTATTTGATCTATATTGTCTTGAATGCCAAAGGTTTAAGTTTTTAAAACCAGTTTGTCTTACAAAACCAACATCAGCCCTAAAATTTGGGGAGATTTCTTCAAGTCTTACGCCCCATGTATTGCCTTCGGCTTCTCTTCGAAACCGAATATTTTTTGCATCTCCTCTAAAATTCTCGCCATCCATCGCATAGGTAATTCCATTTAAGGAGTCTGAAGTATCCAGAAAATTATCTTGAGATTCTTGTGTATAGGATTTAGCAAAATCAAATTGAAGATTATAGATATCTCTAAATCGTAAATTCCCATCAACCTCGACTACCCGACCATGACCACCCCGATGATAGTCTCGATTGGTCATTAATATTCCAATATTAGATTGGTTCTCGAAATTTCGGACGCTCCTTAAAATACTAACCTCACTTTTGCCTGCATCACCTGAGTATGATTTATATAATCCACCTGCAAGATAGGGACTTGCTGAATCTTGTGCACGCAAAAATAGAGTTGAGGACTCGTCACCTTGGTTTATAAATTTTATTGCATTCAATGGACTGTTAATTGATCTTGTGTATACAGTATCCAAGTCGGTATCCAGCAGGTCAGTGCCCTCAAGGAAAAAAGTTCTCTTTTCTTCCAATGAAACAGCAAAAGTTTCATTAACAAGAACCTGAGCGGCATCAGCTTCAACCTGAGAAAAGTCTGGATTAATTGTGTATTCAATAGAGTTATTCTCATCAAGGTCCAGCAGACCACTGACACCAATTTCATAATCAGGATTTTCGTATTTAAGGTTTTGTATGGGGCGGTCAGCTTTCTGATTAAGGGTTACATAAGGATAAATGTAATTTCTGTTGGTCTCTTCAAGATCTTGAATAACATAGGTCTCATCAGTCGCACAAAAAAAGCACTGATCTTGAGCATAGACAGTAAAATCTGCAAAAATTGTTTGCGTTCCAGGTTCGAATGATTTTCTAATAAATCCAATTGACCAGGTTTGAACCACCTCATCAGGATATCTTAGCTCAGCAAATGGAATAGAAAATTCAGCACTGTATCCGTAGTCAGTAAAACTAGTTTCTCCAAAAAATAAGATATTCCATGATGAATCCTCATCCCGATCGCCGGGTGTTTGTTTGAGATCAAGCTGTGACCCAAGGGCATTCATTCCCATAGAAATTGCATACCTATCATCCCCAAAAGTATCTATTACTACGCCAACATAATCTTCCATCCAGGCAGTGTCTCTAGATCTAATGGTCGCTCTAATTTTTTCTTTATCTCCATAAGCCTTAAAAGCTATGTACAAATTATCATCATCGTGTTTTACATAAGCGAAAGTTTTTAATAGAGCAGGTGCATTTCTAGCTGGACTAACCTCAAATTCAAGCTCATAAATAGTTGCATCAGCCCACTCATTATCCTCAAGAACTCCATCGATTAGCGGTTCATTCGCAAAACATAATCCTGCCCATGCAAGGCTAAGCATTAATTTAACACTAAGTTTTTTATTAGAATACATGATAGTTTTGAAAAAGCATTTTAGTGTATAAGTTCATATAAAAATACTTTTTTTATTCAAAAAAAATCTTTGCAATTAGTAACAATTAGGTATAATCCTCGCAATATGGCAGACTCTAAAAAAAAACAAACTAAAGTTTATTTAATCCCTGAAAGTGAATCTAGGGATAGCCACACTTATCACTATTTAGCAGTTAAGACTAAGAAACTTGTTATTGAAAATCAAAAATTAAGAATTAAGAAGTTTAATCCTGTAAAACGAGTGCATGAGTGGTTTGTAGAGGCAAAACTTCCACCGCATTCAAAGTAATTTATTTTTTAAATTTAGTCTTCTCACTTTCATCACGATGCTTTTTTAAATACTTCATAAAAGGTGTGCCACCTGTCCCTGTGATGGTAGAACCACCTCTACCAAATGGATTTTTAAGTTGAGATTGTTGATGAATGTATGTTCCAGCATATTCTAAGTGCATACTCCTGAATTTTCTTATTTCCTCAAGACAATTATCATATATCTTTTGTAACTTAGTTGAATCTTTAATTAAATTTCTTGTATTTGATTTTGATTCAAGATTTTTAATGAATTGATTATGCTTTGGAGGCATGTAGTCACGCATTTCATTTAAATAGTGTCTAAGACTATCGTTTGAGTGTTTTACTCCAAGCGCTGCATCTAGGGCAGGAATAATGCTGCTTTGTGCACCTGTTTCTCCTCTAAAAAACTGAGGTTTTCCTTTAAATTCACCTTCATATTTTAGTCCTGATTTTAAATCAGGGTTGTCTTTGGATCCGAAAATAAAGGGCCTTACACGGTGATAGTAAACATATGGATCACATTTTTCTGGCATTCTTGAAAAAATATTATTTACACCAATCATTGATTTTAGAATATTTTTTAATTGTTTTTTGATTTCGGATTCTAATGTCTCTGAATTAAATTCCATCATTTCCATGCATGCTTCAATAGCTCCTGAGGCTTGATTTTCTATAGCCACATGAATGGTAACAAACCAATCTTCATCAACCCCTCCTAAAAAATTATTTAACAGTGCAACATTTTCAAGGCTAATCTCTTCATCGGCATCTATTTCGTACCAATTGTCCAAGCATTAAGACGCATAGCTTAGAACGGGGGGTCTTCCAAGCTCATTTGCAACTTGAACCCATGGTTTAGAAATTACTTTGGGAAGCAAATCGTGAGGCTCTACATTACCCCAAATATATCCATGTGCTATGAAGCTTAAATGTCGCATTGCAAGATTAATGTCAGATGGCTTTCTATTTATTAACAACTCACTGATTTCTAATTCATTGTCCTTAAGTCGATTAATTTTGTTTTGTAGCTGACCTGTCAATAAAAGCTTTGGAAGATCACTGGCTAAATCTGTTAATAGGTTTAGAGAATTATTGTTAATAGAATATATTTTTGATGGTTGCTGTTCCGGTAAAAATCCCTTCATAAACCCCCCAGTTAATGAATTACTACTTACTGCGATTCTAACCTAAGTATGGTCGATGATATATCGTCTCTAAATATTTCTTCATCAAATCCAGTAAATCTTTTTTCTATGTGTTCGGGTAAAGATACATTTTTAAGAGAAATAAACTTAGAATTAACTTTTCTTCCAAACACTAAGAAATTTATATTGTGTGAATTAAATAGATCTAATTTATCAAGCATGTCTTTTCTATTTTTATAAAATTTTTCATCTAATATTCTGACCAAAGTATCTGCACCGATAATAAAGACGCTATTAGGAAACATACTTGATTTATCAAAAAACATCCCAGCCTTAGTCATAACCCAATTTTCTCCATTTGAAAACTGATCAATGGTTCTTTTGATTTCATGATAGCTAAGAGGTGGCTTGTCAGCATTTTGAATACATATCTCAAATGAAACCTCCATACCTGTTTTCTTTTCAGCGAGGTCTTTCATAGCAATGTGGCCAGAATGCAGTGGGTTAAATGCTCCTGGAAAAATAAGTTCAGGCACTCTCATGGTTGAGGAAACAAAATCAAGATCACCATTTACTAAGTTTATCCATGACTCATCTGCTTCAACTTTCTTAAAAACTGGCTTCTCTTCATGATCAGGATAAGCAAAGGGTAACTGTATAGTTTCAGCTAGTAAATTAACAAAGTACTCTGTAACCAATTGCTCTTCTTCCTCACGAGATCTTGTTCCCTTTAAGATCACGCATTCAATGCTTCTTGAATAATCTCTTGTTTGTAGAGCAATATAGAACCTATGCTCACCTTTTTTTTCATATGTAGTAGCAAATGATGCAGTTATTCCAATACCCACTAATTTATCAATATTTGTTTTCGTATCGATTTTTTTAGCTGCACTATAGGCTTTTGCTGCCATGCTTAAAGTTGTATCTAGAGAACAATACTGATCGGGTTCTTTAAGTAAGTAATGTGCCAACGACTCTCTTGCATACGGAATGTAGCTTTCAAGAACGGTTTTGGAGGCTCCTGGAACTTTGAGCAAGGAAGCAATCGCATCAGTTCCGCCTCCACTTGAGACAACCACTAGCTTTAAGGGTGATTGATGAATTTTTTCGATTAGTTTAGCTATATCAGTTTTTGAACTCATTAAAGGCTTTTTTAAAAAAGTTATAGGATAATATTGTAACTAGAAAAAAGCTTTCTTTATGAAAACATTACTACAAACATTTTTATTAACCTTTTCTTTCATTGTTTTTAATTTAGAAGCAGAATCAAAGCCGAATGTAATTATATTTCTTGTTGATGATCTTGGTTGGGCTGATATTTCATTAAGAGGAGCTCCGTTCGATACTCCCAACATCGATTCTTTATTTCAAGAAGGCATGTCACTTGATAGATTTTATGCAACTCCAATATGCAGCCCAACAAGGGCCGCTCTTATGACCGGAAGAGATCCAATGAGACTGGGTGTGGCTTATGGGGTAATTATGCCGTGGATGAATAATGGCATTCATCCAGATGAGCATTTTATGCCACAGTCTTTTCAAGCTGACGGCTACCAGACTGCAATTGTAGGCAAGTGGCATTTAGGGCATTCACAAGCAGTCTTTCATCCAAATTATCGTGGCTTTGATGATTTTTATGGTCATCTTCATACCGAGGTAGGATATTTCCCACCATTTGCGAATCAAGGAGGTGCTGATTTTCAAAGAAATGGTATAACAATTAACGATGAAGGGTATGAAACTTATTTATTAGCTAATGAAGCTTCACGATGGATCAGGGAAAGAAATAAAGATAAACCTTTCTTTCTTTATATGCCTTTTTTAGCCCCTCATACTCCACTAGAGGCTCCTGAAGATCTGGTTAAAAAGTATAAAGACCTTGAAGATAAAAGAGAGTTAACTAGAAGTGAGGTTATCGATAGAACCAGACGCGTCAATATATTAGGAGTATCAGCTAGACCAATGTTTGCTGCTGTTGTTGATGCTTTAGATCAAGCAATTGGTCAAGTTCTCAAGACACTTGAAGATGAGGGGATTGAAGAGGAAACCTTAATTTTGTTTAGTTCGGATAATGGCGGAGCAGCATATGCTGGTGGGGGAGCAGATAATTTTCCTCTCAGAGGCGGTAAAGGCGATACTTATGAGGGAGGTATTAGAGTTATTGCTGCAATGAAATGGAAAGGCGTTATCAAGCAAAATTCAAATATGGATCAAGTCATGACTGTTATGGATATCTTTCCTACATTAAGTAGCGCTGCCAAGGTAAACATGAATGTATCTAAAGAAATAAATGGAAGAAATATGTGGCCGGCAATCGCTGAAAATAAAAGAATTAAACTTAAAGACGATATTTTCTTTGCCTCAGAAACTCCAAATTATGGTGAATTCCATACAACTGTATTCAATGAGCAGTTCAAACTGGTACAAATAATTTCATCTTCTCTCTTAGAGGTAAATGTTGAGAATAAATTATTTAATATTCAAGATGATCCTAATGAATACAACAATTTAGCTGAAAAATACCCCTCGCTTGTAAGAGAAATGGCAGAAAAAATTAGAAAATGGAGGGCCCTGCATCCAATCAGCGGTACTCGAGCCCAATTAGTACCTCCACCAGGATGGAGAGCCCCAAAAGATTGGTCATCTTACACGATCCCATTAAATCAGTTACAGGATGATCCATCGCTTGGTTTTGGAACTCATGCTCATCAGATTTTAGATTTCTTGCTAAAGGATCATGGAAGAATAATTTATGATTGCAATGAAAACGATTGGGAAAGAGGGAAGTGCAAGCCCGCTGAAAAACATGAAAATCATTAAGCTTAATTTNATTTCATTTTTCTTCTTATTNNTAAGCTTNNATTTTAGNGNNNGNGAGATTNATCAATCNACTTTNNTTTANNCNGANAAACCTGATATTGAAGTNTTTTATTCATTACCTGAAAAAGTAAATAACGAAACCATGGTCTTATTTATTATTCATGGGGCTTCTAGAACTGCTGAGGGCTACTTAGAAGACTTTCTGCCACACATCCAAGAAAAAAACTTAATTGCAGTAGCACCCAAATTTTCTATAGAGTCTTACCCACACTATGCCTTCCTAAATCGTTCTGCAATTGATGGAAAAAAACTTCCTGCTGGCACACCAAATATTGATAATGCTCTAGGGGATATTTTTGAGATAATTAGCAGTAAGTACAACATTAGAAATGATAAATACAGAATTTATGGTCACTCAGGGGGTGCACAGTTTGTGCAAAGATATTTATTGTTTTCGAATGATTCACGAATCGATAAGGCTGTTTTAGCTAACGCAGGATTTTACACATTTATGAATCAAAATTTATATCCATTTGGCCTCAGGGATATAGAGTTGGATGATGAAGAAATCAAAAGAGTTTTACGTACTAAAGTCGCACTTTATGTAGGTGAAAATGATACAGAGAGGAATTTTAGAAGCCTCAAAGATGCTCGAGCTCAAGGTAAGAATAGGTTAGTACGTGGAGAAACATTCTTTCTAAACTTGGTCTCGTATGCTGAAGAGCTAAAAATGCCATTCAGATGGCAATATCAAATTATTAAGAATGTGGGACATGACAATGCTGGTATGGTCTCAGGTGCTGCTTACTTTATCCTGGAAGATCTTTAACTTAGGGCTTTCTTATTTCTCTAACTAATTCAGTTACTTCTTTTGGGGGCGATAAAGTTATTTTGCTGACAAACATTGCAACAATAAAATTTATACACATTCCTATGACCCCAATTCCTTCAGGAGATATTCCAAATAACCAATAATCGGGATTATTTAGATCAGTAAAGATAAACTTAAAGTAGATGATGTAAGTCATTGTGAATAGTAAACCACTTAACATACCCAAGATGGATCCTTCGCGAGTTACCCAAGATGTGAATATTCCAAGAAATAATGCTGGAAATATTGTAGCTGCAGCTATGCCAAAGGCCAGAGCGACTACTTGTGCAACAAATGCAGGAGGGTAAATGCCAAATAATCCAGCAATTAATACAGCAACACCAGCAGAGAGTCTTGCAAAAAATAATTCTTGTTTATCGCTGATCTTAGGCATCACAACTTTTTTTAAGAGATCATGAGAAATTGCTGAAGAGATTACCAACAATAAGCCCGCTGCTGTTGATAGGGCAGCAGCCAATCCCCCTGCGGCTACCAGAGCAATAACCCAGCCTGGTAAGTTTGCTATCTCAGGACTTGCCAATACAACAATATCTCTATCAATATAAACTTCATTTTCAGTCAGTTCATTAGGCCTGTTTGTAATAGGTCTTGGGCCCTCATCTGAAGAATTTTTAAAAACTGGTTTTGCAGGTACAAAAGCATCTCCGCTGGCGTAAGTGATCTTATTGTCATCATTTTTATCCTGCCATGCGATGAGGCCTATTTCTTCCCAATTTTTAAACCACGCAGGTGTAGTCTCATAGGATTGATCTTGGATAGATTCCACTAGATTAACTCTTGCAAACGCAGCAACAGCAGGAGCTGTAAGGTATAGAATTGTAATAAATAATAATGCATAACCAGCTGATTTACGNGCATCTTTTATGCTAGGCACAGTAAAGAATCTAACAATTACATGCGGCAATCCAGCAGTACCAATCATAAGTGCGGCGGTTATGCAGAATATATCTATGGTAGATTTTTTGAACTCGGTATAAGCACCAAAACCCAAATCAATTGAGATTTGATCAAGCTTATCCAATAAGTAGACTGAGCTTCCAGTTAGCGTATCCCCAAAACCTAATGCAGGATTAGGATTACTGGTCATTAAAATCGATACAAAGATGGCTGGAACTAAATAGGCAAAAATAAGTACACAATATTGCGCAACCTGGGTATAGGTTATTCCTTTCATGCCTCCTAAAACTGCATAAAAGAAAACAATTGCCATTCCAATAATTACTCCAAGATTAATATCTACTTCAAGAAATCTTGAAAAAACAATACCAACGCCTCGCATTTGACCCGCGATATAGGTAAATGAAATAACTATCAAGCAAAGCACACCAACCAATCGTGCAATGTTTGAATAGTATCGAGTCCCAATGAAATCTGGAACAGTGTATTGACCAAACTTTCTTAAATATGGAGCTAATAACAAAGCTAAAAGGACATAGCCCCCTGTCCAACCCATTAAATAAACGGAGCCATCTCTGCCCATAAAGGCAATCAGTCCGGCCATTGATAGAAATGATGCTGCTGACATCCAATCCGCAGCAGTTGCCATACCATTAGCTATTGGATTGACTCCTTTTCCAGCCACATAAAAATCATTCGTAGATTTAGCTTTTGACCAAATTGCAATGCCAATATACAAACTGAATGTCAGACCCACAAATAGATAGGTTAGCCCCTGTGTTGACATTACTTTTTAAACCTCTCATCAAGCTTATTCATGATGATGCAATAAACAAAGATAATAAGCAGGAAGAACAACAGACTACCTTGTTGGCCAAACCAAAAACCTAATTTAAATCCACCCAGTCGAATGTGATCAATGCTCTCAGAAAACAAGACTCCAAACCCGAGAGATACAATAAACCAAACAGATAACAGCCCAGAGATGACAATCAGATTTAGTTTCCAGTAACTTAAATTTTTCATGATCTTCTCAATGGCGCGCCCGGAGAGATTCGAACTCCCGACCGCCTGGTTCGTAGCCAGGTACTCTATCCAGCTGAGCTACGGGCGCGTATAATGATTATACAAATAAACGCAACTAAACCCTTATATATTTGGTATGAAAAATAAACTCCAAAACCTGATTTATGCCAGTTTGGTAATGCCTATTTCGGGTGCTGGAATGCCTATCTTTGTTTACCTGCTACCGTTTTATGCAAATGAGCTTGGTTTAGGGTTAACCGCAGTAGGGTTAATTTTCTTTATTGGCAGGTTTACCGATGTTTTGACTGATCCCGTCATGGGTTTTTTAGTTGACAGATTTCAGCTTCCAAATACTAAACATAAGCATTGGATTGCTATTTCAATACCCGTGATGATGTTAGCAACCTACTTATTATTTTTTCCGATTAAAGAGTCAGTTAATAGCGCTTATTTATTTATCTCATTATTTATAATTTACGCAGGTTTTACTCTTGTGGTAGTCACCCATCTATCTTGGTCTGTTGTGTTGGCGCCTGACTACGATAAGCGCACTAACTTATTAACTTTGAGGGAGGTAATGTCTCTGTTGGCTGCCTTAATTGTTATCGCAATTCCGGCAGTGATAGAAATATACACGCCAAGCATCGAAGCTAAGGTAAATGGAATAGGATACTTTATTTTTATCTCTGTTCCGGTTTTATTCTTGATAGCAATATTTTCTATTCCAGATCACTCTACAAAAGAAATTCGAGGCACTTTTAAAGATAGCGTTAATGTTTTTAAAGAATTTTTTAAAAATAAAAATCTAAACAGAATGGTTGTGGTTAGTTTACTGATTGCATTTAGCCAGTCGTTGTCAGGCGCGCTATTTATTATAGTTATTACAAGTATTTTTGATCTGCAGGAATACGCTTCAAGGGCAATGTTAAGTTATTTTATTGTTAGTTTTATAGGACTTGGAATTTGGCGATACATTGGGATCAAGATCTCCAAACATATGTCCATTGCTTATTGTTGCTTCTATGCATCCAGTATTATTTTAATCAGTATTATTGGCTTCGACTTCTTTACAAATTTAGGGACTCAGCAAAGGATTATTTTTCTATTTATGTGGGTAATTTTTTATGGCTTTGCCTTTGCAGGACCTATCCCCTTAATCAATGCAATTATTGGAGATCTTGCTGAAATGCATAAGCATCAAAAGGGTCAAGATGTAAGTGGCAGCATCTATTCTTACGTTACCACCATTACTAAGATAGGATTTGCTGCCTCTGCCGCAATTCCTTATGTTTTACTCGAGCAAGTGTTTGGTTTTCAAGTTGATCTTGGCTATGAAAATACTCAAGCTAGTAAAGATTATTTATGGAATATGTATGTCTATGTTCCTCTAACTTGCTTTTTAATAGCAGGTTATTTAGTCTCAAAACATCCAATCGAGAAATCAGATTTAGAGGCAATTAAGAATGTATAAAAAGTTTGAATGTGTTATCTGTGGATATATCTATGATGAAGAGTTAGGCGATCCAGACGACGGCATTCCACCGGGTACTAAATGGGAAGAAATTCCGGATGATTGGGTTTGCCCTGAATGCGGCGTAAGCAAATTTGATTTTGAACCTATAGACTAGTTCTATTTAAGATTTAAAGCAGCAATTCTCTGAGCTTCATCATAATCTACGTAGAAAGTTGCGTATTGCCTTCTAAATTTAGCGATGGGACCATCCATATCGCAAAGAACAGGTTTGAGAGCAAACTTTTTGTTCTCCCAAATAGGGATATCTTCTTTAACTTGTTTGTTTATGTCAGCAATGATTGCGGCACCAACTCCACCTTCTGGGACCTTACCATCAACTTTTTTCTGTAAAAAAGAAAAACGAATGATACATTTTTCATCTTCAATAGGAGTAGTAGAGCCAAGCAAAAGGGTATCGCAAATTCCCTCAAATTTAGTTGCGTTGTCCCCAGGCCCATTTGATCTTCCAATGATTCTGCCTTCAACAATTCCTCTGGGTGTTTCCATGTTAGCTGCCTGCACAAAGAAACGTTTTTGGTCCTCATAACTAACTTCAAATTCTGGATAGGTAACAACCCCATGGACATACTTAAAGTGAGCAGCATCCACAGCATTCTCTGCCATATCTTGAATGTGGCAATCCACGTGATATTCAAATTTTTGAAATTCATCACCCCAATCTGGATCAACAATCTCATCATAGGTTTCAACTTCGTAGTGCGGTTGTTCCCCGTTGGGATGATACCAAGCATAGATAAGATTATTTCTTTCAACGGTTGGGTACTTATAGATTTGAGTCTCTTTTGCTTTAGGAGGAATATTTTTTGCATACGGGATACTTCCAATTTTTCCATCAGTCTGCCATTGCCAAGCATGAAACGGGCATTCAATACACTCCCCATTAACCAGTCCCCCGTGTCCAAGATGGGCACCAAGGTGTGGGCAATAGGCATCAAGCATTGAGATCTCACCTGATTCCGTTCTAAACAAAACCTGATCTTCGCCAAAGTACCTAACAGACTTTACATCGCCAGCCTTAAGTTCATCCGCATAATCAACCACATACCAACCAAAAGG